>VOPT01000015.1 GCA_009594865.1 Nitrospira sp. | reverse complement strand
GAAGCGCCGCTCGTGCTTGCCGATTAACTGCGGCTCGAAGGTCCCGATCCGATCCCGCGGCACCTCGAGCCGCACCGTCCCGTCGTCGGTCAGTACGGTCTTCGGCGTCGTGCCGTTGCGGTGGTTGCCACGGGGCGCGCCGTGGGCCTGCTCCGCCTCCAGGTGATGCGTCAGCTCCGCCCCCAGGGCGCGCTCCAGCACCGCCTTCTTCAGGTCCCGGAACAGCGTCTCAAATTGTGCCGGTGTCAGCGGCCCAGTCACCAACTGGTCCAATACCTCCTGGCTCACCGGCAGCGCCGGCGCGAGGTCCTTCGTCGTATTCGTCTTGCGAGGCATAGAGGCTCCTTTCCGCCACACTATGCCTCACACACAAAATTTCGGACAAGTCCGCAAATCCGCCAAGAATGGATTCTCTGCTGTTGCTCTCCTATTTGTTCATTCTGAGTGCATTGGCACCACTAACCGAAGGTGGATCACTCAGAAATTGGGCAGCGTTGCTCTTGTACGCAGAAGTCTTTGCCTTAGTCGCCTATCTCTGTTCCGACGCACATAAGTGGCTGGTGCACGAGTCGCCTATTCGTTTAGAGAAGTGGTTTCGAGTTGTTTCGTGACACAGTGGGTTCTGAGTAAAGGATCTCAACCCCTTTCCACATCCCTCACGGCGACCACGCTGCTGGTAGCATGGAGATTGATCCCGGCATACGTATATCGTAAGCTCCTCGGTTTAGGTGGATGAGTGATCGGATCCGATGCGCTCACGATTTTGGACTCCATGTGTTTTCGAGATGATTATCTGAAGTCTTTGTGTCCCAAACCTGTCCGTAATGAGCCTGTCCGATAGAGAAGGGACCTAGCGCGGTGTTGTGGGCAGGCGGCGGGAGCGTTGCGCGTGGAGCGCAAATTCCAGCGCGGCTTCGAGGCGGATGACGCGGGCGTTCAGATCTTCAATGTGGGACTGCTGCTTGGCGACCGTGGTGTTGAGTTGTTCCACCTTGTCGTTCAGCTTGATGGTGTTGGCGAAGGCATCTCACACACGCTCGGTGAGTCCCATCGTCACCCTTTCTTGCGGGTCTTGGCGAGCGCCAGCATGCGCGCTTCGGACTCCGCCACCAGGGCGAGGGTTTTGTCGATGGCGCGAATGGTTTTCTTCGTCTCCCGGATGACTTGCTTGGCCATGTGATCCAAAAGCGAGGGATCATCGGCCGGCACGTACCGCTCGCCCCCTTCACGAAGCAGTTCTGCCATGGTGAGATTGGCGGCTTTCGCCTTTTGTGCCAGTCGGCGCTTCTGGCCGGGGCTCATGAGGATGGGGACTTGGACCATCGTGGATGGCATGGTGGCCTCCCTTGGCGTAGATATATAGGCCGTATATATCATAGGGTCGGATTGGCTGTCGATGCAGCCCATTTCCTCAGCGAGTACGTGAACAGATGCCGGATGGCGTCATCTTGCCCAATGGCTCCCGGATGACGTATACGTACGGTTGATCGTCCGAGGACGGACTCCATAGAAACAGAGGGGGAACTCTCGAGTGCGAGACAATCGGTGGGTGTGAAGATGAAAGGATCGTACTGTGTCGATTGACGAGAAACTGACCAGCTTCGGTCTTACCCTTCCAGTTGCACCAAAACCGGTCGCGAGTTATGTGCCGGCGGTATTGGCCGGTGACCTACTGTATCTGAGCGGCATCTTGCCGTTTCGGGACGGCCAGGTGGCGATCACAGGCAAGCTGGGGCAGGAGGTGACGGTTGAGCGGGGCGCCGAAGCGGCTCGATTAGCGCTCTTGAACGCACTGGCGGTTGTGAAGCAGGAACTCGGTTCGTTGGATCGTGTGCGCCGGATCGTGCGAGTCGTCGGTCATGTCGCGTCGGCCACGGGATTCGTGCAGCAACCTGCCGTGATCAATGGCGCGTCCGATTTGCTGGTGCAGATTTTCGGTGAAGCCGGACGCCATGCGCGTGTGGCGCTTGGTGCTGCGGAACTCCCGCTGCATGCCGCCATCGAACTCGAATTACTGGTGCAGGTCAGAGTCTGACGAATCCATTGCTCCCATCCCTTCCGGCCGTCGCCGCTTGCCTTGACATCAAAAAAAACCGCTTGTTATAGTCCGGAAGTCTTCGGGTTTAATACCACACCCCCCATCCGGCTTCGTTGCCTCAGTGGCGTGGGGTTTTGTGCCACGTGCGGGGCGTTCATCTGGCGGACCATCATTCATTCATCCTCACCCGGCCTGCTCGTCAGGCTCACTCAAAGGGTATCGGTAGGGAGTGAATCCCATGAAATACATCACTTGTGCCATCCTGGGCGTTGCCTTAGTGGCGAATTCCGTTGATTCCATGGCTGCTCCGGCTGAACCTCCGGCTCTGCATCCCAATGCGGCCGTGCCGGGAGCCACGCTGTCGATCACGGGGAAAGGCTTCGGTCCGTTCAAATCGACCCGCTTCAATCAGGTCACGTTTCAGGGCGTTCCCGCGCTAATTCAGCGATGGGATCCGGATCTCATCGAGGTGCGGGTGCCGTCGCAAGCCGCCAATGGTCCGGTCGACATCATCATGGGGAAAAAGCATGTGAAGGCGGGATCGTTCACGCGGCTGCAACCTATGATTCAATCGGTCTCACCAGCTGAAGCAGAACCGGGCTCGATTTTGGAACTCACCGGAGAACATTTCGGCAACACGGCCGGCCCGCGCGATCCGAACACGATTTTCGGGGTGAATAGCGTGGCTATCGGCGACGTGACGGTGCGGGTCCGCAAGTGGCGTGACGATAAGATCGAGGTGGAGCTGCCGGGCAACGTGCAGTCGGGCGATGTGGTGATTCGCATGGCCTCGTCTGATCCCTTGCCGGATGGATCCTGCTGTGCGCCGGTCAAGCAGGTCGTGAGCAATTCGATGCCGATGAAGGTACTGGCTTCGGTGCGGGTCGATCCCACCAGCGGACCGGTCGGTACAAAAGTCGTGCTGTTCGGCAAAGGGTTCGGGACGAGCAGGAACCCTGAGGATGGCGTGCTGTTTGGCGGGCATCTGGCCACGGTCTCGCAGTGGACGGATACGACGATCGTGGTGCATGTGCCGCTCGATGCCCAAACCGGCCCGGTCGTGATGAAGCGCAACGGGCAGGAACGGGCCATTGGAACGTATACCGTGCAGACGCCCAAGGCCACGGCCTTGGCGCCGACCGAGGCCCCCATCGGCACCCTGTTGAAAATCACGGGAGAGAATTTCGGGTTTTATTCGGAGGCCGGGTCTACGCCGTTTAACTACATCGATTTTTCGCTGAGCGAAAACACCGTCGAGATCGGCGGGGTGCAGGCCATTGTGTATCGGTGGGGACATGATCGCATCGATGTCTGGGTGCCTTTCAGCGCGAAGAGTGGGCCGGTGGTGGTGAAACGCGCCGCGAACATGCCGAAGCCGGACGGGACCTGTTGCGCCGAAAAAAAAGTGCTGGAGACGGAGGTCGGAAACTTCACACTCGTGACGCCGAAGATCGATTCGTATAGCCCCAATACCGGGGGACTCGATGAAGTGGTGACGATCAAGGGACGCGGGTTCGGTAAATTTTTGAAGACGGCCGAGCCGAGCAAAGTTATCACGGACAGTGTGTATGCCCGAGTGTCCCCCGAGTTGGGAGAGAATGTCTCGCGGACCGAAGTTTTGTTTAACGGCGTCGGGGCGATCATTCAATCCTGGACAGATACGGAGATCACGGTCAAGATTCCTCATCGTCATTCATATGGAGTCGGCAAACTCGGCGAATTCAATCCGGACCTGACGTCCGGGCCGCTGGTCGTGCGGCGCGGGTCATGGGATTTGCTGCCGGATGGGTCCTGCTGCACGCCAAAAAAATGGCTCACGTTGGAAGCCGGCCCCTTTACCATTCAACAGTCCGGCCTGCCGGATGCCAGCTATTGGCGGAATAGCAATCCCGACAACACTCATCACCAACAATGAGGCCTCGAATCTTGCACATAATGGCGGCTGCATCCTGTTTGATCATGAGCCTGCTAGGCCTTGGCACGGTTGAGGCGGCTTCTCCTGACGCGCGGGTCACTGTGGCCATGCAGAAAAGTGGCTCTGAAGCGACGCTGTTGGGAATGTTTTTTCACGACCATCAGCTTGGGTGGGCCGTTGGATCAGGTGGGACGATTCTTAAGACCACCGACGGTGGCCACAAGTGGAAGAAGGTCTCCAGTGGCACCTCGTCGCTCCTGACCGCTGTCTACTTTCGAGACGCGCAGCGCGGGTGGGTCGTGGGGGCGAATGGCACGGTCAGAACCAGCAAGGATGGTGGCGAGACTTGGAGCGTCGTCGTGGTGTCCACGCAAGCGCCTTTGTACGGGATTGCCTTTGCCTCTCCGACGAAGGGCTGGATGGTGGGAGGGAACGGCACCATTTTACAGACCACTGACGGCGGGGAGAATTGGGTCGATCAAGCCAGCGGCACGAGTGCGGCATTGTATGCCATTGCGTTGACCAGCGAACTGCAGGGCACGGCCGTGGGGGCCTTGGGCACGATTCTTACGACGGCGGACGGCGGGAAAAACTGGACCACACAGGCCAGCCAAAGCTCGGCCACCTTTTTTGATGTCGCCTTTGCGGATGATACCAACGGATGGGCGGTCGGTAATGCGGGGGCGTTATTCCAAACGACCGACGGCGGAACGCACTGGGTCGATCGCACCTTGCCTTGTGGCAGGACCTGCAACAAACTCACGGATCTCATTCGTGTGCGCTTCACAGACGCGCAGCAGGGGTGGATCGTGGGGGAACGTGGTCAGATTCTGCGAACCAGCGACGCCGGGTTCAACTGGGTGGAAGAAACCAGTCCGGTAAAACGTTCGTTGATGGCGCTGAGTTTTCCGCGTGCGACCGCCGGCTGGGCAGCCGGTGAGGGAGGGACCATCATTTCCATCAGTGCTGGAAAGAAGTAATCACTTCCCCGTCGCTACTCGTTTAGCCCAATCGTCCTAACCGACTCTGCACGATGCTTAGCGCCGTGACCGCGGCCGTATCCGCTCGAAGGATGTGCGAACCGAGACTCACGGCCCGGCAACCTCCTTCCATGGCCTGGGACAGTTCTTCTTCCGCCCATCCCCCTTCAGGTCCGATAATCAACGTGACACTGTCAGTTGGAAGAGCCGGCAGTGGAACATTGGCCAATCCCAAGGCGTCCTGACGCTCGGCCAACAAGAGTGCGGTGGTCGCTCCATGGCTCGAGAAAAATCGGCGGACCTCCATCGGTTCCACCACCTGTGGAGGCTGCCATTGTTCCGACTGTTGCGCGGCCTCGGTGGCAATCCGTTGCCAGCGAGCCACTTGGGCAGTCACTCTCCCTGGTTGCGGTCGTACGACGCCATGCCGTGAGATCAGCGGGAGAACAGCTTTCACACCCAACTCGCTCGCCTTCTGCACTACCCAATCCATGTGATCGCCTTTGAGTATGGCTTGCGCGAGGATGATACGAGGCGCCGTATCGATCGGTCCGGGCCGCGATTCGAGAATCTCGGCCGTCAGCGCCTGCGGCGCCACGGCGCTCACGCGCACCTCATACCGCTGACGCTGTTCATCCGTCAGCCGCAGAATTTCACCGGGCTTGACGCGCAAGCTGGCACGCAGATGATGGCAGAGTTCGCCGGTGAGGGTGAGTTCGGTTCCGCGGATTTCGGCTGAGGAGATAAAAAATGCCGGCATGACGGTCGGCGGATCGGGAGGGTCCAGAGGCCCGGTCTATTCGAAAAACGTCTTCATCTTGTCTAAGAATCCTTCGCCCTCGCTATCTTTCGTGTAGCCGCTTTCCTTCGCAAACTCTTCCAGCAGCTCTTTTTGTCTCGAGCTGAGCTTGGTGGGGATCTCCACTTTCACATTGAATAACTGGTCCCCGGTATGGCCACCCTTGAGGTTCGGGAATCCGAGGCCCTTGAGCCGCAATATTTTATCGGGCTGCGTGCCTGCGGGAATTTTCATGAAGGTATTGCCCTTGAGCGTGGGCACTTCGACGCGGCCGCCCAGGATTGCCGTCACGAGATTGATAGGAAGGTCACACGTGATATCCTGCCCTTCCCGGTGGAAGTGGGGATGGGGTTTGACCGATACGGCGACATACAGATCGCCCTGCGGGCCACCTTGGACGCCATGTTCCCCCTCGTTGGCGAGACGGAGACGCATACCGGTTTCGATGCCGCCTGGAATATTGACCGACAGCATGCGTTCCTTGCGGATGCGCTGCCGTCCACCACAGGCCTGGCAGGGTTCGGTGATGATTTGTCCGACGCCTTCGCATTGACCACAGGGTCGGCTGACGCTAAAAAATCCTTGTTGGAAACGGAGCTGTCCCTGTCCTTTACAGGCAGGACACATCTTGATGGCGGTCGCCGATTTTGCGCCGGTTCCCTTACAGTCCGCGCAGGTTTCCCAGCGGGGAATTTTAAGTTTGGCTTCTTTCCCGAACACCGACTCTTCAAAGCTAATCTCAAGATTGTATTGGAGATCATTCCCGCGTTCGGCCCGAGCACGACCACGAGGCTGGCCGAAGAAGTCTTCGAAAATGTCGTTGAAGATATCGCCGAATCCGCCCTGTCCGCCGAAATCGAATCCCTCGGCGCCCTGGGGGCCGCCCGCATGGCCGAACGTATCGTACCGACGACGTTTTTCCGCGTCGCTGATGACTTCGTAGGCTTCGTTCAGTTCTTTGAATTTCTCTTCAGCCGACTTTTTCTGTTCGGGAGAGGTATGAAGGTCCGGGTGATGTTGGCGAGCGAGCTTTCGGAAAGCCTTTTTGACTTCGTCGTCGGTCGCGTTCCGTTCGATGCCGAGGGTTTCGTAATAATCGCGTTTAGCCACAGGAGAGGGGTATCCGTTGTAAGGTGCATGCAGGACCGAGCCTCACCGTCCGTGAAGCCTGATCCTGCATGCAGTGAGGAGCTTACTTCTTATCCTTGTCGACTTCTTCGAATTCCGCGTCCACGACCTTCTCATCGGTCTTGGCCTGCGCCCCCCCATCTGCGGCAGAGGCACCGGCGTCGGCAGGCCCAGCGGAAGCTGAAGCCTTTTTGTACATTTCCTCAGCCAGTTTGTGCGAAGCCGTGGTCAATGTTTGCGTCGCCGTTTCGATGACGGCGGGATCATCGCCTTCCATCGCCTTGCGGAGCCCGGCGATGGCCTCGGTGATCTTGGTCTTGTCGTCTTCGCTGATCTTATCGCCATGCTCGGACAGGTTCTTCTCGGTGCTGTAGAGCAGAGAATCAGCCTGATTGCGGGCTTCCGCGGCCCGACGGCGTTTCTTATCGTCCTCAGTATGGGACTGCGCATCCTTGACCAGCTTGTCCACTTCCTCTTTGCTGAGTCCGCTCGACGCCGTGATCTTGATGGACTGCTCCTTCTGCGTCGCCAAATCTTTGGCGGCGACGTGGACGATACCGTTGGCATCGATATCGAAGGAGACTTCCACCTGCGGCATGCCGCGCGGGGCGGGAGGAATGCCGACGAGATCAAACTGTCCCAGGAGCTTGTTGTCATTGGCCATTTCACGTTCGCCCTGGAAAACTCTGATGGTCACGGCCGTTTGATTGTCGGCCGCCGTTGAGAACACCTGGCTCTTCTTCGTCGGGATCGTGGTATTCCGTTCGATCAGTTTCGTGAACACGCCGCCGAGGGTTTCGATGCCGAGGGACAGCGGGGTCACGTCGAGCAGCAGCACATCCTTGACTTCGCCCTTCAGCACGCCGCCTTGCACACCGGCGCCAATGGCGACGACTTCGTCAGGGTTTACCCCGCGATGAGGCTCTTTCCCGAAGAAGTCCTTCACGACCTGGATCACTTTCGGCATACGGGTCATGCCGCCGACCAGGACGACTTCCTGAATATCCTTGGCGCTCACCCCCGCATCCGCCAAGGCCTTGCGGCAAGGCTCAATGGTTTTCTGGATGAGGTCGCCCACCAGCTGTTCCAATTTCGCGCGGGTCAGCTTGGTGACCATGTGCTTCGGGCCGCTGGCGTCTGCCGTGATGAACGGCAGGTTGATTTCACTTTCCTGAGAGGAGGACAGTTCGATCTTCGCCCGCTCGGCCGCTTCCTTCAAACGTTGTAGCGCCATGCGGTCCTTGCGGAGGTCGATCCCCTGATCTTTCTTAAATTCCTCGACGAGCCAGTCCATCACGCGTTCATCGAAGTCGTCGCCGCCGAGGTAGGTGTCGCCGTTTGTAGATTTCACCTCAAACACGCCGTCGCCAATTTCAAGGACGGACACGTCGAAGGTTCCGCCGCCCAGGTCGTACACGGCGATGCGTTCATCTTTTTTCTTGTCGAGGCCGTAGGCAAGCGAGGCCGCGGTCGGTTCATTGATGATGCGCAGGACGTTCAATCCGGCGATTTGCCCGGCGTCCTTCGTCGCTTGTCGCTGGCTGTCATCGAAATAGGCTGGAACCGTGACGACAGCTTCCGTGACCTTTTCGCCCAGATAGTCTTCGGCCGTCTGCCGCATTTTCTGCAGGATCATGGCGGAGACTTCCGGCGGGCTATATCGTTTGCCGCGCAACTCTACGTGCGCGTCGCCATTGTCTGCCTCCACGACCTTGTAGGGGAGGCGCTTCATGGCTTCCTGAACTTCCTTGCTCTTGAATTTGCGTCCCATCAAGCGCTTAACCGAGAAGATGGTGTTTTCAGGATTGGTGATGGCTTGCCGCTTGGCGATTTGTCCCACCAGACGCTCATTCTTATCCGTGATACCCACCACGGATGGAGTGGTGCGACTTCCTTCCGCATTGGCGATGACAACCGGGTCTCCACCGCTCATGATGGCGACGCAGGAGTTCGTCGTGCCGAGGTCGATTCCAATAACTTTGCCCATGGGTTGGCTCCTTCGCAAAAAATATCAATACGTGAACGATCGTGTCAGCTGTGCTCGCGAAACCGATTTGCGTACCTACGTACCATCTTAATTCGCCGCTCCGGTCGAGACGGTGACCATGGCAGCCCGGAGGATGCGGTCTTGGAGGAGATATCCCTTTTGATACTCTTCCACAACGTGATTTTCAGGGATCGTGTCCGACGGCACCTGGGCGACCGCCTGCTGCGTGGACGGATCGAATACTTGACCAACACTCTCGACCGCTTTGACGCCGAACTTGGTGAGCGCCCCTACGAGTTGCTTGAGCGTTAACTCGACGCCTTCCGTCAGTGCATCCACGGAGCCGGCTCCTTTGGCGGATTTGATGGCTCGCTCTAAGTTGTCGACGACGGGCAGGAGCTCTTTGAGAATCTGTTCGTTGCCGAACTTGATTTGCTCACGCTGGTCGCGTTGCGCCAGTCGCTTATAATTGTCGAATTCGGCTGCGAGTCGCAGATACTTTTCATGAGCGGCTTTGCATTCCTCGGCCTTCGCATCGAGTGCCTGCTGCAATTCGCTCGCACCGTCAATCGTCGCGGAGGAAGGTTCGTCTGAACCATCTAAGTTATCGATACTGTGAACGTTCTTCTCGTCTTCAGACATTGATTGCACCTTTTCTGGTGAGTGAGATAGCCACCGGAGGATGGAAGTCAACGGGGAATGAAAAGAAATTGTCGTTTTTTCAGGTCTCTCAGCGTTCGCGAGTTGGATGATGTTGTAACGGCGACTGTCGAATGGCCGCCTAGGCGAGGCGATTTCGGTGGTACAGCAGTGCCAAGCCTTCGAGGGTGAGGAAGGGAAGGACTTCCTGGATCGTTTCCGTCTCCTGGGCAATGACGGTCGCCAGGCCGCCAGTAGCGACGACGATGGAGGTGCGGCCAAGTTCCCGTTCTATGCGCCGGACAATGCCATCGACCAGTCCCACATAGCCAAACAGGAGTCCACTCTGAATGCCCCCGATCGTATCCTTACCGATGACGGTTTTGGGCCTGATGATTTCGACTTTGGGCAATTTCGCAGTGCGGGCAAATAAGGCGTCGGCTGAAATGCCGAGACCCGGTGCGATGACGCCGCCGAGGTACTCGGCCGATTTGGTCACGGCGCAGAACGTCGTGGCAGTGCCGAAGTCGACGATGATCAGATCGGAGCGGTATTGCGCATAGGCTGCGGCGGCATTGACGATGCGATCGCTGCCGATTTCTTTTGGATTGGCATACCGAATCGTCAGGCCGGAGTCGATATCCGGTCCAACAACGACAGGCGTGTGATGAAAATAGGTTTGAAGCAGGGAATCGAAGGTTGCAGTCAGTGCCGGAACCACGCTGGACAGGATACAGCCCGTGATTTGCCCCGGGGCAAAGCCGGCGTTGTGCAGCAGGTTGAGGAGCAGAATGCCATACTCATTGTCCGTGCGTCGTGATTCAGTTGCCAGCCGCCAGTGCCCGCGCAAGGCGGACCCGTCGAAGAGGCCACAGACCACGTTCGTGTTCCCGATGTCGATCGCCAATAGCATCGTAGTCTCACTCTAACCCAGGCAGGACCCGGATTTCACCCCCGCAGATGGACGACTTCGGCGCTCCGGACTTCAAGTAGGGAGCCAGAGGGCGGTTGAACGCTGTCCGAAGCCACCCGCAGGCGGAGGCAGCCATCAGGACCGATGGATTCCGCAACCCCCTCCATGGCGCGTCCTTGCTCAAGGTTCACGCGAACGGTTTTGCCGATGGTTGAGCATCGTTGCGTGAACTCCTCGATCATGCCGGTGGGGCCCTCGGTGAGGAGATGGTCCAGGCGCTGTTCAAGCCGGAGGAACAATTCAGCCAGGATGGCGTTGCGGTCAGTGTGTCGACCGCTTTCTGTGGCGAGGGTCGTGGCTCCAACCCGTAACTCCTCCGGGAAACCGTCGAGCGGCGCATTGATATTCAATCCAATGCCGATGACGATTGCGATGGTCTTGTCAGGCCTGGTGGTCTGCTCACAGAGGATGCCGCCGATTTTCTTGGTGGCGATCAAGAGATCGTTTGGCCATTTGACGGAAATGGGCAGTGCGGTTTGTGCCGTGAGTGCATCTGCGGTGGCCAATGCCGAAAAGAGAGGAATCCATGACAGCCAGGGACCCAGACGCATGGAGCCTGGCGTGGGGGATACGACCACGGACATGTAAATGTTGCCGTGAGGGGGAGAGTGCCATGTTCGGCCTCGCCGTCCTCGGCCGGCGGTTTGGCACTCGGTGAGGAAGACCGAGCCGTGCGGGATCGGTGCCGCATTCGGTTGTTGCAGGGCAAGAAGCGCGTCCGCGTTCGTGGAGGCGGTGGAGAGGGTGTACTGCAGAACGTGGCCTACCGCATGCGTGCGCAGGGAGGCTTTGAGACGGTCGATGTTCAGCCGATCAGCGAACGGTGGATTGTCAGCGGCTCCGGGCACGGGGCCCCCGAGATGCGGAGAGGTCCATGCTGAGGTTGGCTGCGGGCGCGGAATGCGTCAGGGCGCCGACAGAAATGAAATCTGCACCGGCCTGGGCCATGGCGGCGACAGTCTGCAGGGTCATTCCACCAGACACTTCGACTAGGGCGCGCTGTTTGATGAGTGCCACGGCCTGTCGGACCATTGCTGGCGACATATTGTCGAGCAGAATGATATCGGCCTTGCCCGCTAAGGCTTCTTTTACTTCCTGCAAGGTTTTCGCCTCCACTTCAATGCGCAGGCCATGAGGTGCATTGGCGCGCGCCAAGCGGCAGGCTTCGGCCACGTCAAGACCGGCTGAGCGCAAAACGGCGAGATGGTTGTCCTTGATGAGCACACCGTCGCCCAGAGAAAACCGATGATTCTTGCCGCCTCCCAATGCGACCGCCCATTTTTCGAGGGCGCGTAATCCAGGCGTGGTCTTGCGAGTATCGAGGATCCTGGTTGGGTAGCCACGAACCGCGGCGCAAAACTGCGCGGTAAGTGTGGCGATGCCGGAGAGTTGCTGGAGATAATTGACGGCGACCCGTTCGGCCATCAATAGCGAGCGCACATCACCGTGAACCACCAGCACCGGAGTGTCCGCTTTCACGCTGCGTCCGTCCTTCACGGTTTTAAGGATGCGCACCGAGGGATCCACTGCCAGGAACACTTCGCGCGCGACGGCCGCGCCTGCGACCGTCATCGGCTGATGGGCGACAATGCTGGCGGTGGTCCGAAGGGCGGTCGGAAACAACGCGCTGGTCGTGACATCGCCATGGGAGAGATCCTCGGCGAGTGCCTGATGCACGGCGTTGAGAATGGTCTGGGGGCTAGGGGCGCTCAATACGTGTTCGTTCCAAAGTATACAGCTTGATCTGGTCCAACGCCTGTTGAAGGAGTTGAATCATCTGAGATTCGCGTTGAAGACGCTCGCGGTGTTCGCTCAGTACCTCCGGCGGTGCCTTGGCGACGAAATCGGGATTGCCGAGTTTTTGCTGCGTGCGATCGACTTCTTTTTGAAGCAATTTGATTTGTTTCTGAACATTTTCTTCCGCCTTGCCAAGGTCCGCGTCTTCCATCGAGGTCCGCACTTGGATGGAGCCGCTCGTCAAAATCAGAAGGCCGCCCGGGTTGCTGACGTCGAACGTTTGGGCAATCCAGAGATTGTCCACGTTCTCCATGTATTCAATCAGTTCTTTATGCTTCTGAAGGATGGAGGCAATTGCTTCCGTTTTGCCATGCACCTTGAAGTGGAGACGTTTGCCCGCGGCGTATCCGAGAATCGCACGCTCTTGATTCATCAGGGCACGACATTCTTCCAACAGCGAAAACTCCTGCTCGACTTGCTCTGACGCCCAATCCGTTCTGGTGGTCGGGAAGGACTTCCGGACGATGCTGGTACCTTCATGCGGCAGCGTCTGCCAGATTTCTTCCGTAATGAACGGCATGAACGGGTGGAGCAATCGCATCATGGTTTCGTACGTCTCGGCTAGTGTTTGCCGCGTGCTCTTCGCCTGTTCGGAGTTCGGATCCTTGAGCGCGGGCTTCACCATCTCGATGTACTTGTCGCAGTACTCGTGCCAGATGAATTGATAGACTGCACTGGAGGCGCGGTCGAATCGATATTGCTCCAACTCCTGGGCGACCGTGCTGATGGCGGCATTCAGGCGACTCAGAATCCAGCGGTCTGGGAACGATCGTTGTGACGGTGGAACCTCGGTGCGTTGGCCGTCCAGGTGCATGAGCAGGAACCGTGCGGCGTTCCAGATTTTGTTCGTAAAGTTTCGGTAGCCTTCGATACGCTCTTCAGCCAGTTTCACGTCGCGCCCGGGCGAAGCCATGGCCGCCAGCGTGAAGCGCAGCGCGTCCGTACCGTATTGCTCCATCACATGCAGCGGATCGATGACGTTGCCCTTCGATTTGCTCATTTTCTGGCCTTCGGCATCTCGAACCAGTGCGTGGATGTACACATCGCGGAACGGCACCTCGCCCATGAACTTCAAGCCCATCATAATCATGCGCGCGACCCAGAAGAACAGAATGTCGAGCCCGGTCACGAGGGTAGAGGTCGGATAGAAGGCCTTCAACTCCGGCGTTTGGTTAGGCCATCCCAGGGTGGAGAAAGGCCAAAGTGCAGAAGAAAACCAGGTATCCAGCACATCGGGATCTTGGACGAGCGCATCACGGTGGCCCTGCGGACAGGCGTCCGGCTTGGTCTTCGCCACGATCGCCACGGCGTTCGACGGGATGAGCGGCGCGCCATCCGAGCTTCGCCGTAAAAACGGTGTACCCGAACAGGTTTCGCAGTACCAGGCGGGGATCTGGTGCCCCCACCAAATCTGCCGCGAGACGCACCAGTCTTTGATGTCCCGCATCCAGCCCAGATAGTTGTTCTTCCAGGCCTCAGGGATAATCCTGACGCGCCCGTCTTCCACGACTTGGATCGCCGGTTCGGCCAGCGGCTTGATCTTCACGAACCACTGATCGGATAGAAAGGGTTCGACCACCGTTTTGCAGCGATAACATTTGCCAAGCGCCAGCTTGTGAGGCTCAGACTTTTCCAAGAATCCCTGGTCGGTGAGGAGCTGTTCGACCTTGAGGCGAGCCTTCACGACAGGAAGATTCTCGATCGCTTCCGCGACGGGGGGATCGGCCACTGAACCGGCCAATCGAAGGTGGGCATGGAGATCGAGGATCTTGACCCGTTTCAGTCCGTGTCGTTCTCCCGCTTCAAAGTCATTAAAGTCGTGGGCCGGCGTGATCTTGACGGCGCCGGTGCCGAATTCGCGATCGACGAGGACCGAATCGCCGACAATCGGGATCGTGCGGCTCGTGAGCGGCAGCTGAACCCGTTTACCGATGAGATGCCGGAAGCGCTCATCTTCCGGGTGCACGGCTACCGCCGTGTCACCAAACAACGTTTCCGGACGTGTTGTCGCGACGAGAAGAAACTGAGTTGGATCGTCCACCAGGTGATAGCGGATCGTGTAGAGCTTGCCGGTCGCCTCTTCGTGTTCGACTTCGATGTCGGATAGGGCTGTCAGGCAGCGCGGGCACCAGTTGATCAACCGTTCACCGCGATACAACAGCCCGTCCTGATGGAGGCGAACGAAGACCTCGCGGACCGCTTCGGACAGGCCGGGATCCATCGTAAACCGTTCTCGCTCCCAATCGCAGGAGGCTCCGAGCTTCTTGAGCTGGCCGATGATCGTCCCGCCGGATTTTTCCTTCCAACTCCAGACCCGTTTCAGAAATGCTTCGCGTCCGAGCGCTTCCCGCGACGTGCCTTCGGCCTGCAGTTGCCGCTCCACGACATTTTGCGTCGCGATGCCGGCGTGGTCGGTGCCGGGCATCCACAGCACATTGCGCCCTTGCATGCGGCGCCAGCGGATCAGGATGTCTTGCAGGGTGTTGTTCAGCGCATGGCCCACATGTAGCGATCCCGTGACATTCGGCGGAGGGATCACCATGGAGTAGGGCTGCCCGGTATGGGCCGGATCGGCGTGAAACAGGCCGGCATCGATCCAGCGCTGGTACCAGCGGTTCTCGACGTCGTGGGGATTGTAGGTTTTCTCGAGTTGTGGGGTGGACATAAGAGGCGCCGGCTGCGGCGCGGGCGCATCTTACCATGTGCTGTCTGTGCTCTCAAGGTAATGACAGCGCAGCGGTGGCGGTGCAAAAGGTTGTAGCGGAGTGAAGCCCTGTGATATACATCCGGCGGTTCAGTCGATGTCGAGTGAGCGCGCCGGCCAGCCTGCCGGTTTACCGTTGAAGGAGAGACTATGCCGAGGGGACGTGAGAAGGATCGGAAAGTTCGGAAGAAGCACCGCAAGAACGTGGCCCGCGTGAAGGCGCTGGCCAAGACCCGCCGCGCAGCGGCCAAGAAGGTGAAGCGAGGGTAACGCCGCGAGGCGTTAGTCGGGTGAGCTCAATCGTGTGATCTCGGCCCGGATCTGAGTTTCCGCCACGTCAGGAACGATCCGCTGCACTGCCTGCAGGATCGGATCTTTCGCCATTTCGCGCACAATGTCCTCGGCCGCCTGTCGCGCACAGTTCGCGGCCACGTGCTCGACTTCCTTTTTGACCAACTGGGTGATCATGTCCAGGTGAGCCTGTAGGGCTTGCGGCAGATGTTTTTGGACGCCGCCATCCGTGAGGTCACCGAGCCGTTTCTCTGCCGCTTGCTCCACGAGTGCGGGAGCCACATCTGTGACGGTCTGGCGGATCGTCGTATTCACGCCAGCAAGTTGTGCCTCGGTCTGACGCTTCAACTCCCCTTGAATGATGGACCGCAGACCCGTCTGCATCCGTTCCGGGGCGAGCGCCTCCGCAACCTGTTTGCTCACTTCAGCCTGCACGGCCTTGCCGAGCGCGGCCCCTAATTGTCCCGCGACCTCCTTGGCGACGGCGGCGGGCAACAACTCGGTGATGGCGCGATCGGCCTTGACCGTAGTTGATTGGAGGAGGTGTTCAACCAGACCCCTCATCAACTCCTCGCCCGTGGGTGTGGTCGCGGGTGCGGTGGAAGACATGGGGGCCTGCTCCTTCTTTCCCGCCTGGCGGGAAGCATGATCGGCGGAGGCATCCGGCGCGGTCTCGTCATCGTCGTCGGCACCTGTGGTGGCCGGAGGCCAGGTACGAGATTTGGCCGGTTTCTGGCTACGGGACCCTTCCGGTTTGCTGAGAATGCTCTGAATCGTTTCGAGGAGTTGCTCGCGTTGGAAGGGCTTTTTGAGGAACGCCCGCACGCCAAGCGTGCGCAGCTTGCTTTCATCCAGACGATCCGAACTGTTGACGATGGAGACGATGAGCGTTTCGGCCAGATTGTCCTGTCGTCCGATCTCCTTACAGAACCCCGAGAAGGTCATCTGCTCGAGATGGTAGTCGGCAATGATCAGTGCGGGGCTTTGTGATCGCGCGGCTTCAAGGGCGGTGGGGCCGTCCTGAAAGGCCAAGACCCGATGTCCATCGGGGGCGGAGAGTTGCTCCACCATGCGTTGCACCGCCGGGCTGTTGTCGATGACGAAGATCGTGGAACCCATTGGAAACACCTCGCTCTACCCACTCCAGCGAAGCTAACAAAGGGTCTGAAACCTGTCAAAGGAAACACCGAATCCGACTGGGTGTGACAAGGCAGGTGTGAGCCTCGGTGGGGACAGCGCTGGCGGAGGTTTTGTCCATCCTGATACAATCCGCCACCTCGCCGAGTGATGGCGGAGAAGCCGAAGATGAGGAGTGAACCCGCACGATGAGTCAGAGCCGCATCCAGGTCGTGTTTTTCGACGCTGCCGATACCCTCTTTCACATTCAAGGATCCGTGGCGGAGATTTATCTCCAGCATGCGGAGCGCCACGGCTTTCGCAAAACGCCGGATTCGTTAGCGGCAATCAAAGCGGCGTTTGCCCGCTCGTTTCGAGATGCGCCGCCTCCGGTGTTTGCCGCGACGGAACCGGGTGCGATCAAGCAATCGGAGCGCCTGTGGTGGTTCGATATTGTCCACAATGTGTTTTACCGCGTCGGCATGTTCGAGAAGTTCGACGAGTTTTTCGAGGATGTGTTTGAACGGTTCGCACAAGCGGAGGCCTGGAAGCTCTTTCCGGAGACGCTGGATGTACTGAAGACACTCAAAGATCAGGGCTACGAGCTGGGGATTATTTCCAATTTCGACTCGCGGCTGTTTGCCGTGCTGCGAGGGCTGGGGATCGCCGACTTCTTCGATACGATCACGATTTCCAGCTTGGCCCATGCCGCGAAGCCATCCGCGCGAATTTTTGAGCAGGCGCTGGAGAAACATGCCGTCGATCCGGAGGACGCGCTGCATGTCGGCGATAGCGAGCGTGATGATGTGAAGGGGGCAGTCGCAGTGGGATTGACGGGGGTATTGCTGGCGAGAGGTCTGCCGCCAGGGACATCGAACGGAACGACAATCGCGACCCTCAACGAGCTGTTGCCGCTGTTGTCACGCCTCCAGTAACAATGGCACGAGGTCCCGCGCGCGCCCCTGCAGGGCCACGTCGGCCAGATTCGACTGCGGCGTCGAGTCGAGATTGATCTCCACGATAAACGCGCCCGCCTGCTTGGCAATGGCGCCGAAGCCCGCCGCCGGATAGACCAATCCCGACGTACCGACGATCAAACAGACATCGCTGTGCTGCAGTGCGGCGGCACTCTTCTCCAGATCCTCTTCTGCCAGTGATTCCCCGAACCAGACAATGTGCGGCCGAAGCAGTCCGCCGCAGGCCTGGCAGAGGGGCAGCATGGCGATGGGCACGTCCCGATTTTCGATGATGTCCAGGCACCGAGTGCAGCGGACCTTCCAGATGTTGCCGTGAATTTCGGATAGGCGCCGCGAGCCGGCGTCGCGGTGCAGCCCGTCCACATTCTGCGTGATAAGCCAGAACTGGTCGAACCGTTGCTCCATCGAGGCCACGGCTTCGTGGGCCGGATTGGGCCGTTTGGTGGCGATGAGTTCCCGGCGCCAGTTATACCATTCCCAGACTAGCCGCGGATCGCGTGAGAAGGCGTCCGGTGTGGCGAGGTCTTCGGCGCGATATTGCCGCCACAGCCCGTCGGCGCCGCGAAACGTCGGCACGCCGCTGTCGGCGGAAATTCCCGCCCCGGTCAGGACTGTGACAGATCGGGCCGTCGAGAGTTTGTGTCGAACAAGGCCCAGCGTGGATCCGGTTCCCATGAGGGTGGTTATCCGCAGTTGATCACTGTTTCAGGCGTGTAGCTGCATGCTATAGTACGTGTCTTTTGAACGCAATCAGTGAGGACTTTGATGAAGCAGATCATGGTGGTCGGTGCTGGTTCCGTCGGTGGATTCTTTGGGGCGCATCTCGCCAAGAACAATCCCAATGTGTCATTTCTTCTTCGGCCCCGCACGTTGGAGGCAGTGAAGCGGAACGGCCTCACGATCAAGAGCGCCAAGGGAAATTTCACCGTCCATCCGCCGGCCGCCTCCGATCCCCGGGAGCTTGCGACACCCGATCTCATCATCCTGGCCGTGAAGGCCTATGATCTCGACGAGGTTATGACACAGTTGGAACCGGTGCTGACCGAGCGCACGGTGATTCTCACGCTGCAAAACGGCATCGATACGGAAGACCGCATCATTGCTCGCCTTCATCGCGACTGTGTGGTCGGCGGGGTGGCCTTCATCTATTCCAAGATCGTCGAGCCCGGTGTCATTGAGCATTACAAGCGGGGCGGGGTGGCGATCGGGGAACTGATGGGCCACAAGAGCGAGCGCGTGTCCCAGATCGCCGAGGTGTTCAAGCAGGCGGGGATTTCCTGCCAATTGAGCGAGGATATCCGGAAAAGCAAATGGGAGAAGATGTGCTGGAATTGTGTCTTCAATCCGCTCACGGTGGTGATCGACGACAAGGTGGCGAAGGCGCTCGATCATCCCGAAATGGCCGGCGTGATCCGGCAGATTGTCGGCGAAGTGGCGGCCGTGTCCGCGGCGGTGAAGGTCCCGCTGGCCCTGGACATGGCCGAGAAGGTCGTGAAGTGGACGCAGGAGCTGCGCGACATCCATACGTCGATGTACGACGATTGGAAAGCCAAACGCCCGACGGAGATCGACTACCTCAACGGCTACATCGTGCGGGTCGGACGTGAGTTGGGGATTCCCACACCGGTGAATGAAGCGCTGACGGCGATGGTCAAGACGATCACTGAAAAGGAATTGTCGGGGCCTGGCATTGTGCGCATCGACGGCGCAGTCGTTCAGCCGGTCTCATTGACCAGAACAGCCCTGGGACAACTGCCGCGCGAGCAACGGGTGGAAGATATCAGCGAACTGATGCCGGCCATGCGGGGGCGCGCGATCCGCGTGAAGGGCTTGCTGGAGATCCCGGCACTCGCGGTCGACGCCGACCATGTCACGTTTCACTCCGTCGATGGCAAGTATGCCGCGACCCTCACGCTGCAACAGGCGCAGGACTTCGGGCTGTTGCTGTACGAGCTTGACGGGGAGCCTCTTCCCGACGGCAAGGGCGGGCCCTATCGTTTGGTAACGCCGGGCCTTGGCGATCTCTGCGCGAATGTGAAGGCTGTGGGTCGCATCGAAGTGCGGGCCGGATCGGGCAAGGATACGCGGCCAGCCGTTCGCCCGCCGGAATGTGCGGTCGACGGGAAAGGCTGAACGCTTCAGGTGGGAGAGGATCGAAGTACCTGGATGCTTCTCCACCGTTCTGAACGGTGTCGCCAGAGCATGAGGGCCATGCGCAGCGTCCAGTCTGCGATCATCGCCAGCCAGACGTAAAACACTCCAAGACTCAGCCAGTAGCCTGCCGCGATGGCCAGGGGAATCCGCACGCCCCACATGCCGATCATCGTCGCGATCATGACGAACCGGGTATCGCCCGCTCCGCGCAGGGAGCCGGCCACCACCATGGTGAGCGCGAGCGGAATCTGCAGCAGAGCCACGATTTTCAAAAACAGCGTGCCCAACTCAACGACGGCCTCATCACTGGTGAAGGCACGGAGCAAGGCATAGGGGAACAAGAAAAAGACCAGCCCCATGGCTGACATCAGGTAGGCGGCCAGTCGGTTCGCTTCCCAGGTCTCGAGCTTCGCCCGGGTGTACTTGCCGGCGCCGATGCTCTGTCCCACCATCGTGGCTGCCGCAATCGCGAAGCCGTACCCTGGAAGAAACGACAAGGACTCAATCGACAAGCCGACCTGGTGAGCCGCGTACGCCACGGTCCCGTAAATCAACACGATCTTGGTGTACAGCAAAATGCCGGCTTGCTGGACGACGCGCTCGCCCGAGACCGGTGCCCCGACCTGCCAAATCGTGCGAATCAAATCGAATCGGAATTGATGGGCGCGACGGTGCATGGGTCGGCAGCGCGTGAAAAGGTACAGACAGCCGGTCGCTTCCGCGATGCCAACCGCAATGGCGGCGCCATTGATGCCCAAGGTGGGAAGCCCCCAGTGCCCATAGATGAGAGGAATCGCGATGGCAATGTGGAGCAGATTCACCACGATCATGGCATACATCGGCGTTTTGGTGTCACCCGTGCCCTGCAAGATCGAAGAGAGCACTTGCAGCAGGATCGTAAAGGGAATGAGCAGGAAGATCAGGTTCGAATAGGGGAGCGCGAGCCGTATCACATCTGCTTGCGCCCCGAGTAATTCCATCGCGAGCCCATTCACCAGAAGCCCGAACGTCAACAGACCGAGAGATATCAGGATGGAGAGTCCGAGGAAATGACGCGCGGCTTGTCCTGCATCCTCATAACGCCGGGCCCCCCACAATTGCGCCATGACGACATTGGATCCCACCGAGAGACCGGAAACTAAAGTCGTGGCGATAAAGGCGAGCAATTGCCCAAGGCCGACGGCGGCAATCGGGACGGCCCCCAATCCTCCAACCAGAAAGACGGCCACGATGCCTTCAGCCCGTTGCAGCAGGCTGCTGACGGTGACGGGGAGCGCGAGGGTGAGGACGGAGCGTCTGATCTGGGCGATGCCGTTTGCCATGCGGCGTCATCCTAACAGAACCGAGTTCGCTTCGTGGAGCATCTCGCTCGCCGGACGGGACTGGACAACCCACGTCACGCTTCGGTAGCCTGCAGCAGCCTATGTTGATCTCACCCGAGCCTGCCGCGCGCGCGTCCTATCGCTTATCCAAATCACGCTATCTGTCGGGCCTGCAATGTCATAAGCGTCTGTACCTGGAGGTGCATGCTCCGGGGCTGGCGACCAAACCGGATGCCGCCACGCAGGCCATTCTGGATATGGGCACGGACCTCGGCGAGCTGGCCCGCCAACGTTTCCCCGGCGGCCGTCTCGTCACGGCCGGGTATCGTCAATCTCAGGAAGCTCTGGCGCAGACGGCCGACTTGCTGCAGGATCCGAAGGTCACGGCGATCTTCGAAGGGGCGTTTCAATTCAACCAGGTCTTGATTCGCGTCGACGTGCTGGAACGGGTCGGGGTGAATGACGCGGGGCAACCGACCTGGCGACTCGTCGAGGTGAAGTCGTCCACCAAGGTGAAGACGACCCATGTGGACGATCTGACGATCCAAAGCTATGTCCTGGAGGGACTCGGACATGTGCTGGTGGATATCTGTCTGATGCATGTGAACACCCAGTATGTATTCGACGGGCGGCATCTCGATCTCGACCAGCTCTTCGGCGTTCGCTCACTGGCGGAGACCGTGCGGCCGCGATTACCGGAGGTGGAGGGACGGCTTGGGGCGATGCAGGCGATGCTGGAGGCCATGTCAGCCCCTGCTATCACTCCCGATGAACATTGTCAGAGCCCCTATGAATGTCCGTTCTGGGCCCACTGCACCCAGGAGAAGCCGGCCCGCTGGATTTACCATCTACCGGGGAGCAGTAAGACGGTCATCCAGCTGCGTGAGTTGGGCGTCGAGACGATCGATGACATTCCCGATCAGGTCGCTCTGACGCCGGTGCAGCGTCGGGTAAAAGCCAATGTCGAGTGGATCGGGGAGGGCTTGCGAGCTGCGCTGGAGCAGGTGGTCTATCCCGTGCATCACTTGGACTTCGAAACCTTTATGCCGGCGGTCCCAAAATTCGTGGATACCAGGCCCTATCAGGTCATTCCCACTCAATGGTCCAATCACATTGAGCAGCCTGACGGTTCGCTTGCGCATGCCGACTTCCTGTGCCGGGACGAACGGGATCCGAGGGAAGAGCTGGCCGTGACGTTATTGGAGTCGCTCGGGCAGACCGGCAGCATCTGCGTCTATTCGAGTTATGAACGGTCGGTGCTCGAACGGTTGGCGGAGGATTTCCCGTCGCTACGCAAGGATCTAAAGCGGGTGGTGGCGAGATTATGGGATCTTCATGTGATTATCCGGGACCACTACTATCATCCGGCCTTCGGGGGCAGCTACTCGATCAAGACCGTCTTGCCGGCCGTGGTGCCGTCGCTGAGTTATGCCGACTTGGTGATCCGGGATGGGGGCGTTGCGGCTTGTGAATACAGCCGCATGATCTTTACCGTGACCGATTGGATCGAGAAGGCTCAGATTCAAGAGGCACTGCTGCGATACTGTGAGCGTGATACCCTGGCCATGGTCGAGTTACGGAGAGCATTGAGAACGCGAGCCGGTTAGAGCCTGCCCCTCGTCCGAATCCATTTCACCATGTGCAGGCAGGTCGATCCCAGTTTTTCATCCGCCATCAGCGCGATCCCGCCCAAAGCCAACAGCGTCATCACCAGCGCAGACTCGGTTTGTTCAAACATGCGGCCCTCCTGTGTGGACCAGAGACTACCCTGGTCCGGCGGGGGCGAATAGACCACCAGAGGTGGGGGAAGGCTTCCTGGCCTTGCTGCAGGTCGAGACACGCGACGGGATGGAAACCGAATCCTATGAGATTTCGATGCAGCAGGAGCGGCGACGGGGCGGCTCTTGCTGCAAGGGGCTGGTGCAGACCGGCGCGACAAAAGCAGGCCGTACGGGCGACTCTGCGTGGCGGAGAGGGTGGGATTCGAACCCACGGTCCCTTTCAGGACAACGGTTTTCGAGACCGTCCGATTCGGCCGCTCTCGCACCTCTCCGCGCAAGGTCAGGCAAAGACGTGCAGCTTACCGTGGAGCGTTACGAGATTCAAATGAAATCATGAGGTTGAGTGGAATTTCTTTCACCACTACGGGAAACCGCGGAGCGGGGGGAAAGGTGATTCCATTTTGTGATGCCCCCATGAGGCCGTAGACTCGCCTCGTACAGGACAGCCGGATGGAAACCGTCGCCAGACTTAGGATTTTCGAGAGGAAATCCGAATAAGTCTACGGCAGGGTCTCGCGTACGCCTCCTGAGCCTACTGGGGTTGAGCATTCTGTGGTCAGACATCCACCGGTCACCATTCCACCCGGCGACACCATCCTTGATGTGCTGCGTTGGCGGGCTGAGCAGCAGCCTGACCAGACGGCTTACACCTTTCTTCGGGAAGGCCTGAACGCCGACGCCGTCCTGACGTATGGAGAGTTGGTGGCTCGCGCTCGGTCGATCGCCGGCTACTTGCACACCCGGTTTGCGCCGGGCGCGCGCCTTCTGCTGGTGTATCCGCCGGGGCTTGAGTTCGTGCAAGCCTTTTGGGGAACGCTCTACGCCGGCCTCATCGCCGTGCCGGTTCCGCCTCCGGACGCATTCCGCATGAAGGCCGGTGTCATGCGTGTCCAACGCCTCGCCGAAGATTCAGGTGCCGCCGGCGCCTTGACCACATCCCTGATGCTGGAGACGCTCCGGTCGCAGGAAATCTCTCCCCCGTTAGAGCAGTGGGTCTCGACCGACCAGGCGCTTGCAGCCGATCCTTCGTGTTGGACCGACCGGCATCCGCAGTCTTCACACCTCGCGTATTTGCAATATACCTCCGGTTCGACGTCGGCCCCGAAAGGGGTGATGGTCAGCCATGGGAACATGACCGCTCAGAGCCGGTGTATTACCGAGGCGGGTGGGTATGGCCCCGGGTCGGTCACCCTGTCGTGGATGCCGCATTTTCATGACTACGGATTGGTGAAGGGCATCATTCAGCCTGCATGGATCGGCCGTCCCTCCTATCTCATGTCGCCGCTCACATTTCTCAAACGTCCCTTGCGCTGGCTCGAGGCCATTCAACGGTGTGCGGTCACGCATAGCGGTGCGCCCAACTTTGCGTATCGTCGATGTGTGGACGCGACGACGCCTGAGGAACGGGCAGAATTGGACCTTTCCGGTTGGCAGGTGGCGAGTTGTGGAGCAGAGCCCATCGCGCCGGACACCATCGAACGGTTTGCCGACGCGTTCGCGCCAGTCGGCTTCCGGCGCGACGCCTTCTTTCCCGCTTATGGAATGGCGGAATATACGCTTCTGATTTCGTTAAAACGAACCGGGGTGGCGCCGACCGTGACCACGCTGGATGCTGCAGCGTTGGAGCAGGGAGCGGTGATCGACGCGCGCGCCGACGGAGGGCCGGTTCGTCGGGTGGTTGGATGCGGCATGCCGGTCGGCGATACGCGCGTGGTCATTGCCCATCCCGAGACGCGTTGCCGTTGCGCGCCGCAACAGGTCGGTGAAATCTGGTTGTCCGGCGCCAGCACCACACAAGGCTATTGGAACAATCCCGACGAAACGGCGCGAACATTCGACGCCAGGCTGGCGGATACCGGCGATGGGCCGTTCTTACGAACCGGCGACCTCGGGTTTGTGAAGGACGGCGAAATCTTCGTGACGGGTCGGTTCAAAGATCTGCTGATCGTTCGAGGTCGAAACCATTATCCCCAGGATCTCGAGCGAACGGTCGAATCCTGTCATGGCGTGCTCCGGCCCGGAGGCGCGGCCGCGTTCGCGGTTGAGGAGGGCGGCGAAGAAGCTGTGGTGCTGGTCCAGGAACTGGAGCGTCAGGCAACGCCGGTCTCCACCCAGGACGTCGCCGCGCTCATACGTGCGGCCGTGTCGGAACAGCATGACCTCCATGTGTCGACCATCGTCTTCATTCAGGCCGGTAGCCTTCCGAAGACTTCGAGCGGGAAGGTGCAGCGGCGCGGCTGTCGAGAGCAGTATCTGGCAGGTCGATTGTCGATCATCGGAACCAGCGTGGCGCCGCTTCCCGTTGGGCTGCCCTCTTCCGCGGTCATTCAGGCGGACGCATGGCAGGACCTTTCGGGGGAGGCACGCCGACGGGTCATTCAGGAGACCGTGCAAAAGCTGTTGGCCGATCGTCTCGGTCGCATGCCCGACACCATCGCCGTTGATCAGCCGATCCATCTTCTGGGACTCGACTCCTTAATGGCGGCAGACGTGCTGCATCGCCTGGAAGAATCGTTTCACCTGCCACTTTCGCTCTCTTCGCTTCTGGGCGGCGCGACATTGGCTGATCTGACGACGACGATTGAACGCAGGCTGGCCGGCGAACCGCTCTGCGAGCCCGATGCAATTTTTTCGGATGCCGCTACCAGGACGGTATTCCCGTTGTCCGAAAACCAGGCGGCCCTCTGGTTTTTAAGTCAGTTGGACCCCGACAGCGCCGCGGCCAATGTGTCCCTGTTGTTGTCTCTGCCGTCCGACGTGACAGCGGACCGGTTGCGAGCCGCGCTGGAAGAAATCGGCGAACGGCAGGCCATGCTGCGCACCACCTTTGAGACGCAGCAGGAGGTGCCGGTTCAACGAATCCATCGGCGGATGCCGTTGAGTTGGACCGAGATCGATAGTTCCGCGTGGGACTGTCGTCGGTTACGGCAGGAGGCCGTAAAGGCTGCGGCGGTTCCGTTCACCCTGACGCAGGGCCCTTTATGGCGAGCGGTTCTGTTTTATGGCGGACCGCAGAACTGGTTGCTGTTGATCGCCCACCATATCGTCGTGGACGGCTGGTCGATGATGCAGGTGGTCGATGATCTGAAGCGGCGCTGTGGATCTGCTGACGCGAGTCGTTCAGCGCGTTCCTCTCGGCCTCAGGACCTACCCGCAACCTACAGTGAATTCGTGGAGTGGCATCGGACCATCCTGGATGGGGAGGAGGGCCGTCGACAGGCGCAGTACTGGAAGGCGAAGCTGGCCGGTGAGTTGCCGAATTGCGACATGCTGTACGACCGGCCTGAGACCACGGTTGAGCCAGGGCACTATGCCTGGCATGCATTCCAGATTGAGGGCGACCTGACTCGCCGCCTGCAAGCATTTGCCCGGAGCGAGGGCACGACGTTGTATGCCGTCTGCCTGACCGCGCTCCAAGTCTTGCTCACTCGCTACACAGCTCAAGAAGACACGGCGATTGTCACGCCGGTGTTCGGGCGCAGCCGGGCTCGATTCGCCCAGACGGTGGGTGACTTTGTGAACATGCTCGTCCTGCGGGAGAGTTTGCAGCCGGAATCGACCGCCCGTGAGCTGTTGGCACGGACGAAGCAGACGCTGTTGGACGCGCTGGCCCATCAAGAGTATCCCTACGCGCGGTTGGTGGCAGACAGACGATCGGCTCGTCAAGGCTCGCGGGCGCCGTTGGCGCAAGTGTTGTTCGTGTTGCAGCCGTTCAAGTTGTTGGCGGAACTCGACCTGCGGATGAATGCGTCCCGCGCGGCTGCGCCGGACGGTCGATGGCCCGCGTGGGACGCCTATGTCATTCCACAACAGAGCGGTCAATTCGATCTCTGTATCGAGCTCGCTGAATCGGACCAGGGGCTGAGCGGGTATGTCGAGTATAAGGATGCCCTGTTTGACGCGGAGCGCATCGGGCGCATGCAGGAGCATTACGTGCGGCTGTTGGAGGAACTGGTCAGCCGTCCATCCGCCGGCATCGGCAGCCTGCCGCTCATGTCCGAAACGGACATGCAGCAGACCGTGCTGGCCTGGGGACAATCCTCCGGCACGGTGGAACCTGAGCGGTGCCTCCATCGCATGCTCGAAGCGCAGGCCCGACTGACTCCCGAGGCCATTGCGGTCGAGCAGGAGGGGCGGTCGCTGACCTATCGGGAATTGGATGCGCGTTCAAATCACGTCGCCCACTACCTCCGCCGTCGTGGCGTCGAACCGGGTGTCGTCGTCGGGCTCTGTCTTGAGCGGTCGATCGAGTTGATCGTGGGTCTGCTGGGCATCCTCAAATCGGGCGGGGCCTATCTGCCGTTGGATGCCGATTATCCGACCGAACGGTTGGAGTACATGCTGCGGGACAGCCAGGTCCGGGTGTTGATGACCCAGCAGGATCAGCTCGTGCGACTACCCGCCACGAATGCCCATTCGATCTGCCTCGATTCGGAATGGGCGCAGATTGCGAAGTGTCCCGAGAGTGCCATCGCGGGCACCGATGCCTTGGATAATCTCGCCTATGTCATCTACACGTCAGGGTCCACCGGTCATCCGAAGGGGGTGATGATCGAGCATCGATCGATCGCCAACTATGTGCGAGCCTTCACAAAGATCGTCGACCTGACGAGGCGAGATCGGGTCCTGCAATTTGCCTCGTTGAGTTTTGACACGGCCGCAGAAGAAATCTTTCCCTGTCTGTCTGCTGGGGCGACATTGGTGTTGCGCACGGCGACAATGGTGGATTCTGTTTCCGGTTTTCTGGATCGCTGCCGTGATGTGACCGTGACGGTCCTGGATCTCCCCACGGCCTACTGGCATGAGCTGGTCACCCGGATGGCATTGGAGCGGATCCCGTTTCCTTCGTCCGTCAGAACCGTAATCATCGGTGGCGAGCGGGTGCTTCCGCAGATCGTCCAGCGTTGGACCAACGTGATCGGGACGGCCGTTCGATTGATCAATACCTATGGGCCGACAGAAACGACCGTCGCAGCGACCTGGTCGGAGTTGACCGGTCTAGGTGCGGACCATGACATCGTCGGCGACTTACCGATCGGGCGCCCCATTCCTCATGCGTCCGTCTTCGTATTGGATCGGAATGAACAACCGGTTCCAGTGGGCGTGGCGGGAGAGCTCTATATCGGTGGCCTTGGAGTCGCGCGTGGCTATCGGGGGAGGCCGGAGCTTACCGCGGCCCAATTCATCACCGATTCTTTTTCCACTCTTCCGGGAGCGCGGCTGTATCGCACCGGTGACCTCGTGCGATGGCGACCGGACGGACAATTGGATTATCGAGGCCGTGCCGATCGCCAGGTCAAGATTCGCGGGTATCGGATTGAGTTGGAAGAAATCGAAGCCGTCCTGAACCGGCATCCGGATCTGGAACGGGCCGTGGTCGAAGTACGGGAAGAGCAGCCGGGGGATAAGCGGATTGTGGCGTTCATGGTGCCACGTCCGAATAATCGCCTCGGATTGGTGCAATTGCGCGAACAGCTTCGCAGTCAGTTGCCGGCGCATATGATTCCGTCGACCTTCATCGAGCTGGAAACGCTGCCGCTGACCGTCAACGGCAAGGTGGATCGAAAAGCCCTGCAAGTGGCTGCCGACAGTCGCGCCAGCAAGGTCGAGCTGACCTCCGAGTTCCTCGCTCCCCGGACCCCGACCGAACAGGTACTAGCCGATATCTGGGGAGAAATCCTCCAGCTCAAGGATGTCGGGGTGCACGACCACTTCTTCGAACTGGGCGGACATAGTCTGCTTGCTACGCAACTGGTGTCGAGGGTCCAATCCCTGTTCCGGATCACGCTGCCACTGCGGCAGATCTTCGAGCGGCCGACCATTGCCACGCTGGCCGAGGTGATTACTCAGACCCAGACCGGCCAGAAGCCTCTTCACGAGCAGCACGGCTATGCCATCACACGCGCTGAAAGAGGAGTGCCGCTGCCGCTGTCGTTTGCGCAGGAACGGATGTGGTTCCTCTATCAACTTTCACCCGAAGCCGCTGCCTACAATATTCCAGCCAGCGTTCGTTTGCATGGTCCGCTCAACAAGCCGGCGCTGCGATGGGCCGTCGGCGAACTGGTTCGGCGCCATGACGCGCTCCGTACGACCTTTGCTCACGTGGATGGTCAGCCGCGTCAGATCATTCACGGCGTCTTGGACCCGATCTGGACAGATGAAGACCTGCGTGGAGTGCCGGCCGAACTGCGTGAGGCGCAAGCGCTGGAGCTCGCGACGGCAGAGGCGCGTCAGCCGTTCAATTTGGAGCAGGGGCCACTCCTGCGCGTGTTCTTGATCCAGCTGGGGGATGAAGATCACGTCGTGATCTTGAATACTCATCACATCATTTCCGATCAATGGTCCTATGGCATCATTGCTCGCGAACTCGTGACGTCCTACAACGCGTTCTGTGCGGGGAGGCCGTTTGCCGTTCAGCCAGATCTCGCGATTCAGTATGCGGACTTCGCGCAGTGGCAGCGGAAATGGCTCACCGGGCCTGTGCTGGAAGCGCAACTCGCACATTGGAAAAGCAAACTCGTCGATCTGCCTGTCGTGACCTTGCCGACGGACCGGCCACGTCTGCCGGTCCATTCCTTCAAGGGCGATCATGTCTCGGTGGACTTGTCCTGGTCGTTGGTCAATCGTCTCAAGCAACTGAGCGTGCGCGAAGGGGTCACGCTCTACATGGTATTTATGGCCGGATTTTTCGGCCTCCTCCATCGCCTCACGCAACAGAAGGACCTGGTCATCGGTACCCCGATCGCCAACCGTAATCGTCTGGAGATCGAGGAACTCATCGGCACCTTCGTCAATACGCTGGTGTTGCGAACGGAGGTGACGGGCGAGCTGTCGTTCCGTGATCTGTTACGAAAGGTCAGGGACTTGTCGCTCGACGCCTATGCGCACCAGGACATTCCTTTTGAAAAACTTGTGGAAGAACTGCGGCCGGACCGCAGTCAGGGCGGATTGCCGCTCGTGCAAGTGTTGTTTAACTTCGCCAACACGCCCTTTGCCCGCACGGAGTTTCATCAGCTCTCCTGGACTCCCTATGAGGTGAGCCGTGGTGCAGCCCAACTCGATCTGGGCCTCTCCATCGATCCGTACGCGTCGCGAAAAGCTTACTTGGAATTTAATACGGACCTGTTCGATCGTGCCTCCGCTGAGCGTTGGATTGCTCAGTATCGGGAGCTCATGGAAGCCGTGGCCGAACATCCGGAAGCCGCCCTTGGGCGCGTGGCGATTCTCAGCGGACAAGAGCAGCATCGTCTGTTGCGCGAATGGAATGCCACCGATCGACCGGTGGATCACGGCCTGTGTTTCTATCAATTGTTTGAAGCGCAGGTGAAGCGGGCGCCTGATACCGTCGCCGTGCTGTTTGAAGGGCGCGAATGGTCGTATGCGGAGTTGAATCGTCGCGCCAACCGGTTAGCGCATCGCCTGCGGGAGTGTGGAGTCGGGCTGGACGCCGTGGTGCCGGTCTTTTTGGAGCGCTCGCCGGATCTGCTGATCAGCCTCCTGGCCGTCATGAAAGCAGGTGGTGCCTATCTGCCGCTGGTGCCGGGCTTGCCGATCCGAAGGCTGGCAGCGATGATCGAGACGAGTCACGCAGCAGTGGTGATCACCGACTCAGCCCTTCTCGGCGGCCTGCCGCAGCATCAGCTCCCTGTTCTGTGCCTGGATCAGGAGGCGGCGGCTCTGTCGCGTCAACCGGAGGCGAATCCCTCGCCGCTGTCCGGGCCGGAGCATCTGGTGTACGTATTGTTCACTTCCGGGTCGACCGGCCAGCCCAAGGGGGTCGAGATCGAGCATCGTGCGCTGCTGAACTTTCTCCGCTCCATGCAACAAGAGCCCGGCATCACGGATCGCGATGTCCTCGTGGCCCTCACCCCGCTCTCCTTCGATATTGCCGGGCTGGAACTCTATCTTCCCCTTCTGGTGGGCGCCACCATCGTTCTGGCGAACCGGCAGCAGGCGATGGACGGCGCCTGGTTGCAACGGGAACTCGATCACGGCGCGGTCACCATGCTGCAAGCGACCCCCGCCACTTGGCGCATGATTCTGCAGTTCGGGTGGAAAGGCGGGCGCGGGGTCAAAGTATTGTGTGGAGGCGAAGCGCTGCCGCGTGAATTGGCGCAGGAGCTGCTGACGAGGGCCGGATCCGTCTGGAACGTCTATGGTCCGACCGAAACCACGATATGGTCGACCTTGGAACGGGTACGGAGCGCTGAACGGATCATCTCTCTCGGGCGTCCAATCGCCAACACGCAGGTCTACGTGCTGGATGCCAATCTCGAGCCGGTCCCGGTCGGGATTCCAGGTGAGTTGTACATCGGCGGGATGGGGCTGGCCCGTGGCTACCGGGGACAATCTCAACTGACAGCAGAGCGTTTCATCACCAATCCGTTCCGGGGTGGTGAGCGACTCTATCGCACCGGTGATCAGGTGAAATGGTTGTCCGATGGACGATTGGATTATGTCGGCCGAATCGACCACCAGGTGAAATTGCGCGGGTTCCGGATCGAGTTGGGTGAAATTGAATCGGTGTTGGGGAATGATCCAACGGTGAAACAGGCGGTCGTGATTGTCCGGGAGGATACGCCCGGCGACAAACGTCTGGTGGCCTATGTGGCGCCGCGAGGGGGGAGTGCCTGTGACCCCTCCAGCCTTCGCCGGGTCCTGCGAGAGGTGCTTCCGGATTACATGGTGCCGGCGGCCATTGTCCCCCTGACGGAATTTCCCCTGACACCTAACGGGAAAGTGGATCGCGCGTCCCTGCCGGCACCGACCGCCGAACCGGTGCATGACGGGGGGCAGGCCATTGAACCTCGCAATCGGGTGGAGTTGCAGCTGGTAGCGATTTGGGAACAGGTGCTGGGCATGACGGCGATCGGTGTACGCGATAACTTTTTTGCATTGGGTGGCTATTCCCTGCTGGCGCTGCGGATGTTCAGCGCGATCGAACAGACCTTCGGCACGCGACTGCCCATGGCAGTCTTGTTCCAGGCGCCGACGGTCGAGCAATTGGCGGGTGTGCTGGCCGATGAAGGGTGCACGGTACGATGGCGTTCCCTGGTGGCGATTCAGCCTGAGGGGAAACGACCGCCGTTGTTCGCCGTGCCCGGGGTCGGGGGCAACGTGCTCGTGTTCGCACGTCTCGCCAAATTGCTGGGCGACGATCAGCCCTTCTATGGATTGCAGGCCCGTGGGTTGGATGGCAAAGAAAAGCCGTTCATGCGGGTGGAAGAGATGGCGGCGCATTACATCGAAGAGATCCGGTCGGTGCAGCCGCATGGTCCTTATTTCATCGGAGGCACCTGCACGGGCGGGCTAGCTGCCTATGAGATCGCGCAGCAGCTCACGGCGCAAGGGGAAGACGTTATTCTAGCCGTCATGGAATCCTGGCATCCACGATCCTACCTGAGTCACTGGAGCCGCCCGCCCTATTTGCTGTGGCCATTGCTGTTCGTGTGGATGAAAGTGACGACCTACCTTCGGCTGATGCGCCGGTTGCCTGTCCGTGACTGGGCGGCGTTCTGGAAGGGCAAGTTGAAACGCATGTGGAATCTCATGCACCATACTGAAGCCGCCGAGCATCAGGACGAATTCCTGTATAAAGACCAGGTCACCTACGCCACCTTCCATGCCGTGGCACGGTACGATCTGAAACCATTCCGTGGACAGGTGTTGAATGTGATTGCATCCAAGCACCCACTGACGAATTCCAGCGATGACACGCGGCTGGTCTTCGGTGAGCGGGCGATGGGCATGAGCCGGACGATCTATCTTCCAGCGGAGGATTCGGGACGCCTGTTCGTGGCGCCACATGTGCAAGAATTGGCTCGTCACCTCAAGGCGTTTTGGCATGAGGCGGAAACCATGCGCAAACGGCCTGATGGCCGGGGTGACGGACCCACCACGAAGGCTGCGTAGCGCCTCCCACAATTCCAGCCCATGAGTCTCCGCAACGCGGACGCGACGACACGATGATCAAAATGTACCGGTTCCTCCTCTTCCTGCTGCGCGATGCCAGGACCATGATGATCCTCATGGTCCTGACCGGGCTGTTGGCCGGCCTGTCCAGTGTGGGCTTGCTGGCGGTGATCAATAAACTCATCAACGGAGCCGGAACCGCCTCCGAGTTGTTCGCGCTCGCCTTCATCGGGCTGGCTGTCTTGAAGGTCGGGTCGAATTATCTCTCCCAGCTCTTGCTGGTCACCTTCGCGCAAAAGACGATCCTCAAATTGGGCATGGATCTGTGCTGGAAAGTCGTGCGGGCGCCCTATCGCACGCTGGAGCGCCGCGGGCCGCATGCAATTCTTGCGACGCTGACGGATGACACGAACGCCCTGGCCTGGGCGGTGAACGGCTTGCCCGGCTTGGCCATCAATGTCGCGATCCTGACGGGCTGCTCGCTTTACCTCGCCTGGTTGTCGTGGCAGGCGTTTCTGGGAGTCGTCGTCCTCGCCGTGTTGGGACTGCTGGGCTATCGCCAGCTCTACAATCGGGTGTTGCAGTCGTCGTTGGCCGTACGCGATTCAAAGGGCGTTCTCTTCGAACATTTCCGGAGTTTGACGGAAGGCATGAAGGAACTCATGCTGCATCGAGGCCGCCGGGAGACGTTCGTCGAAGAGGATATCCGACAGGCGGCCGACGCGTTGCGGCGTCATAACCTGACCACGACCAAACAATATCTCGTGACGGATTCCTGGACGCAGGTGCTGTTTTATGGCTTGATCGGCGTCATCCTGCTGCTCTTTCCACGATTTCTTTCGTTGTCAGGTGAATCGCTCACCGGGTATGCCTTTGCCATGCTCTATATGATCGGTCCGATGTGGGGCCTGCTGGGCATGGTGCCCACGTTGAGCCGCGGGCAGGTGGCGCTGGAAAAGATTGAATCGTTGGGACTCGCACTGAATGAGGGGGGCCGGGAAGGCGGTGCGGAGCGTCCGGTGGCGCAGGGGAGACCGTGTGTCGAATTCTCCCAAGCCGTGTTCGCCTACGAATCGAAAGGCGAGGATGAACGCTCATTTAGTTTAGGGCCGTTGGATCTGTCGATTCGCCCCGGTGAGCTCGTATTCATCATCGGGGGGAACGGCAGCGGCAAGTCGACCTTTGTGAAGGTACTGACGGGGCTCTATCTGCCGCAACAGGGGCAGGTGACATTGAACGGAGAGGCGATGACGCCCGCGACTCAGGATTGGTACCGGCAGCATTTTGCCGCGGTCTTTTCTGACTTTTACCTCTTCAAAAAGCTGCTCGGGCTCGACCCCTCATTGGTTGCCAGTCAGGCGGATGGTTGGCTGAAGACGCTCCGGATCGATCACAAGGTCAGCATTGAACAGGGCGAGTATTCCACGGTGAATTTGTCTCAAGGACAACGAAAGCGCCTGGCCCTGGTGACCGCCATGCTGGAGGACCGGCCGTTTTATGTGTTTGATGAATGGGCTGCCGATCAAGATCCTCAATATAAGGACGTCTTCTACGGCGAATTGCTGCCGAATCTCCGGGCTCGCGGAAAAGGGGTGATTGTGGTGACGCACGATGACCGGTATTTCCATGTGGGCGACCGCGTGTTAAAACTGGATGACGGACGAATCGTCGAGGCCTCAACCGGCGCCGCCTTCAGCGCCACGCACCGTCCTGCGCCGCTCTTGAAACCTGTGGCCCGGTCATCGGCGTAATCGAGTTGCTGCCCTTCATGTCAGGCGAATGATGTCGCGTGTGCCCGATCCCATGGTCGCATCCCCCTCGTTTCCCGTTCTTGATCCGCCAGCCGTCCATGTCTGGTTCTGCGAACTGTCGCGCTATGCCGGGTGCGAGGCCTCCCTTGCCGCACAGCTTTCTGACGATGAGCGGGCCCGTGCGGCCCGATTTGCGTTTGAGCGCGATCGGCAACGCTTCATCCTCTCGCATGGATTGCTGCGACGGGTGTTGTCCCGTTATACGCACATCACAGCGCAAGCCATCCAATTTGGCACAGGGGAGCATGGGAAACCGGCGCTCAGCGTTCCAGCAGGCCCTGCTGAGGACTTCCGGTTCAGCCTCTCCCATTCCGGTGAGTGTGCGCTGATGGCCGTGGCGCGTGGACGGGAAGTCGGAGTCGATGTCGAAGTGCGCAAGGCGAACCTGGACTGTCTCAAACTGGCCGAACGATTCTTTGCTCCGGCGGAAGCGCGGGCAATGGCCACGCTTGACGTGGACGCGCAGCAGCGCCTGTTTTATCGCTTGTGGACGGCGAAAGAAGCCTATCTCAAAGGGCGCGGTGTGGGGTTGTCATTCGGCTTGGAGCGATTCGAAATATTGTTTGAGGGCGAATCATCTGGTGCGCACGTGCGGCTGAGAGACTCGGGAACCGTCGATCAGGCGTGGCGGATTCAGTCGCTGTCGCTGCCGGATGGCCTGGCGGGAGCGGTTGCCGTGGCAGGCGGTGACTGGGATTTGCATCGCTACGACGCGACGGCCTACGTTCTCGCTTAACCCGACTTCTTCTGTGCCGCCTCTTTCCTCAGTCCTCGAAAAAATTCCTGCAACAGGACCTGGCTCTCTTCCGCGCAGAGGCCTCCGACGACGTTGACGCGATGATTCAGTCTCGGCTCCGGAGGAATGTTCATGATCGATCCACATGCGCCTGCTTTGGGGTCCAGCGCTCCGAAGACCAGACGGGGAATTCGTGCCAGCACAATGGCGCCGATGCACATCGTGCATGGTTCCAGCGTGACATAGAGCGTGCTCTCGGTGAGGCGCCAGCTGTTTGTCTGCTTGGCGGCTTCTCGAATGACGAGGAGCTCCGCGTGAGCGGTGGGATCCTGATCGGTTTCACGCAGATTGTGGGCTCGGGCGATGACGATCCCATCGCGGACGAGCAGGGCGGCGATCGGCACTTCGCCGATCAGCGGGGCTTCACGTGCAAGGCTGAGGGCTTCTTGCATGAACTGTCTATCGAGCTCGTCGTGTAGCGGCATGGTGTCGTGAGTGATTCCCGTCAACGAGAGAGCGCATCGTCCTGTATCGACGGGCATGCTAGCATGTTTGGGCCGGGAACCGCAGGAGAAGGGCGTCGGGGGATTGAAGGCTAGATCTGACCGATCAGGTAGATGGCGCCTGTCGGCTCCGGGCGTCCGCCGTCCGGCTCCACGGTCACGGCGAATTTCTTCATGCGGGGAAACTCACCCATATTCTTAATCAACATGCGGGCCTTCTGGCCTGCGTCCAGGCCAAACACACCAGCGCTGACCGGTTTGTCGTCGATGGCCCAGAGTTGGTACACCTTGCCGCTCGGAAGGGCCGGCAGGTTGAAGGCATAGAGCCAGGCCTTTTTGGTCGCCGGATCAAAGAGCAGGAAGGCGCCCGCCGATTTTGCCATGTCGGAGCCCGACAGGGAGACGACTTTCGAGGCAGGATTTTTGAACAGCGCGGCAAATTCTTCACTCTGCCGGGCGAGCCGTTGCAATGAGCTGTCATGCTGGGTCAGTTGCGTATGGGCATCGTCCAGCTCGGCTTCCCGTTGCAGCAGTTGATCCCGGAGTTCGGCAACTTCGGTCGTGCGTTGGTCCAGGTCGGATTTCAACCCGTCCAGGGTCTGCTCGCGTTGGCGGAGTTCCGATTGCAGGCTTGCGACGCGCGACGTCTCCTGTTGGACCGTGGCTTGCAGCTGCTGGATTTCGCCGGAGCGTTGAGCCGTCCGTGTGTAATTCATCCAGGCAAGATAGCCGCCTCCGAACAGAATCACGGCGGCCGCGAATCCCATGGCGAAACGGAACGGCAGGGAACGGGCCGGCGTGATGGGGGGAAACAGATGATTCATCCATTCGCCCGGTTCCAGGCTCGATCGGGGACCCGGCTGTTCCGGTTCCGCTTGGCTCGCGGTGGAAGCCGGCGCCATCAGGATCTTGGCTTTCAACGTATTGGGAGGCGTGGCGGGCGTGAGACCGAACGGCAGTAGCGAGGCCACGGTTTGGTAGTCCTTCAAGGCAGCATGACAGGCCGCGCAGCCGGACAGGAGATGCGCTTCGATCGCCTGCCGCTCGGACCGTTCGAGGGCGCCGATCGCATAGAGGGGAACCGCTTCTTCCAGTTCCTCGTGTGTCATAGCTGATGACCCTGCGGCAGCGTCTCGTGCAACGAGGCGCGGAGTTTCGACATGGCAAGTTTGATTCTTGTCTTCACAGTGCCTAACGGCTGATTCAATTTCGCGGCGATCTCCGTATGCGTCAGCCCTTGATAAAAGGCCATTTCAATCGCCTGTTGCTGCGGAAGGGGCAGATCCAGAATGGCCTTGGCCATCAACTGGCGCATTTCCGTGTCTTCCCTGGCTTCATATGGATTCGGGCTGACATCGGGCGTGACGGACACCAGCGGGTGCTCGAACGAGTCGGCGACGACATGCTGGCCGCGCGAGGCACGGGAGCGCAGTCGGTCGATCGCGCGACTACGGGTGAGGGTGACCAGCCAGGCGATGGGACTCCCTCGACCCACATCGTATTTGGCGATTTTCCGCCAGACTTCGAGGTAGACGTCCTGAAGGAGTTCCGCCGCTTCGTCGCGATCGTTGAGGATACGGTAGGCCAGGGTAAAGAGCAGGGTGGATGATTGATCGTAGAGTTGGCCGAATGCCTGTTGATCACCCTTCGCCACCCGGGCAAGGAGTTTGGGCTCAATCGCGGATGCAGCTTGTCGGGGAGCGGATTCCATGCAGTCGGCCTAGGCGCGGGCGCAGTCCTCGGGATCAGAATTGGGCCCACTATAACACTCTCTGAGAAAAACGACTAATCGGATGCAAGTTTGTGCGGCGCGCATTGTAGGAATCAGGGCGTGGTCTAGAAATACCTATGCAGGATGCTCGCGGCATCCCGAGCGCCGGAGAGCGGCGGCGGCGGTGTCGCCGGTGATTCGGCGAGGGCGTGCCGGATGGCCGGCTCCCATTGTCCGCGGGAAAAGTCGTCGAGTGAGAGTTCGGCGCTTCGACCGTGTCGCGTAAGGTAGTCCACGAGCGATTGTTCGTCCGCGAAATTATAGCGGCGTACGTAGACGACGGGAATGCCGAGCGCGACAGATTCCACGGTGGTGCCATATCCGGGCTTGGTCAGCACCAGGTCGACCGATGCCAGAATGTGCTTGAAGGGTAGTCCTAGGGCGGAGAGCGAGGAGACCCGGGAAAGTCCGTCGGGCACGGGGCCGTCAAAAAGAAATCGAAAGCCGTGCATCGCTTCCATGTGATCGAACGGCGGGGACGTCAGCGCAATCCCGCCGAATCCCACTAAAACAATCTTCTCCGATGTCTGTGCTCCAACGGCGTGACGGAGGGTGGCCGTTTTTGGTTCGGTTGGTTCGGCGATGGGACCCACGTCGCGCACCTGTCGAAATGCGGTCACCGCCAGGCCTGGAGCCACGAGAAGGAAACAGTCGGCTTTCGCATAGGCTTCGCGGATCTGGCTTACGATGGCGGCATGGGCCGGCTCGGCAGGATCGACGAATGGTTCCAGGACCAGGTCCCAGGAAAGGGAACAGAGCCCGATGGTCGGGAGCCCGGCGGCGGATCCGGCGGCGATACCCAGATGCGACACATCGGACAGTACCAGAGCGGGGCCGGCCTGACGGATCAGGGCAGCTTCTGCTTCGATCTTTTTATCCCAGTCGGCATGCAGGGCGCGATGAGCAGACCAGGTGCCGGCGACATCGATGCTCAGTGGTCCGTTCTGGATGCAGCCGATATCTTGTCGGGCTGGGCTCAGGTTCCAGGGAATGGTCAGGCGAGGTTCAAAAAATGCGGCGGGAACCGAGGTCCGGAGGAGTGCCTTGAGACCAGGAACCAGCCGCGCCAGCGCGTTGAGCACCGGCACAACCTGCGCGGCGTGGCCGTAGCCATGGCCGGAGATGGAGCACCAGATCAACGGCATGGCAGGCTGCTGAAACAGACTCCCGATGCCGTGCTCGACTCACCACCCTCCGTAACGTCCCTCCGAACGTACGTCTCCGCGACTTTCTGATCTGTGGCCTCGCTGGATAGCCATTGCGAGCTCCCGCCCGTGGCTGTGCGGCGCAATTCCATCGTGCGTCAGCTGTTCGAGTAGTCGGATTCCATCGGGGCGATGTTGTACATGAGCTCCAGATCGAACTCGTCGATCAATTCGTTCACGGCATCGCGGCCCATGTCGGAGCGGACCTCGTTGATGACCAGTTCAATCGCCATAGCCGCATGTTGTCCGTATCGGGTGATCGCGGATTCAATCCGCTGTCTGGCTGCATCGAGATTCATACATCCTCCAGCCGGCGTTAGCCGAGTGTGCGCAGCAACTGCTGCAGTTCCGGCACCAAATCCACTCCCCCGTTGGATCGCCCGGATACGGCCGCGTCAATGCCGGCTTTCAACACGGGTTTGGCTTCGTCCTTCTTCCCAAGTTTCACAAGCGCGCGCCCGAGGGCGAGGTGAGAGGCGACATGGGTGGGATCCAATTGTGTGGCCACCGTCAGGTGCTCTGCGGCTTCGTCGAGACTGCCGCCTTCCTGCAAAATCTTATTGCCCAGGCCGTACCGGCCGAGGAATCCTTTGGGGTTCTTCTCCACCATCTGGCGAAATGCAGTGATATCCATGCGACTCCTTGTAACGCGTCATTGGTTGATCGGGACGAGCGGATCTTACCATCACCCCTGTCCGTTCAGCTATGGGCGGCACGCAGCCGTGCGAGACGGTCACGATCCTCGGCCGAGGGGGCGCGGCCGGTGCCGAGGGCCAGGTGATGAAGCCGTTCCACGCAACGGATGGCGGCAACGGTGTCCTGCCGTCGCTCATACAGGTCGGCGAGTTCCCGCAGGACCGCCGCCTCGCCGGCCGGATTGCCCAGCTTGATGAAATGTTCGGTGGCATTGTTGAAACAGCGTTCCGCCTCCACAGCGCGTCCACTGTCCAAAAACATTTTTCCCATTTGGCTGTAGGTCCCGGCCAGGCCTTCTTCATTGCCCACCACGCGATGTGAATCCAGCGCCTGGGTGAACAGCCGCACGGATTCATCCCACTGCTGTTGTCGGGCTTCTTCCAGCGCGAGGTTATGGTAGAGAATGCCCAGTGCGCGGTGGTCATTGAGCGGTTTCAACAAGTCCAGCGCTTCGAGATAGTAGGGACGGGCTTTCTCCGGTTTGTCCGCGCCGATGTGGAGATTGCCGAGATTCACGAGCGTATGCGCAATGGCATGCGGGTCGCGCTCGTCGCGTTGGATGGCGAGGACTTCCTTGTAACAGGCATCGGCTTCGTCGAAGGCGCCGGCGAGTGCCAACGTGTTGCCGAGATTGCCGAGACTATTGGACAGTTCGCGTGGCGTTCCTGCGCGCCGGTCATCCTTGACCGCGGCTTCCCAGGCGGCCCGCGCCTGGATGAGATCACCCCGATGAAGGAAGATGCGCGCACGATGTTTATCGTTTTCAGCCATGGTGTATGTGAAACATTCCGTGAAAGATGAAACGTAAGGTATGTAAGCGGGAGAGAAGCGCTCCTCTATTCAGTCTCCGCCCTTCGGCGTGTCTTTGCGAAATTCGACCACGATGTCGTCCTCTTCGTCCAGTCCCAAGCCCCCGCGAAATGAGTCGAGCAATTCGGCCACATGGGCAAGATGCTTTGGATCTTTGCCTTCCGGCGAGGCCAGGTAAGCCTCGGCCAGTGTCATGCCGGTGTGAAAATGACGGGCGATCGTTTCCTCGGTCACCTGTTGCCAGGTAATGTAAATGCAGAAGGCCTGAAACCGGTGCGCGTCGGGGTGGCGCGCGGCCAGCGCGAGAAGTTGCTCGTAGGCGTCCCTGGCCGTCGTGCCGGCATTGGAGGAAAACGTCGCTTCGAGTTCAGTGGCCTCATCCCAGTCGGCACCCAGTTCGGATGCCGCTTCCTGTAAGGTGTCTTGCGCGGCCAATGCAGCGTCGAATTGCATGCAGTCGTCTCCGGTTGTGACTATGCGGTGTCGGAATTCAAAGCAGAATACCGGGGGAATGGAAGGGAGGTCAATGCTGCCGGTCCTTGAAAGGACGGCATGCCGTCAGGACAGAGCAGTAAGTGGAAACACGGGCAGGATAGGTCCATTGCCCAGCGAAGCGCGAGGACACGGTGCCCTCTTTGCACAAGATACGTAATCCCTCAAGCCTTGGAGTCTTCGTGTCGATTCCTAGTCTGCCCTTTCCGATCCCTCAAGTTCCGCTTCAATCCAACCGACAATAACGCGTGAAGGGAAGTGTCTCCTGGTGAGGCTCTCTCGAGGTCTGCTCGCGAGCAGAAATGTGATGCACACTGAGTTGTCTCGAATCTGGGGGATCGTCGGAGTACTCCTGACGCTGAGCGGGTGCATGACCATGCCCTCTCCCGTGACCAAAGAAGAAATTGAAGGCCGCGTCAGCCAGGATCTCCGGGCGCTCTTGCGCGAGCAGGAGCCGATTGAGAAGCCGATCGATCTCTATGAGGCGACGGCCAGGGCGCTCCGCTATAACCTCGACGCCAAGGTGAAAGCCATGCAGGCCGCGCTGGCGCATCAGCAGCTGAATGTCGCGCACTATTCGCTCCTGCCGCAGGTGGCGGTGAATGCGGGGTTCGACGGGCGCAACAATTTCGCGGGCGGCGGTGCGCAATCCCTGTTGGACGGCCGTCCGATCCTCGAGCCGTTTACCTCCATGGACAAAAACGTATTCAGCGGGAACCTGTCCCTCAGCTGGGACGTACTGGATTTCGGGCTGTCCTATATCCGTGCCAAGCAGGCCGGCGACAATATGTTGATTGCGGAGGAAGAACGGCGTCGAATCGCCGTGCGGCTCTTGCAGGATGTGCGGAGCGCCTACTGGCGGGCGGTCAGCGCCGAGCGGCTGCTCCCGCAGGTTCAGCAACTCGATAGCATGATCGAGAAAGCCTTGAGCCAAAGCCAGGCCATCGTGGAACGAAAGCTCCAGACCCCGTTGACCCCGTTGAATTACCGAAGGGACATGCTGAACATTCAGCGGGAAGTGCAGAAGCTGATCCGGGAATTAAGCACGGCGAAGATCCAGCTGGCATCGTTGATGGGGCTTCCTCCCGGGTCGACGTTCGACGTGCAACAACCATCCCGCCACGCCACGACGTTGCCCGATCATCTGGATGCGGAGAAACTGGAACAGCAGGCGTTGGAATTCCGGCCGGAGTTGCGGACGATCGATTACCAAAAGCGGATCAATGCCAAAGAAGCCAAGGCGACGTTGTTGGAGTTGTTTCCCAGCATGAAACTGCAGTTCGGCGGGTATTACAACTCGAACTCCTTCTTTCTGTACCAGAACTGGTTGAATTACGCGGCCCAGGTCAGTTGGAACCTCATGGGCGTGTTTCGCGTGCCGGCGAAACTCAAGGCGGTCGAGGCGCAGCGGGCCGTTCTCGATGCCCAGAGTCTAGCGCTGACCATGACGGTGTTGACGGAAGTGCATGTAGGCGCCGCACAGTTCGTGCTGGCGCAAGACGAATTGGGCAATGCCCGGCAGTATCAGGATACGCAGCACGCCATCGTCGAGCACACGCAGAGTTTGTGGATCACCAACAGCGCGAGCGATTTGGTGCTCTTACGGGAAAAGGTGAACCACGTGCTCGCCGAGGTCCGCCTGGATGTGGCGCGAGCGGGTGTCGAGACGGCCTACGCGACGCTTCGAGCTGCCATTGGGGAGGAGGCGGTCCCACCGTCCATTCCAGACCAGACGCTTTCCGGGCTGGCGGATTCGCTCCGGCAGCTGTGGGAGCCGATGACCCCTGCGCTCCCCGACGTGTCTCAAGAAAGGGAACACCATGCGACAACCGTGGCTCATTAGTAGTCTGGCGCTGCTCGCGCTGGGTAGCTGGGGACTGTCGCCTTCCCCAGGTCATGCGAAAGGCGAGCGGCCATTGCAAGTGGTGCGGGCGGACAAGGGCACGATCCGGGGCATCGTCAAGGCCGCGGCACAGGCCGTGCTGTATGCGCAGGTCCAAGGTCGGATCAATCAGGTTCCGTTTAAAGAAGGCCAGCGTTTTGAAAAAGGAAAGGTGCTGGTTCAGCTGGATTGCGAGAAGTATAAGGCCGAACTCGCCGCGGCGAAGGCCGAGCACGAAGCCAAAGACAAGACGGCGCACAACAATCGTTCTCTCATGAACCTCAATGCGGTCAGCACGCTCGATCTAGAGGTGTCTGAAGCGGAGGAAAAAAAGGCCGCGGCGGCCGTCAAGGTGGCTGAGGTCAACGTGAAGGGGTGCCATATCACGGCGCCGTTCACTGGCCGCGTCGTCGGCGTCATGGTCAATGAATATGAAAACGTCTTCCCGAACGACAAGTTGGTGAGTGTGTTGGACGACACGAGTTTGGAAATCGAACTCGTGGTGCCCTCGTCGTCGCTGGCCTGGTTGAAACGGAAAGCCCCCTTCACGTTTGTGGTCGATGAAACCCAACGGGGATACGCGGCAACTGTGAAAGAAATTGGCGCGAATGTCGATCCGGCGAGTCAGACGATTAAAATTATGGGCACGTTCGGGCGTTTGCCGGCCGACATTCTTGCAGGAATGAGCGGCACGGCCCAGTTCGCTACGGACCAACCATAGGGGGAACGTGACTGTGCCAACGGCTACCGCTTCGGAACCGACGTCCCAAGAACTCGCCACGCTCATCCATTTGGCGACATTGACGCATCTGGAAGGGCAGGTTCGCGCCGCGAAGACGTTGCAAGAACTGCAGTTTGTCGCCGTGAATGAAACCCGCCGCCTGGTTCCGTATGAACAGGCCGTGTTGTTCAGCGCCGTGGATTCCGGGACGACGTCCTATCGCGCCGTGACGGCTTCGAGCGTCGCGGTCCTCGATCGAGACGCGCCGATGATGGTCTGGCTGGAGCAAGCGGCGCAGGCGATTCGACAGGGGCAGCCAGCGGATCTCCCGATGGTTGTGAACTCCGACATGGTCCCGGAACCCTTGCGCGCCGGCTGGCACGAGTTCATCAAGGGCTCGGTGCTTTGGTGTCCGCTGATGCATCCGGACGAAACCCTGCTGGGAGGGTTCTGGATCGAGCGGGATGGGGTCTGGCAGGAAAACGATATCACAATCGTGCTTCGTCTGGCCGGCAGTTATGCGTATGCGTGGAAAGCGCTCGCGAAACGGCGTGTCGGATGGACGGCACAGGTCACGCGACCCACGCTGCTGCTGGGTGTTGCGGCGGCGGTCGGCCTGCTGTGTCTTCCGGTCCGCGTCTCGACCGTGGCTCCGGTGAAGGTGGTCGCGAAGGATCCCGTCGTCGTGAGCGCGCCGATGGACGGGGTGATCGCCGACGTGGCGGTCGCGCCGAACACCATGGTGCAGGTGGACCACCTGCTGCTCCGGTATGAAGATACGAACATCCGCAACCAGTTCCGGGTGGCGGAACAACAATTGGCGGTGGCGGTGGCTGAACATGCCCAGGCCATTCAGGCAGGGTTCGGAGACCCGCAGCGGAAAGCCGAGGTGCCGTTGAAGGCTGCCGAAGCGGCGCTGAAGGAAACCGAACTCCGGTATGCCGAAGAAATGTTGGGACAGATCGAGGTGCGGGCGCCCCAAGCGGGCTTGTTGTTGTACACGGACAAGTCCGACTGGGTAGGGAAGCCGGTGTCGGTCGGAGAACGGATCATGGACATCGCCGATCCCCGGCGCATCGAGCTCCGTATCGATCTTCCGGTAGACGATGCGCTGTTGCTGCAGGAGGGGGGCGAGGTGATGGTGTTCTTCGACGCCCTGCCGCTGGAATCGTTCCCCGGCGCGGTGAGTCGCACGAGTTATCACGCCGAGGTCTTGCCGGGAGATGTCCTGGCCTATCGTGTCATGGCGGACCTGACCGATGTCGATTCGCGTATCCGCATCGGCTGGCAGGGCTCGGCCAAGGTGTACGGAGAGAAAGGGCCGCTGGCGTTTGTGTTGTTCCGCCGCCCGTTTACCGCGCTGCGTCAATTTCTGGGAGTGTAAGCGATGGCCGGTCTTACTCCCGCCCAGCCCCGCAAGGAGCGCGTGCTTCCCCCGCTGCGCAAGAATCTGCAATTTCTCCGGGGGGCGCCGTCACCGGACGGCGTGCCGACCTGGACGATCGTCGATCCGGTCCGCAATAAGTATTTCCAGATCGAATGGCAGGTGTATCAGTTGCTGGAGCAGTGGAGCGCCGGCACGATGGAATCGCTGGTGAACGTCATCAGGCGCGAGACCACCTCGCGCATTCGCGTCGAGGACGTGGAAGACTTCGTGCGATTTCTCTACGCCAACAACCTGACTGAGCAATCTGCGAGCGGCCGAACGACGGACTATGTGGAGCAGGAAGCTGCGCGTCATCAGGTGTGGTGGCAGTGGCTGGTCCACCATTACCTGTTTATTAAAATTCCCCTCTTCCGGCCGGATGCGTTCCTTCGAACGACTCTCCCGCTCGTCGCGCCGTTCTACACCGTTGCTGCAGCCTGGGTGTTTGCCGTCCTGAGCGTGGCGGGACTGTTTCTGGTCAGCCGCCAGTGGGATGCCTTCCTGTCGACGTTTCTGCACTTCTTCAATTGGCGCGGCGCAGTGTTGTATGGCGCGGTGCTGTGCGGGGTGAAAGTGGTTCATGAGCTGGGCCATGCCTATACCGCGACGCGATTCGGGTGTCGAGTGCCGACCATCGGCGTGGCGTTCATGGTCATGATGCCGGTGTTGTATTCCGACGTCAGCGATTCCTACCGGTTGAGCTCGAAGCGGAAGCGGCTCTGCATTGCCGCGGCAGGGGTGGTGGCCGAGCTGGGGCTGGCCGCCGCGGCGACGATGCTCTGGGCGTTTCTGCCGGACGGCGCGCTGCGCAGCACGGCGTTCATCGTGGCGACCACCAGCTGGATCATGAGCCTCACGGTGAACCTCAATCCATTGATGCGTTTCGACGGATACTATCTACTGGTCGACGGGCTGGGGCTCCCGAATCTTCAGGACCGCGCCTTTGCCTTCGGTCAATGGTCGGTGCGTGAATGGCTCTTTGCCCCCGGGGCGCCACAGCCCGAGGCGGTCAGCCCGTCGACGCGCCGCATCATGGTGCTGTATGCCTGGGTCATCTGGGCCTATCGCCTGGTCTTGTTTACGGGCATTGCCGTCATGGTCTATCACTACTTTTTTAAGGCGTTGGGCGTCGTGCTCTTTGCGGTCGAAATGGTGTTTTTCATCGGCCTGCCCATTTGGCGGGAATTGAGGGTCTGGTGGGAACGGCGGAAGGTGTTTGTGCAGACGGGACGGTTTGCCCTGACGGCGACCGTGATCCTGGTAGTGGTGGCCCTGTTGTGTATTCCCTGGGCCGGTCGAGTATCGGTGCCCGGCGTGCTGCAGGCGAAATCGTATGCCACCCTGTATGCGCCTTTGCCGGGTCGTATTGCGTCGGTCTCGGTTCGCGCCGGTCAGCAGGTGCGAGAAGGGGACACGCTTCTGGTCCTCGAGAGCCCCAAGCTGGCGAAGGACATGCAGTTGGCGCAGACGCAGGCTGCGCTGTTGGAGTTCAGGCTGCAACGTCAGGCCGGCTATCTTCAAGACCGTGAGCAGGGACAGGTGCTTGCGCACACGCTTGACGCGAAGGTGACGGAACTGGAGGGATTGGCGGAACAACAACACATGCTGGCCCTACGCGCTCAGATCGACGGGATCGTCACGGACGTCGCCGACTCGCTCGACCCGGGACGTTGGATCAACGACAAGCTTCCGCTGGCCTATATCGTCAATCCGCAGCAGCCGGTCGTCGTGGCATTGGTGCCGGTTCAGGATCTGAGCCTGCTGGCGGTCGGCCAGGACGCCATCTTCGTGCCGAACGATCTCACGCGCTCCTCGTACGCAACCCGTATCACGGAAATCCGGGAATTGGACGAGCAGGAGTTTTCCATGCCGTATCTGGCCTCGATCTATGGAGGGCCGGTGGCGGTGCGGAAGGATGCGCGCGGACGGCTCCAAGCCGAACAATCCGTCTACCGTGTGGAACTCGATGTCGCGGATCGTCCGGAGCCGCTGGGGCAGACGGTCACCGGTCAGGTGCAGATCTCCGGAACGCCACGGAGTATGGCCTCGCGCATGTGGGATCGAGTGGTGGCGGTGGCGATCCGGGAGAGTAACTTGTAAGCCGCGACGCAGCGTGGTGCTTACGCCGCTTTGGGGACCATGGCCTGGTGTAACTGATCGGATACGCAGAGCCGGAAGAATTGGCCGGCCTCCTGCTCGAACTGTTCGAGCGTCGTCATGAGCGATGGCCATTCAAGCTGTTGCGTCGTGAAGTAGTCTTGATCCAACAGGTAGGCGGGTTCTCCGGACCCATTCGTGTGACCGGCCTCGCGGACTTCCACAAATCCATGGGTCAGGCGGAAGCGGTGTGAGCTCTGGGGAAGCGAGACAACTACTTCGTGCCGGCTCCCTTGGAGTTGTCCCTTCTGCCCGGGCAACGAAAAGGGGCCCAATACCTTGGCGTTGATGAGCGCGGGCCACTGGATCTGTGTCAGTCCATAGAGAACCGGCCGTATCAGACCTTGGAACCGCAAGGTGGCGCGGGCGCAGAATGCCGGTTGGTAACAGGCCTGTAGCGCCTCGAGGGCCGCCGAAATCCGTGCGTGGAAATCCAGCCAGTCGTCGTAGCGTCTCGTGGAGAGCACAAGCGAATCGGCCTGCAGGACGATCTCGTGCGCGGCGTCCTGGGAGCCCAGGCGATAGCCATGTCGATCCTGTGTCGGTTGGAACAACGGGAAATCGTTCCGGAATCGTTCCTGAAATGACACCGGCAGTTCCCGACTGATGGTGAGAATAGGTGGAAATTGAAGACGGCACGAGACAACCACAAAGGGAGACTGTTGGTAGTGACCCCAGGCAACACGCATCGGTTCGTACTCCTGTATGGGAGGCACTCGGCTCTGGTCTTCTCTCTCTATCGGTTGTGAAGCGCAAGTTCTTGAACGGCGATCTCCTCGCACAGTCGTCCACCTATCCAAGTGACACGATGCGATTTGTGCTCGTTCGAGTCGGGTCCTGTCCGTTGAAGTTAGTCGGAGCGGGGGGAACGTCGCGCCATCAAGGATCGATCTTCAGAAATGGGCAGGTCCATCCGATGGAGAACTGACAGACTGCGCTGAGTGACTGAGAACGTCGATACCACCGGCTATGTTCAGGCGTAAAAAAGCGAAATCCGACAAGGCGGCGGCACCTCCCGCGGTGCCACCGAAAAACCCTGCGCTCTCCCATGTGAAAGCATCCCTCCTCTCGCTCGAGCCGCGATTGATGTTCGATGCTGCCGCGGCCGCCACGGCGGCGGAAGCGCATTCGGAGCAGGTCGCGCAAGAACAAGCCGACGCCGCCGTGTCACAAGACGCCCCCTCCGCCGACGCTGACATGCCGACATCCGACAGCAGTTCCGATGTGCTCAAAGCCTTGTCCGGATACATGCCGATTGAGTCGCGGCACGAGATCGCCTTCGTCGATGTCACGGTGCCGGATTATCAAACACTGTTGAATGGCATGGACCCGAACATCGAAGTCATCATGCTCGAAGGAGGGCAGGACGGGATCGCGCAGATGGCGAACGCGCTTTCGGGCCGTACCGGGATCGACGCCGTCCACATCATTTCACACGGAGGCGAGGGAGCACTCCAACTCGGGATCGGCATCTTAACCACGACGTCGATGTCGGGACAATATGCGGACGCGCTGGCGACGATCAAGCTGGCCCTGTCGGAGCAGGCCGACATCCTCGTGTACGGCTGCGATTTTGCGTTGGGCGAAGCCGGGCAGGAGGCCGTGAACCAACTCGCCGCACTGACCGGTGCCGATGTTGAAGCCAGCAGCGATCTCACGGGCAATGCGGCTCTCGGCGGCGACTGGGATCTCGAAGTGCAGACCGGGTCGATCGAAACCCAGGTCGCGATCAACTATGATACGCAAGCGAACTGGCTTGAGTTGTTGAGCCTCACCGCATCCGGCAGTGAAACCAGAGTCAATACGACGACGAGTGGGGTCCAAGATTTTAATTCCGCCGGTACAGACTGGACGACTAAGAGCGTGGCAGCGGATGCCACCGGGAACTTTATCACGGTGTGGGAGAGCGCCGGTGATATCTATGGGCAGCGATATGACAGCGCGGGGACGGCTCAAGGTAGCGAGTTTGTCATCGCCAACAATGCGGCGAGTGAACGGATCGCCAGCGTCGCCATGAATTCTAGTGGGGCCTTCGTTGTGACCTGGGAACGGGATCAGGGAACGGGCGACCACGATATTTATGCCCGCATGTATAACTCCTCCGGTACGGCAGTCGGCAGTGAGTTTCTCGTGAACGAAACCACGAGCAATGATCAAGCTTATGCCAGAGTTGCGATGGATGCCAGCGGCAACTTCGTGGTGGCATGGGAGGGCAATCAAGAAGCCGGGACGTACTACGACAACATCTTTGCCCAGCGCTATGACTCTACTGGGACGAAGATCGGTTCCAACTTCTTGGTCAATACGACAACGGCGGGCGATCAGGACCAAGTCGACATCGCGATGGATTCTGCTGGAAACTTCGTCGTGGTGTGGGAAGGCGAGCGCACGGCCGGCAGCAGTGTCTATAGTATCTATGGCCAGCGATACGACTCATCCGGCAAGGCTCAGGGCGGCGAATTCCTCGTCAACTCCGTCGCTAGTAGCAACGATCAGCATGCCACAATCGCGATGAACGACAGTGGCAACTTTGTTGTGACCTGGGATCGGCTGAGTGGCAGTGATACCGATGTTCAAGCTCAGCGATTCAATAGCTCAGGCGTGGCCCAGGGCAGTGCGATCTCGGTCACCAGCAATGCCACGTATAACCAGGATCTCGCCAATGTCGCGATGGATGCCGGTGGGAACTTCGTCGTCTCCTGGTCCAGTCTTAATCAAGATGGTTCCAGCTACGGGATATACACCAGGCAATATGACAACACGGGAACGGCGCTGACGACAGAAAGCCGAGCCACTACAACGACGACAAACGTACAGGACTTATCAGGCGTCGCTTACCAGAACGGCAAGATCGTGGTCACCTGGTCCGGCAACGGGCCTGGCGACAGCGCAGGCATTTTCATGCAGCGGTACAATGCGACCGGCGGTAATGCTGCGCCGACGATCACCAGCAACGGTAGTGGGGGCACGGCATCAGTGAGCGTCACGGAGAACACGACTGCCGTCACGACGGTGACGGCTACCGATGCGAGTCCCGGACAGACGCTCACCTATTCCATCAGCGGCGGAGTCGATGCCGCCAAATTCACCATCAACAGCAGCACCGGTGCTCTGTCGTTCGTATCGGCGCCCAACTACGAGTCACCAACCGATAGTGGCGGCAACAACGTCTACGATGTCATCGTGACCGTCGAAGATGGTGTAGGCGGAGCGGATTCCCAATCCATCGTCGTGACCGTTACCAACAGCAATGAAGCACCGGTGCTGGCGGACACGGCCCTCTCCATGACGGTGGCCGAAGACGCGGGGGCTCCGAGCGGCGCGGTGGGTTCGCTGATCAGTGCATTTACGGGCGGGGTCACGGATCAGGACAGTGGCGCCGCGAAGGGGATTGCCATTACCGGGAGCGACCAGACGAACGGGACGTGGTACTACACGACGAATGGAGGGACGACGTGGACGACGGTGGGGACGGTGAGCAACACGTCGGCGCTCTTGTTGGCGGATAACGGGAGCACGCGGCTGTATTTTGCGCCGAGCGCCAACTACAACGGGACCAGTACTGCGGCGCTGACGGTGCGGGCCTGGGATCAGACCAGCGGCACGGCGGGGACGAAGGTGACCACGGCGAGCAACGGAGGCACGACGGCTTTTTCCAGCGCGACCGATACCATCGACGTGACGGTAAGTGCGGTGAACGATGCCCCGACGAACCTGGCCTTGTCAGCCAACAGCGTGGCGGAGAACGCGGCGAACGGGACAGTCATTGGCACGGTGACAGGGACGGACCCGGATGCCGGGGATACGAAAACCTACAGCTTCACCGACAGCGCGGGCGGCCGCTTCACCATCAACAGCAGCACCGGCGTGATCACCGTGGCCGACGGGAGCCTGCTCAATTATGAAGCGGCGACGAGCCACCCCGTGACCGTGCGGGTGACCGATAGCGGCGGGCTGACCTACGACCAGAGCTTTACCATCCAGCTGACCGACGTCAATGAAGCCGCTCCTACGATCACCAGCAACGGCGGAGGGGCGACGGCCTCGATCAGCCTCGGTGAAAATATTGCCGCCGTCACCACGGTCACCGCGACCGACGGCGATACGAGACAAACCCTGACCTATTCCATCAGCGGCGGCGCGGATGCATCCAAGTTTACGATCGACAGCAATACGGGATCGCTGAGTTTTACAAACGCACCGAACTTTGAAGCCCCGACCGACAGCGGAGCGAACAACATCTACGACGTGACGGTACGCGTCTCCGACAATAACGGAGGGACGGACATGCAAGCCATCGCCGTGACGGTACGCAATGTGAACGAGGCCCCGACGGACCTCGCCTTGTCGGCGAATACGGTGGTTGAGAACGCCCCGAACGGAACGGTGGTGGGGACGATCACCGGGACCGACTCGGATTCGGGGGACAGCAAAAGTTATACATTCACCAACAGCGCAGGCGGGCGGTTTGCGATCAACCGGACGACGGGCGTGATCACAGTGGCCAACGGTACGCTGCTGAACTACGAAGCCGCGACGAGCCATGCCGTGACGGTGCGAGTGACGGACCGGGCCGGGCTCACCTACGATGAGACGTTCACGATCGCCGTGACGAACGTCAACGAAGCGCCGGTCGGGACCAACGCTACGGTGACCATCAACGAGGACACGTCCCATACGGTGACGGTCGCCAACTTGGGCTTCAGCGACGTGGATGCGGGCGACAGCTTGAGTGCCGTGCGGATCGATACCTTACCGACCGCCGGGAGTCTGACGCTGTCGGGGATCGCGGTGACCGCGGGGCAGGTCGTGTCGGTGGCGGATGTGACGGCGGGAAACCTCGTATTCACACCGGCGGTCAATGCGAATGGTACGGGTTACGCACGCTTCACCTTCTCCGTGCGCGATAGCAACACTGCCTATGACGCCGCTCCCAATACCCTGACCATCAACGTCACGGCCGTCAACGACGCGCCGACAGATCTGGCGCTGTCGGCGAATACGGTGGCGGAGAACGCGGCGAACAGGACGGTGGTGGGAACCGTCACCGGGACCGATCCCGACATCGGTGACACGAAAACCTATAGCTTCGTCGATAACGCAGGAGGCCGATTCGCGATCAACAGCAGTACGGGCGTGATCACCGTGGCCAACAGCATCCTGCTGAATTACGAGGCCGCCACGAGTCATAACGTCACCGTGCGTGTCACCGATCGGGGTGGTCTCACCTACAATGAAACCTTCACGATCAACCTGTCGAACGCGAACGAGGCGCCGACTAATATCGTCTTGGCGGGCAATACAGTCGCGGAGAATTCCCCGACAGGCACCGTCGTCGGAGCCGCCTCCACGACTGATCCGGATGCGGGCGACCGGCATACGTACAGTTTGACAAACAACGCCGGCGGACGATTTTCCATCGACGGCACGACAGGTCAGATCACAGTGGCCAACGGCAGCCTGCTGAATTACGACGTAGCTGCGAGCCATACGATCACAGTCCGCACGACGGACCTTGGCGGACTCGCCAGGAGCCAGACCTTCACCATCAATCTGACGAATATCAATGAAGCGCCGACCGACCTCGCCCTTTCTGCCAGCAGAGTGGCGGAAAACGCGACGAACGGAACGGTGGTGGGCACCGTCAGCGGCACGGACCCGGATAGCGGCGACACCAAGAGCTACAGTCTGATCGATAACGCCGGCGGCCGCTTTGCCATCAATGCCGGCACCGGGGTCATCACCGTGGCGAATGGTAGCCTCCTCGACTACGAGGCTGCCACTGCGCACAGCGTCATCGTGCGAGTGACGGACGCCGGGGGCCTCACTTACGACGAAACCTTTTCGATCACCGTCACCAATGTCAATGAAGCCCCAACGGATCTGACGCTATCGGCGAACACGGTGCCGGAAAATGCAGCGAACGGAACGGTGGTGGGGACCGTCACCGGGACCGATCCCGACATCGGTGACACGAAAACCTATAGTTTGACGAACAATGCCGGCGGCCGATTTGCGATCAACAGCGGCACCGGCGCGATCACCGTGGCCAACAGCACGTTGCTGAACTATGAGGCGGCCACGAGCCACAACGTGACGGTGCGTGTGACCGACCGGGCCGGCCTCACCTACAATGAAACTTTCACCATTCTGGTGACGAACGTCAATGAGGCACCGACGGGGACCAATGCCACCATCACGATCAATGAAGACACCTCACGGACGATTACCGCCGCGAGCTTCGGCTTCAGCGATGTAGATGCGGGCGACAGCATGAGCGCCGTGCGGATCGATACCTTGCCGACCGCCGGCACCCTGACTCTCTCGGGGGTCGCGGTGACCACGGGCCAGGTGGTATCGGCGGCGGATCTGGCGGCGGGGAATCTCGCATTCACCCCGGCGGCTAACGCCAATGGGACGAGCTACGCCAATTTCACATTCTCTGTGCGCGATAGCAACAACGCCTACGATACGGCCCCCAATACCCTCACCATCAACGTTACGGCCGTCAACGATGCGCCGACGGATTTGAGTTTGTCGTTGAGCACGGTCGCGGAAAACGCCGTGAACGGAACGGTGGTGGGGACGATCACCGGGACCGACCCGGACGCCGGGGACAGCAAGAGTTATACGTTCACCAACAGTGCGGGCGGACGGTTTGCGATCAACCGGACGACGGGCGTGATCACCGTGGCCGACGGGAGCCTGCTCAATTATGAAGCGGCGACGAGCCACCTCGTGACCGTGCGGGTGACCGACAGTGGCGGGTTGACCTACGACCAGAGCTTTACCATCCAGCTGACCGACGTCAATGAAGCGTCGACGGGAGCCGATGGTACCGTCACGATCAACGAAGATACGTCGCACACGCTGACGACGGCTGACTTCGGCTTTAGCGATGTGGATGCCGGGGATAGCTTGAGTGCCGTACGGATCGAGAGCCTCCCGAGTGCGGGCAGTCTCACCCTCTCGGGCGTGGTCGTGACGGCGGGGCAAGTGATTACAGCGGCCGATCTCAACGCGGGCCAGCTGGTGTTTACGCCGGCCGCCGATGCCAGCGGCGTCGGTTATGCCAGCCTGACCTTCACTGTGCGTGATAGCGGCAATCTGTATGCGGCAGGGCCCAACACCCTCACCGTCGATGTGACGCCGGTCAACGATACGCCGGTTGTGAGCGCCAACACAGGCGCTACGCTGGCGGAAGGCGGGACCCACACGATCGACAGCGGTGAGCTTGCTCTGACCGATGTCGATAATAGCGCGGCACAATTGACGTACTCAATCGGCACCGGCCCGACGCACGGCTGCCTGGAGCTTGTGAGCGCGCCCGGTCTGGCGGTCGCGACGTTTACGCAGGCCGACATTGCCGCGAATCGTCTGGTCTACGTGCACGACGGCTCGGAATGCATCAGCGATAGTTTTACCTTTACGGTCAGCGACGGAGCGGGAGGCTCGTTGGGGGCCACAACTGTGACGTTGACGATTACGCCGGTCAACGATGCCCCGACGATCGTCAGTGACGGAGGTGGATCGACCGCCGCAATCACCGTCTCGGAACACGTCAGCGCCGTCACGATCGTGAGCGGCCACGACGTCGATCTTCCGGCGCAAGCCTTGACCTATAGCATCAGCGGGGGAGCCGACCAGGCGCTTTTCACGATTGATGCCGCAACCGGGGCCCTGCGCTTTGTGGCTCCCTCCAATTTCACGGCCGCGCTCTCCGCGAGTGGTGATCATGTGTACGTCGTTCAGGTGCAGGTGGTCGATAGTCAAGGGGCCAGTGCGACTCAGACTCTCCAGGTGACCGTCGCGAATGTCCCGGTAACTCGGACGGTTCCGGTGCTTCCGCCTTCACTTGTTCCGGCCACACCGTCAAGTGCTCCCGTGCCCCCGCCGGCGGTTGGTCCTGGCCTTCCGGTTGTCGCCGGGCCCGTGGTTGAGCCGGGTGTGAGGCCGGCGCCTGCCGATCCGATGCCGGTCAGGGAAGTTGTCGGGCCGGCTGCACAAGGATCGATCGGACGAGAAGGAGTCAAAACGGACGACCTTCGCCGACCCGCCGAATGGGGGCTTCGGGATGAACCTCAGGGTCGGGCGAGTGATCAGTCCGAACGTGTGCTGCCTGTTACGTTGTCGATAGAACCTTCCCGTCTGAATTCGGAAGAGGGACGACTGTCGCCCGCTGTCTTGAGCGAGCTGTTGTTTGCCAAACTGGACGCGGTGATCGAAGGCTTGGAGGAGGCGGTGGCGGCTGAAACCGCGCAGCAGGCGCAGGTGACGAGAATCGCCGCCGCCTCCGGCGTGACGCTCTCGGTTGGTTTTGTCGTGTGGGCCCTTCGAAGCACGGCGTTGCTTGCGAGCCTGTTTGCGACGGTTCCGGCGTGGCAGATGCTCGACCCGTTGCCGGTGGTGGCCTCGCATCGCAGGGAACGCACGCTGCGCAAGCGCGCACAAGAGCAGGTGGCGCGAGAGGAGCAGGTCCAATACCGGGGCTTGCACAATCTCCTGGACGAACAGGACGCAAAAGCACGGCGGTCACCCGATGCCTGACAGGTCACTATGCGACGACCCTCACCGTTGACGCTTCTCAGCATCGGTCTCGTGAGTCTGACCGTCAGCATCATGCTGGCGGGCGACGCCATCATGGGATTGATTCCGAACGAGCATCAGCAGTTGTTTCAACGACGAAAGGCCCTCAGCGAAACCCTCGCGCTTCAGTATTCCCTCCTGGCCCAACGCAACGATGTGGAGACGATCGAAACCGCGTTGCGAGCACTGGTGGAGCGCACGCCTGAGGTCGCCGCCGCCGCGCTGATCACGACCGAAGGGACCACGCTGGCGCAGGCCGGCGCCTCCATTGAAGAGTGGGGCGGCGCGATCGACACGAAGTCTACCCCGACCCGCATTCATGTGCCCATCTACCAAGGCGCGCGCCCTTGGGGTGTGCTGCACATCTCGTTTCATGCGACCGATGAGACGAGCCGGTGGGCCTTGTGGGGCTGGTTTTCCCAGACCTGGATGCGGTTTGTGCTGTTCGTCGCGGTCGCGGGATTTGCCGCGTACTGGTTGTTGATGAAACGGGTCTTACGTCATCTGGATCCCTCGAAGGTGATTCCTCCCAGGGTGAAAGCCGCACTGGATACTCTGGCCGAAGGCGTCGTGATGCTGGATCTGGACGGGATCATCGTCCTTGCCAATGCCTCGTTTGCACGGCGCGTGGGCTGTGAGACCGAATCGCTTGTCGGTCATTCACTGTCCAGTTTGTCGTGGGACGCCACCGCAGAGCAGGATTTGCCCTGGTTACGCGTCCTTAAGTCGAATGCGCCGCAAACCGAAAAGAAGATGACCTGCAGGCTTCCACGCGGGGAAGCCAAGCGTTTTGTGGTCCATGCGGCCGCCATTCGTGGCGACCGAGGCGAGTTGCGCGGATGTATGGCATCTTTCAGCGATGTGACCGAGCTGGAACTGGCCAACGATCAGCTCCGGACAGCGATCGGGGAGTTGGAGGCCTCGAAAACGCAAGCCATACGGCAAAATCGCGAGTTGGAGGTGACCAACACGACGCTCCAAAACGAAATCCACGAACGGCAGAAAGTTCAGGCTGAACGCGAACTGTTAAGTAAGAAGTTGATGGAAACGTCGCGGCGAGTGGGTATGGCGGACGTGGCGTCGACGGTGCTGCACAATGTGGGTAACGTATTGAATAGCATCAATGTGTCTGTAGAGGTCGTGGGGAAAACGCTTCGGCAATCGTCGGTTCACGACGTCGCGCTTCTCGCGGCCATGTTACGAGACCATAGCGGCGACCTCGCGACCTTTCTGACCCACGATCCCAAAGGCAAGCAGATTCCGTCCTATCTCACGATGGTCGCCGAGGCCGTCATGCAGAACTCCTCCGTTGTGGAGCATGAGCTGGGAGCCTTAGGGAAGAACATTGACCACATCCGTCAGGTGGTGACCAGGCAGGTGGACATCGCCCGCCCCGGCGATGTGGTGCTGGAGCCCGTGCTCTATGCGGATGTGTTCGATCAAGCCCTTGGGATTAATCGAGCGGCGCTGGAGAAGGCCGGTATTACGGTGGTTCAGGAGTATGCGCAGCTGCCGGTCGGCATGACGGATCAGCACCAGGTACTACAGATCCTGGTCAACCTCGTCACCAATGCGAAAAATGCGATGGTGGAATCCACGTCGGACACCCACACGCATCGCCTGCTGCTTCGATTAGGGCCGGCGGTCGACCGTCCGGGATATGTTCGTTTTGAGGTCATCGATACCGGGGTGGGCATTGCGGCGGCCAACATCCCTCGTCTGTTTACCCAAGGGTTTACCACGCGTAAAGACGGCCATGGCATCGGGTTGCATAGCGCGTCGCTGGCGGCACGGAATCTCGGTGGATCGCTGAGAGCGGCCAGCGCGGGGGAAGGGCGAGGCGCAACGTTTACATTGGATCTTCCGAGTCAGGCATTGGAGGCTGCGGCATGAGATGGGCTGTTCGGTCGAGCAGGGGGACGTGTCGACGTAGGTCGGCACGTTCGAAAGGTCCGACGCACCAAGCGGTGGGGCTCTCGCGAATGTCGTGTGGTGCAGGAGTGGGGAGAGGAGTTCAGCGACCATGAATGCAGATGCAGCGTCTTTGAACCGGCGACTGATCGTGATCGACGACAACCTGTCGATCCACGACGATTTCCGGAAAATTCTGAACCCTCCGGCCGTGAACGCGGATATCCACCTGTTGCGGTCGTCCCTGTTCGGGGCGACGGCTGCCACCGGACAACCTGAACGGTTTGAAGTCGATTTCGCCGAGCAAGGCCAGCAGGGCTACGAGCGTATTCTCCAGGCGCGAACCAAGGGACAGCCGTACGCGCTCGCGGTGGTCGACATGCGCATGCCGCCGGGGTGGGACGGACTTGAAACGATTGAACACATCTGGGAAGCCGATCCGGAAATTCAAGTGGTGATCTGCACCGCCTATGCCGATCATCCGTGGGAGGAAATCGCCGCTCGCCTGGGAAAAACCGACCGCCTCTTGATCCTGCGCAAACCCTTCGATCCGGTGGAAGTCGAGCAGATGGTCACGTCGCTCACGCGGAAGTGGGAACTCGCGCGGCGCGTCCGTGTGCAAGTGGACGATCTTGCGGCATTGGTTGATGCACGCACCAAAGCGTTGCAGGAGGCCAATGCGCGATTAGAGCAGGATGTCGCTTCACGCACCGCCGAGTTATCCGAACGCAACGCGCAACTCGAGGGGGTGGTGGACGAACTGAAACGCGCCAAGGAGGCTGCGGACACCGCCAATCTGGCAAAGTCGCAATTTCTCGCCCGCATGAGTCATGAGATTCGTACTCCCATGAACGGGGTGCTGGGCATGACGGAACTCTTGCTGACCACCACCCTGACGGACCGGCAGCAACGCTTCACGCGCACGATCATGCAGTCGGGCCGCGCGCTGCTCTCGGTGATCAACGACATCCTCGATTTTTCGCGCATTGAGGCGGGCAAGTTTGAGTTGGTGCTCGACGATTTCGATCTGACCGCGGCGGTGCAGGATGTGGTGAGCCTCCTGTCGGACTCTGCGACGCGCAAGCACATCGCGCTTCAGTATGTGTGCGAGGATGGACTTCCGACGACCGTGCATGGAGATTCCGGGCGACTGCGGCAGATGCTCGTCAATCTCGTCGGCAACGCCATCAAATTTACCGAGCGGGGTGAAGTCGCGATTCGCGTGCGGCCGCTCCAACGCGGGCTCGATAGGATGGTCGTGTCGTTCGAAGTGTCGGATACGGGGATCGGTATCGCTCCGGAGGCGCAACAGCGCATTTTCGACCCCTTCGATCAGGCCGATGCCTCCATGACCCGAAGGTTCGGCGGCACAGGGCTGGGCTTGGCGATTGTGAGTGAGATTGCCAAGATGATGGGCGGGCAGGTGTGGGTTCGGAGCGAACTCGGCAAAGGCTCCACGTTCGGATTCTCGGTCTCCTTTGTGAATGTTCGCAAGGAGGCGGCCTCGGGCACCTCGGCTCCAGCCGCCTCCACGATGGCGCTGCCGGCGCCCTCCCGGGAGTCGGGAGACATCTCTCCGCTGAATATCCTGTTAGCGGAAGATGATCCTGTCAATCGGGCCGTGATCCTCGGCATGCTGGAATTTTGCGGCTACCGGGCCGACGTGGTGGAGAATGGCCGGGAGGCCCTCGATATGTTGGCCGCGATGACGTACGACATCGTGCTGATGGATTGCCAAATGCCGGAGATGGATGGGCTCAGCGCCACTGCGGAAATCCGGCGACGGGGAGCCATGTGGGCCAATGGGCGAGGTCCGACGATCATCGCCTTGACGGCCCATGCCACGCAGGGCGATCGGGAGGTGTGTCTTGCGGCCGGGATGGATGACTACCTCTCCAAGCCGGTACGGACCGAAGATTTGTCAGCCATGCTGCAACACTGGTCCGGCAAGATTCGCTCCCAAGCTGCCTGACAGGACCTCGGCGCCGTAGGCCCCGCCGTGCTTTAGAAACGATACGTCGGAACCGATACAGATAACCGGGGGCTTCGCAACCGTCGCACGCACACCGCGTCGCAAGGAGGATTGTCCATCATGGCATCGGCGCAAGAACTTGTTGCATCCTGCTCAAACGTCTTTACTCTCCCGGAGATCTACTATCGAGTGCGCGATGTGGTGGACAACCCGGATTCGACGATGGACGAGTTGGCGAAGATCCTCAAGATGGACCCGGCTATTTCCGCCCGCGTGCTGAAGATCGTCAACAGCCCGCTCTACGGAGTACCCAAGCAGGTGGATACCGTAACCCGAGCCGTGAATTTGCTCGGCATGCAAGCCATCCGCGACTTGGTGACCGCCACCACCGTCGGCCGCAGCTTCAGTGGCATGACCGTGCAGATCATGGACCTGTCCGCCTATTGGCGAAAAAGCGTGCTCTGCGCGCTGATGGCCGGGAAGATTGCGAGAGCTTGCGGGATCGATGACAGTGAGCGGTTCTTTATCGAGGGGCTACTTCGCGACATCGGACACTTGGTGCTGTACCAGACGATTCCTGAACGTGCGCAATCGGCACTGATTGAAGCCGGGAATCTGGGGGAACCGTTAGCGGAAGTCGAGCAGTCCAACTTCGGGTGCGATTTTACGGAAGTGGGCGCGGAACTGATTCATTCCTGGGGCATGCCGCCGCAGATTGAGCAGGCCATTCGACATCAGTTGTGTCCCGACGATGCGGGGGATTATGCCCTCCATGCCTCGATCGTCCACCTCGCCGGGGTGGTGGCCGACCATACCGAATTGCATCCAGCCGTGGCGCCGCCGGAGTTAGCGTTTCATGCATCCGCCTTGCAGTCCACCCGGTTCGATATCAGTGAGCGACCGGCCTTGCTCAACGAGGCGCAGGAGCAACTGCAGGAGACGGTCAAATTGTTCAGCCCGGTGGCGATGGCCGCGTAGCGTCGACTTCATGCCCGGTTCATCGCCGGCGATGCGCTCTCTGGCGGGACGCGTGGCCGGCAAGATCTCACGGTCCCGGTTTTCTCACCTCATCTGATTCACACATCACTCTCGCGCTTGCCAGCCTGGCCTGCACATGTGCCCGGCCGGTCGGTGCCGAGGACTGCCCCCTCCATCGCTTGACCAGCGCCATGAAGACGCGTACACACAACACCGTGTCTGGGGACGCAGGGTTCAGGAAGGAAGGAGAACTCCTATGCCGGCGATGCCGCACAGTGAAACACATTTCACGGCCACGGCGACCGTGCGGGATATCGTCATCGGCATGGCGGACGGATTAACGGTGCCGTTTGCCTTGGCGGCCGGTTTATCTGGCGCGGTGGCCTCTTCCGCCCTGGTGGTCACGGCGGGTGTGGCGGAAATTACCGCCGGTTCGATCGCGATGGGGCTCGGTGGGTATCTCGCGGCCAAGACCGATCGTGAGCATTATGCTGCGGAGCGCATGCGGGAATTGCGGGAGACCGAGCATATTCCCGAAAAGGAAGCCGAGGAGGTGGCCGAGATTTTCCGGAGCTATGGATTGCGTGATGAACACATTGCTCCGTTAATTGACTCGCTCCAATCGAATCCCAGCCGGTGGGTCGATTTCATGATGCGGTTTGAACTGGGATTGGAAGAGCCTGATCCCGCGCGCGCGCGATGGAGCGCCTGGACGATCGCCCTGTCGTATGTCATCGGGGGACTGATTCCGTTGCTGCCCTACATGGTGTTTCACGAGATCATGACCGCGCTGTGGTGGTCGGTGGCCGTTACGCCCATCGCGCTGTTCGCCTTCGGTTTTGTCAAAAGCGGATTGACCGGCGTGCCGCCCTGGCGCGGCGGGGTCCATACGGTGTTGGTCGGCGGGCTCGCTGCCGCGGCGGCCTTCGGGCTCGCAAGGCTGCTGGGGTGAGCAACGGGTGCGTTTACTTTCTTTCATCCGCCTCGTTAGACTGCGCGCATGACTCTCGACCAACCGTCTTCCGGAGCGCCTGCCTCAAGTGATCCGATCGACCGTGTGATCGCCTATCATATTCGAACGAAACATCATTTCGATCGATACGCGCGATCGCTGGGGTTTCTGGATTGGGCGAATCAACCCGATCTGTTCCGTCGGTTCGAAGGGGCGGAACTGATCCGGTTGTCCCTGCTGAATCCTCAGGATGACCCGCAGTCGCCCTCGTACGATGCTCTCTATCAGCCGGACGCCGTGGCCTCGCAGCCATTGACCGTGCGCACCCTCTCACGATTTTTCGAACTGGCGCTCGGCCTTTCGGCTTGGAAGCGAGCAGGGGAGTCGGAGTGGGCCCTCCGCAACAATCCGTCGTCCGGCAATCTGCATCCGACCGAAGGGTATGTGCTTCTCCCGCCGGTCGAGGGCTTGGATCTGTCTCCTGGGCTCTATCACTACGCCGCCAAGGAACATGGGTTGGAGCGACGCGCGGACTTTCCACCGGCGGGGATCTCACAGGTGCTCGCACCGTTTCCTGCCGGCGCATTTCTGTTCGGCCTCAGCTCCGTTCATTGGCGGGAAGCCTGGAAGTATGGAGAACGGGCCTTTCGTTATTGCAACCACGACGTCGGCCACGCTCTTGGTTCCGCGCGTATCGCCGCCGCAACGCTCGGATGGACGATGCTGTTGCTGGACGGGCTGGAACAAAATCAAGTTGCACGGCTGCTAGGCACTCATCGCCAAGAGGATTTTGGCGAGGCCGAACCGGAACATCCGGACTGTCTGGCAGTGGTCTGGCCCTCTGCCACCCTGCAGCACGATGTCTCACAGCTGCCGTTGGGTTTGGATCAGGCGGTGGTGAAGGAGCTGGCGGCGGGACCATGGCATGGCCGGGCGAATGTATTGAGCCGCGAACATGGTGTGCACTGGGAGGCCATCGACGAAGCGGCGGAGGCGTCATGGAAGACCAGCGAGGAAAGCCTGCTGGTTTCTCTGCCTGTTGAGTTGCCCGTGCATTCCGAACCGCATCACAGTTCCCAATCCCCAAGCGACGCCGCGAAGATCATCAGACAACGCCGCAGCGCCGTGTCGTTCGACGGGCGCACAGCCATTTCCAGTGCCACGTTTTTTCATCTCCTGCATCGACTGATGCCTCAGGCACACCAACCGCAATTGGCGCGGCCTATGCCGTGGGATTTTTTGCCCTGGGATCCGGCGATTCATCTGCTGTTGTTCGTGCATCGAGTGGAGGGGCTGGAGCCTGGCCTCTACGTGTTGGCGCGGGATGCGAAGAAGCTGCCGATGCTGCAGCAGGCCATGAACCCTGAATTGGAATGGACGCCGGTGCCTGATTGTCCGACAGGTCTTCCCTTGTACTGGCTGCTGCAAGGCGATGCGCAGCGTCTGGCCGCACAAGTCAGTTGCCATCAAGGCATCGCCGGTGACAGCGCCTTTTCACTGGGCATGTTGGCCGAATTCGAGGGGCGCTTGCGGCAAGGAGGGGCTTGGTGCTATCCACGCTTCTTCTGGGAAGCAGGGTTGGTCGGGCAGGTGTTATATCTCGAGGCTGAAGCAGCCGGGGTGCGAGGAACGGGGATCGGCTGTTTTTTCGACGATCCGGTGCACGAGATCGTCGGGATCAAGGATCTCACGCTGCAATCGCTCTATCACTTTACGATCGGCGGACCAGTAGACGACGGGCGACTGTTGACCTTGCCGGCCTATTACCACCTCCAACGTGGGTGATTGCACGGCACGTGGTCTGAAGGAATAACGAACGACGAGGAACGAATCCATTATGTTCAAGATCAAGAAGAAGATCGACAAACCAAAGCCGCCGATTCTGTACAACGTGATCGAGGATTACTCGGAATTCGATGCGCCGGGCAATGTGACGGCCTGCGCCATGACCTTGCCGGAAGATCTGCCGGCGCATGCGAAGATCCTGGCGGAGAGTTACGATGTGCCGCTGGACCAGATGGTCGAGCTCCTGACGACCGGAGGCGTATACGTTTATCCGCAAGTGGGAGGCTTGCTCACACGGGGGCTCTTTGCCTGCCGGGTGGATGCAACGGGTGGTTCCCCCAAGCAGACCTGGGTGCTGGATCTCATGCAGTTCGCCGAAGCGGAGCAGTGGGCCAGGGCACGCGCCGTTTCATTGGCCGATGCCGCCGCAGAGATCTTTTACCGGACGCTGCCGGAGGAATTAAAAACCAAACTGGCACAGAGAAATCTTGGCCTCGACTACCGCACGCTGGACCGCGCCGTCGCCAAGGGCGGCGATATCAAGTTCATCGATTTCCGGAAAGATTGGTCCCCCCATTTCAAACGGCTGTGCATCATGCCCGACGGGCGTCTGGTGGAAACCGGCGGGTTGGAGGAGTTTGCCCAGCTGCATCAGATTACGGTGCCGCAGGCGAAAAAACTGGTTGAAGAAGGGGGAACGATGGATGTCCCCGGCGGTGAAGTTCTGGCCTGTCAGATTGTGAATGGCCAGCCGGCTGTGGCCCGGTTCAGCGCGAAAAACTACGCCAAGGCAAAAGAGTTGGTGGCTGCCAAAGGTCTGCATATCATGGATGCGCTCAGTGAGGTGGCTTACAACGATTCCGTGATGATGCGCACGCTGCAGCGCAAGGACTTGGGCGGCCGGATCTGATCCATACCGTTGCATCGCCGGGCCGGTCTGCTGTGTTTTCGTACATTCAGCGCGCCGGAGGTCTGTGTTATGAGGCAGATGGCTTGTCTCTGTGTCCTGAGTCTCGCGCTGTCCGGCTGCGCTGCACCCAAACCCATTCTGTATCCCAATGCCCATTACCAACAGGTCGGCGCCGATGCCGCGCAGGCTGATATTCAGGATTGCATAGCCATGGCCAAGGAGGCTGGGGCTTCGCCCGACGAGGGAAAGACGGCCCAAGTCGCGACCGGGACAGTGGGCGGCGGAGCTGTGGGTTCTGCTGCCGGAGCGGTGGGCGGAGCGATTCTGGGGCACCCGGGACGGGGCGCAATGGTCGGCGCAGCCAGCGGCGCCACCGCGGGCTTTTTGCGAGGATTGTTCAAACGGTCCCCACCCAGCGCGGCGTTTACGAATTATGTCGATCGGTGTTTACGAGACCGGGGCTATGATCCGACAGGCTGGCAATAAACTTATGCGGCCGGTTCTACCACCGTTGCCATACTTCTCCTGACATACACTTCTCCCGCTTTCATCCCGAGGTACGCGCCCAGGACATTGTCCAGCAGATCGAGGAGCGACGTGCTGCGGTTATGACAATAGACCTGGTAGTACTCGATGCCGAAGGACAGCGCAAAGGCCATCAGCAGCAGATGGCGGGGAGAGGGAGGTTTGCCTTCCAGTCCGCGAAGCGCATAGAGCAGGCCGAAGGGCACAAAGAGCAGGATATTGGCGACCGCATCGACTCCCAGATCCAGGAGGATCGCCGGGGAGCTCAATTGGTCCGGCGTCGGCACCCAGCGAATATATTGCCAATGCGCATGGCCGACGAAGTTGTGCAGAGGCAAGATGCCCACAAGCAGAATACAGATGCCCCAGGTATACCAGAGGCCTTTTGCGCGGGGCGGGGTTACCAACACGAGCGCCTGATTGTGGGGGGCTGCTGCACGGCCGATTCTGGCAGAATCGGCGAGAGGGTTTCTAGTACTTTCTTGTTCAGCGAGTGGACGCGATCGGGAGCGATGTTTATTTCTGCGCCAGTTCCGCCTCCACGGCGTTCAGCATTTCCTTCAAGTCGAAGGGCTTTTCGAAAGTCCGGTGTGCGCCGAAGAGACGGGCGATATCGAGAAAGTTCCGATCCCCCTGGGCGCCGGTCATGGCGATAATTTTGGTGTCCATATATTCGCGGGTGAGTTGCAGCGTGGCTTCCAGTCCATCCACTTCCGGCATCAACAGGTCCATGATGAGCAGATCGGCTTTATGCTTCTGATAGAGATCCAACGCTTCACGCCCATCCTTGGCTTCGACCACCGTATGTCCTGATCGTTCCAGGACCTCGCGCAAGAGGCCGCGGATGGACGGTTCGTCGTCGATCACCATGATGGTCGCCATAACTACTCCTCGGGAAGATGGGCCGGTTATGAATTCGTTTGAGCGGCTGCGCAGGCCCCTGGCTTGCGTGCAGACACTTCGCCTCGTAGAGGAAAGCTTACCGCCGGGATGAAAGTCTGTCCAGAAAAGAGTCGGAAGCGGCGCCGGATCGGGTGCGGGTGATGGCCGTTTTCTCGTGATGCCACAGGGGGTTATACCTGAATGGTGTGATCCTCTGGCTGCACAGCTGCCGGATGGGGGCTGGCCCCCGCCTGCGGGACCAGGCGCGAATACAGCGCGGGGATAACCAGCAGGGTCAGGGCTGTCGACGTCAGCAAGCCTCCGATCACCACGGTGGCGAGCGGCCGTTGGACTTCGGCTCCCATACTGGTGGCCAAGGCCATGGGGAGAAAGCCCAGGCTGGCGACCAGCGCCGTCATCAACACAGGCCGCAAACGATCCATCGCACCGTGCAGGACGGCTTCCTCAGTGGAAACCCCTTCCGCCTCCAGCTGGCGGATATGGCTGACCAGGACGACCGCATTGAGGACGGCAATACCGAAGAGGGCGATAAACCCGATAATGGCCGAAATGCTGAGCGGCAACGCTCGCAGCCACAAAGCCAGGATTCCGCCTGACAGGGCGAGTGGCACATTGAGGAAAATGAGGAGGGCCGGGCGTAGCGTGCCGAAGATGACGGACAACATGCCGAGAATCAGCATGAGTGTCACCGGCACGACCATGGCGAGACGTTTGCCCGCCTCCTGCAGATGTTCGTACTGGCCGCCCCAGATCAATTCATACCCCGGTGGCAGCGTGACCGCCTGGGCCACGGCCTGTTGAGCCTCAGCCACAAAACCGCCCAGGTCACGTCCACGAATATTGGTCTCGACCACGATTCGCCGCTGTACATGTTCCCGGCTCACCTGTGCCGGGCCGGAATCGACGAGGATGCTGGTGACCCGCGAGAGCGGGACCAGTTCTCCATGCATGGTCGGTATGAGCAGACTGCCTAAGGAACCAGGATCACGCGAGACCCGATCCGCCAGCCGCACGACCAATTCGAACCGTCGGGAACCCTGGACGACTGTCCCCACAACCGTTCCGACCCGCGCCGATTGAACAAGGGTGAGTACCTCTTCAGCCGTGAGCCCGTAACGGGCGATTTCTGCACGATCGACAATGACGCGCAGTAAGGGTAAGCCGGCGACCTGCTCCACTTTGACATCAGCCGCGCCGGGGACGTGTTGAAGCGCCCGCGCCGCCCGTTCAGCCTGTTGCTTCAGGATATCGAGATCCGGCCCGAAAATTTTGACTGCCAGGTCTGAGCGCACGCCGGCAATCAATTCATTGAAGCGCATTTCAATCGGTTGGGTGAACCCGAGTCCGACGCCCGGTACCTGTTCGGTGATCTGCCGTTTCATCGCCTCGATCAACTCGTTGCGGCTGTGTGCCGTGACCCAATCGTGCTGGGGCTTCAGGATGACGAAGACGTCGGACATTTCGACGCCCATGACGTCCGTGGCCACTTCCGGGCTGCCGGTGCGCGTGACAACTTTCGTGACTTCGGGAAAACGTCTGAGCACTCGTTCGATATCCAACGCGGTGGTGACCGATTCGCTCAACGAGATGCTCGGGAGCCGCCACACCTGTACCGCGAGGTCTCCTTCTTCCAAGCGGGGAACAAATTCGATGCCCAGCCGGCTTCCCGCCAGGAGGCTGAGGGCAAACAGACCCAAGGCGATTGCCACGGGCCAGACCGGCCTGGCTACAGCCCACCGAAGCCATGGTGCATAGATGCGTCGCACACTGCGAATGACCGCTGTGGTTTCCCTGCCGGGAGTGGCGCGTAAAAACCAAAAGGACAGTAACGGGGTGACCGTCAGGGCGAGGAGGAGCGAACCGGTCAAGGCCATGATGACCGTCACCGCCATCGGGCGGAACATTTTGCCTTCGATGCCGGTGAGCGCCAGGATCGGCACATACACCAGGATAATGATCGTCACGGCCAGCGTCATGGGCCGCAATACTTCCTGGCCGGCGGCCAGCACTTCCTTCAACCGGGCTTCCCTGGTTGGCGGTGGCTTTTCTCCGAGCCGGCGGAGGATGTTGTCGATCATCACGACGGAGCCATCGACCAGAAGTCCGAAGTCGATCGCACCCAGGCTCATGAGATTGCCCGAGAGCCCGGCCTGCATCATGCCGATGAAGGCGATCAGCATGGCGAGGGGAATGGCGGAGGCCACGATGAGCCCGGCCCGCAGATCGCCGAGAAAGAGAAACAAGACCGCGATGACGAGCAGGCCGCCCTCCAGGAGGTTGTTGCGGACGGTCTGCATCACCTTCGAGACGAAGATGGTACGGTCGTAGTAGGGTTCGATGGTCACGCCGGCTGGCAGGGTGGCCTGAATATCCTGCACCCGGGCCTTCACGCGCGTGACGACCTCCTGCGCATTTTCGCCGGCCAGCATTTGCACCATACCGATCACGGTCTCGCCCTCACCCATGGCCGTGGCGGCTCCGATCCTGAGCGCCGATCCCTCTTTCACTTCGGCCAGGTCGGCGATATAAATCGGCACGCCGCCAGGCCCATGGGCCACCACGATCTGGGCGAGATCACTAAGCTGAGTGGCCAGCGCTTCACCCCGGATCGACAATTGTTCGCGCTGGTGCTCGATATACCCGCCGCCGGCGATGGCATTGTTGCGCTGCAACGCGTCGAACACTTGCTTCATCGACAATTTGAATGACAACAATTTCGAGGGATCGACGATGACGTGGAACTGCTGCGGCTCGCCTCCCCAAATATTGACCTCGACCACCCCGGGCACGGCGCGCAACTTCATGCCGATGTCCCACTGAAGCAGCGTTCTCAGGGCCATCGGACTATAGCCCTCGCCTTTCACCGTAAATTGATACACCTCGCCCAGTCCGGTCGTGAGGGGTCCCATCACCGGGCGCCCGTATTCCGCGGGGATGCGTTCCATGGCTTGGGCCAACCGCTCCGCGACGAACTGCCTGGCTCGATAGATGTCGGTGCGATCATCGAAGATCGCGGTGACAGCGGAGAGCCCATACCGTGAAATAGATCGCAGCTCGCGCAGGGCCGGCAACCCGTTCAAGGAGGCTTCGATGGGAAATGTCACGAATTGTTCCACCTCGACCGGTCCCAGCGCCGGCGCGCGCGTGAGAATTTGCACCTGCACCGGTGTCAGATCGGGGACGGCGTCGATTGTCAGGTGGGCGAATGACCAGAGGCCTGAGGCAACCACCACGGCAATCGCCACAAGCGTAAAAAATCGATAGCGGAGCGAAAATGTCAGCAAATGTTGCATGCGCGCCTCATTCGCCCGATCCGATGTGTTCCTTCAGCAGCACATTTTTTAGATCGAACACGCCGTCGGTGACGATACGGTCGCCTTCCTTCACGCCCCGCCGGATTTCCAGCAAGCCGCCGCCTTCACGGCCTGCATCGACTGGCACAAACGTATAGCCATCTGCGGTTTCGAGAAACAGACCGCGTGTTTTGTCGATCGTGGTGATGGCGGTCATCGGAACGGTGACCACTGGTGGCCCCGACCAGCCGAGCGCCACCTCGACGTACTCGCGTGGTTTCAACTGCCCGTGGAGATTGGCGACCTCGAACCGCACGCGAATAGTGCGGGTAGTCTCGTCCGCCACCGGCGACAGATAGGTGAGCGGCGCCACGATGGCTTCGCCGCCCTTCGGCGTGATGGTGCCGGAGTCGCCTTCTTTGAATTGTCTGGCCTGCTCGATGGGAAGATTGGCAAAGACCCACACACGGCTGGTATCGACGAGTTCAAACAATTCGTCACCGGGACCGACCCCCTGTCCGCGCACCGCATTCTGAATGACGACGGTCCCCGCGATCGGCGCGGTCAAGGTGTAGAGGTGGCTCTTTTCGTGCGGGCCCTGTTTCAGGTCATCCGTCGAGATTCCCATGTTCGACAGTCGTTCACGGATGTGCTGATATCGCGCCTGTGTCTCGAGATAGAGACCCTTGTCTTCGATCAGCTTGCGCTCCGTGACAATGTCGTCCGCGCGCAGTTTCTCGGTCCGGCGGAAACTGTTTTCCGCCACATCGGCTTGGGCCTTTCCGACGAGATATTCCTCGATCAACTGATCGAGTTGCAGACTGCCGATGGCGACCAGCGCCTGGCCTTTTTTGACGCGATCTCCCAATTGCACATGGATGCGCTCAACCTGTCCGCCGATGCGGGACGTGATCTTGGCGACCTGCTTCAGGTCGAGGGCCACCTCACCGGGAGCCGTGATCAGCGCGGGTACCGCGCGCAGGGTGGCGGTCTGTATGCGGAGGCGAGCCTGAACTGCCGGCGGCGGGTGAATGGCTTTGTTACTCCCGGTGGGTGCCGGGGCATCGCTGGTCGTGGCAGGTGTTGGTGGCTGCGCTCCCTGATCGCTGCAAGCCGACAGGAGCCAGAGCAGCACGGGTACCATGCTGATCGTCGTCAGTCGTCGCGTCATCGCTGCACTCCAATGGTCCGTTCACTGCGGTCAGCGTTCATAAGGACGTTCCCAGCGCGCGCTCGAGACGAGCCAAGGCGATGGAAAGATCCGCTCGCACTTGGGCATATTCGAGCTGCGTCTGCCGATATACCCGTTGCGCATCGAGGACGTCCAGTAGGCTGGCTGCGCCGTGCCGGAAACTCGTTCGTGCCACGGTGAGGGTCTGTTCCGCCTGTTTCAGCAAACCCGTCTCGAAGACGAGTAATTGCTCCTGCGCCGTCCGCACTTCCTGGGCATGTTGGGTGATGGCCTGCTCCAATTCCTGCTGCGCCCGCAGTCGCTCGGCGTCGGCGCGATGTTTGGCACCCAATGCCGATTGAATTTCTCCTTGCCTCCGGTACCATAACGGCAGGGGCACGGCCAGGCCGGCCGTGAGGGATTCATCACCCGCCTCGCGATGGTAGCTGCCGATCACGCTGATATTTGGGACACGGGCTTCTCGCTCAAAACGCAGCGTATGGTCGGCCTGCTCCGCCAGTTTGCTCACGCGCCGGACGGCGGGGTGTTGTTCCAACGCCTGGACCAACAAACCGTCTGCGTTCAGGCCTGGCTTGGGCTTGTCAAAATCGCCTTGAACCGAAAAGTCCTTGCCGAGCGTACCGGCGGTGAGGGTATTCAACCGTGTCTTGGCCACCAGCAACGCATTGTTCGCTCGAGCCACTTCCTTCTTGGCCTTCTGCACTTCCACGCCGGCTTTCAGGCTGTCGAAGGACGTGGCTTCACCGGCCGTCACGCGTGCCTGCACCGTTCGCAAGACCTCTTCCACATTCGTGACATTTTGCGCAGACAGCTCGACATCGCGTTGGCCAAACAGGAGGTGATAGAAGGCAATCTTGACATCGGCGAGCAATGAGAGGCGGGCGTCCTCCAGGGCGGCGTTCGCTCCGGCCAGACCGGCATCCGCTGCTTCCTGGCGGGCCTGGCGTTTGCCCGTCCATTCAAGCGGTTGTTCCACGGTCAATGTCCGCTCGGTGACGTGGGTGCCGGTACTGGGGTCACGAATCGCGCCGCGTCCGGCAATCCCGATGATGGAAGGATTCGGATAGGCGCCCGCGGCCATCTGTTGCCCCTGGCTTTGTTTCACCAGTCCCTCAGCTCCGGCCAGGACGGGATTGTGTTGGGCTGCGAATGTCAGGATGTCGGACAATGAATAGGCGTGAGGGCCTACTTCTCCAGCCCAGGCCAGCGCGCCTGACAGGGTGAACAGGCATACCACCAGGAGGGAAGGGACCATGTGAGGAATCATCGGAGGCCTCCTCCATTCCGCATCGATCATCAGCGGGACCTTGGACGGCCCGCGCGGATCACGAGCGTGCGATCAGAATGTGTGCTGTAAACGGGTGATACTTAGCTGCAGAGCGGGGAGGGTGGAGCTCGTGCCGGCACATCCCGGGTAAAGAGCGTGGTGACGGTGGACGACAATGGCTCATCGTGCGGACCGTCCTGCTGATCAACGAGGGGTACCAGATGATGAGCGACAAACAGGAGATGCGTCAGTAACGGTTTGGTCAGCTTACGGTCGGTGGCGTCATTCAGCAGGGCGAGGTTGAGTTCGGGATCGGAACTCCAGGCATGCGCACCTTCGGCAGATACCGCCGGCCCTTCGCCGGCATGAGGCCTTGCCAGGACAGTGTCACGTTGTTCGCCGAACTCGCCTTCGAGGTCACCAGAGAACACCGTATGGACGGCGACGGCATGCACATGACCCGCTTCGCCGTGATGCGGGTCCGTTTCGGGATGAATGTGGAACAACGGCAAGGCGAGCAACCAGAGCACCACCCATCCACGGAGAATGTGGTCGAGCCGGGCTGTGTGTGGGTGACTGGTGTGCATGATACACGTGCCTCTACGCAGACGCTATCATAGGCAGGGAAACACATCAAGAAGTAGGGCGAATCGATGCCGCCTTGCATCGCATTCCATGCGTGGTTCGTAATCGCTTTCAGGTTTATGACTAGATCCGGGCCGCGTACTTTCTCATTCGGGTACACAAGGTTCTTCCTTCGAGTCCTTTCCGCGATGGGTTCCCTCGTTGCGACATTAACGATTCCCGACAGGAGAGTGCGTCTATGCACGGTTGTGCATGGATGCACGTTGCTTCTGAATGGATGGCTCGTGCCCTGGCATCCAGTGACCGGCCGATTCCCCGATTTCTTGCATTTCACCGCTTTTCGGAGGTATTTCCTCCTGGGCCTTGTTCTTGCTGTTGAGTCCGCGCAAAGTAGCCGATGTTGGAGACCTTCGTGTCATGGAAGCCGTTGTTCCTCTATTAACGATCTTTGCTCCCTTGCTGGGCACGCTCTTCATCGCCCTGTTCTGGCGCGAAATGGGCGAACGCATCTCGCGCATCGGGATCGGGGCGCTGTGGTGTGCTGCGCTCACCTCGGTGGCCACGTTTGTGATCGTGTTCTACGGGGAGCCGATCCGTCTGACGATCCTCGGCGGAGCGTCGGGGCTCTTGGCCTATACAGTTCTGGTGGATCGGCTGGCGGCCGTCATGATGGTCCTCATCAGCAGCGTCAGCCTGATCATTCATGTGTACTCCGAGCGCTACATGGTTGGCGATGCGGGGTACGTCCGGTATTTCGCATTCCTGGGCGCTCTCACCTCCGTCCTCTTGAGTCTGGTCACCAGTGGCAATCTTCTCTGGATGTTCGTGTGCTGGCATTTGGTGACCTGGTTGCTGTCATCGCTGCTGGTGTGTAACCCGACGAGTCGCGCGGCCAGGGAAGCGGGGCAGAAGACGTTCTGGACGCAGGGGCTCGGCGATGTGGCGTTTGCGGTGGCACTCGTGCTGCTCTACGGCGCCTATGGCACGTTGGATCTGACGGAGCTCTTCGCGCGATTGCAGGGGGCTTCTGCATCAGTGTCCGACTCCAACGCACTGCGGACCGGCCTGGATGTGCCCTTGGTGGCGACCCTTCTGTTGATCCTGTCGGTCATGACCAAGTCGGCCCAATTTCCCTTTCATGTCTGGCTGGTCGGTACGATTGAAGCGCCGACGCCGGTTTCAGCCTTGATGCACGCGGGAATCGTCAATGCCGGCGGCTTTCTCGTGAATCGATTGGCGCCTCTCTTCAGTTTTGCCCCCACGACGCTGCATCTCCTGTTTGTGATCGGCGGCGTGACGGCCTTGATCGGTGCCAGCGCCATGTTAACGCAGACCAGCGTGAAGCGCCGCCTCGTCTATTCCACAATGGGACAGATGGGCTACATGGTCATGGAGTGCGGACTGGGCGCCTTTGCTCTGGCCGTGTTTCACCTTTGCGCCCATGGCCTCTTCAAGGCCACCTTGTTTCTCAATTCCGGATCGGTCATTCACAAAGCGCGGACGGAGTTCAAATTGCCGCCCGCCGCGAAGGTGGATGAGGCCGGCGCCTTCTCGCCGATGACCTGGACGACCGGCCTGGTGGCGACATTGGTGTTGCCACTGGTGATCCTGCTCGTCGTGCATGGTGTTGTCAGTATTCCGCTCCAGGATGCTCAGGGCGCGGTGATCTTTCTCTTCTTCGGGTGGGTCACGACGTCGCAGGCGATGTTTACGCTCTACCGGTTGCACACCGGCGCCTCATGGACGGTGTCGCTCACGATGCTCGGGGCGCTCGCGGTGATCGGCCTCACGTATTTGTGGGCAGGCGAGGCGTTCACCCATTTTCTGTATCCCGGCCATGAGACTGCGGCGGCCTTCATGCGCGCGGCGGAATGGAATCGTTCGTTCTTCGATCTGGTGGTGGGCTGCGCGGCGATCCTGATTGTCGCCGCTTGGGGAATGATCTATGGCAAGGCCAAAGGGGTCAAACTGCTCATGCCGCCTTGGATCGAGACGTTGCGCGCGCGGGCCTACGTGACCTTTCTCAACGGGCTCTATGTCGAGGACCTGATGCGCATGCTCGGTCGCACGGCATTTCGACGCTAGTCAGGCTGCGCCGGCAGGTACAACGGAGTCATTGGATGACACTCGAACAACGCGCCTTCACAGATGCCCAGCGGATGGAACTGCGGTCCCATGTGGAGCTGGCAGGCGAGGCGATTGCTGCCTACTGGCCGATGCGCACGTTTATCCACCACAATCCGTTGCATGGGTTGGAGCATCTGCCCTTCGACCAAGCGGTCAAGCGCGGCGAACAACTGCTGGGCGGAAAAGGGTATCTCACCGGCGCGCTCTATCGCCGGTATTATGCGCAAGGTCGTCTCGGGCCCGAGGATGTCACTCAGGTGCTGGCTCCACTCGCCAGCGACCGGCGTGTTCATTTTGCCGGACGGGAGTTGTCCCACCTGGAGTTGCTCCGATATGCCATGGTGCATGGGCTGGACGATGCAGAACAACCTGCTCCTTCATCGGCTACAGATGAGCCGCTGGAATGTCTCGCCACATGGCTGACCTCCTCTGTCGCGCAGGCTCGGACTGCCGTGCCCGAACCGCTCGTGCCGTGGGAAGCCGTCGATCTGTTGTCGCATGAAACCCTTTCGACCTGGTGCGACCGCACGTTGGGCACGTACGTCGCGGCGGACATCGACGAACAGATGATCAAGTGGTGCGGGGTCTTTCTGGATGAGGGCGAAGCTTCCTGGGTCATGCCGGATCGCGAGCACACGTTTTATCGCGCCTGGAAGCGATTGGCCCGGTACGATGCCGGCTTGCGGCTGCTTGGGATTCAGGATGCGGCCACCAAGATCGATGCTCTCGGCGAGCGGCCGGAAGAAGCGGTCTTGCAGTGCCTCACCGATCTGGGCATCCCAAAATCCGCCTGGGAGTCCTACTTTGCCTTGCATTTGGCCACCCTTCCCGGCTGGACCGGGTATATCAAGTGGCGTGCTGAAGAACAGTATCATCCCTGGCAAGCGCGATATCCGATCGATCTCGTGAAATATCTCGCGGTGCGGTTGTTTTACGAACGCGAGCTGGTGGCGTTGCGATGCCGGGAGTTGCTGGATATCGCCGGGCAATACGATGCGATTCGCGGCTACATCGATCAAGCGCCTCATGCCCATTGGTTGAGACGTCAGTTGGTGGCAGGTCGATTGGCTCCGTTCGTCGATGGGGAGACGCGGACATGGAGCCGTCTTCACCGGACGGCCTCGCCGGCAGAGTGGAACGAGATCGGGAAGCAGGTTTATGAACAGACTGCCGAATGGCGTGCCGCGGAAATCATGCGGCGCGACGCCAAGCGATTGCTCGCGCTCGCGACGGCGATGGGCCTCGATCCCGAACTCATCAGTCAGACCTCATCTGCCGATGTGCTCACGATTCTGATATGGTTGGATGGATTTCCACCGGCGCAGCACAGCCATCGCTGGTTGGAAGCGCTGGAAGCCCGCCATCGCCGAGACGTGGTCGGACAATTGGCCGGAGTGGCGAAGCAGTTGCGCGATGCCGATGAGAAGCCGGCCCCGAGTGGAGCGTCACGGCCGTTGGCGCAGATGGTGTTTTGCATCGATGTTCGATCAGAGATCCTCAGGCGGCATCTCGAACAGCTCGGTGGATATGAGACCCTGGGCGTGGCCGGATTTTTTGGTATCCCGGTCAAGTACCAGGCATTCGGAGAGGAGCATCCGGTTACCCATGCTCCCGTGCTGCTGAAACCGAAGAACCATATCCGTGAGATTCCGCGCAGCTACCATGGGGCGGCGGCGAGCCGCCATCGACTGTTTGCGCGGCTCAGCCACGCCGGCCATACCCTTCTGCACGATTTGAAAGAAAACGTCATCACACCGTACGTCATGGTTGAAGCCCTGGGCTGGTTCTTCAGCGTCCCGTTTTTCGGTAAGACGCTCTTTCCCCTCTGGTACCAGCGCATGAGTGCCTGGTTGAAGGGCCTCTGGCTGCCGCCTTTGGCGACGACACTCACCATTGACAAGTTGACCAGGGACGAGGCGGAAGAGATGGTGGCTGTCGAACAGCGCGCCGCCATCCGCGCCGCGCTGCGCCGCGAGTTCCCTTCACTCGGTTCCGACATCACGCCGACCTTGATCGAAGCCATCCGTCTCGGCGCGATGGAGAGTCAGGACGAGCAGAAAACGCGCGAGGTGGCAAAAAGCCTCGGCCTGACACCTGTCGAAGCGGATGCCTTGTACGAACGCTTCCGGCGCACATTGAATCTCACACCCCGCGGCATGTCGTCCCGTCTTCAGCGCATCACCGTGCATGGTTTTTCGGTCTCCGAACAGGCCTATGCCGTGGAGGCGGCACTCCGTCTCATGGGATTCACCTCGGGCTTTGCACGGTTGGTCGTGATGTGTTCCCACGGGAGCACGTCCGACAACAATCCCTATGAGTCTGCGCTCGATTGCGGCGCCTGCGGAGGGAACAGCGGCCTGCCGAATGCGCGGGCCTTTGCGGCAATGGCGAACAACCAGGCGGTGCGTAAGGTTTTGGAGGGGCGCGGCATCAAGATCCCGGTCGATTCGCATTTCGTAGCGGCGGCCCATGACACGACGCGGAACGATGTCCGGATCGTCGACCTGGAAGACGTGCCTGCGACGCACCGGAAAGACCTCCTGCGACTGCTCGATGACTTGGAAGAAGCGGGGGCGCAGTCGGCGCAGGAACGGGGGCTGGCCTTAGAGGGACCGGTGGGCGCATCGAAACGGAAGGATCCGCTTACCAGGGCCAGCCGGCGAAGCGTCGATTGGGCGCAAGTCCGTCCCGAGTGGGGCCTCTCCAAAAACAATTTGCTCATCGTCGGCCGGCGGGAACTGACGCGGCCGTTAAACCTGGAAGGCCGGTCGTTTCTGCATTCCTACGATTACCGGCAGGACGAGTCCGCGAAATTGCTGGAGACGATCATGACGGCGCCGCTCATCGTGGCTCAGTGGATTAACATGGAGCACTATTTCTCCACCGTGGACAATGAAGTGTACGGAAGCGGGAGTAAGGTGTACCACAATATCGTCGGGCGGGTCGGCGTCATGAGCGGCGCCACCGGTGATCTACGGTTGGGACTACCGGCGCAGACCGTGCTGGACGGTCCGGTGCCCTATCATGACCCCACGCGATTGTTGGCCGTGATCGAGGCTCCCCGGGCACGGGTCGAGGCAGTGATTGCGCGGCATCCGGGCCTCGAGCGGCTCTTCGAGAATGAATGGGTGTCCCTGGTGGTCTGTGAACCGGATGAAGCCAAGTTTTATCACTACGACATCATGCAGGGCTGGCGGCCCGTGTCTGACGTGCCGGAGCCACAGCCCGTTCTGTCCGCCGAGCTCGTGGCAGCACCGGAGCGGTCCCCGTTCGAGAAAGATGGTGAGGTGGTCGGCACAGTGCAAGAAACCTGGGCACAGGCGACATCATTCGAGCAAAAGAGGAAGGATCAATAGGAGAAAGGGGCGGAGTATGCTGACGTTGCATCCGATGAAAGAGATTCGCATTGTGGTCGAAGGGGAGCATTTGAAAATCGTCACTAGCCTGTTGGACCGGGTGGGGGCGACCGGGTACACGATCATCAACAATGTATCGGGTAAGGGCCACCATGGATTTCATGAAGGACATCTATTATTCGACGACACCAGCAGCCAGGTGATCGTGTTCACCGTGGTGCCGGAGGAGCGGATCGAGCCGATTCTGGCCGGTCTCGGGCCTGTGTTTCACAAACACTCGGGCGCCATGTTTGTCAGCGACGTCGCGGTGACACGCCGGGATCATTTCGTGGTCCCCTAGACAGGGCGGTCCTCCGGTCTTCCTCTCGACGGGGTCGCGCCTGCTCGGTATACTGGCACCGCACGCATGCACGTGCCGCATCGATCACGTGAGACTCCGACGATCAGGACAGTGATGCCCTCTTCCCATCGCACCCGTTCCAAAGTCTCCCGGCCGGTTCGCTCTGAACCAGCGGCCGCAGAGGTCCTCGCCTGGTTGAGCGACTGCATTCACGGCGGTCTCTGTTTTGTCTGCCAGGGCCTGCTCATTTTCGAAAATTCTCAATTCGCGGAACTGGTGGAAAGCGCGCCGCCTCAAGAAGGTGGGGAGCCAGCGCTGCGAAAACGTTTGCTGGACGATGCCATTGTCTGGAACCAGCGCGATTTAGGTTCGCGAAAAAGCGTGGAGTACCAGCTGGCGGGGCACGATGGGCGCCCTCTCTACTATGCCTGCCGCTTCAACGTGGTGCCCTATCGCGGCGAGCGTGGTGTCCTGATGGTATTGGAGGATGTGACGGAACGCGTTCTCCTCGCACAGGATGCGTCGCAGGTGGCGCGATTTCAATCGGTGCTCGCGCGCATCGGCACGCTGGGCGTCAGCGGGGTATCCGCGCAAGAGCTGATGAACGAAGCGGTGAAGGAAACGGCGGCGGCCCTGGAAGTGGAGCTGTGCAAAATTCTCGTGCCTCGGGAGCCGGACGGCCATCTCTACATCATGGCGGGAAGCGGATTGCGGGATGAACTCATCGGGAAATTGACGATCGAGGGCGGCACCCATTCGCAGGCCGGCTACGCGATTCGTGAACGGGTGCCGGTGGTGGTCGAGGATCTCCGTCGGGAAACGCGGTTTTCCGCCTCGAAGTTGCTGACGGAACATGGCGCGGTGGCCGGTATGTGTGTGCCGATGCTGGTCGAGGATCGCGTCTATGGCGTGATGACCGCCCATTCGAAACGCGTTCGCCGGTTCACGCAGAAGGAGCAGGAATTTCTCTGCACGATGGCGAATACCATCGGGGCGGTACTGGAGCGCCGCCGGCACGAAGAAACACAGATGGATTTTTATCATCGCCTGTTTCTGTCGGCGCAGGACGGGGTGATGATGACGGATACGAACGGTAAAATCCTGGACTGGAATCCGGCGCTGGAGCGCATGACCGGATGGACGCGCGAGGAGGCCCTCGGCCAGCGCCCGGCGATTCTGAAATCCGGCAAACATTCCCCCGAATTTTATGAGCGACTCTGGGACTCGATTCGAGCCGGCCATCCGTTTGTGGAGCGGTTCGTCAACCGGCGGAAGGACGGATCGGAATTTCTGGTCTGGGAAAGTGTCAGCCCAGTGAAGGCGTCCGACGGCACGACGCAATATTTCATGGCGATTCTGACGGATCTCAGCGAGCGTGAGCAGATGTTGGAAGCCCTTCGGCATACCGAACAGGTCAAACTCGTCGGGCAACTTGCGGGGGGGATTTTGCATGAGGTGCGGAATCCGCTGATCGGGCTCGGGAGTTTAGCCACCCATCTGGCCGAACAAACCTCTCTGCCTCAAGAGGCCCGCGACCGGTGCCGCTTGATCGCCCGGGAAGCCTCGCGTATCGATGAGCTGCTGGAATCCCACCTGGGCCAGTTGCGACCCAGGCCCTTCGACATCGCGCCCTGCGAGCTGCCCTCGGTATTGGACGATACGTTCACGCTGCTCCGGCCCAACCTCGTGAAGAATCAGATTTTGATCAGGACCTCCGTCGCGCCGGATCTTCCGCCTGTTGATGCCTCTCGTGCCCACATTCTTCAGGTCTGTCTCAACATTGTGATGAACGCCATCGATGCCATGCCGGGAGGTGGTACCCTGTATGCCACTCTGTCGCCGGAACTCCGGCGCGTCCCCGGTGTGTTGATGCGGTTTGCCGACCAAGGGAAAGGTATTACGGCAGAGGATTTGAAGCGGATTTACGAACCCTTTTTCACGAACGGCAAAGCCAAAGGGGTGGGGCTCGGGCTGACCATCACGAGGGATATCGTCGAACGCCACCATGGGCAGCTCGTCATTCAAAGCCCCCCAGGCCAGGGGGCGGTGGTGGATGTGTGGCTGCCGATCCGATACGAGGGCTCATGAAGCATAGGAAGAGTATGCATACAAAACAGCTGAGGCGTGACCGTCACACCGAAGGCGGGACCTTCTAATGGCCTGGCACCTGTTGCTGCTGGAAGATGAGGCGTCGGTGCGTGAGGCCTTTGCCTTGCGCCTGCGCGACCAGGGTTATGTCGTGCAAACGGCCGGCTCGGGGGAGGAAGCCCTGAGTCTCCTACGATCGTTTGAGCCGGATCTGCTGGTCGCCGATCTGGTGATGCCGAATCTCTCCGGGCTGGATGTGCTGGCCCGGGTCAAACAGATGCTGCCGGGACTGCCGGTGATTGTGTTGACGGCGCGGGGAACGGTGAAAGATGCGGTGGAGGCGATGCGGTTGGGGGCGTTCGATTTCGTCGCCAAGAGCATCGACATGGACGACCTCTTGCACACGCTGCGCCGGGCGACCGAGTTGTTGACCCTGCAGCGTCAGGTGCAGTTGCACAGCGGGCAGGACGCCGCCCGGTATGCCATCGACCGTGTGATTGCTCGCAGTCCTGTCACCAAGAACTTTCTTGCCCACTTGCAGGAGCTGATTAAAAACGATCGGGTGACGGTGTTGCTTCAGGGCGAGACGGGGACCGGCAAGCAGTACATGGGGCGAGTCATCCATTACAACAGCGCCCGTGCCGGGAAACCTTGCGTGGAGGTGGACTGCCCTTCGATTCCGCGGGATCTGTTCGAGAGCGAGCTCTTCGGACATGAGAAGGGCGCGTTTACCGGAGCGAGCGGAAGAAAGTGCGGTCTCCTCGAGTTGGCCGAAGGGGGGACGATCTTTTTTGACGAAATCGGCGACTTGCCGCTTCCGCTGCAGGCGAAGCTTCTCCGGGTGTTGGAAGAGCGGACGATCCGCAGGGTCGGCGGGGCCGTGAACATTCCCATCGATGTGCGGGTGATGGCGGCGACCAATCGCAATCTCAAGGAGGCGGTGGCCAAGGGAGAGTTCCGGGAGGATTTGTACTTCCGGCTGAATGTCGTCACCCTGGTGGTCCCGCCGCTCCGCGAGAGGCGGGAGGATATTATTCCGTTGGCGGAACAATTCCTGACCAGATCCGCCCTGGCCCTGACCAAACCTGCCCGGACGTTGGGCGCGAGCGCGCAGGCCCTGCTTCGTGAGTATCAGCTTCCCGGCAACGTGCGCGAGCTGAGCAATCTGATTGAACGCGCGGTGTTGTTTTGTGGAGAGACGACCCTCGAAGCCACCAACTTTCCCGGCGACGTGCAACAGGCAGCAGCCTCCCCCTCGGTCCCGCTATTTCCCGTGGCTGCTCCTTTTGGTGCCCAACCAGCTGATCCGTCGCAGGTCCACATCAGTTTTCAGGTCGGTGCTCAAACGCTGGCCGATCTGGAGGACCGGATCATCGAAGAAGTGTTGGCCCGTTCCGGCGGAAACAAGACCTTAGCCGCGAAGCAGCTCGGTGTTACCCGCTGGATGTTGGACCGCCGCCGAAAACCGCGCGCCTGACCCATAACCTTGCCGAGTGCCGGCGCACAATCCCTGCCGCGTTGGTGCACGCGTACACGTTTTTTCACCGCATGTGCCACATGATCCGGCACTGAACCTGCGAACGAACCAGCCCCATTCTCGGTAACAGCCGGTTTTCATATGGATCCGCCGCAGAGCGCGGCACGATCCTTTACTGACGAGGCCTGGACCAGGCTTTGCACACCTCCCATGCAGCAACCGAATCCGTGCATTCCTGCACCACCAGAACGTCACAACGGAGGCGTGATGAATTGCCTGCGATGCAATAGTCCCATGTATCGGGAAGTCTATGATCATGTGTTGGAGACCCAGGGCCAGGGATTCCAGGCGCTGCACTGCATGATGTGCGGCGACATTGTCGATCCCGTCATTCTGAAAAACCGGCGCGAACGAGCGGAGCCCCGCGGAGATCGGGCCAGGCTTGCAGTCGTGACCTCGCTCTCATGAGGGCATTGTTCACGCTTCGATCGACGGACCAAGCCGGGACGATGCGCGACCGCGACCAACGGGAACAGAAGGTTGTGTCACGGACAGCCGGTTCAGCCCCTGGGCAGAGGGGAAGGGGATAGCGTATGGGACAGGCCAGGAGTAGCGCCGATCTCGAATACGCCGTCATGTTGGCGATTCTGAATTTCCATACGGAATTCATGAAGTCCAACTATTCGCACGTTCAAGTCCAATTGTCCGACGACGTAATCAATGCGACGATCACGCGAAACGGCGCCGTCCCCGCCGAGGCACGGTTGGCTCAATCGGAGGAGGGACGTGCCTTGCTGAAGCAGGTGCACGAGGCGATGTTTACTTCGTGCCAGGATGTGCTCATGGAGCGGATTGAACGCGTGGTCGAGCGGCGTGTCCGAACGATGGTCACCAGCCTGGACCCGGTCTCCGGACGAAGCAGCATCACGATTCGATTGTAGTCCACTCCATCGATAGGCCCTGCCGTCGAGACCCCAGAGACATCTGTCCTACAACACCATGCCGGGGAAGGAGGATCCTTCGATCCTCCTTCCTCGCGCATGAGGTACCGGCGGGATCAATGTGTAGTGCCGTCCATGGCGTTGCTATTCCCGTGACCTGGCTGCCCTTGGTTTGGAGGCTGGTTGTCGCAGCCCGCGCCAAGACAGTTTTCCGTTCTGGTTCCGGTTGTCGGGACGAAGTCGGTCGGGCCTGTCGTACGCGTCACGTCAACCGGCAGGCCGTCATTGATCGCCAACGGTTGGCCCAGAGCACAGGATAGTTGCCCACTTGAACCACCGGTCCCTGAGCCACCATTCGATCGCCGGCGGCCGCTCGCAGCGGTGTCCGATCCTGATTGTCGGGCCCCAGATCCACTAGCGCCATTCCGCCGTCCGGGGTTTGCACGGCGGCCGCACGATGGAGTTCGCCGCTGTGATTCATGCGCATGTCGCGAAATTGTTGGATGCGACCTTCAACGATCCTGTCCCCAGCCGTGGTTCCGACGGGACGGTTCAGCGTGACCCGTTTGGCTTCGGTCCTGATCTGTTTCGCCATAAGGACAGAGTAAGGGCCCACATTCTCCCATGAGCCGGCTATGACAACGGGATCGCCTTTCGTGAGCGCCAAATCCAGGGTGCGTCGTGAAGAACCAAGGTCCGTCGTGACTTGCCCGCGGTCGGGGGTAGTGACTAAGACCACGGTATTGTGGTCGCCGGTTGTACGGTTGCGGATCTGCTTGGTCGCCGTGATCGTCTCTTTGACGACGTCCTTGCCGTGGGGATGGGAGCCGGTTTCCGGGATGCCAGACAGCGGGTCTCTCTGTGCATAAAACCAGGGATCGACGGCATAGGGTGTGGCAGCGACATTCTGGTCGGTCCGGTGGGATCGAGGATGCCGGACGGATGGGTGTGCGGCATCCGTCAGGCTCACCGTGCTGTCGTTGGGCATCTGGGCGATGGAATTGGAATCAGCCCGGGTATATCCTGGCTGTCATAAAAATCATAGTACCAGTCGTCGGGATTTGAGTGGTCATCATAGAAGCCGCCGGTGATGTCTGTATTGTGGATACGACTATCGTGTTGCGCCTGTAATTCCCCAGCTCGTTGCCCACCTGGTTGGTCTGCATAGGCCCCTGTCGCACTTATGATTCCTACTCCCAGCAGTGCGACGAACAGTTGAATGTGCCTCTTTCGTTTCGGCATGGTGTGCTCCTTCAAAAAATGGAAGCGGTGCCCAGCGCTGATCCCGGTCTATTTCCCTGTCTCGCCGGAATTCCCTTTTCCGTCAGACCTGAACATTAACGTCGTGCCGGGAGTGCCCTCTCGTGAGTCCTGCGCCTTTGGTTGAGACTTGCGGGCGGTCGAGTCTTCGACATGGCCCTTGGCCGATGACCGTCGTTTTTTTGTGGCTCGGCCTTCTTTGGATGCCTGTCCCGTAGACTTGCCCGCTGCCTCCGCTCCCACCTTGGGAGTTGTCTCCGTGGTGGTCTCTTGGGCGGCTTCAGTGGGGATTCCTGAAAGCAAGGTGGATCCCATCAGCATCATCGCGATTGTGACGCCTTGCCATCTGTGCATGTGTCCCCCTTTCACTCCGGCAGACTGGAAGCGGAGAGCTCAGACTATTGGACTGCGCGCATGGCGTCTCATTGAGAGACGGCGGTGCGCGATTCCATCGCTTCTTTGAAGCGCTCGAGATCGTGGGCGATTTTCTGCCCCGGTTCCTGCCCGAACAGATCCGCGATGGCCGCGCCGATGGCGCCGGCCGGTGGATCATAGTGCAGCGTGACCGTCACCCGGGTCTGGCGGTTATCGTTGAGCGGCGTGAACCGCACGGATCCGGCATGTTCGACCGTCGCGCCATCGACGGTTGTCCAGCCGATTCGTTCGTTTTCGACCTCATTGATAATTTCCGCATTCCATTCCACGGTCGGCGCCCCGGGAAGGGTGTTGATGACCCAATGGGATCTCCGACCCTCACGGGGTTCGACACTGCGGACCTGACTCATGATGGTGGGAAGGTTGTCGAGTTGCCTCCAGAAGGCATAGAGATCCTTGGCAGAACGTTGAATCGTAATGGAGCGCTCGATCTTGATCGCCCGAGCGCTATGTATTTTGGGTCGTCCTATCGCAGACGTATCCGCCTGGTCGTGGGTGTTCATCCCGAGCATCTCATACGCGGCACAGTGGCCCGTGAAAGCACGCTGCACAAATGCCAGGCCCAAGAGGGCTTTGATGGCGCTCAGGCCGGAGAAGGGACCCTTCAGGCTATGGAGGAGCAAGCCGCCGCCGATGAGGCCCGAGACAAGACGCTCCTTCTCGCCCACGTTCCGGGAGGTCCCTTCCAGTTCCGAATGCGGCCATTGTCCCATCGAGTCTCCGTTGCTCGTCTGCTGTGCTGATCTCTGCCGACGCTCCGGTGGCGTTGTTCTGATTCCCCCGCGCATGTGTGCCATGTGACCTCCCCAGATCATTCTGTTAAGACTTTGGCGAACAGGATGCCGGTGTCATTTTCAGCGAGACAGCGGTGCAAATGCGGGACCATGTTGGGATCGAGTGATGCGTTGATTGATCGCTCGGTCCGTGCGTTCTGGCGGCGGCGTTTGACAGAGCTTCGCGTGTGGTGCACCGTGCATGGTGATACCAGTCGCGGACCGGTTGTCTGCGCCGGGACAATTTGTCTCTGTTCGGCCGAGCGTCGTCAGTCATGTTTTCATCGCTCATACGGCCGAGGGCGACGGCGCTCATCAGTCGGTTGTTGCAGGGCAGGGTGTTTCGACTTGCGATGGGCGAGCTCCTGCCTGTTCGCAGCGAAATGACCGGCTTCTGGCCATAAGGCGATCCCACCAAGTAGCCCATTCAGGCTGGACACGACGGTCACATTTCCTGGTACCCGCCCGATATCCACTTGCGCCGCATTGCCGCCGCTGATGTAAAGGTGGTCGTAGTGAAACATGTGTTCGAGTTTGGCGATCACTTTGAGGAGACGATTGTTCCACAATTTGTTTCCGATGCGTTCGAGCTCAGAGCCACGCAGCCGATTCTTGCCGACCTCTACATTCGGAACAAGGCGACCATCGACGAATAGGGAAGAGCCGACGCCTGTCGCCAAGGTTACAACCAGTTCCACGCCTTTGCCGGAGATCGCGCCATATCCTTGCCCATCGGCATCAACAGGATGTGACGATCCTCAAACTAGGCATGGCCCTAGTTCAGAATGGAACGGGCGAGGGCCCTCGATCGAGCTACGGTGGAGAAGTGGTGATAATACGTATGTGTCTCGGTAGTCCTGCAATTTCAAGAGTGAGCCAGTCGAGCAGAAGCAGCAGGAGGGGTTCTCTGCCGGGAACGATTGTCATGCACGACGGGTGCGAGAGGCGGCTGAAAGCCAATGGACGTCTTCATTGACCTCGCGATCGAGGTTCCCTGTGACGATTCCGAGTTCACGTTCCCGGTACGGGGCTGAAGGCGAGAATTCTTGGTTGATGCAATGCTGCCGTTCGGCTGCTCGGCGAGGTCTGAAGTGTCTGACTCTTCGGAATCGGTGTCTCCTCGAAAACGCAGAAGCGCCGCGCGCAAAGGGGTGCGGGGCGCAAGTGGTCAGGAGCGTAGGGTATGAGCGGAAAGTATGATGTCAGCGTTATGGTTCCAGTTGTTTGTGGAAATGGGTTGGCTCTGAGTCAATAATTCCAGTCCCCAATCGATCGTGCGGGGGATCGAGGGTGTGGAAGATGAGGCGTCGCAGGAGAAAATGTTTCTATCTCAGGAATTCCACTCTTGCATCAGGACGCAGCGCGAGAGAGGGGATGAAACGCCTCGAAACCATATTGTGAACAACGTGAGTGATGGGCAGGGAAACCGGAAACTTCTGAGCCTGGCGTGGGTCCACCGTGGGCTACATACATGTTTGCCGCTAGGTGAGAGAAGATAGTCGGTATTGGAAAAGTGGTGCGCCCGACAGGACTTGAACCTGTAACCTTCTGATCCGTAGTCAGATGCTCTATCCATTGAGCTACGGGCGCTTTATACACTTTTGAGCCCGCTCGAAGAGATGTTCCTTCGGAGCGGGCTCAAAGGTACAGCGCCCGTTATACAGGCTTGAGGGAAGAGCGGTCAAGCCTGTCGAGCAGACATATTTTCTAGAACAGGCTCCGGCTCAACTCTCCCGATGGAGAACTTTCATTGCCGCTCTTGTCGTAGGCCGTCACCACAAAGAAATAGGTGGAGCCTAAGGGCAGGGTCAGCCTCGTGGAAGTGACATTTCCCACGTCGAACGCCTGCGTGCGGGCACCGGAACTGGTACCGACATAGACCCGATAGCCTTGCAGGTCCGCTTCCGTGTTGGCATTCCATATCACCGTGACCGTCCCGGTTGCCGTCCCTGAAGGAGGAGGCGGGGGCGAAGTAGCACTTCCCGTCGGCGATGGCGGCGGCGGGGGCGTCGTGCTGCCACTGGCCAGGACGGAAAGCGAGACGGGGATGCGCAAGGTTTGTGATCCGTTGGGGCCGCTTTCCAGGATATAGACGACACCCGTATAGTTGCCGACGTTCATGGTTGCTGTGTTCACCGAAACCGTGATGGGATCAACCTCTGTCGTGATTGACTGCGTGCTGCCATAGGGGGGGGTCATCAAGAGCCATCCCTGATTCGCGCTGATGCTATAGCTGCTCTGTTGCGTGCTGGACTTTTGCAGATTAAATACGCCGGTGGCCGTATTCCCCTTCGCGGCGGTGAGCGAGAGCGCGGATGGGAACGCTTGGAGCAAGGGTGTCAATGACCCGGTCGGCGGCGGCGGGGGCGGTGTCGTCGCGGGCGGGGGGGGCGGTGGAGTTGTTGCCGGCGGGGGCGGCGTGGTTGAGGGTGGTGGTGGTGTCGTCGACGGCGGTGGCGGGGGAGTGGCACTGCCGCTGGCGAGGACGGTGAGGGACACGGGGATTCGCAATGTCTGCGACCCGTTGGGCCCGCTTTCCAGGATATAGACGACACCCGTATAGCTGCCAACGTTCATGGTAGAGGTATTGACCGTCACTGTAAGGGGATCGATTTCTGTGGTGATGGTCTGGGTGCTGCCATAGGGCGGGTTCATCCAGAGCCATCCCTGATTCGCACTGATGCTATAGGTGCTCTGTTGCGTGCTGGACTTCTGCAGGTTGAACACGCCGGTGGCCGTATTCCCCTTCGCGGCGGTGAGCGAGAGCGCAGACGGGAACGCTTGGAGCAAGGGTGTCAATGACCCGGTCGGCGGCGGGGGGGGCGGTGTCGTCGCGGGCGGGGGGGGCGGTGGAGTTGTTGCCGGCGGCGGCGGCGTGATTGAGGGTGGAGGTGGTGTCGTCGACGGCGGTGGCGGCGGTGGAGTGGTGCCGGCGGCGGTCACGGTGGTTGTGACAGGGATGCGCCACGTGGTCGACACGCCAGGCCCGGATTGCCCGATATAGATTACGCCCGAATAGGTGCCCACTGAGAGTCCCATTGCAGAGGTATTCACCGTGACGGTGAGCAGGTCTGTTTCTGTCGAAATGGTCTGTGTGCTGCCGTACGGCGGATTCAACCAAATCCAGGACTGATTGGCGCTGATGAAGTAGGTATGTTGTGCGGTGTCCGATTTGCTTAGGCTAAGCGTTCCGGTGGCCGTACCTCCCTGCGCGACGGTTAGCGACAGGGCGCTGGGTGTGCTGACGATATTTTGCGCCAGAGCACTGCTTCCTCCCGCAACGACGTCGCATAGCCACAACATCAGCATCAAGCCCACAAGATGTCCAGCCGCATGTCGCCTCATAATGCGTGGTGGATGCTGACTCGGTGTGAAATGCTGTGCCGTCATGATCAGTACTCCCTTAGGTGATCTTCCTGAAATGTAAAATGCAAACAATTGGTCGGTGAGCAACAGGCGTGCCACAACAAATCGCTTCGGCGTTCTTCTTAGTTGATTGTCGGGAATCGCTCAGCGGAGTTCGGTGAGAATCCCGTCAGGATATCTTGCAGAGCCGACCCTAACGGATCAAACGCGAATAGGCAAGCAAAAATTTCACTCGTCTCACGTATTTTGCGTGGACCTCCCTCTCGTACAAATGCTCTAGGAAATTTTTTCCGCCTGTAGGGTCGTGGCACTTCGGCGTACAAAATCAGAACGTCGGTCTTGCGATGACGAATGCCTTTCAATCGTCCGCACAGGGAGGTATCGGGAAAGGTGGATATAGAGCCCACTAGGGCCGAGAAAGTTGTTGACCATGCACGACAGGTAGGGTATCAGTGGGCGCGCTGTTCCGGCCGGGATACGTAGTCTCGCGGTCATGCGAACGAGTCTTTGGCCCGGATGGTTAGGGAGTGCCTCACCTATGATCCCGCTACGATGTCTGCTCTGTGCGATAGGCCTCTGTATGACGGCATACCCCGCTGGTTTGGCCGAGGCGCAGGTTCCTCCGGCCCAGTCCTCGTCGGTGACGCAGGTCGATCTCAAAATTTCCGAATGGTTCAGTCAGGGGGAAACGGTTTGGAGCCATAATGCCTCCGGGCTTGATCCAAATCTGGGAAATCCCAGTTCCAAATTGAAATTTAAAGATACTGGCACCAACGTGACCGAGATCACCGGGCGGGTGCAGTTGAAGAACAAGATCTATTTCCGCGGCGCCTTCGGCTACGGGGCCATCGGCGGTGGACGTCTGACGGACGACGATTTTTTAAGCGCGCAAGGCGCTGCATCACAAGGGGCGACCGTGAGCGGCGAACACCGGTTTTCGCGAACCTACAGCGACATCGGCGGCGACAATCTCTGGTATCTCAACGGTGATCTTGGCGTGACGGCGCATACCTTCCAGGAAAAACGAGGAAGCATGGGGGTCTTTGCAGGGCTGCAATATTGGCGTGAACGGCATGTAGCCACGGGGCTTGCTCAGGCGGAATGCACGACGCCTTCGGCTCCGACTCCAGCGTTCAAGTGCTCTCCTGCCGGCACGGTCGGGTTTCGCAATCAGTCCGTGATTACGAATACGACGACATGGTTTTCTGGACGGGTCGGTGGAGAGCTTGAATATAGGCTCGATCCGCGCGTGAGCGTTGAGGCGAGGGTAGCGCTGCTACTGTCCTATTTGAATAATGAGGATGTGCATCACCTTCGGACGGATCTTGCGCAAGATCCGAGTTTCCGAATGACCGGCCTCGGGATCGGCACCACCTCAGATTTTAATCTACGGGTCAAAATCTGGGATCGGCTGTACCTCACGGGAGGATACCGCGTGTGGTGGAATCGCGTACTCGTCAGCGATCAGTGGAAATTGTACGGGGCAGATGGATCTACGGCGTCCGCACCGTTGACTCAGTTCCAAACGCTTCGCCATGGCCCGACGGTCGGCCTGACCTATTCGTTCTAGCCAGCAGCTGTCCTTCCCCTATTCGCAGGGGCCTGGCTAACTGGACTTCGTTCATCACTCGTAGGTCATCATTTCGCAATGATGGCAGTAGGGATGGAACGGCTTTTTCGTTTGCGAGAGCCGTTTCACGCTTCATGAGCGACATCAGCTGGAACAGCGACTAGCGTGATCGGGAGGGGCCGGTCTCTTCTTCGTATTCCATGAAGAGCCGTTTCGCTTCCGGGTGCAAAAGATGGGGCTGGCCGTACGGAATGCCGGCGGTTCGAAACAGCGGCGTGAGTTTTTCGTTCGGATGCAGGTAGCCGGCCCGCAGCGGAACCGATCGCTTGGTGTGGCGAATCAGCGAGCATGGGGTCGGGCGTATCGCGGTCAACCAGTCTGCAATATCCTGTGGATTGCCGATAGAGGCCGATAGAAGCAGGAGACGAGCCTGCGAGGGACAAAAAATCAGCGTTTCTTCCCACACGACTCCGCGCTCCGGATCAGCCAGGTACTGTGACTCATCCATAATCACCAGACCCAGCGTGTCCAGGCGCACATCGATCTCGCCTCCGGCGGCGTCATAGAGCAGATTGCGCAAGATCTCCGTCGTCATAATCAACAGTGGTGCTTGGCTATGCTCGCGGCGGTCGCCGGTGAGGATGCCTACCTGGCCAGGGCCGAACACGCGTGAGAACTCGGTAAATTTCGTATTGGAAAGCGCCTTGAGGGGGGAGGTGTAGATGACGGTCCGATTCTCGCGCATCGCGCGAGCGGTCGCTTCGATCGCCACATAGGTCTTGCCGCTCCCGGTCGGCACGCTGACGACCACATCCGTCTCCGCCAGTTTCGCCAGCGCCTCCACTTGCCAGGCATCGGGAACAAACGGTTGGGGGGGCGGTACGCCGATCCCCGACAGCCATTCATGCAGCGAGACAGGCGGTTCATGATGGCCATGGTCATCATGCCTATGCGGTCTGGGGGTGGCAGGGACGGCTTGGCGAGATCGTGCTTGAGCTGGTCGTGTTTTTTCGAGCGGCGCTGGTTGTGGCCGTTGAGCCCGTTCGTCGATCAAGGTTTGCAGGTCGGACTCCAAACCTGGGCGATTTTCGGCGGACGCTTGAAGGAGCAAGTCGACCAGCTTGCGTTTTCCGGAGCGGAAATGCCGGCTGATCCGTCCCCGCGCCAATCGGTGGAGCAGGGAGACCGGTTGCTGCATCAGCAGGCGTTCGAGTTCGGGCGTGTTCATACAAGCCTCGTTAAACGGGAAACCGTGAGAGGTGAAACGGGTGGAGTGAATACGAGGCCTGTCGGAAATTCTCTTGCGCACGAGGTACTCATGGCAGTTCCTCCAGCACGCCCCGGCGCATCGCGGCGATGGCGTGATCGGCTGATTCCGCCAGAGACGGATGGGTGGCTTTCAATGTTTTCAATTGCGACAAAAATTCGATCGTGCGCGCGAACAGCCGGAACATGTCGCCTTCCGCCATGGTCGTCAGCCGGGCCAATCCGATCCAGGTGAGCGTCTGATCGGACACCCAGCGTTCGGTCAGCGCCGCGACATCGGCCCGCAACATCGGCGGTGCTTCGTGCGGCGTCAAACTTTCCGCCAGCTTGCGTACTTGGAACAGCAACGTGACCAGACCGGTGCTTCCGCGCGGAAACGAGCCGGGACGATCATCGTCGTGGGCGATGCTGGCCATGATAGCGGCCAACAGCGGCGGATCGATGGCGCCGAAGGCTTCAGCCCGGATCAGTTCCGTAATCAGCAGCGAGTGATCGATACGAATCAAACGCGCCCATTCCCCGTCGGCGGTGAGCTGTGCAGTGGCATTGAGGTAGCCGAATTTTTCCAGGACGTCGATGCGCTCCTGGAACCGGTGCCACAAGCTGGTCTGGAGGGCCTGAATCGATTTGATATGGCGTTGGATTTCCTGACGCACCCGTGAGGCGCGCGGGAAATCGCGCTGACAGGCCTGGCGCGACGGGCAGGTCGGACAGGCGAAGTCGCCCAGGGTTTGAATGATGGAACTGTCGATAGGAGTCTCTTCGTGCTGATGCGCGAGGATCGGAAGAATCGGCAGCCGCGGCGGAAGATCGGTCAGATGATGCGTCAGTTGTTCCAGCGTCTGCGGCGTGCACCAGGGATAGGCCGAGGTTTCCTCGCAGTCGAAGGTACGGTCGAAGACCTGCGTCACGATGGAGGCCGGGCATTCGTTCAGCGAGCCGCCTTCCCGAAGAAGGGTGACCATCGGCGCATGTTGGCCTTTGCTGCGGTACTGGCGCAGGATGATCCCGCGCCCACGCGTGACACCCACGACACGTCCCGGCGTCAGAAAATGCAGGCGCGCGGCGACATCGGGCGACTCCTGACGGGCGAAGGGGCTGCGGGGTTTCTTTCGTTTCCGGGCTTGTTCGAAGACTTGCCACTGCGTGATCCAATCGGAACAGACGCGGGGGCCGAACGGCTCCATCTCAGCACGCAGGCTATCGAGTTTTGTTTCCAGCACGGCCGTGCGCTGGTTCAATTGGAACTGCGCGAAGCTCTTGGCCAGAATGGATTGAATCTGCTCCCGTGGATGCGCCTTGAGCAGGTTCAAGACCATCGGGTAGGTGATGACGAATTGACTGTGGATGGCCTCCGGCTGTCCGGTGAGTCCTTTGGTTAAGACGGTCAGGTCGATATAGGGAGACGGGGTGATGACGGCGAACCCGACGAGGTCCTTGCCGCGGCGGCCGGCGCGGCCCGCCAATTGTTGAATCTCACTCGCGGTGAGATCGGTAAAGTCGCGCGCCTTGCGGATGCTGGATTGTGTGACCACCACTGTGCGGGCGGGAAAGTCTACGCCCGCTGCGAGCGTGGTCGTGGCAAAGACGGCATCCAACGACCCCGTGCGCATCAGTTCTTCGACGGCAATTTTCCAGGACGGCAAATGTCCAGCATGATGCGCGGCCACGCCGATGCGTTGAACGGTCTCGATCAACGGATGTTCGGCAATGCTGGGAAACTGCTCGGTGACCTGCGTCAGCACACGGGCAATTTGTTCTTGTTGCGCTTTCGGCAGGGTCACCTGACTGCGCTCGAAGGATTGCATCGCTTCGTCGCAGGCCCGTCTCGAGGTGAGAAAAATGATCGCAGGGGTGAGGTTTCGTTGGCGGAGGGTCGCGACGAGATCAACCGGATGGATCGACGGCGGCATGCAATTTCATTCCCTTTGAGATGACTACCAAGCCGGAATCGGTGACTTTGAATCGTTGACGATCTGCAACCGGATCGAAGCCGATCACGGTTTTGGGCGGAATCACGACATCTTTATCGATGATTGCGCGCCGGATGCGGGCCTGTTCGCCGATGACCACGTTTTCCATCACGACCGATTCGCGCACGTCGGCGTGATCATGGACACGCACGTGCGGCGACAGCACCGAGTTCTGCACGCGGCCGCCGGAAATGATGCAGCCTCCGCAGACGATCGAATCCAAAGCGACGCCCATCCGCCCGCCCTGAAAGTCCTGCGCGAAGACGAACTTGGCGGGTGGGAACTGACCCTGATAGGTGCGGATCGGCCAATGCTGGTCGTACAGGTTGAACTGCGGGTCGACGGAGACGAGGTCCATATTGGCTTCCCAATAGGCATCGAGCGTCCCGATGTCTCTCCAGTAGTTCACGGCCTTCTTGTTCTCGTCTTGAAATTTGAACGCGTAGACCCGGCATTCCTTGATCATGCGCGGAATGATGTTCTTGCCGAAATCGTGCTTGGTGCCTTCCTTGGCATCGCGGATCAATTGCTCGCGAACCACATCTGTGCGGAACAGATAAATGCCCATCGAGACGAAGGCCTGAGTCGGATCACCGGGAATGTGCATCGGATGCTCGGGCTTTTCGTCGAAGCTCAAAATGCGCCGGTCTTCATCCACCGCGATGACGCCGAACCGGTTGGCCTCCGCAATCGGGGTTTCAATCGCGCCGACAATCGCATCCGCCTGTTTTTCGATCAGGAGGTTGTACATGTCGGCGTAGTTCATTTTGTAGATGTGATCGCCGGCCAGCACGAGGAGAAACTCAGGATGGTCGTTATCCATCAGGAAGAGGTTTTGGAAGACTGCATCGGCGGTGCCGCGATACCACTCTTCGCTGATTCGCTGCTGCGGTGGAACCGACACGATATATTCGCCGAGTTCGGGATTCAGAATGTTCCATCCCGTCCGGATATGGCGGTCGAGAGAATGCGATTTGTACTGGATCAGCACGGCGATCTGCCGGAGCCCGGAGTTCAGGCAGTTGCTGAGCGTGAAATCGATGATGCGATATTTTCCGCCGAAGGGGACCGCGGGTTTTGCGCGCTGGTCGGTGAGAGGCTGGAGCCGTTCGCCCTTTCCTCCCGCCAGCACCATCGTGAAGATCTTCGCCATAGATGCGCCGATTGTAGCAGGACGAAGGATGAATAGAAAGGATGCAGAATGATTGACTTCAACTCCGACTCGGATGATACTACGATTCAACGCGCGTTCCCGACAGCGGTCGGGCTGAAGAGAAGGAGCGGACATGAAGAAGCAGAATGCCCGTCCGGCGGTCATGAAACCAGCGATCGAACCGGCTAATCCCATGATGGAAATGGTCTGGCGGCTGGAGCGATTGGAGCGACAAGTGCAGCGCTTGTCCGAGCTCGTGCGCAATCACGCCGAGGATAACGACCGCCTCGTGCGGATCGTGGCGGAAGATCGCGATGTGATCCGCCGTGAACTGTTGCGGAAGCATGAACATCGCGTGCGCGTGCGGAAGCATCTGCGCGACGTCAGTTCCAAAGTCGATTTGGAGCATTGATCCGAGACCGTCGACGCGGCGGTCTGACCCCAGCCCTCGATGGCCATCTTTTCCACTTCTCCTCTCATCACTTCCGGCCACTCCGTTTCGTCGCCAGCCCCGACGATCGACATTCGCGCCATTGTGCGGAACCATGGCTCGGTGGCGGCCGTGGATCACGTGAGTTTTCAAGTTCAGCGGGGCGAGTTTTTTTCCATTCTCGGGCCGAGCGGCGCCGGAAAAACCTCGGTCTTGCGTATCGTGGCCGGTTTCGAAGATCCCGATGCGGGCGACGTCTTGATCGATGGCCGGTCGATGCTCGGCGTCCCGCCGAATCGCCGTCCCGTGAACCTCGTGTTTCAATCCTACGCGCTCTTTCCGCATCTGACCGTCTTCGAGAATGTCGCGTTCGGCCTGAAGATGCGTCGCGTTCCTGCCTCGCTCATCGACGAGCACGTTCGGCAAGCCTTGACGATGGTCAAACTGGTCGGCAAGGAGGGGCGGAAGCCGGCTCAATTGTCCGGCGGCGAACAGCAACGTGTGGCGCTGGCCCGTGCATTGGTCAATAAGCCGGCCGTGGTCCTGCTCGATGAACCGCTGGCGGCCCTCGATCAACAATTGCGGCAAGCGATGCAGGTGGAGTTGAAGTCGATTCAGGAGCAGGCGGGGCTGACCTGTGTCTGCGTCACGCACCATCAGGAGGAGGCGATGATGATGTCCGACCGGATCGCCGTCATGCACCAGGGGCGGATGTGGCAGGTGGGAACTCCCCGCGAGGTCTATGAGAATCCGCGCACGCTTTTCGTCTCACGATTTCTCGGGGTGTCGAATGAACTGCCGGGGCGAGTGGGCGAGGCGGTGGAAGGTGCGCATCTGTTTCAGCCCGCGGATGATCTGGTGCCGGGATTTCCGGTGCGTATTGGTCCCGAGGTGTCAGCCGGTCGTCCCGCTACGTGGTCGCTTCGGCCGGAACAACTCCGGATGTCACGCGAACGACCGGCTACTCAGGATCCGGTGCTGCCCGGCGTGCTCGAGAAGGTGCTCTTTGCCGGCAGCGAGACGAAGTATCTCGTTCGCGTGGGCCGTGACAGGCTCTGGGAAGCGAGGACGAGCGGCGCCATGCAGCTGCCCTATACTTCGGGTGATCCGGTGTTTCTCCACTGGGCCTTGGGTGATGGGCGAGTCTTTTTTGAGTGACCATGCCGCCTGACGATGTCGCGCACATAACTCCTACTGCGCAAGACTCCTGCCGTTCCTGCTGGCTGGCCGTTCCCGGCCTGCTCTGGATGATCCTGTTCTTTCTCGTCCCGCTCTTGTTGGTGTTGGCGATCAGCTTTGCCTCGCGCGGAACCTATGGCGGCATCGTGTGGGAGTTCACCTGGGCGAACTATCTGGATCTGCTGCATCCGCTCTACGGCAAAATCCTCGTCCAGTCCTTGTGCTACGCGACCGTCACGACGGCCATCTGCTTCCTGTTGGGATTCCCCTTGGCCTATGTGATCGCGCGCAGTCCGGCCCGCTGGCAACCGGTGTTGCTGCTCCTGGTCATGCTGCCGTTCTGGACCAACTTTCTCGTGCGGACCTATGCCTGGATGATCCTGTTGCGCCATGACGGTCTGGCCAACCATCTGCTGCTCGCACTCGGGCTGATCACGGAGCCATTGGAATTACTCTATACCCCCACGGCGGTCGTGATCGGATTGGTCTATGGATACCTGCCGTTCATGGTGTTGCCATTGTACGTGGCGGTGGAGCGACTGGATCCTGTGCTGGTCGAGGCGGCCTGGGATCTCTACGCGTCCCGCTGGGCGGTCTTGACGCGCGTCGTGGTGCCCCTCACGATGCCGGGTATTGTGGGCGGCTGCATCCTGGTATTCATTCCGTCGATCGGCTCGTTTATCACGCCGGATTTGTTGGGTGGCGCGCGCAGCATGATGATCGGCAACTTGATCCAGCACGAATATCTGGTGGTGCGTGACTGGCCGCTGGGCTCGGCGGTCTCCTTCGTGCTGATGGGAATCGTGATGGCGGCAGTGGTCCTCTATTACCGCCGGGCAACCCCGGGAGACGGGCCATTGGAGGGACGGTGAAGCCGCGATCGCTCGGCCTCAATGCCGTCAGCCTGCTGGCGATGCTCTTCCTATACGGACCGATTATCGTGCTGGTGCTGTACTCCTTTAATGCCGCCCATCTCTCAATGACCTGGCGAGGGGTGACCCTGAAATGGTATGCGGCCCTGTGGCATGACGAAGCCTTGCTCGCCGCGACCGTGAACAGTCTGTTCATCGCCCTGGTGTCGACCGTTGGTGCCACCGGCCTTGGCGGGCTGCTGGCGCTTGGGATGGAGCAGATGCCGCACCGCCGGCAGCAGACTCTTGAAGGTGGTCTGGTGCTGCCGCTCGTCATTCCCGAAGTGATGATGGGCGTGGCGTTGATGTTGTTGTTTGTGACGGTTCATGTGCCGCTCGGCCTCACCACGGTCATCCTCGGGCACATCGTGTTCAATATTCCGCTGGTCACGATCATGATCCGCACGCGCCTGCGGAAACTCGACCCGATGTTGCGCGAGGCGGCAGCCGATCTCGGCGCCGATTCCTGGCAGGTGTTCCGCTATGTGACGCTGCCCTTATTGCGACCGGCGATTTGGGGAGCGGTTCTCGTCGCCTTCACGGTCTCGCTCGATGATTTTCTGGTGACCTTCTTCACCGCAGGTCCCGGCGCAACGACCCTGCCGCTGAAAGTCTATTCGATGATCAAGTCTGGCGTGACCCCTGAAATCAATGCGTTATCCGCGTTGCTATTGGTGGTCTCGATGATCGGTGTCGCCGGTTCACTGTATTTGCAACGTCGCGAGGTCTGAGTGCGATCAGCGATTCGCGGGATGGTCCTGTGGTCTCTTTGCCTGGTCTGGCTCACCGGGTGGCTCACGGCTTGTGGGCAACGGTCCGGCGAGGACCCGGCCCAGTCGCGCCCCGTATTGCACTACTTCACCTGGTCCGACTATGTGGGGCCGGAGATCATCCGGGAATTCGAGCGGCGCGAGCAGGTAAAGGTCGTCATCGACACCTTCAGCAGTAATGAAGAGTTATTGGCGAAATTGCAGAGCGGTGCCACGGGATACGACGTGGCGGTGCCTTCGGACTTCATGGTGGCGATCATGATCCAGCAGGGCCTGCTCAGTGAACTGGACCAGGCCGCCTTGCCCAACACCACGCAATTGGAGCCGCATTTGCAAACCCTGCCGTTCGATCCCGAGCGCCGTTACTCCGTTCCGTATCTCTGGGGCACGGTGGGGATCGGGTACGATTCCGCTGCCATTTCAACGCCTCCGGACAGTTGGTCGATCCTGTGGGATATGCGGTACAAGGGCCGCATCAGCATGTTGAACGACCAGCGCGAGGTGTTCGGGGCGGTCCTTCGGTCGATGGGGCAATCGATGAACAGCATTGACCCGCAGGTGATTGAGTCGGCGAAGGAGCGATTGCTGCATCAAAAGCCGCTGGTGAAGACCTATACGAGCGATCACTACGATCAACTGCTCGCCTCCGGGGAGGTCGTCCTGGCGCATGGATGGGGCGGACCGGTGGCCCGCGCCATGGCCGATCGACCGTCTATTCGGTATGTCGTGCCGAGGGAAGGCGCCACCATTTGGGCCGATTGTCTCGTCGTGCTGAAAACTGCGCCGGAGAAACACCTGGCCATGCGTTTTATCAACTATTTAATGGAGCCGTCGGTGGCGGCCCGCACATCGGAGCGACTCCGCTTTGCGTCCGCCTCCCGGCTGGCCAGGGAACTCGTGGACGTGTCGACGCGAGACAACCCAGCCATCTATCCGCCCCTCGATCAATTGGCCCGGTTGGAGTGGATGCGTGATGTGGGGAACGGAATCCGGCTCTACGATCGGGCGTGGACCGAACTCAAGATGCAATGACCAGGGCCAGGGGCCTTGTTTGAAATGCTGGGAAGAATCAGTATAATGCGTGCCCTGTCCTCCGTTGATCGATATTCCCGCGCCATGTGTGACGACATGTCCCAGTACAAGAACGGCACCCCGAGTTGTGTCATTTCACGGAATCAGCCGCGTCGCCTGTGGTGCCTGATCGCGCTGCTGGGTCTGATGCTTCTCGGAAGTGGATGGGCGCAGGCCGCGGAATCCACTTCGGGCGCCACTACGACCTTGGCTAGTTCCTTTGCTCCCCCGGTCGTCCGCCTGAATCTGTCCGAGGCGATGGCCCTGTTCCTCAAACAGAATTTGGATCTCCTCATCGCCAGGTACGGGATCGAATCGAGCAAGGGGCAACAGATCACGGCGCGCCTCTTTCCGAATCCCGTGGCGCAGATCGGCACCGTGGCCTCGTTTACTCAGGGCAATACTGCGGCGAACAGCGGCGCCCTCACGATGCAGGTGCAGCAACTCTTTGAATTGGCCGGCAAACGCGGCTATCGCATCGAAAGCGCCGGTTTCGGCGTGCAGTCGGCGGAAGCAGATTTTGAAGACGCCATCCGGCAGCTGGGGTTTACCATCAAGGATGCCTACTATCGCGTGCTGGTGGCGCAGCGCCGATTGGCTTTGGCGGAGGAAAACCGGGATCGCTTCGCCCGCATCCTGGACGTCAATACGATTCGCTTTAAGAAGGGCTACATTGCCGAGGTCGATCTGATTCGTATCCGGCTGCAGGTGGTCGATTTCCAATCCCAGGTGATCGAGTCGATTCAGGAAGGGGAGTCGGCACGGGCCGACATGCGACAGCTGCTGCGTCTCTCACCGGCATCGAAGCTGGAATTGACCACGGAGATGGACTACCGGCGGGTCGATCCGGACATGGGAAAACTGCGTTCGGTGGCGCTTGATGTCCGTCCCGATATCAAAAGCAGACGGGCGCTCGTGGCGCAGCGTGAAGCGGATTTGAAACTGGCCAAAGCCTTCCGGGTGCCGGATGTGACTATCGGTGCGGGGTATTCGATCCAAGGGCCACGCGGACCCGACAACCCTCAGATGGGTATTCTGAATCTCGGGGTGCCCCTGCCGCTCTTCAATCGCAATCAAGGCGGGATCGTGCAGGCCGAAGTCGGCGTACAGTCGGCCCAGGCGGAATTGGATCGCACGGTCAATCAGGTGGAGAATCAGGTGGATGTGGCCTATCACAATCTCCTGCAGAGCCGCCGGTTGGTCGAGGCCTATCTCGCGGGCGTCTTGGAAGATGCCCGTTCGACGTTCACCATCGTGGAACGCGCGTATGAACGCGGCGGCGCCACGATTCTGGATCTCCTCGATGCCGCGCGCACCTCCCGCACGATCCAACAGAATTTTATCGAAGCCCTGTTTTCCTATCAGCGGAATCTGTTTCAATTGGAAAGTTCTGTGGGGCAGGAGATTACGTCATGAGTTCCGGCGCCATCCCGGTCATAGGCCTGACCGTTGTGCTTGCCTGCTCCGCTTGCAGTCAAAAGCAGGATCCCGCGCCTTCCCCGCCTTCCGCCTCATCTGAATCCATTGCGACTCCAGCCACCGCCCCGGCCTCCGGGCAGATTGAAACAGCCGTCGTGGATTTCAAACCGGTTCAACCGGAATTGGTGCTCGTCGGCAAGGTGGCCTATGGCGAAGATCGCTACTCGAAAATTTCCTCACCCTTGCAGGGGCGGGTGGTGGAGGTGCGCGCCAAATTGGGTGATCGGGTGGAGGCAGGGGCGACACTGTTGGTCATCGATAGTTCGGATATTACGGCGGCCTATTCGGAATTCGTCAAAGAGGCGTCCGAGCTGGAATATTCCACGCGGGCGCAGGAGCTGGCCAAGGAACTCTATGCCACGAAGGCCCTGGCGCTGAAAGACCTGAAGCAGGCCGAGAATGATCTGATCAAGGCGCGGGCCGAATTCAGGCGGGCCAAGGAACGATTGTTGTCCTTGCGCATTCCGGCCTCCGAGCTGGAAAAGCCGCTCGCGCAACAGCGCATCACCTCACGCTTCGAAATGAAGAGTCCGCTGACAGGAACGGTGGTGGAACGGGCCGTCACTCCGGGACAGTCTGTCGGAGGTGATGTCGGGCAGGTGTTATTTACGGTGGCCGATCTGGACCGACTGCAGGTCGTGGCCGATGTCTACGAGCGGGACCTGGCGTTGGTAAAAGTCAGTCAGGTGGGCCGCATCAATGTGGAGGCCTATCCCGGGACCGATTTTGCGTCCGTGGTGGCGTCCATCGGCGACGTGGTCGATCCGAACACCCGCACCATCAAAGTACGCGCCTGGGTCGACAACCGGGATCAGCGACTGAAACCGGAGATGTTCGCGCGACTCAGATTGGATATCGGCGATGCCACTCCGTTTTTGACGATTCCCAAGGAAGCCGTGGTCGAAATCGACGGGAAGCATTTTGTCTATGTCGTGGAGGGGGCCGATCACTACCTCAAGCATGAAGTGACCGTATCGAATGTCTCCAGCGGACAGGTCCGTATTCTGGAGGGCCTGACATCGGGCCAGCGCATTGTGATCAAAGGTGCGGTTCTGGTGAAGGGACAGGAGGTCAAAGGATGATCAGGCCGGTGATCATACGCCACGGTCAACCACAGCGTCCCGAAGCCTCATGATGGTTCGAATCGTCGAACTATCCCTGGTACAGCGGTTTCTGATCTGTGCACTCGGATTCGCGCTTCTCTTCGGCGGATTGTACGCCTTCCAACAACTCGACATCGTCGCCTATCCGGATCCCTCGCCGCCCATGGTGGAGGTGATTACCCAGTTTCCCGGCTGGTCCGCGGAGGAAATCGAGCGACAGATCACAATACCCATCGAGGTCGCGCTCAACGGGATGCCGGGCCTCACCGATATCCGCTCGCTCTCGATTTTCGGATTGAGCGATATCAAAATCTATTTCGATTTTAACACCCAGTACTTCTTCGATCGCCAGGAAGTCGTCAACCGCCTCTCGACTCTCAGCCTCCCGCAAAATGTTCAACCGGCCTTATCGCCCTGGTGGGCCATTGCCGAGATTTACCGGTATGAATTACAGGGCGACGGGAAGGCGAGCCTGACCGACCTCAAAACCATCCAGGACTGGCAGTTGCGGAGGGAGTTCCGGCGGGTGCCCGGGATCATCGATGTGACGGCCTTCGGCGGCACGACACAGGAGTATCACGTCGATATCGACCCGGGGAAACTCATCAGCTACCAGGTCAGCCTCGCGCAGGTGATGGAGGCCTTGACCAATAGCAATGCCAACGTCGGCGGCAACTACCTGACCGTGGGCGCGCAAAATTACAACATCCGGGGGCTCGGATTGATCAACGGTCTCGCGGATATCGAGAACGTGATGGTCGCCGAAAAAGAAGGCACCCCGATTTTTGTCAAGACGCTGGGGACTGTGTCCGTCGGTCATCGTGTGCGCCTGGGCAAAGTCGGCATCGATGACAACGACGACGTGGTCGAAGGCGTCATTTTGCTGCAGCGGGGGTACAAGGCGCTTTCGGTATTAGAGCGGGTGCGGGAAAAAGTCGAGGAGTTGAATAAGTGGAAGTTGCCGGAAGGCGTCAAAATCAAGACATTCTACGATCGGACGGCGCTGATTCATACGACGGTCGAGACCGTCACGGATATCCTGATCAGTGGCATGGTGCTCGTGTTTGTGATCCTGTTTGTGTTTCTCGGTCATCTCCGCGCGTCCCTGATTGTCGCGCTGACGATTCCGATGTCGCTGCTGTTCACCTTTACGATGATGGTGATGATCGGGCAGTCCGCGAACCTGATTTCCCTGGGCGCCATCGATTTCGGCATCATCGTCGATGCGACTTTAGTCATGGTGGAAAGCATCTTTTTCCATTTGGGACATGATCGCCGGCTTGGCCTGACCGTGCCGCAGCAGATCGTCCGTGCCGCCCGCCAAGTAGGGCAGCCGATTTTTTTCTCCACGGCCATCATCGTCGTCGCGTTTATTCCATTGTTTACGATGACCGGCGTGCCGGGAAAAATCTTTGCGCCGATGTCGATCACCTATGGATTCGCCCTGTTCGGCGCGCTGCTCATGGCGTTTACGTTGGCTCCAGTCCTGTGTTCGCTCCTCCTGACCGGTGTGGTGACGGAACAGGACACGAGGTTCGTCAGTGCGATTCGCCGGGTGTACCTCGCGGTGTTGCGATGGGCGTTGGCTCACAATGTGAAGGTCATCGGCGCCGCTTTGCTCCTGTTGGCGGCGGCGTTCGGAGCGTTGCAATTCATCGGCGGGGAATTCATGCCAGCCTTGGAGGAAGGCAACCTCTGGGTGCGCGCCACGATGCCGGTGGATATTTCATTCGACGAAGCGGCCCGGCTCACCGGTGAAATCCGGCAGATGTTTAGAAAGTCGCCGGAAGTCGTCACGATCGTGTCTCAATTGGGAAGGCCCGACGACGGCACCGATCCGACCAGTTTTTTCAACGCGGAATTCCTGGCCAACCTCAAGCCGCATAAGGACTGGCGGCCGGGGCTCACCAAAGATCAACTGGTGGAGGAAATCGAAGAACGCCTCAAGGTCATACCGGGCATCATTTTTAACTTCTCCCAGGTGATTCAAGACAATGTGGAAGAGGCGATGTCCGGTGTGAAGGGGGAAAACTCCATCAAGCTCTTCGGCACCGACCTGAAAACGATGGAAGCCAAGGCGGGCGAAATCGAGTCGGTCATGAAGGGGGTGCACGGGGTCAAAGACTTGGGGATCTTCCGCCTGGTAGGGCAGCCGAATTTATTGATCCAGGTCGATCGTGAAGCCAGCGCGCGATATGGGTTACGCGTGTCCGATGTCAACGCGGTCGTGCAGGCGGCGGTGGGCGGGCAGGCGGTGACGCAGGTGTTCGAAGGCGAGCGGTTGTTCGATCTGGTCGTCCGGTTTCTCCCGGAATTCCGGCGGGATGCGGAGACCATCGGCAATATTCTGGTGAACACACCCGATGGCGCACGGATTCCGCTGAAACAGGTCGCGACGATCAAAACTCAAACCGGGGCCTTCATCATCTATCGGGAAAATAATGAGCGGTATATTCCCATCAAATTCAGCGTGCGCGAGCGCGACCTGGAAAGCACGGTCAAGGAGGCGCAGACAAAAATGGCCCAGGCCGTGTCGCTTCCGGAGCGGTACCGGATCGAATGGGCGGGCCAGTACGATCAACTCACGGCGGAGCAACAACGCCTGACGATGATTGTACCGGTCAGCCTGGTGATCATCCTGTTTCTTCTCTATACGACGTTCAACTCCTTGACCAACGCCTTACTGGTTCTGGTGACCGTGCCGTTTGCACTGATCGGTGGCATATTCTCGCTCGTGTTCACGGGCACGCACTTCAGCATTTCTGCCGCCGTGGGAGTGATTTCCACGCTGGGAGTAGCGATTCTCGGGGGAGTCCTGTTAATCTCCCGTATTGAGGATTTTCGGCGCAACGGCCTGGAGTTGCGTGAGGCCATTCTGAAGGGGGCGGATGTTCAGATGCGTCCCATTCTGATGGCCACGCTGGCGGCAGCGATCGGGTTGCTGCCGGCCGCATTGGCGACGGGAATCGGATCGCAGGCACAGCAGCCCCTGGCCCGGGTGGTGGTGGGAGGCATGTTGACTGCGGCGGCGTTGATCCTCGTGGTGTTGCCGGTGTTGTATGAGGTGGTTCACCGGCGCACGGCGCAGGATGCACCGTCGGATGCCGGACAAGAGCCGCCGGCCCCTTATTAACGACAACGTGTGTGAGAGGGATGCGATCATGATCGGAGCGGGGCAGCAGAGGATGCGTCGAATGGTGGTGTTGGGTCTGGTTGTCCTGGGCTTGATGGGGATGCGCCCTGAGGCGGGCTGGTCTGCCGCCATGGTCTGGCCGGTGCAAATGCCGTATGAGGCGCCGCCCAAGTCGGAACCGGTGCCTGACGTCTCGGTGGCGCCCAATACCAAGGCGCTGACGGTGGAGGAGCTTCAGCGGGCGGAGTCGCTCTTGCCGCTCTTGGAAGGAAAGCAGGAGTTTTGGGCGATGGGCGAATTCGTCCATTTGGGCGAGCCCGTCTTGCCGGTGCTCACTAAGGCGCTCACGATGCCCGGTCCCCGCATCCGGTACAATGCGATTGAGACGATGTCCATGATCAAAGCGCCGGCTGCTACGCCGGCGTTATTGGAAGCGGCCAAATTGGCCACCGAAATTCCGCGTATCCGGGAACATGCGCTACGGGTCGCCGTGCGACTCGACCCGCAGCAGGCGCCTCCCGCCATCGAGACCATGGCGAAGGACCCGAATTCGGTGATTCGCAAGGCCGCCGCGTTCGAAGCCCGCTATGTGCGGAAAAAAGAGGTGATCCAACCGTTGATCGATCTGCTGGGAGATGAGGAAAAGTTTGTCGCCATGTCCGCCGTCCAATCGCTCTGGACGTTGACCCGGCACGAAACGGAGTTCCACGATTGGGACGCGTCCAACAAGCAGGATCGCCAGAACTGGGCGCAGGAGTGGATCGAATGGTGGAATCAGTCCAAGGAGACGTTTGAAATCCCTGAGCCCAAAGGCCGCAAGCAGGCTGGTTGATTCGGATGCCACGAGGCGGTTGCACAGCCGCGAAAGGCCGTGGTAGGTACATACGTAGCCAAGAGTGGCACGGCCGAACCGGTCGTGCGTCGGCAGAGACAAGGATGGATTATGGCCATATTGGCAATCAGTAAACTGGGGAATCCGATTCTTCGGCAGCAGGCACAGTCGGTATCCCCGAGCGAGATAAAGAAGGCGGCCTTTCAGCAGCTCATCGACGATATGTTCGAAACGATGTATGACGAACCGGGCATTGGCTTGGCTGCCCCGCAGGTGGGACGGTCGCAGCAACTCGTCGTCATGGATTGTCCCGGAGAAGGGGGCTTTCCCAAGACCGTGCTCATTAATCCAACGATTCGTTTCTACGGGCCCGAGCAGGTGGAAGGCTGGGAAGGCTGCCTCAGTGTGGACGGGCTGCGGGGCCGGGTGACCAGGCCGTCAACCGTGCGCGTGACCGGACTGGATCGGAACGGCAAGCCGTTCGATTTTGAAGCCAGCGGGCTGTACGCGGTCTGTATCCAGCATGAGCTGGATCATCTCATCGGCAAGTTATTTATCGACCGCATGACCGATTTCTCCACGCTCACGCAGATGGATGAGTTTCAGAAGTATTGGCAAAAGGAACCGGCCAGTGTCATCTGATCCGTTCCGGGTTGCCGAGTCGTTGTGAATTCCCTCCTACGCGTTCTGTCTTACCTCAAGCCCTTCCGGATGCTGGCGGTGGTGACCTTCGTGTGTGCGGGGCTCGCCACGGCGTTGGAACTGGTACCGCCGTATCTCGTCAAAATCGTCATCGATGATGTCATCCAGGGCAAGCGCCCCGACATGCTCGTCTGGGTCTTAAGCGCTCTGCTGGGTTCCTATGTCCTGCGGAACCTGATGAGCTCGATGCGGGTGCGGTTCAACAATTTGCTCGAGCAGAAGGCGGTACACACCCTGCGCATGCAGGTCTTCGGCGCCTTGCAACGGTTATCGCTGAGTTACTTCGAAAATCGATCGACCGGCGAGATCATGACCCGGGTGACCAGCGATACGGAACATGTCGAACGCATCTTTGTCGACGGGCTCGAAGGGCTGCTGACCGCCTCCCTCACGCTCACCGGCATTACGATCATGATGTTTTCTCTGAATTGGAAACTGGCGCTGCTGTCGCTCGTGCCCATTCCGATTTTGATCGTGTGTGCCGCCTGGTTTACAAAGCGGGTGCACAAGTACTACGCCGAGATCCGCAGAAGCGTGGCCGACCTCAATGCATACCTGCAGGATGCCCTCTCTGGCATCAAGGAGACGATTGGCTTCAATCAGCACGATTATGAGCGGAAGCGCTTTGAAACCCTAAGTCAGACCTATAGCCAAAATAGTTTGCGGGCCATGTTTTTGTGGTCGTGGTATTGGCCGGGCATGGTGTTTGTGGGCAGTACCGGCACAGTCCTCATTCTCTGGTATGGAGCGGAAGAAGTCATGGCCGGGAATTTGACGGTCGGCCAATTGGTCATGTTCCTGTCGTATCTCGGGTTGTTTTATACGCCGATCAACGAGATCCATTCGTTGAACCATATGCTGCAACATGCCCTGGCGGCCAGCGAACGCGTGTTCGAAATTCTCGACACCAAAGCGGAGGTGGAGGATCGGCCCGGCGCGGTCCGGCCTGTCGAGCGGTTACAAGGAGCGGTGGAGTACCGTCGGGTGCAGTTCGGCTATCGGCAGGACGGGCTGGTCTTATCCGATGTGAATCTGACCGTGCGCCCCGGTGAGCGGATTGCACTGGTGGGGCCCAGCGGCGCAGGGAAAACGTCCTTGCTGAAGCTCCTCATGCGGTTTTACGATGTCCGCAGCGGCGCAGTGCTGGTAGACGGCTACGATGTCCGGGACCTGCCGGTGGCGTTTTTGCGGGGGCAGATCGGCCTGGTCCAGCAGGAGCCCTTTCTCTTTAACGGAACGGTGCGGCAGAATATCGTCTACAGCGACCTGTCGGCGAGCCATGAACGTGTCGAAGCGGCGGCCCGCGCGGCGCGCGCGCACGACTTTATTACCCGGCTACCGGATGGATACGATAGTTGGATCGGGGAGCGTGGCGTCAAATTGTCGGTCGGGCAAAAGCAGCGTGTCTCAATCGCCCGTGTGCTGCTGAAGGATCCGCCGATCATTATTTTCGATGAAGCCACGTCCAATATCGACACTGAAACAGAGGTAAAAATTCGGGAAGCCCTGAACGAACTGACGAATGGACGTACGACCTTCATCATCGCCCATCGCCTCGCGACGCTGCATGATGTTGACCGTATTCTGGTTGTGGAACGAGGTACGATCGTGGAGGAAGGCCACCATGAGGCGCTTATGAAACGCGGCGGGGTATATGCCGGTCTCTATGAGGCGCAGTTTAAAATTTAGCCGGCTGTTGATAAAGCCCGCCGGCGGCGTTCTCGGTTGCACGTCTCCCTGCGACGTACCCGGAGGGTACGCCTCAGTCGCCGCGCGTCCTGCGGCCTTGCCGGACGGACTTTCTGAACAGCCTGCGACGACCAAGACGAACGACGGTTCATGCCCAGATATCAAGGAGTAAGAGGACCATATGGTGCTGATTTACGAAAATGATCCGCTCGACAACGAAGATGCACGAGGGCGCTTTTATCATGTGTGCCGGGGGCGAATCGATCGCACGGAAATTACATTGCCGCAAGGCCAATCGATATACGAGTGTGCGGTGTGCGGGATTGATCTGGAACCGGAAGATTTCTGGGTGGCCAGGCAAAAGGGGTCGGTGTAGCGCGGTTGCGCGCACCGGATGACGATAGAGAGGGAGTTCGTTATGGCTGGAAGTATAGGCCGGAAGACCGTATCGGTCTCACGTGGGCTGATGATGTTGTGTGAGACCTGCTTTGATCAGGTGTATGCCGAGAAGCTGCCGGATGCGCGGAATTTTATCGCCGACCATGAGGCGCTGTTCGACACGATTTGTATGGGCTGCACCGACATCAATCGTCCGCTCATCGACGATATGCTGGGAAGTTCGGAGTAGCTATCGCGTGTGCTGACCGACCGAGCAGCGCTAGGCAGCATCGAACGGTCAAATGGGCCTCTCGCAAAAAAAATGAACTCGTTGCGACAA
>VOPT01000049.1 GCA_009594865.1 Nitrospira sp. | reverse complement strand
GCGGAATTGCCCGAGCCCAGTTCAATTGCGTCCTTTGAAGAACCGTTCATTCTGGCCACGCTGATCGCGCCGGAGCGTTACCTCGGGACGTTGCTGCAATTGTGCCAGGAACGTCGCGGCATTCAACGGAGCATCCACTATCTGGATCCAACCCGGGTGGTCATCGCCTACGAATTGCCGCTCAATGAAGTGATTCTCGATTTTTACGACAAGCTCAAATCCAAGACTCAAGGCTATGCGTCGCTGGATTACGAACTGCTGGGCTACCGCGAGTCGGAACTGGTGCGGCTGGACATTCTGCTCAACGGCGAGCCGGTCGATGCCCTTTCGTTCATCACGCACAAGGAACGGGCCTATCAGCGCGGGCGCCAGGTCGCCGAAAAGATGAAAGAGCTCATTCCCAAACAGATGTTCGAAATTGCCATTCAAGCAGCCATCGGCAACAAGATCATTGCCCGAGAAACCATCGGCGCCATTAAGAAAAATGTCACGGCCAAATGTTACGGCGGTGACATTTCCCGCAAACGTAAATTGTGGGACAAGCAGAAGGAAGGCAAGAAGCGCATGAAAGCGGTGGGACGCGTGGAAGTGCCGCAGGAAGCGTTTCTGGCCATTCTCAAGGTGGGCGAGGAATGAGCGTGGACCCCAATGCCCGTCCGGAGGAAGTCCCTGCAACGACCACCCCGGCGACGCCACCCACGCCCTCTGAACCGGCGTCCACGGAACCACGCCTGGTCGCGGCAAATCAACCGGCCCACAAGTCGATCCTACGCGAATACGCGGAAGCCATCATCATTGCGATGTTGCTCGCGTTTGCTATCCGTGTGTTCGTGGTGCAGGCCTTCAAAATTCCCTCCGGCTCAATGATTCCCACGCTCCTGGTCGGAGACCATATTCTGGTCAGCAAATTATCCTATGGCCTCCAGTGGCCGACAGACTGCAAGTTTCAACCGGGCTTTCCACCGGTGACCTGCTATTCCTCACACACGGTCATTCCCTTCGGATCGATTCAGCGTGGCGACATCATCGTGTTTCGATTCCCCGAGGACGAAGACAAGGACTTCATCAAACGCGTGATCGGACTGCCGGGCGACACCATTCACGTGCGTAACAAGGTGGTGCATATCAACGGCACCCCGTTCGATGACCATGCCTTCACGCAGCACACCGATCCGCCCATCCACGACGGGCACATCAGCCCGCGAGACAATTTCGGCCCGGTGACGGTGCCGGAGGATGCGTACTTCGTGATGGGAGACAATCGGGATCACAGTCTCGACAGTCGATTCTGGGGTTATGTGCGCACGGAGAAAGTGCGCGGCAAGGCATTTCGCATTTACTGGTCGTGGAGCGGCCAAGGATCGTGGACGGAATGGGTACGATGGGAAAGGTTAGGAAAAGCCATCCAGTAGGGCGATCCGGCCATGCCGGACCGTCGAACGGGCACGCGGGCGAAGAGGCGGGAGTAGATCACACCGCACTCGGCGCGTACATCCAACGGTTTTCCAGGGCCAGCGTGCTGGTCATCGGAGACTTGATCCTGGACCATTACGTCTGGGGCCGGGTCAGCCGGATTTCTCCGGAAGCTCCCGTGCCGGTGGTGCATGTCGAATCGGAATCCTTGAAGCTCGGTGGCGCGGCGAACGTCTTCAACAACATCCTGGCACTCGGCGGCCAGGCGGATATTTGCGGCGTCATCGGCGCGGACGAAAGCGGACGGCTCCTCCTGAAAGAATTGGGCGGGCGCAGGCAGGGGCGAGGCGGCGTCGTCATCGATCAAGGCCGGCCGACGACCAGAAAATCACGCGTCGTCGCTCACAACCAGCAAATCGTGCGGTATGACGTTGAACGCCGCAACGAGCTGTCGGGCCTGCTGCAGCGTCGTATCCTTCGCTACGTCGAATCGCGCCTGAAGGAACTCTCCTGCCTGGTGGTCTCGGACTACGCCAAGGGCGTGGTCACGGCTTCGCTGATGACAGAGTTGACTCGTTTGGCAGGACAGCGCAAGATCCCCATTGTCGTCGACCCCAAGGTGGAGCATTTCAGCTATTACAAGGGCGTGACCGTCGTCACCCCCAACCACCTCGAGGCCACACAAGCGGCCGGCGTGCAAGGCGAAGACGACAAGACGATCAATAAAGCCGGAATGGTCCTTCGCCAACGATTGGGATGCCAGACCGTGCTCGTGACCAGGGGCGAACGGGGTATGAGCGTGTACCAGGGCCACGGCGACCATTGGCATATTCCCACTCGCGCCAGGCAGGTGTATGACGTAACCGGTGCCGGAGATACGGTCGTCGGGACCCTCGCGCTGGCGCTCTCGACCGGAGCCAGCATGCGCGAGGCGGCCATCCTCGCCAATCAAGCCGCAGGCGTCGTGGTCGGGATGGTCGGCACCGCCACGGTGACCGCCACACAATTGGCAGATGCCTTGGGGCAGAACTGAGGTGAAACGTTCGGTCACGGTGGTGATTCCAGCCCGGTACGGATCTACACGGTTTCCGGGGAAACCGTTGATCGATCTCCTGGGCAAGCCGATGATCCAGCATGTGTATGAGCAGGCGAAGGCCTGCCGCGTAGTGGATGACGTGCTGGTGGCCACGGACGACGACCGTATCAAACGGGCGGTCGAGCGATTCGGGGGCCAGGTGCTCATGATGACGGAGCCCTATCGCACCGGCACCGACCGTGTAGCGGCCGTCGCCAAGACCCGTGGCGGGGACTGTTACATCGATCTGCAGGGGGATGAAATTCTGCTGCATCCCGACCTGATCACGGATCTGGTCGAACCATTCTTGGCCAGCGACGCGCCGATGGGCACCCTCAAACGGCGGATCGACTCCGACCAGGACCTGCAGAATGCCGGCGTGGTCAAAGTCACGACTGACCGGGAGGGCAATGCCCTCTATTTTTCACGGGCACCCATCCCGCTGGTTCGCGACGATCCAAAACGATCGGCCGTTCCAGGATTACATTTCATTCATTTGGGTCTCTATATCTATACGCGCGAGACCCTCGCGAGGCTGACAGCATTCCCGACCGGGATCCTGGAAGAGGCGGAAAAACTCGAGCAGCTGCGGGCGCTGGAGAACGGCATCCGAATTCGCGTCTGGGAAACCTCCCAGATGTCCTTACGCATCGATAGCCCCGAGGACGTGCCGGTAGCCTTGACCCAACTTCGGGCTCATATCAGCAGCGCGGGAAGCATTCAACCATGACTATTGGCCGCATTCACAAGAAGGTGCCACGATGAGCAAGCTGATCTTTGTGACCGGAGGAGTCGTCTCGTCGCTCGGAAAGGGACTGGCTTCCGCGTCCATCGGCAATCTCCTGGAAAGCCGCGGATTGAAGATCACCTTTTTGAAACTCGACCCGTACATCAACGTCGACCCCGGCACCATGAATCCCTACCAGCACGGCGAGGTCTACGTCACGGAGGACGGGGCGGAGACCGATCTCGACCTGGGGCATTACGAACGCTACACCTCCCTCACGCTGACCCGCGAAAACAATTACACGACCGGCCGAATTTATCACTCGGTCATCACGAAAGAACGGCGGGGAGATTATCTGGGTGGCACAGTCCAAGTGGTGCCGCATGTGACCGACGAGATCAAGCAATGTATCATGCGGACGTCCGAAGGCATGGACGTCACGATCGTCGAGATCGGCGGCACGGTCGGCGACATCGAAAGCCTGCCATTTTTAGAAGCCATTCGGCAAATCCCCTATGACGTGGGACGCGACAATGTGCTCTATGTGCACCTGACGCTGGTCCCGTACATCGGTGCCGCCGGTGAGTTGAAAACGAAACCCACCCAGCATTCCGTCAACAAGCTGCGCGAAATCGGTATTCAGCCGAACATCCTGTTGTGCCGCACGGATCGCTATCTTCCGCCCGAACTGAAGGCCAAGATCGCCATGTTTTGTAACGTGGAGAAGGACGCGGTCATTACGGCGAAGGATGTCGAAACCATCTACGAAGTGCCGATCGTATTCCGCAAGGAAGGGTTGGATGAACTGATCGTCCGGCAGCTGAAGCTCGAAACCGGCCCGCCCAATCTGCGTGAGTGGGACGCGATGGTGCAGAAGATCAAGCATCCCAAACACGAGGTGTCGATCGCACTCGTCGGAAAATATGCCGGACTGAAAGAATGTTACAAGAGCCTGGCGGAAGCCCTGGTACACGGTGGGATCGACCATGAGACCCGCGTCAACGTGACCTGGATCGAATCCGAAGACGTGGAACGGCAGGGGACGGAGCGAATCCTGCGCGAGGCCGACGGCATTCTCATTCCCGGCGGGTTCGGCTCACGCGGCATCGAGGGCAAGATTGTCACCATTCAATATGCACGGGAACACAAGATACCGTTCCTCGGCCTCTGCCTGGGCATGCAATGCGCCACGATCGAGTTTGCGCGCAACGTCGCCGGCCTGACCGGCGCAAACAGCGCGGAGTTCGATGCGCAGTCGCCGCATCCCGTCATCCATCTCATGTCCGACCAGCAATCCGTCAACGACAAAGGTGGCACGATGCGCCTCGGCGCTTACGCCTGTACATTGGGAGAGGGCACCCTGGCGCAAAAAATGTACGGCGTCAGCGAAGTGCGCGAACGGCATCGCCACCGGTATGAATTCAACAATGCGTATCGCGAGCAATTGACGGCGAAAGGGCTGATTCTGAGCGGCTTGTCACCGGATGGGCGCCTGGTCGAAATCGTCGAACTGCAAAACCATCCCTGGTTCCTGGCCACGCAGTTTCATCCGGAGTACAAGTCACGACCGCATCATCCGCATCCCTTGTTTAGCGGATTTGTGGGCGCGGCGTTGCGCCGCAAATGCGGCCACTAATCGTGAGATGCTGAAACCGGCCTCCACCTGCGTTCTCGGTCGCGTGTATCCTTGCGACGTACCACAAGGGTACGCCTCAGTCCACACGCTTCCTGCGGCCTTGCTGGAACACCGGTTTGAGCATCTCCTGTGAGAGTCGGATAATTTATGAGCCATGCCGTACAAATTGGAAGCTTTACCATCGGGGCGGGGCATAGGCCCTTTTTGATTGCCGGACCGTGCGTGATCGAAAGCGAGCAGCTCGCCATGGACACAGCGGGACGCATCGCCGAGATCACCAAGGCGCTCGGCATGCCCTACGTGTTCAAATCCTCCTTTGATAAGGCCAATCGCACCTCCATCTCCTCCTTTCGTGGACCTGGCTTAGAACAGGGTCTTGCCGTCCTGGCCAAGGTCAAGCAGCAAATCGGCGTGCCGATTCTCACCGACGTCCATTCGGAAGAGCAGGCGACAGAAGCCGGCCGCGTCGTGGACATTCTGCAGATTCCCGCCTTTCTCTGCCGCCAGACCGACCTGCTGATTGCCGCCGCCAAGACCGGCAAGGTTGTGAACATCAAGAAGGGGCAGTTCCTGTCGCCGCTGGAAATGGGCAACGTCGTCAAGAAAGTGGAAGACGCCGGTAACCAGCGCATCGTCCTGACGGAGCGGGGTTCCTCCTTCGGTTATAACAATCTGGTCGTCGACATGCGCTCATTTCCCATCATGCGCCGCTTCGGTTATCCGGTGGTCTTCGATGCCACCCATAGCGTGCAGCTGCCTGGGGGAGGCGGCACTAAATCCAGTGGCCAGCGTGAATTCGTCGAACCCTTGGCCTGCGCGGCAGCAGGAGCCGGCTGCGACGGGTTTTTCATGGAAGTGCATCCGGATCCCGACTCCGCCTTGTCCGATGGACCCAACATGGTCCCGCTCCATGCGCTTCATTCACTCCTTGAACGGGTATTACGTATATGCGACGCAGCCGCCCCACAACCGGTCCGGTAACACGCAAGACCAAGATCTCATCCGTGCGTTCTGTCACCGTCGATGCGAGCGTGCGCGAGGGGATTCGCGTGCTCGATATTGAAGCGCGTGCAGTGCTTGATCTCAAGGCCCGTCTGGACGAGCGATTCGCCCGAGCCGTGACGTTGCTTTACGAGTGCCAGGGAAAAGTCGTCATTTCCGGCATGGGCAAATCCGGCCTCATCGGACAAAAAATCGCGGCGACGCTGGCCAGTACAGGAACGCCCTCGTTTTTTCTGCATCCGGCCGAAGGCGTCCACGGCGACCTGGGCATGCTCGCACGACGTGATGTGCTCATCGCCATTTCCAACAGCGGCGAGACGCAGGAAGTCCTTCAACTGCTACCGTTCGTCAAACGAATGAACGTACCGGTCGTCGGCATGACGGGAAAGATGACTTCCACCCTGGCGAAAAACAGCGATGTCACGTTGGATGTGTCCGTCGATGAGGAAGCCTGCCCCCTGGGCTTGGCCCCGACCGCCAGCACGACCGCCACGCTCGCCATGGGTGATGCCTTGGCCGTGGCCTTGCTGCAAAAACGCGGGTTCAAGCACGACGATTTCGCGCAGTTTCATCCGGGCGGCAGCCTGGGGCGTCGCTTGCTCGTGAAGGTGCGCGATCTCATGCAGCATGGCGATCACTTACCTCGCGTGCGTGCCGACGTGTCCGGGACGGATACGATCCTGGAAATGACCTCGAAGAAACTTGGTTTGACGACGGTGATCGATGCGAAGGGCGCGCTCTACGGAATCGTGACCGACGGCGACTTACGGCGTTTCATTCAAGCCGGCGGAGACTTCAGCCGAGTCACGGCCCGCGACCTGGCCAGCCGCCATCCGAAGACAATCGGCCCGGACGAATTAGCTACGACTGCCGTGGCACAGATGGAGCGTTTCTCCATCACGGCGCTCGTCGTCATCGAACCGCCGAATCGCCTGGCGGGAGTGATTCACTTGCATGACCTGCTCAAACACGGCATTGTATAGGGGAACCTTCGAGGACATCGGACGAACGAAACGATGGCAGAAAACTGGAAAGAAGCGGGATTGGTATTGATGCGGTCGGCCGGGCAGGAAAGTAACATTAACCTGCCCAACGTGCTGACGCTCGTCCGCATTCTGTTGATTCCGGTGTTCGTCATGTTGCTGATCGATCCGACGCCGGATCGCGCCTTGAGCGCCGCCATCGTGTTCGTGGTGGCAGCCGTGACGGATCTGCTGGACGGCTACGTCGCCAGAAAAACCGGCCAGATCACCAAGCTCGGACGCCTCCTGGACCCTATCGCCGACAAGCTGCTGGTGTTGTCGGCCTTGATTCTCCTCGTGCAAGTGGATCGTGTCAGCGCGCTGGTGGCGATTCTGATTATCGCGCGGGAAGTGGCCGTGACCGGCCTGCGGGCGATCGCGGCCTCCGAAGGATTGATCATGTCCGCCGAGGTCACCGGCAAATACAAAATGGCCCTGCAGGTGATCGCCATCGTCCTCCTGGTGCTGGAAGGCACCGTGGTGGAAAGCATCGGCAATCTGCATCTGGCCGGCATCGTCACCCTGTACCTCTCTCTGATCCTGGGATATGTGTCGGGCGCACAATATGTCTGGAGCTTCTGGCGGCAGGTCGGAGCAAAGGGTCTCTAGGTGGACAACCCGGCGGCAATCACTCGGTGATGGACAGTCCCTGGCTCATCGGTTTCCTCATCCTCTCGGCCTATCTTCTCGGCTCGGTTCCTTTTGGGGTCGTCGTGTCACGTCTGTTGGGGGTCGTCGATCCACGTACCGCCGGCAGCAAGAATGTGGGCTTTACCAATGTCCTGCGCGTGAGCGGGAAAAAAGCCGGCGTCCTGACATTGGCGGGAGACATTGGCAAAGGCTGGCTGGCAGGGTGGGTGGCGACGCTGGTGCTGCATCAGGAGGCCGCCATTTTATGGGTCGCGCTGGCTTCGATCATCGGCCATTTGCACTCGGCATTCCTCGGTTTGAAGGGTGGAAAAGGCGTCGCCACGGCGTTAGGGGCCGCACTTGGCGTGGCCCCTGGGGTTGGATTCACCCTCATGGCCCTCTGGATCGGCGCCGTGTTTTTGTGGAAGTATTCCTCAGGCGGTGCGCTGTTTGCTTTCGGCATGTTCCCGATTGTAGCGTTGCTGTTTCATCGATCATGGACGTTTATCGGATTTGCCTGTGTCGTCAGTGTCCTGATCTGGATGAGACACAAAGACAATTTGATTCGATTGTGGAGCGGGACGGAATCGCGAATCGGACAGTCAAGTTGACATAATACATCTTATCAGACATTAACGCCATGCTGTCTTTTGAGCTGTTGGCTCGCATTCGCAAAGAGCTGTTCCTCACCGGCAGCGCCCTGTACGAGACGGTTGTCGCCATCGCGGAACGCGTCAACCGCAAAGTCCATGTCCTACGCCTCCATGGCCAGGCCACGACGATTCTGAATCAGACGCACGCCATTCATCTCCAACTCGGACAACGCGTAGCCGCCTTCGCTGCCAAACCGGCTGCGGGAATCCATCCGGTGGCGCCGGCCGAGTTGACCTCACTACAGGAAGCCATCCGCACGGCCTCCGACCGCATCAAAGGCCACCAAGCCGCATTGCAGCTCGTGGAACGCCAGATCCGGGAGCTTAAGGTCGAGCTGGCTCACGAAGACCTGTTGACGATGCAGCGCGAATTGGGTCTCCGCGACGCCGCGATCGAACGCGTGGTCGTTGCGCGAAGCGCGCCAGTCATCGGCCATCCGATCGGCGAATTCGACTTGCCCCCCACGACCCGCATCGTCGCCGTCTTTCGCGGACCGTTTCTTCTACCTCTCTCCAACACCATGACGCTTCGCCCCGATGACATCGTCATCCTGGTCGGCCTCCGCCACGACCTCCTCCACTGGCTCCCGCATTTCCAGCACCCGGCCGCCTCGAAATCAGCCTGATCCTCCTTCCTTTCGCCGTCACGCGAAAATCTGGTATTCTGAGGCGTCGTCAAAGTGCTCAGGTATGGCCCTCGGAGCTTGCCTCACCATGAAAACACCAGTCTCGATTTCGGCAGTACTGTTTCTCGGACTTGGACTTGTTGGATCGTTCGTTGGCAGTCCCCGTTCGACCGTTTCCGCAGCCGACCTCGCCTCCACACCGCGCGCCGTGTCCCCTGGATTGCGCCTCCTGGAAGAACTGCAGACCGTCATCACTGACCTAGCCGAACAGGCGAAGCCATCGGTCGTCAGTATTTTTCCGATTCAGGCCACAGGACGATCGCGAGACGGAGGAGAACGGCTTCCCAATTCGACCGGCTCCGGCTCCGGCGTCATTGTCGATGCCGCCGGCCACATCATTACGAACAATCATGTGGTGGGCGATGCCGCGGAAGTCGAAGTGCGACTCTCAGACAAAACAAAATTATTTGCGCAAGTGATCGGCAAGGATCCGGACACCGACCTGGCCGTACTCAAAGTCACGGCCGACCATCCCCTCCCCGCCGCCCATTTCGGTGACTCGTCCGGCGTGAAGGTCGGCCAGTGGGTGCTGGCGGTCGGAAATCCCTTCGGGCTGGACCGCACGGTGACGCTGGGCGTCGTCAGCGGCATCGGGCGGGAAAACATCAATCTGTCCCGCTACGAAAATTTTATTCAGACCGACGCGTCGATCAATCCGGGCAACTCCGGTGGGCCGCTCTTTGATCTCCGAGGGGATATCATCGGCATCAATACGGCCATCATCAACTTTGCGCAGGGCATCGGGTTTGCCATCCCGTCCAATATGGCCAAGCAGGTCATGAACCAGCTGATCGCCAAGGGCAAGGTCGTGCGAGCCTGGTTGGGCGTCGGGTTACAACCGCTGACGCCGGATCTGGCTAGCAAGTTCGGCGTAGATGAGAACGAAGGCGTGTTGGTCAATGAAGTCTTCGAGCGGGATCCGGCGGCGTTGGCCGGCATCAAGCCGGGGGATGTCATTACGAAGGTCGATGGCGCGCTGGTGGACACCCCGAACAAACTGTCTCGCCTCGTTGCCGCCCTGGACCCCGGTTCAACGACACGTGTCGAAGTGGTCCGTGACGGGAAACGCCTCAATCTCCAGGTCGCCCTGAGCGAGCGCCGGGACACGGTCGTCACGGCCTCCTTGCCCCAGAGCCGGACCGACTTGAAGTTGGGCATCGATGTCCAGGACTTGACGGCCGGCCTGGCCGAAAAGTTTCGACTGAATGAAAGCCGCGGCGTGCTGATCTCGAAGGTGGACGCGGGCAGCCTCGCGCAGGCCGAGGGATTACGCGAGGGCGATTTGATCAAGGAGGTCAACCGCGTGGACACCGGCACGGTCGGAGAATTTACGATCGCGGTCGCCAAGGTCAAACGCGGCGACACGATCCTCCTGCGCGTCCTGCGTGAAGGACGGGCATTCTATGTCGTGCTGAAACCAGCCGATCACTAGCCGGTCTCAGCAAGGCCGCATCGCTTCACACGGGGTTGTGGCTCGTCAATGAGCCACAACCCCGTGGCGTTCGGCTTTGTGTTCCTCCACGATACGACCCGCCAGCTCCCGCGGCACCTCTTCGTATTGTGCAAATTCCATGACGTAACTGCCCTGCCCGCCGGTCAGCGAATTCAACGAGGCGGCATAGCTGATCATTTCTGCCTGGGGCACGAGGGCCTTCACGGTTTCCATATGGCCGCTGGCCTCCACCGAGACAATTCGCCCACGCCGTCCGTTGAGATCTCCCAGCACCGCGCCGACACACTCCGCCGGAACATCGACCTCCACAGTCATGAGCGGCTCGAGCAGGACCGGATGGGCCGCTTCCATAGCCTTTTTCACACCCATCGATCCGGCGATCTTGAACGCCATTTCAGACGAATCGACCACATGGTAGGAGCCGTCATAGACGGTGACCCGCACATCTACGGCGGGATAACCGGCCAATGGGCCTTCATGCAAGGCTTCCACGACCCCTTTCTCGACGGCCGGCACAAAATTGCGTGGAATCGCGCCGCCGACGATTTTGTTCTGAAACTCAAATCCCTGGCCGCGCGGGAGCGGACCGACTTCCACCCAGCAATCGCCATATTGGCCATGTCCACCGGTTTGCTTTTTATACTTCCCCTGCGCCTGGGCCACGCTGCGAATCGTTTCGCGATAGGGAGTTTTCGGGGCATGGAGCGTCACGTCCGCGCCATACTTGCGATGCAGCTTTTCCAGTGCGACATCGATATGCAATTGGCCCATGCCGCTCAGCACCATCTCTTTCGTTTCCATGTGCCGGACGAATTCTAAACTGGGATCTTCCTCGATCAACTTGTGCAGCCCGACACTCACTTTTTCGATATCAGCTTTGGATTTGGGTTCAATGGCGAACGACATGACCGGCCGACCGAGAGGAATGCCGGGCAACCGGATCGGAGCGTGCTCATCACACAGCGTGTCGCCGGTCAAACTGTCTTTCAGCTTCCCGATCGCCACAATCTCGCCGGCCGCTGCGCGTGAAACCGGAGTGTACTTTTTTCCGAATATCGAAAACACATGGCCCCCGCGTTCCCGTACCTGTCTCGTCGCATTGTACAGACTGCTATCGGCCTCCAAGGTGCCTGAATACATCCGCACGTACGACAGACGCCCGATAAAGGGATCGATAATGGTCTTGAACACCAGTCCCGAAAAGGGTGCCGTCGCCGACGGCTCCCTCATGACCGGCTGCGAGCCGTCGGTGAGTCCGACCCCCTGCACGGGCGCAATCTTCGCGCGAGCGGCAGGTGACGGCATCAGCTGGAGCAGGCCCTGTAACAATGTCTGCACCCCTACGTTGCGCAACGCCGATCCTCCGACCACGGGAACCAGGGCTCCTCGTTGAACCCCAGCCCGCAACCCCTCCAGCAAGGCGACATCTGTTAAGGTCCCGTCGTTCAGGTACCGTTCAAGCAAGGCCTCGTCGCTCTCGGCGACCATTTCAATCAGGCGGCGCCGGGCCTGGTCTACGCGGTCTTGCCACTCGGGCGGAACCGGACCTTGCTCCTCCTGAGGTCGATCCGGCCTCCCTTTCACAACGCACTTCTGCAACAAATCCACAATGCCCTCCAATCCCGCACCCTCACCATTTGCGAGGATCACAGGGACAGCCGGCATCTCCAGGTCTTTTGCGACCTGTTCACACGTCGTTTCGAATGCTGTTCTTTCCTTGTCCAAGTCATTCACGAAGATCATGCAGGGCAAGCCGGCCTCCCGAACGAGAGACCAGAGGCGCTCCAGGTCACTGCGTACCCCCGTGGCCGCATTCACCACGAGCACCACGCCATCTGCGACGCGTAATGCCGATCGCACTTCAGCAATGCAACTGGGGGAGCCCGGTGTATCGAGGAGGTTCAGCACAATGCCGTTAGAGAGGCAACGAACGACGCTGGTGTGGAGCGACGTCCGATGATGGATTTCTTCCGGCTCAAAATCGGACACGGTGGTGCCGGCTTGGATAGAACCGGGAGCAGAGAGGCTGCCTGCGCAGCAGGCGAGCGCTTCGATCAATGAGGTTTTGCCCGCTCCGGCATTCGATACCACAGCTACGTTCCTGATGGATTCGGTGAGGGGAACATGCATCATGACCTCCTCCGGTAGTCGGCGGCCACTGTGGGCCTGGTTAGAAAGAGACTTGTGGGCGGCACCATCCTTTCTTGCTCTGTGCGAGTTCGTCCCGGGGAGACAGGCAATGAGCGCGCGGGCTACAGATCATCATGCTTTCGATGCTTCTCCACCGAGCCACCCCTGGTCGGCGAAACTGACATATCGCCCGTCCCCCACGATGAGGTGATCCAAGACCTGAATTCCCAGGAGGGCGCCCGCTGAAACGAGCCTGGCCGTCAGCACACGGTCTTCCTGGCTCGGTGTGGGATCTCCGCTGGGATGATTATGGAGAAAAATGACTCCGGCAGCTGACGCGCGCATGGCAGGAATGAACACCTCCCGCGGATGCACAATGCTGAGCGTGAGGCTGCCTTCCGAAATCGTCACGTCGCGAATGACCTGATTCTTGGCATCCAGCAAGACCACCGCGAAAATCTCGTGACGCAGATCCCGCAACCGCGCGTGGTAATGCTTAAACAGATCCGCGCTGGAATTGATTCGCGTGCCGGTCGTCAATGGCGCCGAGACGGCGCGTTTGCCCACCTCCACCGCTGCCTTTAATTGCGCGGCCTTGGCCGGCCCAACCCCAGGAATCGCGCAGAGTTCTTCAGTACTGCAATGCAGCAGCCCGACAATGCCCCCAACACGGCCGAGCACCTCCATGCCGACGTTGACGGCCGACGCGTCCTGCCGTCCCACGCGCAGAAGAATCGCCAATAATTGCGCATCGGACAGGCTTTCGGCCCCCTCACTGAGCAATCGTTCGCGCGGCCGTTCAGTTTTTGGCCAATCTCCGATTCCACGGCCGGTCTTTTTAGGTGTCATGGCTGCTTTCTACGACAAAAAAATGTCAGCGTGCACCATTTTGTGCCGGAGACTTGACGCCTGGCGCATGTCATGTATGGCACTTTCGATGTGTAACATATTGAAATTTCGATACTTGACATTTTGGTGCAGCTCTTGCTTGAGAGCAGACACAGCTGTAAACGTCAACCCCCAGGAGGAAACCATGGAATGTCCGAAGTGCAAAGGCATGATGATGTTGGAACGGTTCTCAGACTTCTTCCTCATTTTCTACGCCTGGAAATGCATCAACTGTGGAGCCATCATCGACCGAACCATTTCGGCCAATCGTAGAAAGAGCCTCGCCGCTCGCGACGCTCAGCCCGTGGCGACCCGCTAAAACACGGATCCCTCGCTCTGTTCTCAGTGTGTGATGTGGTGGTGTGACGCCCCAGAATTTGGCCACCTCCTCAGCCCGCTCGAACCGAGTCTTGGTGTCGCCCGATTATAGCGAGCCTCCTTTTGCGCGTCAAAGCGCGCGAACTCCTCCTCGACGTCTACAGCGCTCCCCGCCCCGCGGCGGGGAGAAGACCTTTCCGGCCCACGGCCGCTCCTCGCCACCGCCAGTCACCTTGACCCCTTCAAAAACGCTGTGTTACATTCTCTCACTTCTTAGCCAGAGACGAATGGCTCTCACCTGAATACGATCATGCGCGTCATCGCAGGGCTGCATCGGGGCCGACGGTTGCTGGGTCCCAGGGGACAGGCCATCCGCCCGACATCCGACCGGGTCAAAGAAGCCCTCTTTTCTATCCTTGGCGAACGCATCGTGGGGGCACGCGTATTGGACCTCTATGCGGGAACCGGCTCGATTGGCATTGAGGCCTTGAGCCGCGGGGCCACGCATGTGACCTTCGTGGAAGCCGATCGCGAGGCCCTACGCCTGGTCCAATCGAATCTGCGGCAATGCGGGTTGGAACAGTCCGCCAATGTGTGCGCCTGTCAGGTGAATCAGTTTTTTCGTCGCGGCACGCAATGGGCTGGTCCATACGACGTGGTCTTCTGCGATCCACCCTATCAACTCACGCCTGAATTGATTGCCCTGGCGACCGAATGGCGCGCGGGCTGGCTGGCGGAGAACGCTATTGTCATCCTGGAACATGGACGAAAAGCGGACATTCCCTCCGTCCTGGGGCCGCTCTCGCAGGTGAAGCGCTACGACTATGGCGACACCGCGCTGACCCGCTTTCACCTTGCGTCGAAAGAAGCGCACCCGGCATGAAAACCGCGGTCTATCCCGGCACATTTGATCCGATCACGCATGGGCACAGTGATATTATCCGGCGCGGATTCCGGATGTTCTCGCGGGTCATTGTGGCCATTGCCCCGAATCCGGGCAAGCACCCGCTGTTCAGCACAAGTGAACGATTGGACATGGTGCGCCTCGTCACCAAGGATCTCCCGAACCTGGAGGTCACGACCTTCGAGGGACTGTTGGTAGATTTTGTGCGCACCAGCGGCGCCCATGCTATTCTGCGAGGACTGCGCGCGATTTCTGATTTCGAGCACGAGTTTCAAATGGCACTGGTCAATCGAAAACTGGCGGAAACCGTTGAGACGGTGTTCCTCATGCCCAGTGAAGAATATTCCTATCTCTCTTCCACCATCATCAAGGATGTCGCCAGCCACGGCGGGTCACTGAAAGACTTTGTGCACCCGGAAGTGGCACGGAGGCTCCAAGAACGAATTCGGAGTTTCAAAGGATGAAACTGGCAGCCCGTGTCGGACGCATTGTGCCCTCCCCAACCCTAAGCATTACCGCCACCGCAAAAGCCATGGCAGCTCAAGGGATCGATGTGATCGATTTTGCCTCCGGCGAACCGGACTTTGATACGCCGGAACCGGTGAAAGCTGCGGCCGAAGCCGCCATTCGCGCAGGCTTTACGAAATATACGCCCTCGTCGGGCATCGACGAATTGCGCACGGCGATCGTCGATAAGTTAAAAGAGGAACAGGGGCTTCAGTATGACAAGTCCCAGATTCTGGTGTCCTGCGGCGCGAAACACTCGCTCTACAACGTCGCAGAAGCCCTACTGGAGGCGGGGGACGAATTGATTATTCCCGTCCCCTTCTGGGTCTCATATCAGGACCAAACCCTCCTGAACGATGCCACCCCGGTGCTGCTTCAGACACAGGAACGGGATGGGTACACAATCACACAAGACGCGTTGGAAGCCGTGATCACCCCGCACACCAAAGCGATTATTGTCAACAGTCCCTGCAATCCCACCGGCGCGACGTACGATCGAAACACGCTGGAACGCATCGCGGCCGTCGCCTTGCGTCATGACCTCGTCATCATTTCAGACGAGATTTATGAGAAGGTGTTGTACGACGGCGTGCAGCACATCAGCATCGCCAGCCTGAGCCCGGAAGTCGCAGCACGCACCGTGGTGATCAACGGTGTCTCGAAGGCCTATGCGATGACCGGCTGGCGCATCGGCTATGCCGCCGGTCCAAAGCCATTGCTGACTGCGATGGCGAACATTCAAAGCCAAAGCACCTCGAACCCCTGCTCCATTTCGCAAAAAGCCGCGGTGGCGGCGCTCCGGTTGGGAAACCCCTTTACCACCGTGATGGTCGCGGAATTCGATCGCCGGCGTCGCCTCATGGTCGAGCGCCTCAACAAAATGCCCGGTATTACTTGTCGCATGCCGACCGGGGCATTTTATGCCTTTCCCAATGTGAGCGGTCTGCTGACCAAGCGTTGGAAAGATCAACCCATCGGCTCGGCGGCGAACCTGGCGACCTATTTACTCAACGAGGCACAAGTGGCGTTGGTGCCTGGTGAGCCGTTTGGGAGCAACGTTCATATCCGGCTCTCCTATGCGACCTCGATGGAAGCGATCGAACGCGGGTTGACCCGCATCGAAGCCGCCGTTCGCCGGCTGTCCTGATCACCAGGATCTCGACACCTCGGCCCCTTGACTGCTCGCGACATGATGTTATCAGGGGAGAGGTTTTGCAGCTGATGAATCGAGACAATCAACACCGAGTGACGCCCTAGGAGGAGGAAGACCCGTGCCAATCTATGAGTATCAATGTAGCAGCTGTGCGCACCGCTTCGAAGTGAAGCAGAGCATCAAGGATGAGCCTATTAAGGAATGTGTGCGTTGCGGAAAGGAAGTCACGAAGCTGATTTCGCCCCCTGCCATTATGTTCAAAGGCAGCGGATGGTATATCACCGACTACTCGGACAAAATGAAACCGGGCGGCAGCGATACGTCCGACAAGCCGGCAGCGGCCGGGGCAGACAAGTCGAAGACCCCGGCCTCCTCGGATGCCGCAAGCACCAGCCAGACTTCCACGTCGGCCCCTGCAGCCCCTACGCCGGCCGCGACGACATCCAGTACTCAAGCTTCGAGCAGCAGCACGAGCCCATCCAGCGCCAGTGCAGCGGGGTCTCCGTCGTCCGCCTCATCCTCCAGTAAATCGTGATCGGCGCGTGCCTTCCCGCAAAGAGAGGACCCCAGCCGCTCAATCTTGCTGAGGTGGGCCTGCGCAAACGGTTGGCCGGCCTGGCACGCTGACATGAGCAGGCTTATCGAAGCTGGACAGACTTGGGTTTCTTGACGGTCGAGGACTTGGCAGAGGATTTCGACGTCGCTTTCGAGGGCGCTTTGACCGGCTTCTTCACCGTCGTTTTTGCAGCAGGCTTGACCGCAGGCGTCTTGGCGGCTTTCACGGCTCGCTCCCTCGCTGCGGCAATCGTGTGTTCCAAACTCGCAATCATCGCCGACTTTTCTTTGTTCACCCGCGTGAGATCCTCGACACGAATTTGCAGCTCTTCCTTGGCCTTATTCGCGGCGTTGAGCTGATTCTGTAAGAGCGCCTTATCCGCCGCAGCCTGTTGCGCTTCCGAATGCAGTTGTTCGATTTGCGCCTGGAGCGCCGGCGGCCAAAAGTCACATCCTGCCAGCAGCAGCATACTGCTGAATCCGAGCATCGACAGTCCCAGCACCGCGCGACGTGAACGAATGAGCATAAATGGTCCTCCCGTGTGGGTGAATTATACCCACAACGCCCCATCAAATCATGATGAAAGTGTGCAACCCTGTTGGGCGAGGGCCGCACGGATCCGGTCTGTCGACAACACCCCCGCCCGCAGCAGGCGCGGTGGCTCACGTGCATCCACGATGGTCGACGCAGATCCACCCGGCGTGCGCCCGCCGTCCAAAATGAGATCGAGAACCGGCCCGAGGATTTGTTGGACAGACTCGGCCTGATCGAGGGGCGGTTCGGATGACCGATTGGCGCTGGTCCCCGTCAGCGGGCCAGTCCGGTTCAGTAAGCGCTGCAGCGTCGACAGCGGTGACCATCGAACCCCGATCGTACCGGTACCCGCCGTCAACAACGATGACAAGCCGGCCACAGCGGGAAACACGATGGTCAAGGGTCCTGGCCAAAATCGATCCATCAGCACAGCGGCAGCCGGAGGGATGGAGGAGACCAATGTCGACAACTGATCGCGGCCGCCGATGAGCACGAGAATCGGCTTGTCGTCGGGCCGGCCTTTGACGTTAATCAGCCGCCGTACCGCCCCCTCATCGGTGGGGCAAACCGCTAAGCCATAATAAGTTTCAGTCGGCAGCGCGATGAGCCCTTGCGCTGCCAATACACGCTCGACTTCCGGCAGAATGCGGTCGCAGGTCTCATCGGTGAAGGGAAGAACCAGAGCCATGTCACGGCCTGTGAGCCCGGGTCAAGACTGGCGTGGAAGGGCGCGGTGTGCGATGTCTGTGCGGTAGTGGCGCCCCTGGAAGCTGATCCCCGGCACAGCCTGATAGACCTGCGCGCGCGCTTGGAGTAAAGACGGAGCCCAGGCCGCCACGGCCAACACCCGCCCCCCGGCCGTCACCACCTGCCCTGCCTCCCTTTTGGTCCCGGCGTGAAACACCGCAATGGGCGACGTACCGGACTGCGCCGGCAAGCCTTGAATAGGGAAGCCGGTCTCATAGGACCCGGGATATCCCGGTGACGTCATCACCACACAGACAGCGGTGTCCTGCCGCCATTCAACCTGAAGCTCGTCGAGGCGATGCTCAACCACCGCCTCCATCACGTCGACAAGATCGGTCTTCAGCAAGGGCAGCACGACTTCCGTTTCCGGATCGCCCATGCGCGCATTGAACTCCAGCACGTAGGGCGTGCCGCGTACGATCATCAGCCCCGCATAGAGCACGCCTTGGAACGGACAGCCCAGACGGGCCATCGCATCCACCGTCGGCTGCAGCACCTGCCGCGTCACCTGATCGCGCAGCGCAGCGGTCGCGATGGGAGCCGGAGCATAGGCCCCCATGCCGCCGGTATTGGGTCCCGCATCCCCGTCTCCAATACGTTTGTGATCCTGCGCGGGGATCATCGGCACGACGGTGTTTCCGTCTGTGAACGCCATAATGGTCAGTTCTTCGCCGTCGAGGAACTCTTCGATCAACACCCGTTGGCCGGCCTGGCCGAACACGGATTTCTCCATCGCATCGCGGACCGCTTGCTTGGCTTCCTCGCGGGTCGTCGCCACCACCACGCCCTTGCCCTGCGCAAGGCCGTCGGCCTTCACGACAATGGGAACGGGTTGAGCATCCAGATAGGCCAGCGCCTGATCCATCTGCTCGAAGCTGCGCGAAACGGCCGTCGGGATACGATTCGCGGCCATGATGTCTTTGGAAAAACTCTTGCTGGCTTCCAAGCGCGCGGCGGCTTTCGTAGGACCGAAGATTTTCAACCGCGCTTTCCTGAACTCATCGGCAATGCCAAGGGCCAACGGCGCCTCAGGACCAACGACGGTCAGATCGATCCCTTCCTTCAGCGCAAAGGCCTTGAGTCCGGCAATGTCATCCGCCTTGATCGCCACACAGGTCGCCAGGCCTTCGATGCCGGCATTGCCCGGCGCACAAAAGATCTGCGGTTTCCGCGGACTCTGGGCGATCTTCCAGACCAGCGCATGCTCCCGTCCACCACTGCCGACAACCAGAATCTTCACAGCTCAACCTTTGCTTGAATGAAGTGCGCGATGCTCAGATCAGAGGCTTCTCGCTCGTTTCGCTCGGTCCATCTCCCGACATACGTGAGGTCGTTCAAACGGGTCGCCCAACGAGGCCGCAGGCGAGAAAAAACCGGAGACGTAGCCTGCTGGCTACGTTGAGGATTTTTTCGAACCGAGAACGAAGTTGGAGGCCCGTTTCAACGCGCCTCAATGGCGGAAGTGGCGCATGCCCGTCAGAATCATCGCCATCCCATGCTCATCCACCGCCTTCGTCACCTCAGGGTCACGGATGGATCCGCCGGGCTGAATCACGCAGGTGATGCCAGCCTCTGCCGCCGCGTCAATGCCGTCGCGGAACGGAAAGAACGCATCGGAGGCCATCACGCATCCCTTCACAGACGACTGCGCTTTCATGGCCGCCAGCTTCACCGAATCGACGCGGCTCATCTGTCCGGCACCGATGCCCACGATTTCACCGGGACGTCCGTAAATGATGGCGTTCGACTTCACGTGTTTACACACGACCCAGGCGAAGGCGCAGGCCGCATATTCCTCTTCGGTCGGTTTGCGCACCGTCGGCACCGCCAGGGCCTTGATGTCCTTGATCACACCAAGGTCCCGGTCCTGCACGATCAGCCCGCCGACCAGCTTCTTCAGATCATACCCTTCAGCCGTCGCCTTGCTGAGCGGTCCCACATCCAGCAACCGGAGATCCTTCTTCCGCTTGAGTTCGGCCAAGGCGTCCTCGGTAAATGCCGGCGCGATGACCACTTCCACGAAGGTCGAGGTGATTTCTTTCGCCGCGGCCAGATCCACCGGGCGGTTGAAGGCAAGCACCCCACCGAACGCGGAGACGGGATCGGTCGCACGCGCTTTCACATAGGCCTCAACCGGCGTCGCCCCGAGCGCACAGCCGCAGGGATTGTTGTGCTTGATGATGGCTACTGCCGTCTGATCGAACTCCTTGACCAGTTCGAGCGCGGAGTTGGCATCCAGGAAATTATTATAGGACATGGCCTTGCCGTGCAGGATCTTGCCGCGCGACACCGCCGGCTCCTTCGCGTGCAATTCACGGTAGAAGGCTCCCTGCTGGTGCGGGTTCTCCCCATAACGCAGCGTCTCCACCCGCTCGAACTGCAGCGACAGCATGGCGGGAAACTTGACCTCGCTCCCCTGCACCTGCTTTTCGAGATAGCCGGCGATCAGACTGTCATACCGCGCCGTGTGCTGAAACACCTTCATAGCCAGTTCGCGGCGCAACGCCGGCGTGACGGACCCGGCCTTCACCGCCTCCAGCACGCGTGTGTAATCAGAGGGGTCGACCACGACGAGTACATCCTCATGGTTCTTGGCGGCGGAGCGCAACATGGAGGGACCGCCGATGTCGATATTCTCGATCGCCTCCTCGAACGGACAATTGGGTTTGGCGATCGTCGATTCGAAGGGATACAGATTCACGACGACGACATCGATGTTGCCGATGCCGTGCTGTTGCATCTGCTTGACGTGGTCGGGCACACCGCGACGCCCCAGTAAGCCGCCATGAATTTTCGGGTGTAAGGTTTTGACCCGGCCATCGAGAATCTCGGGCGACCCCGTGTAGGCGGCCACATCCGTGACCGCGACACCCGCATCACGCAAGGCTTTGGCGGTTCCGCCCGTGGACAATATTTCCGCGCCTAGGGCTGCCAGCCTTTTGGCCATCTCAACAACTCCGGTCTTGTCAGAAACACTGATCAGTGCCCGCGCAATGCTGGCCATGATGAACTCCTTCAACTATGGATATCGTGTGGGTGGGATCACATTGGACGAAAAAACGCCGTGACAATAGCAGATGCCTTGACGCCACTGCAAGCCGATCGAGCACGGCATCACCACCTCGGCGCTGTCTCGGAATCCGATGCGTGCATCAGGACCAGCGCCGTCACCAACAATCCAGGCTAGCATGAGCCCCAGCGATGTGATACCCTTCGCAATTCGTGATACGGCAGCCTGGCGCTGCACAATTAGGAAATCAAGTAACACGCGAAGTCTTCAACCACACCACTTCCTGTGGCGCACGACGCCGCAGCGAGGCCTCGTCCCTGAGGCGATAAGGGCTGGCGCATGTCGCGCGGAATTATTTTCGGCGTAGGACTGTTTGCACTCACATTACTGGCGCTCATCTGTATCCCTCGACACCTGCCGGTGACGTCGTCGGCCACGGGGCATCCCTCATTCAGTGCCCATCTTGAAAACGGCCACCTCACGCTCTCCGGCGCAATCGGAAGCGAAGAGGCCAAACAGGCCGCCGTCACGCGCGCACAGGAACTCGCCAAGAGCCTCAAGTTGCGTGTCACCGACAATCTCGACGTTCTGGAAGAAGGCGGAGCCGCGGCATGGGAAGCCGCCGTGCCTGCCTTGCTGACACAGGTGGCCACTCTCCATCAACACCAGGCCAGTCTGACGGTCTCCGGTCAAACGGCGACCGTCAAAGGCGCAGCCGCGAACGCGGACGCCAAAACGAAACTCGTGCATGAGATGAGCTCGCTGCTCGGCACGTCGATGCACGTGCAGGACCAGGTGACCGTCGCCTCGGCCGTCCCCGCCTCCCCGTCATCCGCGCCGACGCCGACGCTGACCGTCACCCCTCCGATGGCGCACGCGTCTCGTGCGCAAGTGCAGGCAAGCTTGGATGAGATCGTGCGTGGAGAACATATCGCGTTTGAGAGCAACAGCGCCGTGCTGACCCCTAAGGGACGAGCGGTTGTCGATAAGGTCATTCCCGCGCTCAAGCGCTCGTCCGAAGCCGTCATCGAAATCGGCGGCCATACCGATTCCTATGGCGACCCCGACTACAATCTCCAGCTGAGCCGGACGCGAGCCGAGTCGGTGCGGCAATATCTGGCCGATCATGGCGTGACCAATCGATTGACTGCCGTCGGATATGGCGCCTCCCGCCCCCTGAGCCAAGACCGGACGCGCGCGGCATCCAAAAAGAACCGGCGGATTGAATTTCGTGTGAAAGAGGAACGGTGAACGTATGGGAGCCTTCATTCTGCAAATGATCGGATGCTTGCTGGTGGCGGCGACCATCGGCCTCCTCATGGGGTGGCTGCTGCGCAGTTTCGCCACGTCGGAGAAACGCCAGCAGTTGTCCGAAATTGCCACCCGACTCCGCGGCCGCGAACATGAATTGGACACCCTGAACCATGAACTAAAAGTGCGCACCTCCGCCGTCCAGATGCTGGAAGGGAAGATGATCACCTCCGAAGCGGCGCTTAAAGATTTGACCGCCGATCTGGCCACGAAGGTCGAACAAATCTCGACGCTGCAAACCGAACTCCGGGAAAAAGGCGTGCACCTCCATGCCGCCGAGCGCGAACGGGATACGCTTCGTCGGGAAGTCGAGGTTGCCGAAAACAAGTTCAAGGCCCAACAGGCCGGCTTCGCCGAGATGCAGGCGCAGATGGAAAATGCGGAAGACGTCTTGGTCAGCCGGGATCAGGAGATCGCCACGCTGAAAACCTGGGTGGAGCAACTCGCGCCGAAAGATGCCGAAATCGCCCGGCTGCGAGCGCGCACCGAAGAACTGGAACCCTTCCAGGAACGAGCCCGGCGATTGGAGCGCGAATTCGAACAGGATCACGCGCGCGCCTCTGCCACGATCCAGGCGAAGGAACAGGAACTGGTCCGGCACCAGGCACACATCGGTGAGATGGAATCGGAACTCGCTCGCCTGCGAACACAAAACCAAGAAGACCTCACGCGCTTCACCGAAACGCTGCAACAGCGGGATCAGGATATACAACGTCTCCGGACCACAGTAGAAGAACTGGAAGTGTTCCGGGGTGAGGTGGAAAAAAAAGAGCTTCAACTCCGCGAAGCGGAGGAACGCCGGGTGATGGACGTCAGTGAACGGGAAGAAGAAATCGGCGCGCTGCGCAAGCGGCTGGTCGAATATCGCGTCGCCCAGCGGCACCAGGCGCAAGCCAAATCGACCAGCCCCGCCGAAACCGGCTCGCACAGCGCTTCAACTGTCGCACGCCCTGCCGGAAAATCACGAGTCGCCCAGAAAGACGATCTCAAGCAGATTCACGGCATCGGACCGGTGATGGAACGCGTCTTGAATCGCATGGGCATGTTCACGTTTCGTCAGATCGCCGAATGGAAGGATCAAGACGTCGAACATATGGCCTCGGAACTCAACACGTTCCCGGATCGCATCCGCCACGACAATTGGATCGCCGGCGCCAAGGAACAACACTTTCTGAAATACGGTGAGGAACTGTAGTCCGTCCTGACCGGGCCGCCCGCTCCCCTCCTCGCTGTTGCACCCGCTCCTTCGCCGCACGTTCTGTCGATCCGTCCGGATAATCGTCATGATCACGTCCAGCTTCTGCCTCTTGCCCGGAGTCGGCTTGCGAACAGAACAACGGTTCTGGAGCCAAGGCGTCTCCACGTGGGATCACTTTCTATCGACGCGAGACATAGGCGGACTCAGTACCGGCCGAAAGGCTCTCTTCGACGGCCGGATCAGAGAGGCGCAGGAACGGCTCGAACAACAGGATAGCCGTTACTTTGCGAAAACCCTGGCGGCTCGTCACCAGTGGCGGTTGTATGAATGGTTACGGGAACGGGCGCTCTATCTCGATATCGAGACCGACTCGTTCGGACAGATCACGGTAGTCGGTTTGTATGGCCGGGGACGCTACACCGCGCTCATCAAAAACGAGTCGCTGAGCCTGCTTCGGCTGAGAGAAGAATTGTCACAGTACGCTCTGCTGGTCACCTTCTGTGGCTCGACGTTTGATCTTCCGATGTTGCGCGCGCATTTTTCAGACCTGGCCTTCGACCAGCCCCACATCGATCTCTGTGGCATCGGGCGACAATTGGGGTTTCGTGGAGGACTCAAAGCCATTGAACGCCAGACAGGCATCAGTCGCATCCCGGCAATCCAAGGATTTTCGGGAGACGATGCCGTCCGGCAATGGAACCGGTGGCGGCACCAACGCGATGTGGGAGCTCGGGATCTCTTGCTCGCATACAACGAAGCCGACTGCGTGAACTTGCAGCCCCTCGCGGATGCGTTTTATTGCCGTCTGGTCGCGGCGTCAGGGCTCGAGGAGAGTTGGCGTCCGCACGGAAGAGAGTAACCACACGAGTCGATCAGGAGGCCTGACGGCATCACTGCCAAGCGATCCGCCGTTCCCTACTCTTCCAGACTCGGTCGCAGCAGGTACGGACCATAGACCATCGCGAACAGGAGATACGCGCCGCTCCAACAGAACGCGGCAGCACCGAGTACGAAACCGGTCGGCAGACCGATACCCGCCCCGAACACCCGGAGGATCGCCCCGCAGATGACCAGGATATACATGGCGACTGTCGCTGGGTCCGCATGCCGCTGGCGTCCCGTATGCCCCAAACTTGCGCGGGTCATAATGCCCAAGGTCATGACACCCACTGCCCCCGTGGTCAGGGCGTGCACCGCATCTTCCTTCGGCAGGCCCACGCCGAGCGCGGCGCACCCGAGCAGAATGAGCGCCAGCACAAGCCACGCATAACCCCAGTGCAACACAAACACCAGCGGCTCCCGCCATGCGAACCAGCCATACCACCGCGACACTCGAATGAGATTGAGGAGGCCGGCGAAGATCAAGAACCATCCGGCCACGGCGCCCTGGGAAAACATCGCCCAGATCGTTGAGGCGACCGCGACCATTCCGATCGCCGCCAGATCAAGATGAGTAAACCGCGCCGGCTTCTCCGGCCTGCGTGCCTGAACCAGAAACTCGCGCGTAAAATTCGGCGTCACGCGTCCGCCGATGAAGGCCAGCAATGTCATGTCCAACCCCAACGCCAGGCGCTCGGGTAAATCAGTCGCGGTGCCATTGAGCGCGAACACATGAAAGAGCATATTCGTGACCGCGTAGCAACTGAGCAGGACGCCGATCGGTGCATGATTCCAGCTTTTCCCCCCTGCGATCTCGCGCCACAGGATGCCTGCCAACACCAGCAGATAGGCCGTATCGACGACGGCCGCGAAGACCGGCGGCACCAATGGCCATGCCAGCAGCACACGGCCCGCAAGCCACAGGCCGAAAAGGCGCGCCAATTCCCGTCCCTGGATGGCGGGACGATCCGTCCAGTTAGGGACCGCCGTCAGCACAAACCCGGTAATCACCGCCGGCAGAAATCCGAACAACATCTCGTGCACATGCCATTCGCGAGGCGCAGCCAGAGCAGTTGAACCAATCCCCAGCGACAACATCACGATCCAAGCAGGCACAGCCAGGCCAGCAAAGCAGGCGGCGCCGAGAAAGAACGGCCGGAAGCCATACGAAAACACAGCCGTCATTGAGGCGGCTGTACGTCGCTCCACTGCATCATTCATCGCTCGTCGCTCCATCCCTGGATTCCTGCCTCCACACGACCGTCATCGTACAACGACACATGCAGCCATTGTACCGGAAAAAACGATCAAACCTCTGACGCGGATACGGCCTACTCGACGTCGTATCCGCGAACCGGCATGTACGGGCCCGGCGCATGCAGCAATCGAAAGGCCTCGTGAGCATCGTGATGGGCGACATCGACGGAAGGTCCCGTCGCTCCACCAACCCCGATCTCGACTGGCTCCCGCCGGATCTCCTGACCGGTTCGGCTGCGATACACCAGTTCGTCGGTATCCAGATCGTACTCCGGCAACTCAGGACTCTCCCACCGTTGCAGGAAGTACTGGGCATAGAAGGTATAGAGGCCCTGCTCCTTGCGGTTTCGTTGCAGGACATATTCGGGCATGGTCTGACGTTCCAGATTGGCATGATAATGCTGCAACCATAGATAGTCACCCCAGATGACCAGTTTGACCAACGGCGCATCAGCATACAACTTCAACTTCACCACCTTGCCGATGGCTTTCAGACGCTTGAGCAGCGCGATGCTCTGGCGGACCTCTTCCCGAAAGGTCGGATAAGGGGATGCGGGATGCGCCAAGGCCTGGATACGCGTGCGCGCCTGCGTATCAAAGGGATTCACCAGGAGGATCTTGGCCTCCAGGCAGGTGTCGAGGATGGACGACAGATCCCCGACCTGATCGACCAGCGTTCCGGTTCCGCTGGATCCGATGACCATTACTGAACGGCCGTTGCCCTGCTCGTCTTTCAAGGTTTGAATGCGCCGGCGGGCATTTTCACCGGGCCGCGGGAAAAATGAAACCAGGCCAGCCCCAAGCGCGGTTTGGGCGAGCATTCGATCCTGCCGACTACGATGGAGATAGGTGAAGGCGGCAATGAACAGCACGGCGGTCGTCATTTCGGCCACCACCAGTGACACCGGGTTCTGTTCCACACGTGACCAGAACGACAGCAACTGCCTGGCTCCGACCGGTAGAAGCAGCGCAATGCCTGCGCTCATCGCGACGATGACCATGTGAGATAGGCTGCCTGTCGCATGGCGGAGACAGGCCCTGAGAATGGAATTGAATTGGCGAAACACGGAAACACCTCTAGTACGGGTAATAACACGATCCCACGGCTGTGACGGGCTGGCGATGCGAACGACGGAGGAAAACAACCTTCGGCGGTGTGCTCAGCAGAAACGGCGCGGCAGTAGGCACAAACAACAATCGCGTAAGACGTCGTCCATCGGAAGGCTGCAGCCCTCGGCATGGAAGGCCTTACGCGAACGAGTGAACTCTATCAGGTCTGTGCAGACGAAGCAAGGATGAGGCCGCTCGAAGAAAGCGAAATGTTGGCACGAGGTCTACGCTCCGCGATCACTCCGTCAATTGCTCCATCAGCCATTCCATCGCATCCGATGAAGCGAGCCAGGCCTCGGCGGATCCAGCAAAATACAGGGCCGCCTCATGCCGGTCTCCCGGAATGAATCGTTCCGGCAGCCGGGCCGGCGGGCTTCGCTTCCCGCTGAACAAGTCGACCACATGGGGATTGCCGTCCATCGCCGCTCGCAAATTCTCCCTTGCCGCGACCTGGTCGTCCCGTCGAAGATCGAGCAAGACACGGCTCCAGAGGAATGCGGCGGAGGAATCCTGCGCATACCGACGCAGAAGACGTTCCGCTGCAGCATCATCTCCCACGGCAAGGTACCGGTTCAGCAACCCGTATCGAATGCCTTGGGTGTCATCAGGGTTCAGTTCCAACAAGGCTTCGCCATGCGCGATGAACGCCTCTTTCCGGCCGAGAGCCCACAAGCAATCGGCTAAACCTTGACGCGCGCGCATGTACGGCCTGGTCTCAATCAATCCCCAGAAGTGACCCGCCTGCTCAAGAAACACGGCTTCGCCAACACTCCGTCGTCCGGCGTCCACGCCTTGCTGATACAGGAGGCAGGCGTCCTCTGCCGACCGCGCCTGAGTTTCAGCCAACACCGTATACGCATCCGCGCAATCGGGACAGAGCTCCAGCGCCTGCCGAGCGAACGCCGCCGCTTGCCGGCCGGTCGTGGACTCCCAGGCCTGGTAGATCAAGGCTTGCGCCTGTTCCATTGTTCCGCCTGTTGTGACAACGGGATTCCTCGGCGCCGAGGCCACCGACCGTTTCCCTTGTGTACCGGAGCGTGGAGATTTTTTATTCATCGATCCGCCTTCCATTGAAACCGACCCTGTCGGTCATCGAACCGGCCAACCGGCAACGGCCTCCGTCAGAAGAGCGTCGCCAGATAGTCCAGCAGAAACACCAGGCCGGTGCCGCCCGTCGGGAACGCAATCGTATGAAACAACGGATGCTGCGTGAACGGCAGAAAGGCGCCTTCCTGCGTCCGTTCGATCATCTCGACCATGCGTTCAACCTGACCACGCGTCTTCCGTTTGAAGAAGGGCTCGTCGGCCAGGCCCTTGAGCCGCCGTTTCAATCGATCCAGCGCCTCCCGTTTTGCCAGCTCGGCGGAACGGCGCAGATAGACGCCGTTGCCGAACGCATAGAGCGCATTGAGCGTGAAGATCGCCAGCAAGCCTGCGGGAAAATCCCATCGATCGAAGTAGCTGTGGCGCGCGACCGCCATCAGGAACACAATGACGAACGGATAGTAGATCATGGTGCTGATGACCTGCGTGCGTTTGGCAATAAACTGGACGCCGAGCCACTCGTGTATGTAGGCCTCATCGACGCCAAGCTTCTTGGCCTCCCGCGCCAGCAGCCGGCTCGGCCACTCAATCTTGGTGTTGATCATGATGAAGATCAAACGGCGGCAGAGCCGTGTGGCGTCCACCACATAAAACATCAAGAGCGTCATCGTGACGACGCTCACTCCCAGGATGATGTAGTTGAGCGTGAAACAGGCTTGCCCTCGACAGGGCATGACGGGAAAGCCAAACTGCAGCATCAACACGACGCCGAAGAGCCCATACACCATCACCTGCGGCACCACGCGCCGGACTCGTTCCTGCCATGCGCCAAGCCGATGATACTCGTGCCAGAGATTCCGCGCGTCCGCCTTGCCGGATGAGTTCGGTAGCCAACGATGGATGCCAATCCACGAACGGGACGGACGCGGGATGTTGGCCTTGAGGCGGGACAGCCGAAATCGCCGCATCAATGTGCGATCGCTTTCCCACAACCGCCACCAGGAATGAGTGAAGAAAATCACGCAGAGCACAAACGCGAACAAACGCAGACTCGTCGTCGGCCAGACACTGATCCCGTCAGTGAAGGAAAACGGCTCCCCGCCCGTGCCATCCAACATCGCACTGCCGAGCAGGCCGGCTACGATCAATCCGATCAGCAACGAACCCAGTGGAAGCCCGCCCCCCCAGCGCCGACGACAGAGAGCCCAGAGCTCGCTGTTGATCAACACGGCGCATCCGAACATCAACCCGACGGCAAGCAGGAGTAAGCCAATCGTACGAACCGATGGGGGCCGCAGCGCGCCGCTGCTTGGATCCACATCGGGGCGTACGAGATGGATGCTCGGAAGTGCGGTGGATTGATGCATCGGGTCCGGACTGAGATCGACGGCACCATGCCGGCCGACCTCATACAGGCGCGGCAACACCTCAGCCGAAAATTGTCTTCCGCCGGGCAATACCAAAGGATCAGTCTTGGACAGAGGCTGGTCCTTCGCCGAGGGGTCCCGGAGATGCCCCACAGCCCGCAACACGGAATAGAAGAGCGCGGTTTGATAACTATCGCGGAACGGCGGGATAGGCGTCTGAATCCTGGGATCAAGTTCGAGCCCGAAATGCGAGGCGACGACCAGATTCCGCGTCCAGGGCAATTGACTGGAATGGGTCAACCGGGAGTCGAGGTCGGTCGTGAAAAAGAGCGCGTGGGGAAAATTCTTGCGCAACGCCTGCAGGATCATGAGCTTGTCGTAGACATCGCTTCCCAGCACGCCGATGGCCTTGAACTCGCCATCGGGGGTAGTTTCCTCCTTCTTCAGCTGCTCCACCAACCGACGCAGATAGTCGAGCTGGCTTCGGCCAACCGGGGTCTCTTCGACCACCGGCTCAACACCGAATCCCTTCTCGCCCGGTTTGCCCTTGGCGCCGCCGGTATCCTTCCCATTGTCCTTGGGCGGCAATTCCCCGTCGAGGCCGGCGAGATACGAATACCGATGCACCCAGCTGGGATATTGCTCATCGCGCAGCGCATCGAGATGCGGCGCTAGTGTCTGAGCGGTGATCGGTTCTGCCGGTGCTTCCGCCAATCGCTTGGCAACCGCCACGAACGTCCGCGGCAAGGATCGCCCATAGAGCGTGTCCCATTCCGAGATCAGCGCAATATGAGGAATCTCCGAAGGCGCGGTCAGGTCGATCTTGCGACGCTGGAGTTCCCTCACCAGTTCCTCGGCCAGCATGTCGTCGGTCCCGATCGTCCTGAGCAAACGAAACCCGCCTCCCGTGAACCACTCCTCGACACCCTTCTTTGACGGCTGCTCTGCCCCCTCGCCCAACAGGATCGGATCGGCCGCCGTGGCCCAGGAGGAATAAAATTCGGCGCCACTCAACAGAGGGCACACGACCGGCTGAGGCGTGGCCCCAGTAGATTTGAGTTCCTCCAGCATGGCGCTCAGCGAGCCGGAGGTACGGGGACCCAACACGCGATAATCCGAAGGAGTCGCATGCATCTCCCTCTCGAGGGCATGCACCAATCGCTTCAGTTCGTGCAATGGCTTTGAACCGAGGTCCTGCTCTTTCAGCCACAGGACCAGAATATGCTGAGCCTCTTGCTTGCCGTGTTGACCCGACTTGGAGCCCCCTGGCCCGGGACGAAACCATTCGGAGGGCACAATCGTGTGCGCATTCGCCGTCGCGTTCCATTCGAAGTACCGGATCGATTCTCCGGACTCCGGCAAATACCCGGCCGCGCCCAACGCGGAGACCAGTGCGTAACGATCGCGCAATCTCGACTCCACGCCGCTCGCGTAGGGACTCCCATCGACAAATACGGGCATCAGGCGAAACCGAAATGGCTCCTTAGTCGTGTCGGCCCCATCCACAAGACCAGGGGAGGAATGGTGCCCATCCTTCCCTTCTCCTGCAGCTTTTTCTTTCTGCTGATGGGTCGCCACCGCCTCGAACGGATCCTGCCAGAGCCGGGACTGCACGCGATCACGAACGACTGCGGCAGACTTCTCCGCCTCCTTATCGATCGGCCGCGACGTCTTGATGGGGGCCTGATAAATGATCAGGCTGCTCACCGCGGCGAAAAACAGCGCGATGAGGCCGGTCAGCGGCAGCTTCGGTTTGTCGTCTTTTGATTCCGCCATTCGAACGACCTGTCTACGAGCCGGAATCTCGAAGCTCGGTCTTCCACACGTGAACTGCCGAACATCGCCTACGCAAAATCAGCGACAGGCTAGACTTGAGAAAGGAAAGTGTCAATGGAGAGAATGAGGGTAGAGGGTGATCGGAGGAGGCGCCCTGCTCGCGCAACGCGCGGTCTCAGAAGACCCTCGTTGGACGCGCGCACTTGGAGCCTCCCCCGCCCACCCTCTACGAACTGGTCGGCAGACTGTTTGACTTCAACTTTCCCCCTCACTACAATCCGACCTCGTGGCATCACAATTCGTTCATCTCCATCTCCACACCCAGTACAGCCTTCTCGACGGCGCCAATCAGATCGACCCCCTGATGCAACAGGTGAAGTCGTTCGGGCAACCGGCCGTCGCGATGACCGATCACGGCAACATGTTCGGCGCGGTGGAGTTTTACCGAAAGGCCCGGGAACACGGCGTCAAACCCATCATCGGGTGTGAAGCCTACATGGCGCCTGGCAGCCGGCTGGAGAAGAATTCGCACCTCGCGCACAACGACTACTACCACCTCATCCTGCTCGCCACAAACCTCAAGGGATACCAGAACCTTATCAAATTGGTGAGCAAAGCCTACCTTGAAGGATTCTACTATAAGCCACGGATGGATAAGGAAATTTTGCAGCAGCACCACGAAGGCCTGATCGGCCTCTCAGGGTGCTTGAGCGGCGAAGTTGCCTATCTCATCGGGCAGAAAGATCTGGCCGGCGCCACCAAGGCAGCGGGCGAATATCGCGAGATCTTCGGCAAGGATAACTATTACCTCGAGCTGCAAGCCAACGGGCTGGAACACCAGCGCATCGCCAACGACGGGCTGCTCGACATCCATAAGAAGCTCGGCATCCCGCTCGCCGGGACCAACGACTGCCACTATCTCAAGAAAGAAGACTCGCGTCCGCACGACCTCATGTTGTGCTTGCAGACCGGGAAAACGATCAACGATCCCAACCGCATGAAGTTCGACACGGACCAGCTCTACGTGAAGTCCACCGATCAGGCCTTGTCCGAGTTCAAGGAAATGCCGACGGCCGTGTCCAACACCGTCAAGATCGCCGAGGCCTGCACCCTCGAACTGGCGCTCAACAAAACCTATCTGCCCCAGTTTAAAGTGCCGGAAGGACTCACCCGCGAACTGTACGTCGAGCAACTCGCGATGGAAGGTCTGGCGGCGCGCCTCAAGGAACGCCCGAGCTCCATTCCCGAACTTGCCTACCAGATCCGGCTGAAGGAAGAAATCGCGGTGATCTGCTCCATGGGATTCGCCGGGTACTTTCTCATCGTGTGGGACATCATCAAGTTCGCCCGCTCGCGCGGCATCCCCGTCGGCCCCGGTCGCGGTTCCGCCGCGGGCAGCCTGGTGGCTTATGCTCTGCGCATCACCGACCTCGATCCACTGGTCTACTCGCTGCTGTTCGAGAGATTCTTGAACCCCGAGCGCGTGTCCCTCCCCGACATCGACATGGACTTCTGCATGGATCGCCGGGACGAGGTCATCAATTACGTCATCCACAAATACGGCGAAGACCACGTTGCGCAGATCATCACCTTCGGGACCATGAAGGCCAAGGCTGCCATTCGCGATGTCGGCCGCGTCCTCGAAATGCCCTACGCTGAAGTCGACCGGATCGCCAAACTCGTGCCTGACGATTTGAAGATGACGCTCGACAAGGCGCTCGAACAGGAGCCGCGCCTCAAGGAACTCGTCGACAAGGATGTGAAGGTCAAGGAACTCATGTCGGTGGCCCAGTCGCTCGAGGGACTGGCGCGCCACGCCTCCACGCATGCGGCCGGCATCGTGATTTCCGATCAGCCGCTCACGGAACATGTCCCGCTCTACAAAGGCCCCAAGGACGAAATCGTCACCCAATATTCCATGGGTGATGTCGAAAAAATCGGCCTGGTGAAATTCGACTTCTTAGGGCTGAAGACGTTGACGATGATTCAGCGGGCCGAGTCGCTCGTCAACCAGGGCCGCCCCGACCAGCCGCCACTGCGGGTGGACCAGTTACCCTTCGACGATCCGGCGACCTTCGCCCTGCTCTCCTCCGGCAAAACCACCGGTGTGTTCCAGTTGGAAAGCTCCGGCATGCGCGACTTGCTGATGGGACTCAAGCCCGACCGGTTCGAGGACATCATCGCCATCATCGCGCTCTATCGTCCCGGTCCCATGGACCTCATCCCGGACTTCATCAAGCGCAAACAGGGCAAGATTCCGATCGCCTACGAGATGCCCGAGCTGGAACCGATCCTGAAGGACACGTACGGTGTCATCGTCTATCAGGAGCAGGTCATGGCCATCGCAAACAAGGTGGCCGGATTCTCGCTGGGACAAGCGGACATTCTCCGCCGCGCCATGGGAAAGAAGAAACCGGAGGAAATGGAAAAGCTCCGGGTCCAATTCCTGGAAGGCGCCAAGCAAAAAAAGATCGCTGAGAAAAAAGCCGACAAACTCTACGAGCTGATCCAGAAGTTCGCCGGCTACGGCTTCAACAAGTCGCACGCCGCGGCCTATGCCGTGGTCTGTTACCACACGGCCTATCTCAAGGCGCACTACCCGACGGAATTCATGGCTTCCCTCATGACGACCGACATGGGCAACGCCGACAAGATCGTCGGCTACTTCACCGAATGCCGCGGGCTCGGCATCCCCGTGCTCCCGCCCGATGTGAACCAGAGCCAAAAGGACTTTGCCGTCGTCGACAAGAGCATCCGGTTCGGCCTGGCGGCGATCAAGAATGTCGGCGAGGGCGCCGTCGAAGCGGTCATCGAGTCGCGCAAAGAAGACGGCCCGTTCCGCTCGTTCTTCGATCTGTTCCGCCGCGTCGATCTCCGCAAGCTGAACAAGCGCATGATGGAAGGCCTGATCAAGGCGGGGGCCTTCGATTCCATGGGAGGACGTCGCTCACAGTATCTGGCCGTGCTCGATCAGGCGATGGACGAAGGCGTGAGCATTCAAAAAGAACGCGCCGTCGGACAGACCAGCATCTTCGGTGATGACGCCGGAGGCCTTCCGCAGAATCTTGCCGATCCGGCCTTGCCCGATGTCCCCGAGTGGAGCCAAGGGGAACTGTTGAAGTATGAACGTGAGTTGACCGGCTTCTACATCAGCGCCCACCCGCTGGCGCGGTACGAAGCCGCCATTCAACTTTTCTCCAACACGACCAGCATGCAGGTCGCCGATGTGCCGGACGGCCGCGAAGTGAAACTCTGCGGCATCATCACCGCCGTCAAATCGATGCTGACCAAAAAGGGCGATCGCATGGCCTACATCACGCTGGAGGATTTACATGGCGTGATAGAAGTGATAGCCTTTCCCGACTTGTATCGAGACCATGCCGACATGATCGTGCCGGAACAGGTCGTGCGATTGACAGGCACCGTCGATCGCGGAGACAAGGGCACCAAGTTGCGCGGGACCAAAATCGAACCACTGGCCGAATTACAGAACAAGGGCATCTCGCGGGTGATGATTCGCCTGCATGATAGCCCGACGGCCTCCACCAGGCTTCCCATGCTGCGGCAGGTGTTTCAGAAATACCCCGGTTCGTCGACCGTGGCGCTCATCATGGCGCTTGGCGGCACCATCGAAGCCCGGACGTCTCCCCTGCCCAACGTGAAGATCACGCCCAGCGAGCATTTCGTCGCCGATATTGAGGAAGTGCTGGGCAAAGGCGCCATCACTTTGGTAACCTAGGCGAACCTAGGCAACACCCTTAAGGGGGTTCAGCAGTATGAGAGACTACCTCGACTTTGAAAAACCGATCCGCGAACTCGAAGAGAAAATCGAGAAGCTGGCTTCCGCCGAGTCCCCAAAATCCGGAACCCAGGACGAGATCCGTAAGCTCAGGACCAAACTCGCGCAGGTCGAGCATCAGCTCTACACCACCCTGACTCCCTGGCAACGGACCCAGTTGGCCCGTCACCCCCAGCGTCCCACGTCCCTCGACTATATCAGCGAACTCTCCCGCGAATTTCTGGAACTGCATGGTGATCGCAGCTTCGGCGACGATCGCGCGATTGTGGGCGGATTCGCCCGCTTCAACGATCGCTCGGTCATGATCATCGGCCACCAGAAGGGCAAGACCCTCAAGGAACGCATGCAGCGCAACTTCGGCATGCCCAATCCCGAAGGCTACCGAAAGGCGCTGCGACTCATGCGCCTGGCAGAAAAGTTCAACCGCCCTATTATCACGCTGATCGACACGCCGGGCGCCTACCCCGGCATCGGAGCGGAAGAACGCGGACAAGCTGAAGCGATCGCCAGAAACCTCTTCGTCATGTCGCGGCTGACCGTGCCCATCATTTCCGTCGTCATCGGCGAAGGCGGCAGCGGCGGCGCGCTCGCCCTCGGCGTGAGCGATCGTATTTTGATGTTGGAACATTCCGTCTACTCGGTCATCTCCCCCGAAGGCTGTGCGGCGATTCTCTATGACGATCCGACCAAGGTGCCCGATGCCGCAGCATCCCTACGCATGACCGCGCAGGATCTCGTGGGACTTGGCATCGTGGACGAAGTCATTCCCGAACCGCTCGGTGGTGCCCACCGTGACCCACGGGCCATGTGCGATCGGGTCGCCAAAGCGCTGGCCAATCAGCTCTACGCGCTGGTCGAATTGCCGACCGACCAACTCATCGCCGAACGCGACCAGAAGTTCCGCAAGATCGGCGTCGTCGGCGGGCTGGTTCCGGTCGCCACCTAGCACGTTCGATCCTTCGTTCAGCCGGAACAAGTCTGCCGCGCATCCCGAATATCTCCCCTGCTTCCTACTCCCGTGAGGATTCCCTCGACGCCTTCCGCAATTGTGGCCTTGACGTGCATCGATCGGCGACGGCCAGAGCTATCACGTGGATCGTGAGCGGCGAGATTCGACAGTTTTAGAAGGGCGCTGTGCAGAACCGGCCTGTCCGCGGAACGAGGATCGTCAGCGTGCCGTCGGAAGTGTGGCGTCGGCGAGTAATCCCAGGTTGATGAACCGCTGCCCGATCACCCCGAGAATATGCCTGCGCAGGTCGCTTCGATAGGGTTCAAGCGAAGGATCCTGAAGGTACCGATCCACCGTGCGCGGCAACTTCTTCCACCAGGTGCGTGCGGCCTCACGCGCTTGTTGCGCGCCGACTGCGCCACCGGCCAGAATCGCCTTCAACTCCTTCTCGAAGAATCCCACGTGCGCCTGTTCGTCTTCCAGGATGTCGGAGAGATCCGGTCTGATGGCGGCCAGCAACGTCGCGAATTCCAACCCCAACGCCTCATAGCCGAACAAGAGCACCGCCAGCATTTCCCATTGCGAAGGCACCGTCGGCAGGGTTGCCGGCCGTTGCGACAGCGTCCCGAGCATCCCTTCAAATTGCCGGAGATGATCCTGTTCGTCTGTCTCATGCCGCTGAAGAAACGTCTGCACATGGCGGGGGAGCTGCTGGGTCTGAGCGGCACGCACCGCCCACAAGGCCATCGCTTCGGCCCGCAGGAACCGTTCGAGCAAGGCTCGTTCGCAGGTGGTAGGCAGGGCCATCATCGTCGCGCTCACTGCTCCTCCGGCGGCGCGATCGGACCGGCCCATTCGCCCTTGGTCAACCCGACTTCCTGGGACGCCCCATCAGGCCATTGAAAATAACCCACCTGGTCCACAAAAAGAATGAGCGGATCCATGTCCTCTCCAAGCCCACGCCACCAGTACCAGCCGGCCTGTTTCGGTTTATCGCTCGTCCATATCAATCGTTGCATCGCCCGTTACACTCCTTGGTCTCGCACGACCCCTGATTGGCACTCGGCGCGCAGGTCCCGTTTCTGCTACAGTCCGGTTGACGCATCATCGCAGCGCGCACCCTACCATGGACCGATTACCAATAGAAGAGGCGATTCCCGCACTCCGCGAGCGGCTGGCGACCAGCCGATCGGTGCTCCTGACTGCCCAGCCAGGCGCGGGCAAAACGACGCGCGTTCCCATCGCGCTGCTCGACGAACCCTGGCTGACCGGACAGAAGCTGATCATGCTGGAACCACGCAGGCTGGCCGCGCGTGCCGCCGCGACATACATGGCCGCGAGCCTAGGCGAGCCGGTCGGCCGTACGGTGGGCTATCGTATCCGGCACGAATCCAAAGTCAACGCGGCCACCCGCATCGAGGTCGTGACCGAAGGCATCCTCACACGTCTCCTGCAACAAGACCCGTCACTGGCCCCCTACGGGCTCGTGATCTTCGATGAATTTCACGAACGCAGCCTGCAAGCCGACCTCGGCCTAGCCTTCGCGAGGGAATCGCAACGGCTGTTCCGCGAAGACCTTCGCCTGCTCGTGATGTCGGCGACACTCGACTGTGCCGCCGTCACCGGTCTCTTGTCCGATGCCACAACCATCTTCTGCGAAGGTCGGCTCTTCCCTGTCACCACGCAGTATCTTGACCGGCCCATCGAGGGTCATGTGGAACCGGCGGTGGTACGGAGCATCAAATTGGCGCTGGCGAAGGAATCGGGCAGCCTGCTGGTCTTCCTGCCCGGCATGACAGAAATCAGGCGTGTCGAGCGACAGCTGCATGAGAGCCGGCTGGACCCGCACGTCATCATTGCGCCGTTGCACGGGGAACTGCCGCAAGCCGAGCAGGACCAGGCCATTCGTCCCGCGCCCTCTGGCTCTCGCAAAATTGTGCTCGCCACCTCCATCGCGGAAACGAGTTTGACGATCGAAGGCGTGCGCGTCGTCATCGATGCGGGACTCATGCGTGTCCCCCGCTTCGATCCCCGCACCGGCCTGAGCAGGCTGGACACCATTCGCGTCACGCAGGATGCCGCAGATCAACGTCGCGGGCGCGCCGGACGCGTGGAGCCAGGCACCTGTTATCGTCTGTGGACCAACGCGGAGCATCAGGCCCTGCTTCCCCGCCGACCGCCGGAAATACTCGAGGCAGATCTGGCACCGCTCGCATTGGAGCTGGCGGAATGGGGCGCGCTCAACGCCACCGAACTCTCCTGGCTGGATCCTCCACCGGCAGGGGCATTGGCGCAGGCTCGCGACCTCCTCCGGCAACTGGGCGCGCTCGATGCGCAAGGTGCACTGACCGCTCACGGCCGCCGGTTGGCCCACGTCACGGTGCACCCCCGGCTGGCCCACATGATGGTCGCCGCCGTACCGTTGGGCTGGGGCCCTCAGGCCTGCGACCTCGCCGCATTACTCAGCGAACGCGACATTCTGCAAGGCGGCCCCGGCTGGCGCAACGCCGACCTACGGCTGCGCATGGAAGCGCTACACGACAACAGGGAACACCTCACCGGCGCGACAATCAACCGGGCAGGCTGTGAACGGGTTCGTCGAGCATCGGAACAGTGGCGGCGACAATTGCAACTGGCGAGCTCATTCAATGAGAGCATCGACCACATCGGCATCCTCCTGGCGTTCGCCTACCCGGATCGCGTGGCACAACGCCTTGCCGGCAGCGACGAACGGTATCGCCTCGCCAATGGACGAGGCGCGTCGTTCCAGGGCCAGCACGGGCTCTCACAGGAAGAGTACCTCGCCGTGGCGCAGCTCGATGGCACGGGCGATTGGGCCCGCATCCTTGCCGCCGCGCCGATACGTCTCGAAGAGCTCGAACGTTACTGTGCAGAACAGATCTCCGCCATGGAGGTCTTGGAGTGGGATGATCGCTCCGAATCAGTCCGGGCTCGACGCCAACGGCGGTTCGGGCAATTGATCCTGGAAGACCGCGCCACCCACGAGCCCGATCCAGCTCAGGTGACTGCCGCGCTGCTTGTGGGGCTTCGTCGTGCTGGCCTGGTTGCCCTGCCCTGGACGAAGGAACTGCAACAATGGCGAGCACGCGTCGCGTTTCTCCATCGCGTCGATGCCACCTGGCCCGACCTCTCCGACGAAGCGCTCACCACACACCTCGAGGAATGGTTGGCCCCGTTTGTGGCCGGGCTCATGAGCCTGGCACAACTCCGTCGCATGGACCTGCAGGCCCCGCTCGACAGCCTGTTGACCTGGCAGCAACGCCAGGAATTGTCCCGCCTCGCACCGACGCATATCATGGTGCCGAGCGGATCGCACGTCCGTGTGGATTACGAACAGGGCGACTCCCCCGTGTTGGCCGTACGATTGCAGGAAATGTTCGGTTGCCAGGACACACCGAGGATCGCGGGAGGCAGGGTGCCAGTCATGGTGCATCTGCTTTCGCCGGCGAGCAGGCCGGTGCAAGTCACTAAAGATCTGGCGAGTTTCTGGCGATCGGCTTATCAGGATGTGAAGAAAGAATTACGCGGACGGTACCCACGCCACCATTGGCCCGACGATCCGCTCAGCGCCCAACCAACCAACCGGACCAAGCGACGCACGTAGCGATCGAGCAAGGCGCGATCCGACGGCCCATCACCCCGCACTTGCGAATCCTCATCGATTCCCGCATGCTACGCGGCACGTCCGACGGACGATCACCCAACGAGTTCACATGGACCACTTCGCCATCGTCACCGCCTTCGGTCAGGACCGACCAGGCATCGTTGCCCTCATGGCCGACAGCCTGTACCAACTCGGCTGCAATATCGAAGACAGCTGCATGACCAGACTCAGGGGCGAATTCACCATGATGCTCATGGTCCGCCTGCCGGAAGGCCTTGACGCCGAAGCCTTGGGCAATCGACTCACCGTCTCTACGCGACCGCTGGAACTTGCCGTGCTCTGCAGGGCGCTTCCCGACCAGGCTGCGCTCCGCCAGCCCATGCCCGAGGTTCCAACCTTCATGCTGTCGGTCTACGGCGCGGACCATCCCGGCATCGTGGCGCAGGTCGCCCGCACCGTGGCGGAGCAAGGCGGCAACATCACCGACATGAACACCCGCGTCATCGGCTCGGGCGAAGTGCCCGTCTATGTCATGATCCTGGAGATCCAACTGCCGCAGGACCGGCAGGCGGATCAAGTCAAACAGGCACTGGAAGCGCTCAAGCCCTTGTTGGGTGTCGATCTCACGTTCCGCCCGCTCGACAGCGTGACCTTCTAATCGTGGCGATCCGTCCGGTTCTGCACTATCCCCATCCGACGTTGAAAACTGAAAGCTCAGCCTGCCTGCCCACGGATTTGGCGACGCAAACCGTGGCGCAAGACCTGCTCGATACCCTCGCCGCATCTCCCGGGGTGGCCCTTGCGGCGCCGCAGATCGGCTATGCCCTGCGCGTGATCGTCGTGGATGTGTCGCGTAAAAAAGGCGAGAAGGGACATGGGCTGATCGTGATGGTCAACCCGGTCATTCTTGCGTTGGAAGGGCGGAAGATTCTGCGGGAAGGCTGCTTGAGCGTGCCGGACTATACCGGCAATGTCCTGCGGCATGAACAGGCGGTGGTGGAAGGGCTGGCACTCGATGGCCGGGTCGTGACGCTCACCACCTCGGGATTCGAGGCGCTGGCGTTTCAGCACGAGGTAGACCATTTGAATGGTCTGCTCTTCCTCGACCGCATTCAGTCGCTGAGCACCGACCTCTTTCGACGGAAGACGCAGGGCTGAGACAATTCAATCCGTCTTGTCCGGAAACATCATCTGCTCGGCCGCCATCCTTTGAGACGAGCCGCAATGGCGTCCCGCTGATCCGGTGTCAGCATCGCCGCCAGGAGATCTCGACGCACTCTGGCCCGCCCACTGTCCTGCCGGCTGGCGAGGGAATACCAGAAGAAGGCTTCCAGCGTATCCTGGGTGACGCCCTGCCCCTGCTCGTACAACATGCCCATATCGCGCTGTGCCAGGGCGTGGCCTTGATCCGCTGCCAGTTGCAACCAGCGCACCGCCTCGGCTTCGTCAACCGTACCCAGGTTGCCCGTGAGCAAGGCCTGGCCCAACATCCATTGCGCATTCGCATCGCCCTGCCCGGCGAGAGCTTGTAATTGTTGTTCCGAGGCGGGATCGGCCCAAACAGGTTGCGACACCGCAACAAGCACGATTGCCGTTGCCATCAGAAGCAGCCCCCACGTTTTCCGGTCGGCCGTTACCACACTCCGTCTCTCACTCATAGATCGGGCAGAATCGCATCGGCCGCCTGTCGTCCCGACAGTAGCGCCCCGTCCAGCGTGCCGGTTTCACAATAGTCACCGCATTGGTACAGGGAGGGCCGCAGGCGCGGGGACGCGCCTCCAGGTGGAGCCGCGAGCACATCGATGGGAGGCAGAGTGCCAGGATGATGCGATCGGTCCGCAGGTGCCGCCAATTGTCCACTGTCCCGCCAAACCATTCGCGTAGCTGTGCGCGCACCGCCTGCTGCTGGTCTGCTTCAATAGGGGCCTTCTGATCAGCAAGGCTCACCGAAATGAGTGCTCGCCCAGGAGGAGCATAGGCCGGCGCGACCTCGCTCAACACACAGGCGGTGCCGATCGGCCCTTGCTGGTCCCCGTTCAACAACAACCAAGGCCCACGCATAGGCGGAGTAGGCGCGTCAAAATACAGCGTCGTTGACTGACGGCCGGGTGCGGTTGGTACCGGCTCTCCACGCAGCGTGGCTGCCGTGGCGTAGTCGGTCGCCAGCACAACGGCATCGGTCGAAAGACGTTCGCCTGATGCGAGCACGACCTGCTTGTCGTCGAGTTGCGTGACAGGCTCGCGCAAACGGACCGAATCGGGCGGGAGCGACGCGGCCAACTCCCTCGCGATGGCGCCCATGCCGGCCTGCGGCAACGCAATGGAGGCGCGCGAAAATGCCGCCCACACGAACTCAAAGAGCCGGCAGGGCGTCGAGAGCGATGGATCGAGAAACACGCCGCCGAGGAACGGCCGGAGAAACCGCTCCTGCATCGCAGGGGAGAAGCCATAGGCCTGTAGGGCTTCCAGGGTGGTGCGCTCCCCTCCGCCCGCTCGCGCGCAGACACGGTGGTTGAGCGCATCCTGGCGCAATCGGAACATCGTCAGCTTGTCACGCCACGAGCCGACAGGGCTCATGAGGCTGGAGAGAAGATCCTGCGGGCGACGGAACGGATCACTGATCCGGTGAAACCGGCCGGCGTAGCGCACGAGCGCGCCGGGGTGAAACGCGTGCAAGTGCAGCGCGGGATAATCGAGCAGGCTCGCGGCTTCGGGATACTCGGTGAGCAACACCTGAAAGCCCCGATCGAGTTGAAAGCCCTCCACGCGATCGGTACGTACCCGGCCGCCCACCTCGTCCGACGCTTCGACAACAGTACAAGCAACTCCGCGCCGGACCAAGTGTGTGGCACAGGCCAAGCCGGCAAGGCCTGCGCCGACGATGATGACACGAGCGGGGGCAGACATGCTGAGCGCGCTATACCTTCTTGCAGGCGATCTTCAACTCTGCCTCGCCGTCACTCCCAGGCGTGACCCGAGACCATTCACGTGCGGCCTTTCCCGATTGCAGGGGACGGCCCTTTCCCATCTGGCTCGCATAATATTTGGACCGCAACGGGCGGCTCTTGTGGCCCTCGCAGTCGATTTGCTTCTTGATCCGCACAGATCGATAGGTGCCCTGCGGAATCTGCCGATCCACCTTGAAGTCCTTCAACGTCCAGAGCGTGACCGTCTTGCCGGTCGGCCCGATCGTCGCCATGTCCAGATAACCGTTATACTTATGCGTGCCGCCGACCATCAGCCACTCAGCGGACACCGCATGCACAGAGAGCACTATCGAGCACAGGATCACCCCCACATATTTCAACATCACACCTGACTCCCCATCGACTTACAATTCTCTCGCGACGGTCGTCTGTCGCAACCGGCACAGGTCCAGCAAAACCGCTGTCATCATACCATCGGAGATGCATGACATGCAGCCGTCACCGCAGCTTCTCTTTCACCCTCCAGCGGTGTAGAGTCAGCCATGTTCAGAAACTCTTCAGGCAAAAGAAGGGACAGGCCCGCAACGAGTCGCTCGCAACCTCCTGTCGATCATGACAGCGCGAAACGGGTCACGCTGGACCGCCTCCTGTCGAAGCTGGGCATCGCCAGCCGAAGCCAGGCGCAGGAATGGATCAGGGCCGGACGGGTCCGCATCAATCAACGCCTCGTGCGCCAGCCGGACACCTGGGTGGCGTGGCCCGGCGATGCCGTCACGCTCGACGAACAGCCGCTTCAGCACGGCGCGCCGCGCTTCATCCTGTTTCACAAAGCCAAAGGCTTGGTCACGACGCATGATGACGAGAAAGGCCGCCGCACCATTTTCGACGTGCTGCCTCCGGAGTTCAGCCGGCTGCACACCGTCGGACGGTTGGACCAGGCCACCAGCGGCTTGCTGCTGCTCACCAATGACACCGCCCTCTCCAGCTATTTGACAGATCCGACGCAGCGGGTGCCGCGGCGCTATTTAGTCACTGTGCGCGGCGAGGTCACGGACGACTGCGCGCAGGCGGCCATCGAGGGCCTTGACGATCAGGGGGAACGTCTGCACTGCGCGACGCTGACCATTCAAAAACGCTCCGGGCGAGAATCACATCTGGATGTGACGCTGACCGAGGGAAAGAACCGGGAAATCCGGCGCCTGTTCAAGGCGCTGGGCCATGAAGTCACGAGGCTGCGCCGCATTCAATACGGCCCCTTCGCGCTCGAAGATCTTCAAGTGGGCGCCTGGCGCGAGATCCCCATCGATGCCGCCAAAACCTTGCTGGACAAGAGTGTACCCTGAGCGAGACGCGTCCTCTGTTCCTCCATGTCGCGCCTGCACATCCGGGGAAAGAACTTGCCAACCACCGGTCCTGTGCTAAGGTCAATACAGCAGGGGAAGCGTTCGGGAACACACAGTCCGCATCGTACTGAACAGCCCACTCCGCTCTCGTCTCCGCAACAGTACACCACCATCGCTCCCAATCAGGGAAGAGCTGGCTCGAACAGCAGCCGGTCTAGTAGAGGAGACCAGGATCATGAAGGGGATCATGAAGCGATTCGCCACCGGCCTTACCACCTTGGCCTTTGCCGCCGCCTTGGCTGCGCCGGCAGTGAGCGATGCCAACGGCCATGAGAAGGCTCCGCTAGACATCAAGGTGCGCGTGAGCGAGAAGGGATTCTTCGATGAGAAGGGTAAGCCCTATGGAGGAAAACGCCTGTTACAGGTGCCCAAGGACACGATGGTGAACATCACCTTCGTTTTCGGTGAAGATCTCACCAGTTTGGCCGCAGGAGACACGCACCAGATTACGGTTCGCGCCGAAGACGGCTGGAAGCAGGAAACCAGCCCTCTGTGGATGATGAATCGGGAGTCGACGGTCAGCTTCCTCGCCGGCGAGAAGGGCCGCATGCAGTACCGCGCCTACTGCATCCTCGACTGCATCGGCATGGAACACCTGACTAACCTGTTCATTCAGGTGGTGTAGGACAGCTTCCAGCAGCCCGTTCAGCGAGGCTCGCGAAATGAACCACGCTCGGTGTACTGACGCCTACGCCGAGCGTGTGAATGTGTGTGCCGGTATTGGGCGAATGCCCCCGCCTGCTAATATCCCCGACCGGTGCTCCCTCCACCTCCACTCATCCTGCTGAGCGGCAACGCGTCATACCGGGTCTTTAGATCTGGGTGTTTGGCCAGAAACGCATCCACGGCTTCCTTATCGGCAAAGATTTCTTTGCTGCGCACACGATATTCTTCCAACGACAGGCCTCGCTTTGACAGGAGGTCGCTGAGCTTGCCGTTGATATCATCGCCCATTTCTTTCATTTTCTCCGGCGACGGCCGCTGTCCGGCCCCGTAGGATTCCCCGCCCTTGAAATAGTTGGTCATCATCTCGCCGATTTCGATCCGGGCATTGACGAACTTCTCCACATCGGCCGGTTCCGTCGCAAGGCCGGTTCCCGACCAGAGCAACAGGCCCAGTGACATGCCGATGAGCGATCGCGATACGTACCTGGTCATAATGTCCCCTCTGAGTGATAGAATAACGTGAACTGTCCTCCGGCATCATACCATCCCGCCGGATGCGGCGCACGGACCGCCGATCGATTGACTGCCCGCCGCGCTAATAGGATTGCGGCAATCCCTTCAAGAACTCCTCGAGGACGACGCGAAACCGATCGGGATCTTCCGCCATCATGAAATGACCGGTCTCGAACTGGACCACCTGCGAACCGGCAATCTGCGATTGGATGCCCTTGGCAATCGCCGGCGTCGCCACGTCATCCTTCGCCCCGACCATGATCAACGTCGGCACTCGAATGTGCGTCAATTGGCCATGCACATTGAACTGCGACATGGACGTCAAGGCCTCGCGGATCACCGTGCCGTTCCAGGTCGGAATACGGTCCAGCAGTGGCTGATACGTCTTCGCCTGCGTGCCGGCCGGAAAACTCTCGACGATCATGCTCTTCGAGACATCGCGATAGTCGCGCGGCGCGCCGATCGTTGGAATGTCCTTATCGAGGATCATTGGCCCGTCGGTCGTCGAGACCAACACCAACGCCCGCACGCGTTCAGGATGATCGAGTGCGAGCCGCTGCAGAATCATGCCGCCCATCGACACACCCACCCACACCGCCTTTTTGATCTGCAGCGCATCGGCTAGAGTGATGAGGTCGTGGGAAAACTGCGGGATGGAATAGCCGGTCGCGGGCTTTTCCGAATCGCCATAGCCGCGCAGGTCTACCGCGACCCCGCGAAATTCCGGGGAATAGGCGCCGACATATTTGGGGAAGATGTTGCTGGTAGTGACGACGCCATGCACAAAGATCATGGGATCGCCGGTTCCCGCTTCCAGCACGCTCAGGTGAAGGCCGTCGAGATCGACCATATGACGTTGGAACGGCTGATCGGGCGGAATGACGTCGGCCAGTTGAGGGGGATGCGCGCCGCTGTTGGTGCGAACCGGAGGGGCCGTGCCGGCGCACCCGACACACCCGACCAGTGCCAGTACGAGAGAGATTCGAGACACCAGCATACCGCTCCCTTTTCTGAATAGGCTGACAGCGTATGGCCTAGCGTAAGCCCTCAGCCGCACAGATTCAATGCCGGAATCAGATCACACTGGCACGCGGTCCGATTCATTCGCACCTATTTGATCCGCGAGACCGTGACCGGCACCGGCACCAGCTCAATGCGGGGCGGCATCGCGAACAACACTTCGGCGATTTCCCGGGACGCCGCTTCCAACTCGCGGCACCGATCCACGAACGGACCGGAAGCCAAGCGCGGGAAATAGTCGCGATGGTGTTCGTAAAACTGTGCCCGCCGCCGCCAGCGATCGGCATTGACGGTCAACAACCAGCCGGCAAGGTCCGAGAGCCCGCGTGACGGTGGCTTCGCCTTTTCGGACTTCAGACCGGGTTCGACCATCGATGAAGATGTGATCACGTCTTTCATGGCTGAACCTCCCTCCCTGCGTCTCGACTCGACGCCTGTTCCCATGGCGGCCGGATGGCGTCTCTCCCGGCTCACCTGCCCTACTGTAAGCCGGTTACATGAGGAACGGATTAGTTCAGCATGAAAAAGATTTCATCGAGCCGGCTTCGTGGCGGTCGCTCCGCCGCCGAGGACTTCACGGAAGACCTGAGCGAGATCGTGCAGCGCCTGCGCCCCGTCGCCCGCATAGACTGATCCGTGCATCGTCGCCAGGGTATGGGGACGCAGGGCGGCGAGCCTGGCGAGCGTGGGATCGGTCAGCGTGCAGTAGGGCATGTAGTGAGCCAGTGGGCCTTGCTGATACTCCATCAGCACCTCACGACAGCGCCCGACGACATCCGAGTGGGTGAGCGGTTCGCCATTGCCTGCCTGATGAAACAGATCGGAACAGAGTAGCGTACCCTGGGTCTCTTCAAACAGGAGGCCCGATTCCCAGCAATGCGGTACATGCGGCGTGGCCAGAAATTGAAACCGGTACTTGCCCGTGTGCAGCACTTCCCCATCGGCCATGCCTTTCGCCGGGCGGAGCGCCAGACAATCATCCACGCTGACTAATTTCCCCACGAGACTGCAGACCGCGTCCGCCTGCGGAGCGAGCTGTTGCCACTCCGGCAGCGAGCCGCATTCGTCCGCCTCGAAATGGCTGAAGCTGATCCAGCGCAGCGTTCGCACATCGATCAGCGACGCCACCGCCTCTTTGACACCGGCAAACAGCGCGCGCGGGCCGGTGTGAAACAGCAGCGGCTGCTCGTCTCGCACCAGGAATTGGCTGAATTGGAGGTTAAACGGTTCAAGGAAGGTCGTGATACGGAACAGGTCCGGAGCGACTTCGGTAATCTTCGCCATGATGCCCTCCAGAAGAAATGTGGCTGGCATCGTACCGGGTGGAAGGGGCAGGAGCAAGAAGCGAAGAAGCCGTCTGTACTCGAGGAGCGCTCAGGCGGATTTACTTGAACAACCGTGGCAGGCCAGAGAGCGACTGGTTGATTACGTCATCGGACGGACCGACGAGCGAGGTTGCGGGATAATACCGCGTCTCCCAGAGCTTGACGAGGCGCACCGGTAGGAAGAACAATGCGCCCGCTAGCAGAAACAGAACCCCTCCAACCACGAGCATGTCCGTACCACCGGCCATCCAGCAGCGCTTCGCGAGCACCCCGCAAAACAGGCTCAACGAGACCACGCCTTCAAGCAGCCAGACGAACCGGCTCAGAGTCAATCTTATAGGAAGCCGCCGCGTCGCGCTGAGAGAGATCGTATGAGGCCCTTTAGGCAAAGGGGACAGTAGCGCGTGGCCGATACGGTGGATCAGCGCACTCAACGAAAAGCCGATCGCGCTGTGGAAAAGGATGCTTGCCAGCGGCTCGCGAGCCATGACTGCCGACGGGCCGATCATGAATAAGAGGGGTACGGCGTAGCAGAGCCACGCCATGACGTCCTCATAGGTGAACGTCCGCAACAGATCACGGCACCCTTGCATCAACGCATCTGTCCGGGGAGCACGGTTAGATTCCATGGGCGGTGGTAATCGGAGCGTGACCGATGGAGCGAAGGCCTGTGAATCGGTGAGCGGCCGTCCTTGTCTCGTGCAGAATAACGGATTCGTCGACACGTGCTGTTGAAGTCGTTTGTATCGCGGAGCCACGGAAACGTCAAACACAGACCTCTTTTCCGTCGACATTGAACCCGGTGGCGACCGGCCTGTTTCTATCACAAAGACGACCTGACCGACTAGGGCGAAGCCCGCCAGGGTCAAGGGATTCCGCTAGTCCTGCGTTTCGACCACAGGCGGTAGAACAAGACAGGCTGGGTATTCACTCTTCATCACAGGAGGAGGCCACCATGAAGCAGCACATACAACGCCCGGTTCGACGCACCGAACAGCACCGGCCCACGCAAGATAAGAATCGTGTCTGGCCCCTGTCGGCTCGCGAGTTCAGGAAGCTTCCCATGTCGGGCCTCCTCTCGACCGGGAAACGCATCCGCCTCACACGCCTGACGCCACCCGATCAAGCGGCGTGAGACGCGGGAAAGAGAGATGAGGTGCATCATGTTCATCGAAGACAGTCTCCTCACGCAGGATGAACGCAAGGCCGCCGAAGCGCCGTTCCGTGGCCTTCCCCTGGACGCCCAGTGGTCCAGAGGGGCGCAGAGAATCTACATCGGCATTCTCGAGGTCACCAATGGCAGGGACATCGTGGGCGATTATGAGTGGGAGGAGGTGGCCGCCGCCGTCTGATCATCACTCCTACCCAGCACCGCAGGCTCCGCAAGCATCTATGCGGGGCCTGCAGCCGGGCGTGGCCGACTACTCATCATACTTTCGCGCATTGCCGAACGACTTCTCCACCGGATACTTCGCCTCGTTCTTCTTCAGTTTGGAACGCACGGTTTCATTCACATCCAGGCCAAGGTCGTGGCAGAGGTATGAGAGCAGAATCACCACATCCGCGATTTCATCTGTGACCCGCTCGCGTGACGGGCTCTCGAGCAGCCGCGTGACCTCCTCGTGCGTTTTCCATTGAAAGACTTCCAACAGCTCGCTTGCCTCGACCGCGATGGCGGCAGCGAGTTCTTTAGGTTTGTGGAACTGCTCCCAATTCCGCTCCCGCCGGAATTCCAAGACCGCCCCCATGACCTCAGCATCTAACATTACGCACCTCTTCCAATCAGTGTTGAACAGACGCATCACCTAACCTGTCAGGCACCGTCAACGGGATGCACAAAATGTGTCATCGGTGCCGTTTTTTTGTCTGCTGGCTTGCGGCCGGACAGCTCCTACAGAAATATCGTTTGACGGTCAATGAGTTAGAAAGGCGATTCTCCATTGTAACGGTACAGTTTCTGCATTCACTTCAACCAGTGATGACTTGGTGTCACGCATACAACAATCCTACAAGGAAGAACACCCATGAATACACAAGCGCCCCGCGTCGTCGTCGATTTGACATGCCCTCTGCATCAGGATGGCCGGAAGGTGGAGTTCGCCGTCAATGTCTTCCGCAAAGCGGAACGTCATGGCTTAGAGGTCGCAGCCTGTTCGGAATTTCAGGACTCCGTGACCTGCGACAAACATTGCATCCACACCGCTGAAGCGCATCACGTCCATGATCAGGAAGCGCAAAAGCATCGAGAGGAACTCTCGATGATCGGCCGTAACGTCATCGGTTAGCCACCCTATCTCACCACACAAAAAAGGAATTGATCATGAGAGGCAGGATATTCAGAACAGCCGGTTTCCTGACCACCTTCACCTTTATGACCATGCTCGCGACCGGGGCCCTACATGCCGCGGCGCCTGCGCCGGTCGAAATCAAAGTGCGCGTAAGCGAGAAGGGCTTTAGCAATGAAAAGGGCCTTGTGTACACTGCAGCGCGTCCACTCAAGCTGCCGCAGGGTGTACCGGTCACCATCACGTTTATTTTCAGTGAAGAGATGTCGAGCCTTGCCGTCGGGGATACGCATCAAATCGCCCTCCGCTCGGACACCGGTGCAATCGGCGAAACCGAGAAGCTGTGGATCATGAACAAACAGGTGAACCTGTCCTTCACCCCGGGCGACAAGGGGCAGCTCCAGTACCGGGCGTATTGCATCCTCGATTGCACGGGAATGGAACACCTGACCAACCTGGTCATTCAGGTCGTGAAGACATAATCTTCAACACGTGCTGGACTTCCCCTCTTGGCCGATCGCTCCGCTTCGGCGAAGAGGGGGGCTTCCTTCCGTCCCTGCCCACTTGCAGCCACCATGCTATGGCCTCGGCAAGGCCGTCCGTGCCTCATGCGCCGGCAGCGGCCTGCTGACACCTCACGGACAATGACTCGCATGTGGTCCTGACTTCATTCCGGCGAAGATTCTCCAGCAGAGCCTGAGCTGTTGAAGATCCCGTACGACTGAGTGCCGCTCGAAATCGGGACGCTCATGGTCACATCCTGAGAGACACTCCTGGACCTCAACGGAGATTGCAATGGCAGGACGAGTGAGGTACAGGTGGGATACGGGAGGTCCGATCATGAATCGACGGCTGTTGTGCGCCCTGTCTGTCCTGCTCTTGCTCAGCACGCCTGTCCACGCCCAAAGCCCCTGTTCCGATTGTTTCTATGCCGCAGAAGAAGAGGCACGCAAATGCCTCGATAATGCCATCAGCGCGGGCGATCGAAATAGCTGCCTGGACAACAGGCGGGTGCGCCTCAAGTCCTGTAGCGACAATCAATGTCAGGCAGTCAGGGAGGAAACGGCGATCACGGAGACGCAATCGACGCCCGCCAGACCCGGCGTCGCCCCGTATACGCCGACCGAAGGCGAATGGCTGGCATTGGTCACGAGGGCCGGCCTCCGGCGGGAAGCCACGCCAGACCGTCCCTACTCGCTCGACATCGTGCTTGCCGATCCGCAAACGTTGCAGATCATGATTCGCCATGCGTCCACGATGGACAAGGAGCAACTGAGAAGAGCCATCGAAGGCGCGAGGGAAACGATCCGGAATACCGCCAAGAGTTATGGCTGGGACAAGTGGGTCAAAATTCGAGAAACCGTCGAAATGTACTCGGCGAAAAAATGAACCGGCTGCAGCCACTCTTCTGACGGTTCACTCCATGATCAGCATGATTTGCGCCGGCGTGAGCAGCGCGCCCGGTTGATGGCGGCTCAGCCAGGCCAGGGCCTCCGGCCCGGACAGTCTCAACACCGACCGGGCTAGCAACGTGGCAAACAGGGCTGTGCGGCCGAGCCCGGCGGAACAATGAATCAGGAGATTCCGGCCTTGCGCCGCCTGCTCATGTGCCTGCGTGAGCACATCCGGCAACCCGCCATCGACGGGGACGCCGTAGTTCGGAATCGGCAGCGGCAATACCGTCAATCCTTCATCGCGATAGATCGCCAACAGATCCCGCCCCGTCTTCTCCCGGCATTCATCCGGCTCGGCCAGCAGCACCACCGCATGGATGCACGCGGCTCTGAACTTCGGCAGTAACGTCCCGTCCGGATCATAGAGGCCAAACGGCATGGCGCTGCCGTAGATGCAGCCGGGCAGATTGAGCGGATATGCGGTCAACGGCGTCCCGCCCTTCTGCTCTCGTATGGTGTTACCCGGCATGGTGCTTCGCCCAGTCTTTCCAATCCGCGAGCGTAACCTTCGTCATCGCCTTGGCCGCCTTCCGCAGCCGTCCGGACTTTCGTGCGGCCAGATCGCGCTGTACGGCCTTGATGCGAGGCTGGTCGCCGAGGTGGATATTGGCCGTCTCCCGGCACATCAGAGAGAATACTTCATCCGCCGACAGGGAACATCCTGAATGGCGCGATACGGTTGTTGGTGCTGCCCCCTCATTCACCGAACTGCTCGCGAGACCATTTCGCGTCAACCACACCGGAGGATTCAATTTTTCCTGACGTTGTTCGATACCTGTTCGAAGTCCACTGCCTTGGGGGTGTGACACTTTTCACACACACCTGATTCAGCACTATATACCCGCAGGGGTCGAGGGGGGGGGCCATACCTTTCCACCAGAATGCCTTGAATCGACATGGAACAGATGAGCCGTCCGCGCGTGGCGTCTGAGGGAAGTCCGTATATAGCGGTCTTTCAGCCCCTGCAGACCGAGTGACCGAGGTTTCCCGACGACTATGCCTTTGGGAGTACTCCCTCAGCGGAATTGTCGAAGGTGCCTCTTTGCCCTACTCTTCCTAATGGAGAGTGAGTCGCAAGGCACCGCGAGTTTATTTAAGCCCAATCGCTTTTTTGAGGAGCATAAATATATGAAGGCTGCCGCTTCTCTACAGCCCCCGCCACTCCAGCTCATCACCATCGACCGTCGCAAAGAAGAGTCCCACAGTTCCTGTAAGGTTCACGTCCCCGTGCATATCTCCCCCACCAAGCGTCACCGGTACCGCATGATCGCCTTGGCATCGGTACATGCCTATATCGCCTTTCATCTGATTTCCTGGCATGTCTTCGGCATCGAAATCTGGGGCAAGACCGCGATGATGGGGGTGCCTTCTCTCGCCAAAGGAACGATCAACGCCGCATCCATCATGGTCATCCTTATCTTGGGCTCAATCCTCATCTGGGGACGCGGGTTCTGTGGTTGGGTCTGCCACATGCGAGGGGCGATTGAGTTCGCCGATTGGATTCTGCGCAAACTCAAGGTCCGCCAATATTTAAAGCTGCGTGAAAAAAATGTACTGATCAACACCCCCCATCGCTGGCTCTTGAGGATAGGAGCTTTGTTTGTCTTGCTCTTGCCGGTCATCATACTTCTTCACAACGTAGGATTCACGCCCAAGGTGAATGTGATGGCACCGGCGCCGATTGCAGATTTGCCTGGTTACGAAGGTAAGGCGTTTGCAAAAAATACCGCGTTCTTCAATTTTGACATCAATCCGACGTGGAACGACTATCTGCTCGCCTTTGGGCTGGCGGTGTTCATCCAGTTCACGATGAGCATCGTGATGAACCTGCGCTACGGACAGGGTGCATTTTGCCGGATCTTGTGCCCCTACGCTCCGATGATGGTCCCACTGATGAACATCTCCCCCGTGCAGGCCAAGATCACGCGTGTGGCCCAGTGCACGGGCTGCCGCGACTGCAGCAATGCCTGCCCGCAAGGCATCGACGTCAGTCGGGAGATCTTCCATTTTGACGGGAAAGTGATGAATACCGAATGTATCAAATGTTATGCCTGCATCGATGCCTGCGACGACAATGTGCTCAAGGACACTGTTGCGCCAGGCGTTCCCCAAACTGCTCCCCTCAAACCGTATGAGAAACGGCCCTGGCAAGTGGAGACGATTCGCAAAGACGGCCTCCTGACAAACGCCAGACACATGCAGGTCTTCGAGCCCCTTGGCCCCGTGGCTGATTTTGCATCCATGATCGTCGCCCTGATTTGTGGCGGCATCACGTCACGATTCGGCGGATTCTGGTTTTACCCAGGCGCCATTATCTCGTTCATCGTATTTAGAGAATGCTGTAGATATGCGAGCGCCTGGTCGTCCGCGCGGAGGGAAAAGCGTCCTGTGTCACTCGTTGAGTCATAGACCATCACAAAGAGAATGTCGCGTCGTCAAGAACCGTTGTCACTAGGGAGGGCTGAATGAATACCACAACAAAGGCACACGACTACTATTGCCTGATCACAGAATTCTCGATGTATCTCAAGGAAAAGAAGTCGTATTGGTTGGCGCCGGTCATATTTGTGCTCATGGCGATGAGCGCCCTTGCATTTTTTCTCGAAGGCAGCGTTCTGGCTCCGGCGATCTATTCGGTGTTCTAGGCTCCGGACACCACGAGTCTCTCCCCAGGGGGGGCCGGATTATGCGCGTACCAGCCGTGCCCCCCAAACGAACCATTCGCGCAGTATGTATACAGTCGCACACATGCAAAAGTGTGCTCTTTGCTTGGCAAGTCCCGCATCTTCGTCGATACTGTTTCAATACATGAGTCTCCCGTAGGGTGACAGCACTTAGCCAGAACGCGTTCCCCAGCCGACCAGGACCCACGGATGCCACACCGACGAAGCATCGTCGCCACAACCCTGATCACCGTAGCGATCACCCTCACAATTCTCCTCTCCCTTGAAGGCCTGTCACGAATCCTGCTCACAGTGCGTGCAGATCTGTCGTCACAAGAGCCGGACTGGTATCAATACGCCTCCAACATCGGGTGGGAACGACGCCCCTACTTCAAAGGGCTAGTAGGCGGAGAGCGGCATGGTCACGATTCCTCTCGGTACCTGCGCCAGTTCGACGCGCAAGGGTTTTTTGCTGAGGATACTCCGCAGATCCACGATAGGGCCCACAAGCGCATCCTCGCGATAGGAGATTCCAACACATTCGGCTGGGGCGTACCGACCCGGAATGCATTTCCGGAAGTCCTAGACGACCTGCGTGAGGATGCAGACGTGATCAACCTGGGAGTGAGTGGCTATACATCCTTCCAGGGGTATGAAACCCTGGCCAAATATTTCTCCACGGTTCAGCCTGATCTGGTTATTGCGTCGTTCAGCTTCAACGATAGGCGTGTTGTGCCCTCGGAAGAGGCCATCGACAGCCGGGAGAAGTTCAACCGAGAAGCGCTGTCGCATCAGTTCGACCTCGTTCGTGAAAAACTCTACCTGTTTCGAGTCGTACAGAGCCTGGTATCAAAATTACGCCCGGATAAGCATCGCGCTGATTCTCTGGTCCAGGTCGATGCCCGCAACGCCAAGACACGTGTCTCGCCGGAACAATACCGGCAAAACCTGGAGCGCATTGCACGATTCTGTCGGGAACGGCAGGTGCCGCTGGTTTTTGTCCTGTTCCAGGATAACCCCGCCCATTCTGAACACTTGCGGGCCGGCATCACTCACATGAACAATGGGCAGTATGAGCAAGCGGAAGCGGAGTTGCGCGTTGCAGTCAATCTGGATAACTGGTTCTCAGAGTTGGGCAGGAAGTACCTGGCCCTCGTCTTGGACCATCGAGGGGCTTCGGAGGAAGCCAAGTCGGTGGCGACCCTGACTCTCCCCGTCGGAAAACTCATGCACGGCGGCAGACCACTCCGCCTCGACAGTGAATACAACGAGATCGCGCGGGCCGTCGGCCGGGAGTATGGCGCGACCATCATCGAAGCCGGGCAGGCCCTCGCGCAGGATGCCAGTCTCTATCTGGATCTTGCCCATCCGGATGAACGAGGTCATCGCCTTGTAGCCACGCTCTTGAATCGCACGCTCGACGGGCTCTTGCACAACCCGCAAGTCGCAGCCCACCCACGCTCTGATTGAACAAGGGTCACACGATTCCGACTGACGGCCACGCTCGCGGTTCTCCTCGGCCAGTTCACCCCTCCAGATGTCAGCAGCGTTCCGCTCTTTTGTTCTCGGTATCCGTTACCCGGCATGGTGCTTCGCCCAGTCTTTCCAATCCGCGAGGGTGACCTTCGTCATCGCCTTGGCCGCCTTCCGCAGCCATCCGGACTTTCGTGCGGCCAGGTCGCGCTGCACAGCCTTGATCTGTGACTGATCGCCGAGATGCACATTCGCCGTCTCCCAGCCCATCGCATAGAGCAGCTTGCCTTCATCCCGCTTTTTCGGTAACGCGGTCAGTTCAATCCGCGAGCAATAGGGCGAGAGCCGCCGGAGCAGCCACGGGCCCTCCATGCGCACAAACGGGTCGCGGCACCGCACGGACCGCTCCAACATCACTTGATACAGCAGCGCGCCGCTCCCCTTCTGCCCCCGGGCCCACAGACCCGAAGAGGCAATCAGCCGCTTGGCCTCCCGAGCGACCTTGCCCCCGCGCCACTCGGCCAGGGCGACAAAACGCGGGCGCCCCAGGCTGCCCAGGCCCGACACTCGCCGCCGCAGACCGTACGACAAACCAGCCTCCGGCATCACCTGTTCAAGTGCATTCGTCACCTCGTGAGGCACCGTTTCTTGAACCATCGGCAGGGCCACCATTTTTTTCCAGAACTTCACCGGGTCGCGCAGGGAGTTCGTCGCGATCTCACGCAACCAGGAATGCTGCTCCGACAGCACAAACGGCCGCCCGCCGGCCCGCAGCCCTTCGAGGTATCCGGTCAACACCGCATCGCAGGCCTCATCCATCTTCACGGCGAGATGTTCAGCCCTACCGGCGAGCTTGGCACTCACGACCAAACGCACCAGGTCGCTGGTGTAGGGAACAACACTGGCTTCGTCAAAATCGTTGATGCCCCAAATCAAGCGGCCTTCACTGTCGCGCCACGTGCCGAAATTTTCAACATGCAGATCCCCGACCACTCGCAGCGACGGAGCCCCGGCCAGCTCGGCACAGACTTCCGGCCAGACCTGCATCCACCGGTAACAGGTGGCTCGAAAAAAAGAGAAGACGCTCTGCGTCATCATGGCATGCTTCAGGCGCAGATCGTCAGGCACACACGGCACCTGCCGCGCCGACCATTGCTCATAGGCCTGAGTGGCTTGGAGAATATTCATGGGGGAATGAGTTCAGTCGCCCTAAGGTCTCACGTCTGCAGTGTGATCGCAAGGCATGAACCGGAGAGATAAGGGGCGGTGATGATTACAGGCACCCGTTCAACGAGCCACTTTGATCGCGTACGCGGGAAGCGGGGTTCCTGTGACTCTTGAATAGAGCACGACAGGATCCAGGTCGGCGCCATTGGGCCAGTAGATGGTTCCAAGTTCGGGATCGACTGACAACTCTCGAAAGCGGGCAAGATCCTTCAGGGGCGCAAAGACGCCCTCAAAACGAATGATCGTCGCCAAGTCCAACTCACCCTCAACGCCATCTTCGAACCGCAGCCGTACCCGATACCCGTCAAGAGCTGTGGCTTCGACAAGATCTTTGAGCATGACTCCTACTCCAGCGGCCTAATCTTTTTCAGCGGCGCTCGCTGCTCGGCCAGTGCCCAATCTTCTCGCAACTCATCCCGATTCTAGCCAATTCAACGTAAGAACGCCAGCGAACCACTTTTGCAGTCATTGAGTTTAAGGGACAATGATGCATGACGACATTTCTTGTCGCGAGAGAGGTTACCGGTAGGCGTCTCTGTATGGGGATCAGCACCCTCAACTACGTATAGGCGTTATTTGAAGACGCGCCGAGCAGATAAATCAAAAACAGAATGTATTGAGGCTTTGGCTACGGAATGGTGCCAGAAATGATGATCGCCCTTCGTAAGGGTCTCACGTCTGCAGTGTGATCGCAAGGCATGAACCGGAGAGGGCAGATGTCATGAGCATTACATTTTCGGAATACGCGCGAGCTGCTGTTTGATCGCCGTCAGGTTCTCAGGGGTCGATCGCACCCACAGCGTGAGCCCCTCGGCATCATATTCTTCGGACAACACACGCATCCGGGCACGGATCTCCGCAACGATCTTTTGAGCGGTAAACGGAATGCGCAATTCCTCGTCGAGCATATCGCGCTCAAAGTACCCCATAATGCGCTCACGGAGCGCCTGCAAATCCTCCTTGCTTCTCGTGGACAACAAGAACGCGTCGGGATATTCCGCCTTCAGGGCCGCGAGCTCCTCCGGCCCGAGACGATCCCGTTTATTCAACACCAACAGGCTGGGGACATCCGTGGCGCCGACTTCGGCTAACACCTTCCGCGTGACGTCGAGTTGGGATCGAAAGGACGGATCGGAGGCATCGACGACAAACAGCAGAAGTGAGGCACTGGCGGCTTCATCCAGCGTCGACTTGAACGAGGCCACCAGGTCATGCGGGAGCTTCTTGATGAATCCCACCGTATCGGACAGGAGCACTTTGGGGCGCGTCTCCGGATACAAGGGCCGGATGGTGGTATCGAGCGTGGCAAACAGCTTGTCGGCCACGAGCACCTCGCTGCCCGTCATCGCACGCATGAGCGAGGATTTCCCGGCATTGGTGTACCCGACAAGCGCGACCGTTAATTCATGTTCCCGTCTGGCTCGGCGCGTCTGATGCTCGTCCCCAATCGCCGCCAATTCCGCCCGGAGTTCTTTCGTGCGATCGCGGATTCTGCGCTTATCGAGCTCGAGACTCGTCTCACCGGCGCCTTTGCCGCCGACTCCCCCGCCTTGCCGCTCGCTGCCCCCGCCGGTCTCTCGCAACCGTGGCGCGAGATAATTCAGCCGCGCGATCTCCACCTGCAGCCGGGCCGCTCTCGTGCGCGCATGCCGGCTGAAAATCTCGATGATGACCCCGGTACGGTCGAGCACCGGCACGCCGGCGGCACGTTCAAGGTTTTTCAATTGGGACGGCGACAGATCACAGTCCACGATAACGATCTGCGCCTGCTCACCCGGGCCGGGGGTTGCCTCAACACTGTCATCGGATTCGTCGTCGTCTGATTCTTCCGGAACGTCCAACTCCGCCGCCTCGGGCTTCGACCCGGCCTTGTGCCCCGGTCGTCCAAACGCCTCGATCTTTCCGGACCCGCCGGTCCATCGCGCCAATTCGGCAAGTTTGCCCTCTCCCAGAACCGCCGCATAGCGATCGGAACTCCGCTTTTGCGTCACACGACCCACGACCCGGTACCCGAGGGTCGTCACGAGACGGGTGAGCTCTTGCAGCGAACTGTCTACTTCCTCCACCGTCACGCGGGGGGTGCGGATCGCCACAAGTACGGCATTCGATTGTGAGGGCTTTGACATCGCAGACCTTTCCTTGACCACATGTTCGTGAGGGTCGTGCATCTTAACAGGAAACGTCCGGTTCAGGTCAGCCCACATCATGCCCGGAGACCAGGGATCTTTGCCTCCACAACTCAGCGGGTCAGGGAAGCACTCATGACTCTGCGTCACCATCGGCGGCCACGCGGCGCAGCTGGAAGGTCCGGCCCGGCAGGCCTGCGCCTGATCAAGGGGTTCCACGATGAACGTCTTCAGGGCGAATGGGACGGTCATCGCTCATCACGATTGAATACACAGTATCGAGTGTTTTACAACGTTGAAGAACAGCGCGTACTGATCGTGATCATGGACGTGACAGCCCACGACTATCGGAAGTAATGATGAAAACCAAAGGCGTTCGCCCGGCAAAAGCGAGAGTGGTGGTCTCGGTAGGTGAATCCGTTCGGATTGTCCGTGAACTGCAAGGGCTCACGCAAAGCGAGCTGGCTCGAAGGACCAAGATTTCACAGTCCACCATCTCGGCCATTGAAAACGACACCATCAATCTTGGCGTCGAACAGGCCAAAACTCTGGCGCGGGTCCTCCAGTGCCATCCAGCCGTCTTGGTCTTTCCTGGCTGGGACGTGACCAAGCAGTCCGCAGCCTAACCTTCTGATCGGCAGTATCCGACTTCGCCCTGCTCCATCACATCTCTCAATGCTCATTGTGGAAGTGGCACGTCCACCGCTTTGGGACAGCTAGGCCTACGCCTTCACAAGCAAGATTGGTCTATGAATCACGCGCCACACTTCCCCCCTCGAAATCGAGAGGAAAAGACGAGTGCAACGATGAGAACGGTGCGGGTCAGGGTGAGTTGAGACAGGACTGAAGAAACGCGGTCATGCCATCCTCGCAAACCGCATTTCCCCGGGCGAGTTACGCAGTGGCCTGCATCCGCTTGCTAGCGTGCAGCACTGTGAAACCGATGACAGTGTCACCTTCGTAGCGAACGATGATGTCGTCATCTGTCATCTCACTGTCAGTTGCATGGCTGGGCTTTTTATAGTTCACGTACAGCGTGTCCGCCTCGGCATCATACGTGAGCCACACCGCGTGTTGCGGCGACCGATTCACTGCCGGAATCAACTTCAAATATTCTTGAATGTCTACAATGGCCATAGCTGCCTCCTCTTCGAAAGCGACCGCAATCGTCGTGTCACGAAGGCTGTGATGATGAACCCATCATCGGCATGTTCCCGATACACAACCACAAGATGTTTTCCAGTGTCCAACTCCTTAACCGCGAGATGCTCGCCATCACCGCCGAGCAGAATACGTTCGGGCTGCGAAACTGTCTCCAATACCGCTGATCGCAGATCCGCCAACTCAGCATGCTCCTCTGCAATATGTGTCCAGCGCTCATCGGTGAGTCGAATCGGGACGCCGGTCTTGGACACCACACGATCGATCACCACACCCCCATACGCGACACATCACATCTGGTCAGCAATGGCAGACTCCGCAGCCGCAGGCATTCTACACAGATTGACCAGCACTGGAAAGACGAGCCGACAGGGGGCAAGCGCCGTTCTCCGCAGGCATAGACCCCAGCGTGGGTGATTGGGCAGAGATACGGGAACGGCGGGCGGACGTCTGTGCATGGACTCCAGCAACCTCACATACGCGCGCGCGTTACTTTGAGATGTCGATGAGCTGAACCTGTGTCATGGTGGGGAGCTTTTGTTCGAGTTCGTGGCGGTTCATGTATTTTGGTACTCCCACGCGTTAGGCAACCCTGCGCCCCAACAGAGGTTTATCGCCATCCTTCTACATCTTGCCCCTGATAGGGCTTTGACCACTAACCACATTCAAGAACTGCCTTTCTGAGATCAAGAAACGAGGCCTGGACGGGTTGCAGCAATAGAAGTTTTTGAAGGGTTATCTGTTTTGCTTTCTGAAGTTGTTGAGAAGCATCAAGTTCTTTGGTGGGAAGAACGTAAAAGGACCACTGCGTCAGATCACAGGGGTTCAACGTATTCTTTTCGAGATGATGGTGCAGACAAAACACATAGATGTCGGACTGCCTGCGTATCTCATCGTCCAGTAGGCCTGTGAGCGGATCCCACCCTCGGGCAGGCCGTATGCTAAAGCTAGGGCGTGATAGGCGCGATTGCGCCCATGATTGGAGATACCCCGATGCTTTCACTTCTACTTTGCGCTCGTTAAAAGTAAGGTCGTACGCATCCCATTCATTTCGAACTCCAGCAGCGACTCCCAGAGCCATTGCAACAATATATTCAGCCAATCTGCCCCGCGTAGCATTGCTGACAAGGTCAGATGCGGACCACTGCCAAAAGCTCAGCAGATCGAATGAAAGCGTTTCCTCGCCAAGCGTGAACATTTCATGACCGCTTAGCCGCGAGCTGGGAAGATGCGGATAGCTGGGTTGAGGAGTTTTGCTGGTGACCATTCTGGGTATGTACAGCCTATAGTTAGTTCAACGCACATGCCGCTTGAGGATCGCTAAGTTAAAATGCTCGATCTTTACTGAGCGGAAAACGATTTGAGCTCTCCTCACCTTTCCATCTGAACTTGCGGCTGATACAGATACTTCTGAAACCCCATGAAGACCTTACCGATTTCTTCCGGCTTGCCTAGGTCGGCTACGGCGTCGGCGATGGCATTGTGATACTTCAACTTGAGCAGCGGCGAGAGCTTGTCCTGGGCCAGTTCTTCCACGCCGACCTTCACGTATTGCGCGAGGACGAAATCGAGGAAGGCCTGCTGTTTGCCGGTGAAATGCATAGTGATCTCCGCCCTGGCACGCACAGCCCGTTCCTCCCGCGTGAGCGGCGTCATCGCATAGGCCACATGCGCGAGCACGTCGAACAGATCGCTGCGCTCGGCATCGATGATGCGTTGCATCTCCGCCATCTGCTCGGCACCGAACCCTTTCTCAGCGAGCCCTTGAAGAAGTTTCGCACGCGTGTCGGGCTGGCTCCAGATCGCCCGAAGCTCGGCTTCGTTTCTGAAAAAGGCCGGCAACTTGCCGAACAGCAACTCCAGAAATTGCTGGGCCGACATGGGCGTGCCGTCAGGATGCCAGAACGTCGTGACCATCATGTGTTGAATAGTTCGGGCCTTGCCGTCGGCTAGCTTCACCTTCACCTTTTTCTGACACACGCACAGCCTCTGGCCGCACTTCTCACAAGGCTCTCGCTCGCAGGCGCATGGATGTGTGCCGCATACACCGCAGGGTTGCGGCGGCAATTGTTCGCAGCGGCATGGAGATTGTCCGCATCTCGCGCAAAGCTCTTTCGGCTCCGGCGGAATCGGTTCCCCATCCCACTCAGGATCATTGAAGTGGTGATGCGCCTTCACGAAATCATAGATGGTGAAATAGTCCTTCCCGTCATAGAGCCGCGTCCCGCGCCCGATGATCTGCTTGAACTCGATCATCGAATTGACGGGCCGCATCAACACAATATTACGGATATTTCGGGCATCCACGCCGGTTGAAAGCTTTTGTGAGGTTGTGAGGATCGTCGGGATAGTCTTTTCGTTGTCCTGAAAATCGCGGAGGTGTTGCTCGCCCAACTCACCGTCATTGGCTGTCACCCGCTGGCAATAGTTCGGATCGGCACTCGCTTTCATCTGATTGATGAGGTCGCGTACGGCCAGCGCGTGATCCTGCGTCGCGCAGAAAACCAATGACTTCTCCCGCTGATCGATCGCGTGCATGAAGATCTCGACGCGCTTCTTCTCACGGTCTTTAATCTCGATAATCCGGTTGAAGTCGGCTTCGCTATAGCGTTTGCCGTATTCGACTGTACCTTCCATTACCCTGTCGTCCGGCGTGTAGACATAGTCGTCCAGCGTCGTCGAGATTTGTTTCACCTTGAATGGCGTCAGAAACCCGTCGTTGATCCCATCCTTGAGCGAATAGACGTAGACCGGCTCGCCGAAGTAGCGATAGGTATCGATATTGTCTTTACGTTTCGGCGTGGCGGTCAGACCGAGCTGCACGGCGGGAGAGAAATATTCGAGAATGTCGCGCCAGTTGCTTTCATCGTTCGCCCCACCACGATGGCACTCGTCGATCACGATGAAATCGAAAAAGTTGGGCGGATATTCTCCAAAGTAGGGCGACGGCTTGCCGTCCTTCGGCGGACCGCTCATGAAGGTCTGAAAGATCGTGAAGAACAGACTCCCGTTCTTTGGCACCTTGCCCTTCTTGCGAATATCGTCCGGCGCGATCCGCACCAGGGCATCCTCGGGAAACGCGGAGAACGCGTTATAGGCCTGGTTGGCGAGAATGTTGCGGTCGGCAAGAAACAGGATGCGTGGGCGGCGGAGATTCAATGGAGAATGGACAGCGGATAATTGAGAACGGGTCTCCTCCTTCGCAAATTGCTCGTTGTCCATCGTCAATTGTGCACTGCCTAAGTTCCATCGGCTGTGGAACAGTTTCCAGGCAATCTGGAAGGCGATGAACGTCTTGCCCGTGCCGGTCGCCAGCGTCAGGAGGATGCGGGGCTTGCCTGCGGTGATAGCCTCCAACACCCGCTCGACCGCGATGTCCTGATAGTAGCGGCCCGGGTGCGAGCCGCCTTTGTCTTCGAACGGCACCGCAGCAAAACGATCGCGCCAGGTATCGCGCTTGGCGAAGGTCAGCGTCCAGAGTTCGTCCGGGCTGGGATAGTTCGGCCACTCCCCTTCCTTCCCCGTCTCCATATCGATGCCATAGAGTCCCTGGCCGTTCGTGGCATAGGTAAAGCGGACGGACAGTTTGTCCGCATACTGCTTCGCCTGCGCCAGGCCCTCGGTCAGCGCCTCGTTCCAGGCCTTGGCCTCAATGACAGCGAGCTTGTGGTTGCGATAGACCAGCACATAGTCGGCAATCAACGGTTTCGACCGCCGCCCCAAACCTTCGATCCGGCCCGGCGTGATGGGATACTCCCGCAGCACGCGGCTCCCCTCCACCACGCCCCACCCCGCCGCCTTGATGGCGGGATCGATATGCTCGGCTCTGGTCTCGGCTTCGTTCACGTCAGATTCCTTGAGCCAGCATGTTCATAATCAGGCGGATCATCGTGTCTTTGTGGGAGGGGTTGGATTCGGCCACCAAGAGCGCCAATGCCGCCAACCCGATGTCGTTGATCACCGGATGCCCGGTCGGATCGAGCAGCCGACCGTTGCGGTTCAGAAAATCCACGAACAGAAACGCGCCACTCCGTTTGTTGCCATCGGCAAAGGGGTGATTTTTGATCACGAAGTACAGCAGGTGGGCGGCTTTGGACTCCACGCTCGGGTAGGCCGGCTCCCCGAACACACTCTGGTCGAGGTTGCCGAGCAGCGATTCGAAGGCCTCTTCCCGTTCTTGAGCAAAGAGCGTTGAAGCCTCACCCCGCCCCATCAAGTCGGCCTTGAGTCCAGCCAGCGCCGCGCGCGCTTCAGCCAAGGTAAAGAGGGTTCCCCCCGGCGTCGTGGTCGGTTCAGTCAGGAGCCCTTCATCGTATCGTTGCAACAGCACAAAGGTCTGCGTGTAGCGGGTGACGATGTCCACCAGCCCGCGCCCCATGTCCGCCTGTAGATCAGGACTGCGCGCAGCCTTGCGCACCAGTTGCAGCGCTGCCTCCAGCTCGCGGGCGTTGGTCTCGAATCGCTGGCGATTGAGGGTATAGCCCTGGGTGAGATGCTCGCGCAGGATGCGGGTGGCCCATTGGCGAAACAGCACCGCTCGTTTGGAATTGACGCGATAACCCACTGAGATCACGGCATCCAGATTGTAGTGTTTGAGGGTCCGTTGCACTCGCCGGTTGCCTTCGTTTTGAACTGCTAAGAAATCCTTAGCAGTTGCCACCTCTCGTAACTCATCGTCCTGAAAGATGTTTTTCAGGTGCATGAGGATGTTTTCAGAGGTGGTATCGAACAAGACGCCCATCTGACGTTGCGTCAGCCAAACGGTATCACCTCGAACGTCCAGACGCACCTCCACCGGTTGATCGGCTTCCTGAAAGATGACGACGTTCATTTTTAGATCTTCCATCACGTCTCCAGTACGTTCGGCCTCAGAGACTCCCGCTGAAGGCCTGGTGCAGCAGCGACTTCTTCAACTCGTTCAGCGCGGCGAGCTTTTGTCTATAGATGGATTCGAGGCGCTGGGTTTCGGAGGCGAGCGCGTCGAGCTGGGCGATAACCCTGTGCTGCTCGGGTATTGGTGGGACGCAAATCGGAAGCGTTCGCACAGCTCCGTTGCTGATCTTCTTCATGGTCGGATTTGCCCCTTGCGCTCGATCAGAAATCTCTCTCCGAAGTGCCGGTGTTCGCATCTGGTAATAAAGAAATTCCGTGAGGGCCTGCTCCGGATCGGGATTCATCCGCATGATCAGGTCGGGGTAAATGGTCGGCCCTTGAATCCCGGAAGCGATGGCAACGTGACCGACCAACTCCGGCGTGTTACTTCGCGTGATCAGCAAATCGCCGTTCTGAACCCAGTATCGCGCCCTCGAATCCGTTACAGCCGAGGTGAATTTTATTTTCCCCGGCCTGAAGACAAAGCCCGTCACAGAGGAAAGCGTGAGAACCGGCGTGCCCGAATCCGCATGATTGGCCGCAGGGGGCGACCACCCATTCTGAGGCTGCACTGCCAAGACCTCTTCGAGTTGCTTCTCCCCCCACCCCTTCCCCCTCTGAGTGAAAACAGATTGCAGGTGGCTTTCGAAGAGGGCGCGGGCGTTGCGGAGATTCTGTTCGGCGTTGGCTGTAGCGCGGGCGAGGCCGTCAAACGCGTCGTCCAGCGCCCCCACGATCCGCTGCTGCTCTTGGTGCGATTCCGGGAATGCTATAACAATTCGCCGCAGATCCTCATTGTAGAGCCGCGAGATGGTAGCGCCTTTCGTCGAGTTCCACTCACAAGCGCCATAGAAATGGTACAGATAGTCGTTCAGCACTTTCTTTTCATCGTTATCAATCCAGACGATATTCGAATCCTGAAAATAGGCAGGTTCACCGTCATACCTGACGCGTCGGCCAATTGTTCCCGACGCAGAAATGAGAACATCACCTCTCTTGGGGAAGGGATACTTTGCCCTGTATTCGCTGTAAGTATGACTTGAGATGTATGCGTCAGGCTTCCTTCCAAAAGTCCCGATCTTATAGAACGGAATGTCCCCTGTGGCTGTCGTCTCCTCTTTGAATATTCTCTTGCACATGGCGACATTGCCAATGCCGCCAAGCGTTGTCTCTACCCAACCCTTCTTCATTTCAGCAGCACCCTGATATTCTCCAGCACCTCCGCACTCTCCTCATCCAGAGAGGCGATCTCGTCCATGATTGCCTTCGGGCTACGATGCGCCACGACTTCACCGCCGTTGGGATTCTTCACGGAGAGGTCGAAGGTGGTTTGATCAATACTCTTGGCATCCACGGTCCAGGATTTGGGCGAGTCGGCTGAGGTTTTCTGCAGCTTCAGAAACTCTTTAAGATCGTCATCGTTGAGCGGGTTGGTTTTGCCGAGGCTGCGGCCTGGATCAAGTTGGTAGTACCAGACCTTTCTGGTCGGCGCGCCCTTCTCGAAGAACAGCACCACGGTCTTGACGCCCGCGCCTTGAAATGTACCGCCTGGACAATCGAGCACGGTGTACAGGTTGTAGCTTTCGAGCAACAGCTTGCGCAGACTTACGGAAGCGTTGTCCGTGTTGGAGAGAAAGGTATTCTTGATGACCACGCCGCCGCGCCCGCCCGCCTTCAGGCTCTTAATGAAGTGTTGCAGGAACAGAAAGGCCGTCTCGCCTGTGCGGATCGGAAAGTTCTGCTGCACTTCCTTCCGCTCCTTGCCGCCGAAAGGCGGATTCGCGAGCACGACGTCGTAACGGTCTTTTTCCTGAATGTCGGTCAGGTTTTCCGTGAGCGTGTTGGTGTGGATGATGTTCGGCGCCTCGATGCCATGCAGGATCATGTTCATGATCGCGATGACATAGGCGAGCGACTTCTTTTCTTTGCCGTAGAAGGTCTTTTCCTGCAGCGTCTTGAGAGCTTTCGTCGAGAGGTCGCCCTTGGCGGCCAGGTAGTCGTACGCCTCGCATAAGAACCCCGCCGATCCGCAGGCTCCGTCGTAGATGCGCTCCCCGAGCTTGGGCTTGACCACCTGCACCATGGCGCGGATGAGCGGGCGCGGGGTGTAGTACTCGCCGCCGTTACGGCCGGCGTTGCCCATGTTCTTGATCTTGGCTTCGTAGAGATGCGAAAGCTCGTGTTTTTCTTTCTGTGAGCGGAACCGCAGCTCGTCAATGTGGTCGATGATCTCGCGCAGGTTGTAGCCGCTCTGGATCTTGTTTTTGATCTCGCCGAAGATTTCGCCGATCTTGTACTCGATAGTGTTCGGGCCGCTGGCCTTCTGCTTGAAACTGTGCAGATAGGGAAACAGCTTCAGATTGACAAACTCGGTGAGGTCGCGGCCGGTGAGGGCCACATCGTGATCGAGCTTGCCGTCTTTCCCCTTCGGCGCGGCCCAGCTTTCCCAGCGATAAGGCTTGTCCAGGATGAAACTGTAGCGCTTGCCATCCAGCCTGGCCTCGTCGGCCTTGTCCTGCTCCAGCGCGTCGAGATACTTCAAAAACAGCAGCCAGGAGGTCTGCTCGGTATAGTCCAGCTCGGTGGTGCAGCCGGCTTCTTTCCAGAGCACGTCGTCGATATTCTTGAAGGCTTGTTCAAACATGCAGAGTCTCTCCACCACACACAATTACGCCATTGTGCGCCGCAGGATACTCTTTCCCGAGCCGTTAATCACCCGCGTTTTTACGTGAAACACCAGCAGGCTTGTGCCTAGGGGCCTGGGGGATTGTCGCTCTCACTCCCCCGCTCCCCCTTACCGTTTCGGTCTCGCCCCTCCCCCCAACGGCGCGAACGGTACGGTCGGATTGAACTCATTGATGGGGTTCAGAGGATTCTCCGGGCGGTAACGATTGACCGGATTGAACGGATTGTTGGAGTTGAACTGATTGATTGGATTGGCAGGGTTGTCGGGATCGAATTGGTTGATCGGGTTGAACGGGTTTGCCGGATCGTAGGTATTGATGGGATTAAGCGGGTTGGTGGGCTGGTACTGGTTGATGGGAGTGAAGATGTTAAAGTTGCGCTGATACTTCTCGTCGAACCCCTGCTCCGCTCGGCCATTCCCAATCGACGTGAGCCAAAGCAGCCCGCCGATGATCGCTACGATCCGCATCTGAGCCTGTCGCATGGTCGCCTCCCTTGTGCCGGTTTCATCCTGACCGGGAGCCTACACCAGAACCGTGACATCCGGGGTCACAACGAGGTGTGAAAGGTGAAACGTATCTCGTGGAAGAGGGTGAGGCCGTCTCGCGGCGTTCGCTGGGATCGGATCTGATGGCTGAACGCAACCAGAAGACGGGTTAGGCGGCCGTTTTCTCGGCCCGGACCTCGGCCCGATGCCCGGTAGCCACCCGCGCGCGGCGCGAACAGCCAACGAGTAGGAGACTTACGCCGCTCTGGACGCGGCCTTCTCCAGCAATTCGTGGATGAGACTCTGGTAAGGCTTGCCCTGCGCATCTGCCATTTTTCGAAGTTGACTCAGCAACTTGGGAGAAAGACGAATCGCGATGAGTTGCTTCGCCATGCCGCTAGAAGGCCTTCCTACACGCCGCATCCGTTTTAAATCCTCGTCAGTCGCTTCCGGGATATCGGAAAAATCAATCTTCGAATCCGGCATATGCCGCACGTTCTTTCTTACTCGCCTGCCTTGCGCTGATGATGCGGATGGTTTCTTTTTCATGTGCCACCTTCCGTGCTGTATAGACCACAAAGAGAATCCTGCCTATTACAGATTGTCCTATACGTTGACGTCGTACTTCACGTGTTGAGTGCTTGGGTCTTCACCATCGAGCGCATCGGAATCCGCAAACACTGTCGTGGCTTCCTCAAAGGAAACACCGTGCTTTTCGAAATTGGTAATCGCCTTCGTGATATCCCAAGAAAACACGTTCCTGTATATACATGAAGTTCGGCAGCGGCACAAGAACCGTACTGCCGGGGGAGATCACAGGAACCAGAAAATTGGAAGCGACATGAGTGAACATGATCGGCGCCGCGGGGTTTCCCCTCATCTCCTCTTCCCCATCCCGCTCCCACCATCCAACGGCGCGAACGGTACGGTCGGATTGAACTCATTGATGGGGTTCAACGGATTCTCCGGACGATATTGATTCACGGGATTGAAGGGATTGTTGAAGTTGAATTGGTTGATCGGATTGGCGGGGTTGCCGGAACGTCTCTCGTCGTTCGTGAAGCGTCTCTCGCAGGCTGGAGGAGCCGTGAATCGCCGCTCGTGAAGTTTATGTCCTTTCGGTTGCTGCGCCTCTGGCACCGTGCTGCCATCCTTGGCCCTGTAGGGACGCCGTTGAAGTACCAGATCGATCGCCAGGCCCCTCCTTCAACGATAGGCCAATACTCTTGTGGTTCTTCGAGCGGAGAATTCAGAATGGCTGAGGAACTTCGTAAGCGCTCATCGGTTCTTCGGCAGGAGCAGGAGAATTTTTGCGCGCACGCGATGGGCCGCGGCCACCACATCACGACCATCCGTCTCTTCGGGCTCGAACAGGTCATCTGGATACCGTGCCGCTACACCGTAAGAGGTCAGCTTCCGGCAATCCGACTCCAGTGCGGCCAGCCCCGCATCGCACGCGACGCACTGGGCGAGTAAGGCTACCAGATCGTGCGTCTTCGAGAGATCGCGCCCGTGATGGACAAGAAGGGCCTTCAATACTTTTTCGGCAGCCTGTTGCGCGTGGAAGCAGACCGTGTCCCATGGAATGTCCTTGGCCGCAAGGTTATTCTCGATGTTCAGCAGATCATGTTCGGCCTTGCGCAGCCAGGCCTCGAAGTTGGACTCAGGGCTGCTCATACAGCACTTTGCCCTCCTTCTCAATGACCGATAGCAGAGTCCCCTTCACATGGCGTAATCGCCGCACTTCTTCCGGCGTGTACACCACGATATCCATTGGCCATGCACGTAGTCCGAACGCCTCGCTCACTTCGATCGCCCGTTCCGGCGGTCGGCGCGGCGTCTCCATCTCAATGAAGAGATCCAAGTCGCTATCCGGGCCAGCCTCCCCTCGCGCATGGCTCCCGAAGACCATAATGCGCTTCGGGTGAAAGCGATTGATAATGGTCTGGGTCACATGAGTCAGTAATGATGAAGGCTGTGCCATAGAAGCAGTCTCCGTGAAGCGCTTGGTGCGCTGGCCACACCAAGAGCAATGCGACCGCAGAATACCCTTTTCCCTTGAAGAAATCACCACCTTGTGGACTCGTATCTCGTCTTTCGTTAAGCGTATCTCGCTCCGGTCCCTGCCCTCTGCCCCAGCCATAACCATCCGCTATAAACTCCGCCTCACCTCCCCCATCCCTCTCCCCCAACGGTGCAAAAGGTACGCCGGGATTGAGCTCATTGATCGGGGCCAACGGATTCTCCGGGCGATAGCGATTCACCGGGTTGAAGGGATTGTTGAAGTTGAATTGGTTGATCGGATTGGCGGAGTTGCCGGAACGTCTCTCGTCGTTCGTGAAGCGTATCTCGTTTGAGCTGGTGGACTGGTACTGGTTGATGGGATTGAAGATGTTCAAGTCGCGCTGGTACTTCTTTTCGAATCCCTACTCCGCCCGGCCATTCCCCATCGAGGCCAGCCAGAGCAGTCCTCCTAGGATCGCTGCAGTCCGCACCTGTGCCTGTCGCATCGCCGCCTCCCTTATGCCTGTTTATTCCCTGCCGCCAGCATACTCCCCTGCCGTGACATCCGGGGGTCACAACGGGGCATGAGACGTAACAAGTTACAGGTAAACAGCAACAGGGCACCGTTCGGATCAGGAGCGGAGAATCAGATTGAATGGTAAGTCTTGAGTGACGGAGCGCAGAAGCAGCTCAGTTTTTTGGTGACCTTGGCTTAACCATCTGTCGGATTTGCTTTTTGAGGACTGGAAGATCTCGATCCACAACCGCCCAGACTTCTGCCAGATCAATCCCTAGATAGTCATGCACTAAGACATGACGCATCGTGATGATCTGCGGCCAGAGAACTTGCGAGTGAGTTTTACGATAGACAGGGGTGAGCTTGCTCGCAGCCTCCCCGATAATTTGAATGTGGTGAATCATCCAAGTATGGACCAGTTCGTCTTCCTCGAAGAGGCGACGACCGCGCTTCGCATACCGCTCTATCTTTTTGATCGCATCGAGAATGTCCTGCAGGCGGTCTCGGTCATCCCTCATAAGGCGATCGCATCTTTCAACACCTCTTTGCGAACCACGCGTCGAAGTCCGCGTTCGGAGGCCACGTCGACCGACCGTTTCAGCAATCGCTCCAGGTCGAGGATCAGAGCCGCATGGTCCAGCAGGCTTCGGCCTTCCTCCATCTCGACGAGGAAGTCGATGTCACTACTCCGACGAGCGGTTCCACGCGCGACTGATCCAAACACTCTCACCTTTCGCGCACCGTGGCGCGCAGCAATGGCGAGAATCTGTGTTCGCTTGGACTGGAGTAATTGTCGGATGTTCATCACATATCTCCTGTGCCTAGTGTAGCCAAAACCCATGGGGAAGGCCAGCTGGAAAGCTCCCGCCGTGCAGTGTAGTTCGGTCGGAAATAAGCGCTAATCGCTTATGGCCAATGGCCGGACCTCGAAATCTGGGGGATCGTGGCTCATCGCTCGTGAAGCGCCGCTTGTTGAGGAACGGAAGGCCGTACAGGCGGATGAGCATGGGCATGGTCGGTAGGCTATGCGGCTCGCCCCTGTTTGCTCCGATCTTCGCCTCGGATGGTGTTGGCCAAGTCGCTATGACGACGGCATCATGACCAATCTCGTGCGCTCCTTGCAGCCTCACCTTCCCTAAATGCTTCCATTTCTCTGACGCGCTCTTGCGTATGTCCCATTACAGGAGTACCCTTTTGACGATTCAGCTCATTCGCCGGACTTTCTTCAAGGAGGCTTGCCATGGGACGCGTCCGACTCCTTTCTCTCACGCTGCTGTTCCTGATGGTCTGCACCTCGATCGCCTCGGCTGAACTCCTGGCGCTGCTAAACTACGAGAGCAAGCCGAATCAGCCGGTGCGTCGCGAAGGGATCGCGATCATGGAGATCGATCCCGAGTCCTCGGACTTCGGCAAGGTCCTGATGGATATTCCGCTGCCGCCGGATCTGGTCGCCCACCACATTTTCTTCAACCGCGACCGGACGAAGGCCTACATCACGGCGCTGAACAAGAGTCTGTTGCATGTGGTGGACCTGACGCGTTTTCCTTATCGCCTACGCGCCATCGAGGTGCCGGACTGCCAAGTATTGGAAGACCTGGTGGTCTCGGAGGACAACCGCACCTGGTACCTCACCTGCATGGGCTCCAGCTCGGTGATCATGGGTGACGCCGTGACGGACCGGCCGATGAAAACCGTGCGCACCGGGAACGGTGATCCCGTATCGGTGCTTTATCCGCACGGCATTGCGATTCACAACGGCATCGATCGCGTGCTGATCACCAGCACCGTGAAGCCCGACATGTCCGAGGCCGGCGATTCGATCACGGTGATCGAGGCCAGCACCGGCGCGGTGCTCTCGACCCATCGCGTGGCATCGAAGCCGGCCCCCGCAAAATCCGCCCCGGTCGAGGTGATGTTTGCGCCGAACAGCCATCCCCCGGTCGTACACGTCACGAACATGATGGAAGGCACCTTGTGGGCCGGGACCTGGGACCCGACGACGAAGGCGTTCACCTTCGCGCAGATCGATGACTTCGGCCCGCGCCAACAGGGCATGCCGCTGGAGATGCTCTATAACGCGAAGGGCGACCGCTTGTACGTCACGACGGCGAAGCCCGGCTTTGTGAACGTGTACGACAATTCCAACCCGCGCCAGCCGACATTTCTCCAGGCCATTCCCGCCGCGCCCGGCGCACACCATTCGGTGTTGTCTCCCGACGAGCACTACCTGTTCGTGCAGAACAGCCTGCTCAATCTGGACGGCATCAGCGACGGATCGATCACTGTGATCGATCTGGAAAAGGGCGGCCGGGTGATGGGCAGCATCGACACGTTGAAATCGCAGGGGTTCAATCCCAACTGCATCATGCTGCTGCCGAATCATTTTCGAGAAGGCAACCTGCGGGCGAGATTGATTCTGGAATGAGGCGTCGAAAGCAGGGTTCTGTGAGGGCGCGTTAACCGTTGGTCAGGATGGCTGAGACTCGGAAGGTTGCGCCGCCTCGGCCTGATACCGCACTGCGCTTGGCACGGCCACGGCGTGGGTCCGGCCTGCATCGAGCAGGATCGCGACCAGCATATCACTCATGACGTTCACGCCGGAACGGGCGCGGGCGATGATCCAGTCCACCGTCATGATCAGTGGAATCGCCGCGGCGATGACTGTATCAGGCAAGCCTGCCGCCGACAAGACGAGCGGCAAGACGATCATCCCCGCCTCGGGAATGCCGGCGACTCCGGCCCCCGCAATAATGGATGCGGCCACGATCAGAAACTGGCTCGTCATCGGCAGGTCGTACCCCAACGCTTGAGCGAGAAACAGTGCCGCCATTGCCTCGTAGAGGGTGATGCCGTCATTGTTAAGGTTCGTCCCGACACAAGCCGCGAGACGCGACGATTGCGCCGACACGTTCATACGATTGAGGCAATGCAACGTGACCGGCACCGTGGCGAGGCTGCTGTTGCAGGACATGGCCGTCATGATCGCGTCGGCCCCTTCTCCCACATACACCTTCGGCGACTTCTTACCCACGAACCAGGCGACGAGCGGATAATAAATCAGCGCATGGATCGTGAGCCCCGCGAGCATCGCCACGAGAAAGATCCAGAGAATGGAGAAGACGCCCACGCCCGACTTGCCGACGACCTGCGCCACCACCCCGAAGACGGCAAACGGCACCGCATGGATGATCCAGCCGAGGATGCGCACCAGCCCTTCGTAGACCCATTCGACGAAGCGGACAATGGCCAGATCGTCCTCACCCATCCGCGCCGATCTCATGTGCAGCTTGCGAAGCAGCGCACCAATGACCAACGCGAGGAGCACGACGCCGATGATGTTGTTGGTGGAAAACGGCGCCAGGATGGTGCGGGGAATATAGGCGGCCAGGTCTTCGATCGGCGTCTGCGAGGTCGCCACCTTCGCCGGGGCCTTGGAACCGGGCACGAGGTGCAGCAACTCATCGACATGGCCCTGCCAGGACAGGCCCGGCTGCCAGGTGTTCATGATCACCAGCCCGATTGTCATGGCCACGGATACATTCACGAGACAGATGACCAGCAGCCTGGTCCCCTGACTCAGCGGGAGGCTGGTGCGGATGAGCGCATCGAGAATAGCGAAGAAGATGAGCGGAATGGCCAGCGTCTTGAGCAGCTGAACGACTATCATCCCAAGCTTGCCCAGCTGCGCGTTCGTGACGCCGCCCAGATACGGTTCCTGCCCGAAGATCACTCCGAGCAGACCGCCGAAGATCACGGCGATCAGCACCTGAGTATAGAGGGGCATGGAGAGGCAATAGGATTTGGATGTCGTCATGGTTTCCTGCAAACGGCCAAGAATACCTGTTTCACGGCGGGAAAGCACCATCGGCGCAGCGTGAACGGGAACGGTCCACGCATGCGAAAGCACTTGGCGACTAGATAACCGGCAGGTCGCTCAGTAACATAATTGAACCTCTTCGCCGAGCGGCGCGCTCATATCGAGCATCCGCTGTGATTAATACCGTATCCGGCAGAGTTAGTGCTACTGCGTGATATAAGGTATCGAACACATGATGATTCAGCGATCGTGCCAGTTCGCACGCGGTCAGATATACATTCGGCCCATTCTCTATCGGGAGATCCATGGCGTAGAGATCGGCGACGTCAGCCGCGGCCGTTTCGGGACTGAGTCGAACTAACACCGCCGCAGTTTCAGCCAGCCAATGTACCGGTTGAAAAACCCTCACCCGGCCACTCTTCAGACCCTCTATCAGCCTTAACGCCTGTTCGACATCTGCCTCATCCTCACGTTGAGGCAAGAGCCATTTCACAACGACACTGGCATCAACCACCACTCTTGTCACGAACGGCCACTCTCCCGAGCCCGTCGAATATCCGCTGCACGTACCGGCCGTTTAGTTCGTCGCCGGCTCAACAGGGAGTCGATCGCTTCACTCCGGCGTTTCAGCATGAGCTGATCCTCAACCGCCTGAGCCATGAGATCAGCGATCACGCGGCTTTTATTTTTACCAGCAAATGCCCTGTCGAATTGCTTCTTCACGTCCTCCGGGACGCTGAAATTCACGGTTGCCACGACAAACCTCCACATGCAAAACGATTAATGAACTCTTCAACAACATTGTCTGGCGAGGGAGCAGGGAAGTCAAGGCATGACGACAATCGCGAGTAGGCAGAAGATCGAGGACCGGGCAGTTCAGACAGATCGGCGGGAGAAGTTGGCGCGGTTAGGCCTTGCTGATTCGCAGGGCTTCCTCGACCACCGCCTGATGGAGACTCTCCGGCTTGAGGACTTTCACCCCGCTGCCGAAGCTCAGGATCCAGCCGACCAGCTCGCGGGTATCGGCGACAGACAAAATCATACGCAGGCCGCCGCCTTTGGCCCGCTTCGTCTCTTGTGTGGCATGCCAGACGCGATCCTTCACCCAGGCCGCGGTGGCCTTGTTGAATTCCAACTCCACCTCGATGCGCGGGCCACGCATGACCGTGAGCGCGTCCTGCACGAACGCATCGAGATCAAAATGCAGCGGCATCTGATAGGGGTGATCGGTCGGGGTGACGGACTTGATCCGCTCCACCGCAAACATGCGCGGCTCGCGCCGTAGATGACAGAAGGCAATGAGGTAGAGGCCGCCCGTGGCGTACCAGAGCCGATAGGGATCGACCTCGCGCCTGGTGGTGCGGCCGCGCGAGGCGGAGTCGTAGCGGATCTGCACGGTGGTGGCGTCGGCGATGGCGCGGGTGAGCCGGTCGATGGTTTCGCGATGTTGCCGGTAGCGCTTGTGCGGGCCCAGTCCGACGCTGAATGTGCCGTCGAGTTGTTGCACCAACGCCACGCCCTGCGGCGGCAGCGCGGCGGCTGCCTTGCCCAAGGCGGATTGGAGCGAGGTATGGAGTTCGGTGCCTTCGAGCGGCGAGATGAGGCGGCGGCTGAAGGTGAGCGCCATCAATTCCGAGGGCGAAAACCGCAGGCCGGGGACATTCCGGAATCCTTCCAACAGCCGCCAGCAAGTGTGGCCATTGATCCGCTCGGTCACCAGCGGATATCCGGCTTCTTCCAGCGCGGCAAGGTCGCGCCGGAGTGTGCGGGGATGGCGAGTAGAACCGGGTGTCAGCGACTCCCCCAACTGCTCCAGCGTGAGGCCATGTCGCGCCCCTTCCAGCTGCTTCAACACCACCAAGAGACGCACGGCCTGGTCGTTACGCGCCATCGCTCCCCTCACCTCTGCGAGCCCACGCTTAGGTGGGAATGTCGGTCGTACCGTCGTAGGACGCGCGCGATTGATGCGCGAGCTTGAGCGTGTCGCCGTCTTTCACCACCGAGTCGAGCGATCCGACTTTGCGATTGACGGTCACGAGCAATTCGCCGCGCACGATGAACGGCGCCAGCGCATCCATCAATTCCGCATTGCCTTCGATCAACATCTTGATGGCGGTCGGCCCCTCCACTTCGACATCCAACTCCGGCTCGGTCACCCGCTGCAGGAGCGTCGGCCCGAGAATCAACACTTTGACCATGATCTACTATTCCTCCACTCTCAGTATGAATCGTCGTTAAACCATCGCGCCTGACGTGTCCCTGACCGACCGTGCCTCGACTCTCGTGAAGCGTCTCTCGTTTCAGACGATACATGCGTACCAAAACCGTGAGAGCTGGGGAAGGCACATCCCACTGCCCTCCGACGAGAGACGAGCGACGCTTCACGAACGACGGTCCCCATCACCCCTGTGCCCGCGCGTGGCAATGCAGGCAATCCTGCCGCTTGGGATGTTGCGCCGGCAACGGCCGCACACCTTGAGGCGCATGACAGGTCGCACACTGGCTCTCCGCCGTAATTGCCTGATGGGCGCTATTGGCCGGCACCTTCGGGTTGCGGTCACGCGGCGACGGCAGCGAGGCCACGCCCCCGACGACGAGGAGCGCCAGCACGACAAAAATCAGATCCACTTTACGAAAAGTCATTGGCCGGCTCCTGGTCCTCTTGCTGTCTGTTGCGCACCTGATTGCTGATGCGCGCCCGCTTCATAGGCCTCGTTCAATACCTGTGCCACATGTTTCACTGCCGCGCGCCCGCGCAGCCCATTATTGAGTTGGATCATGCAGGCCGGGCAACTGGTGGCTACGGTGTCCGCGCCACTCTGCTCGATGTTCCGACGCTTCCGCTCGAATACCTTCTGTGAGGTGTCATAGTCCTTCACAAGGTATGTACCCGCCCCGCCGGCGCAGCGGTCGGCATCGGTCATCTCGACATAGTCGGCACCCGGCACCTGCTTGAGCAATTGGCGCGGTTCCTTGGTGACACCCGCCGCCCGCAGGTGGCAAGAGGAATGGTATGTCACCCGATGGCCTACGCCTTCCGCCTCTCCCATTGGCGGACGCTCCTGCGAGCGAGCGACAAACTCCGTGATGTGCAGCACCTTTCTGGCCAACGCATCCGCCGCCTGGCGTTCCGGCCCATCCTCGAAGAACTTTTTGTATTCCTTGAGCATGAGGGTGCAGGAGGCGCAGCCCGTCACGACTTGATCGTATCCCGCCAGCGACTGCAGGTTGAACCGTGCGTTGTCTTTCACCAGATCCACATGGCCGTAGGTTTCGATCGGCGTTCCGGAACAGCGCTGCGGAGGAAGTTCAACATTCGCTTTATGTTTCTGCAACACGCCGATCACCGCATCCCCCACCCCATCATCAAAATAATTCGCCGCACAACCGTGGAAGTACGCAACGCGCGGTCCGGCTGCGACCGGGTTCGGCTGGGTAAGCTCGGGATACCGGTCGCGCAAATGCTGGGGAGCCAATTTGGGCAGCACCATGTCGGCGGGCAGTTTGGCCGTGGAGGCGATACGTTTCAGCAAGGGGGTCGCCAGGCGTTCCAGGATGGCGCGCGGTCCGGGACGATCCCAGAGGCGTTGCGTCTTCGCCAGAAACTTAAGCATCGCTTCAAATATTGGCAATTTGGATTGAAGCGCGAAGAGCCAGCGGCTCCCTTGATTGGGATGCTCCGCGCGCCGCTGAAGAATCAGCTCCGACACATCGACGCCTGCCGGACAAATCGTGCGGCAGGATTTGCAGTTCAGACAGGCCTCCACCACTCGCTTCGAATTGAGATAGGAATAATCCTTGGCCGTAACGATCTCATACCAGCCGCGCGAGCTCATGTCTTCCGACTGAAACACATCGTAGACCGGGCAGACGGAATTACACTTGGCGCAGGTCGCGCAGGACTTGGACAAGCGCTGGTAGTCGATATGGTCGGTGAAGGGCGCGTCGCTGATTTTGATGCCGGGGTTCATGACGTTGGCCGGATCGATGGTGCGCTTGACCTCCACGAAGAGTTGATACAACTCCTCGCCGAACATCTTGCGCACATACTCGGCCCGCACCCGGCCATCACCATGCTCCCCGCAGATCGACCCGCCGAATCGGGACAGGACCGCCTGATGGATCTCATGGTAAGCCGCCACCATCTTGTCGAAGTCCTGCCGGTCGTTCACGTCGAGCAACGGCGTGATGTGGGCGTTGCCGTTGCCGATATGGCCGAAGATCGCCACCGGCACATGCTGACCCTCAAAGAAGGTTTCCAGATAGCGGATGAGGTCGCTGATACGTTCCGCGCGGACCACCACATCATCCACGAAGTTGATCGGCTTCTTGCGCGGATCGAACCGGTACAGCGTGGGATACAGCGCCTTCCTGGCTTTCCAGAGCTGGTCCCGCTGCTCCTTGTCGTAGGCAATGGTGAGGTCGCCACAGAGCTGGTATCGGCGGCAGCTGGCGGCCATGCGGTCGGCACGTTCACGCAGATCACTTTCGCCCTCGCTGCTGTCGAGTTCGGCCAGCAGGGTCGCGGCGGCATCGGCGGGAATGCCGTGCGCCCCCCGGCCGATCAGGTTCAACGTGTTCGCATCCATCACCTCCAGCGCGCTCGGGCGGAGACTCAAGAGATGCGGCACCGCCTCCCCCACTTCCTCCAAACGGCGGAAGTGGATCAACGCGGTGAGCGTGCCTTGCGGCTTGGGCACGAGCCTGAGCGTCGCCTCGCTCACGATGCCCAACGTGCCTTCGCTGCCGACGAACAATTTCGGAAGATCAAACAGCCCCTGACTGAGCCCATCGGCCAAGCCGAATAGATTGTAGCCGCAACTGTTCTTACTGACGGTCGGCTTCTTGCTGTCGATTAAGGCGCGCTGGCGCTGCACGAGGTCGAGGATCGGCGTCAATGTCGGATGCGCATTCAACAGGCCCGCGAGCGCCGGATCGTTCAACCCCATCGGCGCGGCGGCAAGCCAGGATCCCGACGGCAGACAGACTCGCAGCGCTTGCACATTGTCTTTCACCGAGCCGTAGATCAGCGTGTGGGGGCCGGAAGAATTATTGGCGACCATCCCACCGAGTTTGCACATGTCACCGCTCGACGGATCGGGGCCGAAGAGGAGATTGCGTCGCCCGAGTTGCTTGTTCAACTCCGCGAGGACGATGCCCGGCTGCACCCGCGCCCACCGTTCATCTTCATTCAGTTCGAGGATGCGGTTCAGCTTGGACACATCGAGGATGATGCCTGAGCCGACCGCCGACCCGGTGAGGTTGGTCCCGGCGGCGCGCGGTGTGAGGGGAATGCCCCGTTCCACGGCGAACCGGACAACGGCATCGATATCGGCCTCGTGCTCCGCCAACACAACGGCCTTCGGCGTCATGCGATAGATGCTCGCGTCCACGGCATAGGCCGTGAGCGTGGGCACGTCGTCCTGGACCTTCGCATGTCCGAGGATATGCCGAAGGTCGCGGGCGACGGCGGATGAGGTGTTGGGTAGGATGAGGGTCATGCTTGTGTGTATGTTGCCGCATTCTAGCAGGATGTTGAAAAAGTCTGCCAGCATCGTTCTCTCATCGCGTAGCCTTCGTGTTCGATTGAAGTGTGACCGCTGAGTGCTGACCATCAGCGAGGCAGTAGCGCGCCGGTGAGTTGTTGCCCGCCTCGCAATCCGTTAAGATGCGTCTCAGTCCGGCGAGGCCTTCATGGCAGCTCCACTCCTCTATATCTCCCGGTTGCTTCCCGATCCGGTCATGGCCGCCGCGCGGCGGCAATTTCAGTTGCTCAATGATCCACGCGATGCGTCGCCCTCCTGGGATGCCGTGAAAACCGGTCTCCGAGAAGCGGACGCCGCGATCTGCACATTGACCGATCGCGTGGATGCGTCCATCCTGGCAGAGGCGACGCGCCTCAAAATCCTGGCGAACTATGCTGTCGGGTACAACAACATCGACCTCGCGGCCGCCACAGCACGCGGCATTGTCGTGACCAACACGCCGGATGTGTTGACCGACTCGACGGCGGATCTGACCTGGGCGCTGCTTTTGGCGGTGGCGCGGCGGGTGGCGGAGGGCGATGCCTACGTACGATCCGGAGACTGGTCCGGTTGGGCCCCGACGCAAATGCTGGGCACGGATGTGGCGGGCAAGACGCTGGGCATCGTCGGCATGGGCCGCATCGGGCAGGCCGTGGCGCAGCGAGCGACCGGCTTCAACATGCGCATCCGCTACACCTCACGCACGGCTACGGTTCTCGAACAGCTGCCGTCTCAGTGGGAATCGCGTGCGCTCCCCGAATTGTTAAGAGAATCCGACTTTGTCAGCCTGCACGTGCCGCTGAACAACGCCACCCATCACCTGATCGGCGCGCCCCAGTTCGCGCTCATGAAACCGACGGCGTTCCTGATCAACACGGCGCGAGGCCCGGTCATCGATGAGACGGCGTTGGTCGATGCGCTGCTTCAACGCCGCCTGGCAGGTGCGGGGCTCGACGTCTTCGAACAGGAACCAGCCTTTCACCCGAGCTTACGCGAACTCCGACAGGTCGTGCTCTTGCCCCATCTGGGTTCTGCCACGCAGGCAACGAGGGTTCGCATGGGCATGATCTGTTTGGAAAACATTGCAGCGGTGGTGGCGGGAAAGCCGGCGCCGAATCAGGTCCAGCTCGCATAACGAGTCAATGGAACGACAGCGCGCAGATCTGATGAAACAGGTGAAGAGCCGGCCTCAGTGGCCGGCGATCGGCAGAGGACTGCTCGGAGCGGACGCGGGAAGTTCCGTATGGGCGGCCCCGTTGGTCGCCTGGAGCCGGAGGGCTTCCACCCGGCGAGGCACATCGTGGAACGACGGAATGGATTGATACATCGTCAGCGCCCGATCGCGAGCGCCCGTCATTTCATAGAGTAACGCAAGTTCGTACCGGACCAACTGCGCGTTGCCTCCCCGGCAGCGCGAATCTGAAATCAGCTTCTCCAGCAACTGGATGGCGTGATCCGGGCGTCCCTGTTCTTTACAACAGAGCGCCATCATCAGGCAGGAATCCACGAAGAACCCCGAATCCTTCATCGACAAGAGAAACTCTTCCTTCGCTTCTTCGCAGAGTCCCATGTCCTTATAGGCCATGCCCAAGGCGTAACGGGTTTCCGCATCCACCGGCTCCTCGACTGGCAGCATGGGCTCCGCCACCGGCGGTGGGGGCGAGGGCAGGATGGCCGAGACAACCGGTGCGGTTTCGACCACCGGCGCGGAGGGAGTCACAGGGGACGGCGCAACCTTCACAACGACGGGGTCAGCAACCGGCTCGACCACCGGAGGCCGCACGACTGCCGCCTCCACTGGCGGCGCCGAGTGATCCACAAGCCTGAAGGGTGCTTCCGCTACCGGCTCGGGAGCCATGACCACCGGAGCCGGTTCCGGTTCCATCTCCGGTTCAGGCGTTGGCGCTGGCATCACCTCCAGCACCGGAGCGACGGGTTCCGGTTCCGGCATCGACCCGGCATTGGGATCGAAGGCCGGTGCAAGTTTGCGCGCGATGGCACTGCCCGGCGCCAAGGCCTGCACCTTTTCAAACAATTCAGCCGGCAAGGTCGGCATGCCCGGCTCAGGATGTTCCAACAAAATTTCGACCGCCCGTCCGTAATGCTGTGCGGCGGTGGCGGCATCACCCTTTTCCTGATAGAGCTCGCCCAGCAATTCCAACATGGGGACGGAGGCCGGTTCGACTTTGAGATAGTCGGCGATCAACGATTCGGCCATGCCGTAATCCTGCGCGCGGAGAGCCGCACCGGCCAGAAACCGGTATTCCCCTAATGCCACGACTAGATTCCCCTGCAAGAGATGCATCCGGGCCAATAATTGGCAGATCTCCGGATTGCCGGGCTCGCGGCTCAGCAACTGGGTCAACATGGCCTCGGCTCCGGCATACTGCCCTTCTTCGATCCGGCGCGTGGCTTCGGCCATGAGGTCGTTCGCATCGCCGGATTTGGCTGCGGTGGTTGCGGGTTTGGCCGGGCGTGCCGCACTGGGCGTCACACTGCCACCCGTTTCGATCATCGAGGTGATTTCTTTGGCTTCGGCATTCTCCGGATCCAACCGGAGGACCGCCGTATACATCGCCTTGGCCTGCTCGTACTGTTGCGCGGCCGATTGCTCGCGGCCCAGCTGGAGATACATCCGCACCGCTTCGTCGACGAGCCCTTCCTGCACGCAGAGCTCCGCGACGCGCAACTGGGCATCGAGATTGGACGGGTCCTGGGAGACAATCTTTCGGTAGATCTCGAGCGCGTCCTTATTTCGGCCGTCTTTGAAGTAATGCTTGCCGAGCGTGAGATAGTCCTGCACGGCGCTACTCAGCAGCCCGCGTTCGGCGTTCAGATCACCCAGATGACGATAGATTTCGATCCTGGCCGGATCGACCTTGAGTATTTTCTTATAGGCGGCGATGGCCTTGAGGACGGAGCCTTCGGAGCGGAATGCGCTGGCGGCTTGCAGGAACGCCGCGACGGCCTCTGCAGTCGCATTGCGTTTGAGTTGAAGATCGCCGATGGAATTAAAGACGGTGCCGTCGTTAGGCGTGTCGGTGGTCAGCTTCCGCCATTCGGCGATGGCGGCATCATACTGCCCTTTGGACGCAAAGAGCTGCGCGTTTTGAAGCACGGTTCGACGGTCGACAGCCAAGGAGACCCCTCACCCGACGTTGAGAGTCCACGCTAACAGTCAACCTATGTCTTGTCAAACAAATGGATAAAAGACAGACACTGCAAACGCGGCGTCCAGAGCGGGTGTTCTTTGAGGAAAACCGGCGGCCCCTCGATGAGGCAGAGGGGCCGCGGATTACGTAGGACTCCGGCCGAAATTAGTTGGCCGGCGCGAGATCCTTCAACACGTTCGCCGCCTGCGGTCCCTTGGCGCCTTGAACGATGTCGAACTCCACGTTCTCGCCCTCTTTCAAGGTCTTGAATCCGTCACCCTGCAATGCAGAGTAATGGACGAAGACATCGTCTCCGCCATCGAGCCGGATAAATCCGAATCCCTTACGATCATTGAACCACTTCACAGTGCCCTTAGTTTTCATACGATCCTCCTTTTCTCAACGCACGGACATAATGAGCGCATCAGCTCGTCTGCTGAGTCGCATGACAGGAAATGATGACGATAAAAAGGAGAAACAACAGCGACGAGCGCGGCAGCTCTTGCGGGGGCGTTCAGACAATATTCAACCCGAACCATCTTGACCTGCTGAAAAGTGCGCAGCGATGTACCATGAGGTGCAGTGCTTGTCAAGCGGATCTTTTGGCCCTGGGCCGTTCTGATCTGTTTACAACCCACGCAGACTCTTCTATAGTGCAGCAACCAATTCTCCGATGTAGGACCCCGACCGCTCTCGTGCTGCACACCATCCTCGATCGCTATATCTTCCGCGAACTCCTCTCGCCCTTTTGCATCAGCTTAGGCGCCCTGTGCTTTGTGATGCTCACGAAGGAGCTGCTCCGCCTGGTGGAGTTGCTGGTCACGAAGGGCATCGGCTTCCTGTCGGTGCTGAAAGTCTTCGCCCATTTGCTCCCCTCTTTCCTCGTGCTGACGCTGCCAATCGCCGGCATCATCGCGTCCATTACGGCGTTCGGCCGGCTCTCGCTGGACAAAGAACTGGTCGCCATGCGCGCCGCGGGTTTCAGCCTGTTGCGGCTGTCCCAATCCGTGTTCTTGTTTGCGGCGCTCGTCTGCGGCCTCACGCTCATGATGGCGCAATACGGGCAGCCGTGGAGCAATGTGAATCTCAAGAAAGTGGCGCTCAATCTGTTGCGCGACGAACTCGTTCTAGAACTCGATCGCGGCGTGTTCAATGAAGCCATCCCCAAGATGGTGATCTACGTACCGGATGCGCAGGAGGGACAGAACAACCGGGGGATCTTCGTGGCGGATGAGCGGAACCCGGCCGACCCGCGCATCATCGTGGCGCAACAGTACCAGGTGATGACCGACTCCGCGAGCAGCCAGGTCGCACTGCGGCTCATGAACGGCGTGATCCACAGTCGTCCTCAAAACCCCGAGGAGTACCAGAAGATTTCGTTTACGGCTTACGATCTTAAGTTAAGCATCAACGCCAGCCTGTACGGCGCCGAAGAACGCACGCCGATGGAAGTGATTCGCGCGAAACTGGAGAGTTCCAACTGGACGGACACCAACGCCTTGCGGCGGCTCATGGAATACTATAAAGACCTGGCGTTTCCGGCCGCTTCGCTGGTGTTCTGCATCCTGGGGGTGCCGGTCGGGATCGTGTCGAAACGCTCCGGCAGCATCGGCGGGTTTGCCGTCGGCGTGCTCGTCGTGATCGCCTATTACGTCATTAATGTCGCGTGCGAGTTTCTGGTGACCACACTCTGGATCTCTCCGTTCGCCGGCGCCTGGTTGCCCAATGTCATCTTCACAATCGTGACAATTCTCTGGTTTTATCGCGTGAGCCGGCAGTAGCCCCATGAACATTCTCTTTCGATACATGCTGCGTGAGTACGTGAAGATTTTCGGCATGTGTTTTTCCGGGCTCATGACGATTTACCTCGTCATCGACTTTTTTGAGAAGGTCCGCCGCTTCCTCCGCTATGACGCGCATGCCCTCGACGTGCTGGCCTACTTCGTGTTGAAGATGCCGGCCATCTCGTATCAGATCGCCCCGCTCGCGGTCTTGATGGCGACCCTGCTGACCATCGGCCTGCTGTCGCGCAGCCACGAAATCACGGCTATGCGCAGCTGCGGCATCAGCCTCTATTGGATCACCTCGCCGTTTATCTTCCTCGGAACAGTCCTGGCGATGGTGTTGTTCCTGTTCAGTTCCACCGTCATTCCCCTGGCCCTGGCGAAGGCCGAGCAGATCAAGACGACGCAGATCGAGAAACGCGTGACACCGGTCTCCTTGAAAGCGGCGCAGCCATGGGTGAGCCTGGGCGGCCAGACCCTCTTGAACATCGACACGATCGATCCGGGGGGCGCGGTGTTGCGCAACATCCGGCTCTATCGATTGAGTCCGACCTTTCAGTTGGAAGAAATCGCGGAGGCCAAACGCGCCGTCTATTCCCCGCAGGGTTGGGCGTTGCACGACGGCATGACCCGTTCATTCCGCCAGGACGGCACGGTCTTGGTGAGCAGCTTCCAGACGCAACCACTGGCGCTCCCCCACATTCCCGACGACTTTACGACCTGGGCCGAACTGGATTCGGAAACGATGACTCTGCGCGAGATTCGCGCCTACGTCGATCGCCTCCATCTGGGCGGCACCATGCTCCCCCGGTTGTTGACGGATTATTACGGCCGGATCGCCTTTCCCTGCGTCACGCTCATCATGGTGATCGTCGGTATCGCCTTGAGCCTTCGGCGCACGGGTGTCCGCGGAAGCGGCATGGCCATGGGCATCGGCCAAGCGATGGCCGTCGGGTTCTTCTATTGGTCCACGCACTCCGTCGCCATTGCGCTGGGGCGCGGCGGCGCGCTGTCTCCCATGCTGGCCGGCTGGATGGCGAATATGGTGTTTCTGACGTTCGGCTTATATCTGCTCATGAAAGTGCGCTACTAGCAGGATGCTGAAAAAGTCCGCCAGCGGCGTGCTCGCATCGTCCAGGTTCTCAATGTACCCGAAGGTACGCCTCCGGACCTGCACTCGCAGCTGCCTTGCTGGACGCACAAATTGAGCGTCCCTTAGGGTGGTTTCCCCAGTGTACATACGGAGATCTCGAATGGGTGCCTGCCTACAGCATTGACTGTGACGCCACCGTGCGGTAAGTAGACAGGCCGCACACATCACCATCACGCGGCCACGAAAGGGGTTTATGTCGACGAGGGTCGTCATCACGGGTTTGGGAGTCGTCTCCCCCATCGGCATTGGCGTGCCGCAATTCTGGAAAGCGGCGCTGGAAGGCCGGTCCGGGATTTCTGCCATTCCCTCCTTCGATCCCTTTCCATTGGAAGGCTATCGGTCGCGCATTGCTGGGCGCATCGTCGACTTCTCACCGGATCAGTATCTCCCTGCCGGCCAGGGCGATCGTGTGGATCGTTATGCGCAATTCGCGCTCGTGGCCGCCAAGGAAGCGCTGGCAGATGCCGACTTCAAAATGGACCGTGAAGACCCGCACCGCGTGGGCGTGATCGTCGGCGCCGGCATGGGCGGGATGGTGATGGGCGAACGCGAGATCACACAACTGTATGAGCAGAAACGTCCCCACCGGGTGCATCCGAACTTTATCCCGGTCATCACGCTGAATTCCGCCTCGGGGATCGTGGCCATGGCCTATGGAGCCAAGGGCCCGAACCTCACGATTTCCACCGCCTGCTCGTCGAGCGCGCATGCTCTGGGACAGGCCATGCATGCCATTCGCGCTGGCACGGCCGATGCCGTGATCGTGGTCGGTGCCGATGCCAGCATCACCCCCCTGGTCTTCGCGGGATTTTGCTCGCTTCGTGCCCTGTCCACGAAGTATAACGATGCCCCGGAGAAAGCTTCGCGCCCCTTTGACCGTGGTCGGGACGGGTTTGTCATGGGAGAAGGGGCCGGCGCCCTGATACTCGAATCGTTGGCCCACGCGACGAAACGCAAGGCCCGGATGTATGCGGAAGTGGCCGGCTATGCCGCCACGAGTGAAGCTCATCACATGGTCATTCCACGAGAGGATGGCGAGGAAGTCGCCACGACCATGCGGCTGGCCCTCAAAGATGCGGGCGTGACACCGGCGCAGGTGGATTACATCAACGCTCACGCCACGTCGACCACCGTCGGTGACGCGGTGGAGGTGAAGGCTATTCGCTTAGTATTCAAGTCACGCGCGGACAAACTCGCCGTGAATGCCACGAAGTCGCTGGTGGGCCATACGCTCGGCGCGGCCGGATCGCTGGCCGGCGTGGTCTCCGCCCTCACGCTCACGAGCGGTCAGGTTCATCCCACGCTCAACCTGGACGATCCCGATCCGGCTTGCGCCCTGGCGGGCCTGTCCAAGGAGCAGCAAACGCGCAAGGCGAAGGTGGCGCTGATCAACGCATTTGGATTCGGTAGCAACAACGCGGCGGTCGTGTTAAAAGCGATCACCTCCTGACGCCTGTCCGGCAACGACAGCGGTCGGCGATCGTCGCAACAGACACGATACGAAGGAACCAGGGAATGGCCACTACAACAGACGTTTCCAACCAGATCATTCAGGCGCTGGCGGACTATCTGAAGCGGGATGCAGCCTCGATCGAGCCGACCCATCACTTGCGGGAAGATCTTGGATTGGACTCGATGGCGGTCATTGAAATGCTGTATCGCATCGAAGAGGTCTTCAATCTGCAGATTCCCGACCAGGATCTGGTGGGCCTCACGACCGTCGGGCAGGTCATCGACTACGTGCAAGGGCGGGTGGCACCGGCCTCGGCCAAGACCGCTGCGAAGCCCCCTACGAAGACCTCGACCAAGACCGCAGCGAAGGCCGCAACCAAGAAGCCGGCCGCGAAACCCTCGCCCAAGAGCAAGAAAGCCTAACAGGATGAGCACGGCACCCAGGCGTACCCCGCTGACCCTTCGGGAACTGCACGACTATGTGGGAGGCGAGCTGATCGGTTCACCGGATGCGACCGTCACCAGCGTCGCCAGCCTGGAGCTGGCAGGGCCTGGCGATCTGGCATTTGTCACCTCCGAGCGCCATCTGAAATCACCACAGACCGCCACCATCGGCGCCCTGCTCGTCGGCCGGCGCATCGCGGACTGTCCCTCCCCGCAAATTGTGGTGGAGAACCCGGCCTATGCCTTCGCGCGGGCCGCACAACAATTTTTTGCGCGACCAGCCCGGGAGCGCGGCATCGCGGAGGGCATTACACGCGGCGAGGGCGTCACGATCGGAACCGATGTCTCCATTTGGCCTGGCGTGACCTTGGGCGACCGTGTGACCATCGGCGCGCGAGTGACCTTGTATCCCGGGGTCTTCATCGGAGACGACAGCATCATTGGAGACGACAGCCTTCTCTACCCGAACGTGGTCGTACGGGAAGGATGCCGGATTGGTGCTCGCGTCATCATCCACAGCGGCACCGTGATCGGCAGCGACGGCTTCGGCTACGTGCAATACCAGGGCCGGCACCAGAAAATCCCTCAACTGGGCGGCGTGCTGATCGAAGACGACGTCGAATTGGGCGCCAACGTCTCCGTGGATCGCGCGACTTTCGGGGATACGATTATCAAGCGCGGCACCAAGATCGACAACCTCGTGCAGATCGCTCACAACGTGGTTGTCGGCGAACACAACATTTTGGTCGCGCAAGTCGGCATTGCGGGAAGCACCACCCTGGGGCGTTACGTGATGGTGGGAGGCCAGGCTGGTCTCGCCGATCACTTGCAGATCGGCGATCAAGTCATGATCGCGGCAAAATCCGGCGTCACCAGAAGCTTGGAACCGAATCAAATCGTCTCCGGCGCCCCGGTGATGGCGCACGCCACGTTTCTGAAAGCCCAGGCAGTCATTCCCCAGCTGCCTGAACTTCGCCAACGGGTCCGCGAGTTGGAAGAACGTCTCGCAAGCCTCGAGCAAGCCGCCAAGCCTGCCGCGAAATCTCGCAAGGCCCGCCGAAAGTAGCTCCGCCAGCGATTTTGTTAGGGTTTCAGCAGCGTCTTCCAGAAGAACAGCTTGGCCCAGAAAAATCCTGCCCACGGCAGGAAACAGGCCGGGATGGGATGAACTGCCCCGTACAGCACCGCGACGGTCGATCCGAACAACAGCAAGGCCAGGCCGACCATATAGGCGCCCGGCGCCCATGGGGATCCGCCGGGTGACTCCTGACTCTTCCCGCTTTCCCGTTTCGGTTTGCCGCTTTTCGAGAGCGCGGGCTGCCGCATGCGCTCGGCGAATACTTCAGGACGATTGGCGAGGATCCAGCGATGGTACGTGGTCTGTACCCATCCCAGTAGCCCACCCAGTAGCAACAGCCCTGAGCTTTCGACAAAGGTTGCCCATGAATAGGTGTCCGTCGCGATGAGTTGGTACCCCAACCCGCCGACGCCGCCGAGCATGGAAATCAGGCCGAGAATACCGGCCGGAAAGAGCATGTACGCTTTGATATAGGCCGTCGCGCGCGCGTCGTGCCCTTCCTGTTGTTTGACTGAGACAAGTTTTGGCATGGCCGTGATGGTCGTATAATCGCCACCACAACCGCAAGAGAAAAGGTGCGATACCGAAGAGATATGTTCGTCTCCTCACCTCTGCAGGCTGCTCTCGCCTTCTGTCCACAAGAACTGTGGACGGACTGTGCGCAACCATGTGGATGGAACGCTTTTGCACAGACTACAAGGGGGCGCAGATCAACTGCCTAAGGATTAGGCGTGGGAAAAACCGATCTGCAGAGGGAATGGAATGCGATTCGTGAGGAGAGACACGCGCTAGGCCATCGGCAGAATATCGAAAATGGCCGCCCGTTCCACTCGCCCGACATCCACCCATTGTTGGGCCAGCGGAACCAGCGTCGCCAACCGCTCTTCCAGGGCGGCCAACCGCTCGCGAATGACGGCCGGCTTATGTTGTGCGGTCACGCGGAGGAAGGTTCGCAGGCCCTGAAGGAACACACTGATATTCGCCGCGGACACTTTTTCGGAGGCCTCGAAGAGCACATCGATCTCTTCAAAAATAGGCTCCAGCGCCTGCGGGGGCAACACGCGTTCTTCGCTCGCCCGTGCAATACGGCCGAGCGTCGCGACGACCGACGGAACCCGAGCCTGCATATGGCCGAGAAACCGTTCATCCAACTCATCTAACTCCTGCAACAGACGCCCGATGGCCCGCGCATCCACCATCACCCCCCCGGCCACCTCGCGTTCCGCCCGGTGAATGACCGTTTCCAACACATCCCGCACCGGTTCAAGCGAGCGTCCGCGCGCCACATGCAACTGCCGCAAAGCCTCGAGAATGGAGGACGCAGCCAGGGGGCGTGGAGCGATGGAGATGGGCGAGGCGATTTCAGAGGTGGTCTGGCCGGACATCTGCGGCTCCTGAGATTCCCGCTGCTCCGGTTGCTCAACGGCCTGCGGTGGTCGCTGGATCGTCTGGTCCGCTCTGGAAGAATCGTCTTCCACCGATCGAAGCTCCTGCACCGTTTTGCTGATCTCCAGCAATCCCTCCCGAAGCGACGCCACGTGATGCGCGGCCACGGCCCGTTCATGCCTGGCCGCCGCTTGCAAGAGTGGAAACAGCCTGGTCGCCCTTGTCTCCACCGCCGTTAATCCCACCGTAGCAGCGGAACGGGCGAGGTTGTTGACGCTTTGCCACAAAATCGAGGCTAATTGCGCGCGGCGCGCCTGCTCACTGGTGGCGTCCAACCGTTCTAACGCTGTTTGGATCTGGTTGAGCCATTCCCGCGCTTCCAGCACGAACAGGCCTAAAATCTCCCGACGCACAGGGATCATCGGCTCAGGTGCCTCCGCTTCAACCGACGCTTGGACAGGCCCCGGAGCTGCAGCTGGTTGGTCTACGGCAGCCTGAATCACGCCGGCAATGGCATCCAGGCTCTCCAGCAGGGCCGCAAATTGGTCGGAGACGTTTGTCGACGCGGCAGGGGCTGTTGGTGCAGGTTCAACGGATTCGAATGTGACGCGTTCCAACGCCGGTGGCTCGACGGTATCGACCACCGACACATGGGGCAGCTGACTCAAATCGACTATGCGCGTGGGCTCCGACGTCCAGGCGTTCTCTGTAGCCGTGATCCGCAACACCGGGCGCGACGGATAGCGAGCCGTGATGCATACCACCACTCCCTCTTCTCCGCTGCTAAGCCGCACCCTCGTGCCGAGCGGGTAGACCGATAACTGTTCGACCAAGGCCTTCATGATTTCCCGGGGAAACGCGGTGCGCTCCGTCGTGAGCAATTCGCGCACGGCCTCATGCGGCAACAACCGCCGACGGTAGGGACGCGGACTCACCAGCGCATCGAAGATGTCCACCACGCCGATGATTTGCGCCAGCTCGTTAATCTCCCGACCTTTCAAGCGATGAGGATAACCCTGCCCTTTCCCCCGCTCGTGCGCCTGCAGCACCACTTCAGCCAACCACGCATAGTCCGGCCCCGCCTGCCGGATGACGTCGGAACCGAGACGAGGATGTTGCTCCACCAGCGTCCGTTCTTCGGCGGTCAGACGCCCGATTTTTGTCAGGAGCTGTTGCGGGACGGCAAAAATTCCAATGTCGTGCACCAAGCCGGCTAAGGCGAGACGGTGTAAGTCAACGCCGTAGTATCCAAGGCCGATACCGACTTTTGTGGCCAGGATTCCAACGTTGATGAGATTGGTCACCAGCGGAGGACCGGCAGGACTGGAGAGCGCTTCAACCACCAACTGGTCGCTGCCCTGTACGGATTCCACGATGCCATCAGCGAGCTGCGCGAGCTCGGCGAGGTCTACCGCGTCCTGTCGCTGGACGGAGGCCGCCAGCTTCGCCAGTAGCTCCTCGGCCTGCCGGTAGTGGTTCTGTTCCATTCCGCCTCAGTCCTTCGCCCATGTCCCCTGGATCGGTGAACGTACCCAGCCGGAGAGACCAGCGATCGCGCTGATCTTATCCGGACGGATTCATGGCCGTTGCGATATCGCGCACAAGGTAAGCATGATCACGATTCGACCGGCGGCTGCGACAGGTACCGCACCGGCTGGCCCGTGGCACTGGACGCCCTCAGGTCGATGGGACGAGCCGGCTCATCATGTCCAACTCTTTTTGCCCGTCCGCCATCCATTCTTCGACCATGCTGGCAACGGCCAGAATACGCGTCTCGACCGATTGAAGCCGGTCAGCGGCAATGTCGATGCGGCGTTGAACAAGCAGCGTGAGGAAACTCTGCAGGCCGGTCAGGAACGTGACAAGCGGCGTGGCATTGGTCTGTTTCGCGATATCTTGAAGACCTGCGACGAGCTGGATTGAGGCGTCGAATCCGGTGTCGGAAGCCAGGACCGCAAGGCCCCCGGCTCGAAGCCGGCTGAGGTGCAGCGCAATGCCGGGCAAGTCCTGCCGGAGCGAGCCCAGATATTGCGCATCCGTGTGATGAATCGATACCAATAGTTCCTGGTACTTTGCGGCCTGGATCTGACCGGTTCCGATTCGCGCCTCATGCTCCAAACGTTGCAGTACCTGCGGAATGAGACTGCGGGACACGCCACCGGGCGCCGCCAATTCATCCTGCAGCTGATGCAGGGCGTTCAAGAGAGGGAGAAACTCCAGCACGGGTTCGGGCGAAGCCGCCACCTCCGGCAACGGATCGATGTCGAGGGTGATTCCCGTGGCCACTTTCACGGAACCGATCACAATCCGAAAGTGTTCCCGGACCGTGCTGAAGTCCTGTGTGGTCGCCGTTGTCCGGTCTTTGATCGTCTCGATGAACGGAAGGAGTGCGAACGTGGCGCGTTCGACATCCGGCAGGCTCACTGTGGCTGCGGAGCCTCCAAGACTGGTAATGCCCCGCACCACCGCGTCGATCAGTTGCGTATGCCGGTCCGAGTCCGGGAGGCTCTCGAGTTCAATCAGAGCCGCATGGATCTGCACGAGCCACTCCTGCGCTTCCTGCCCGAACAGCTCAATGAGCTCTTTTTGGAAATCGTCCTGGTTTTGCTCTGGTTCCGTCGACACAGCGGCATCCTGCCTATGGCTCATGCACCCGCCCGCTACCGGACGAGTGACGCGGCCTCTTAGCGTTTTGCGTTTCCGAGTTGGGATGCAAGGCCGGCGATTTCTCCCAGCTTTCTGGCCAGATCTTCAAATCGTCGCGTCGACTGTTCAGCCATCGCCTCGGCATCCGCCACTCGTTTCGTCAATTGCATGGAGTGGTCTCGCTCGGCACTCAGTTCCTGTTCCAAGTCCTCCACTCGCTCCGCCTTTGATTCCATCTCCTTATATTGCGCAAGCAGCGCGGCCGCCGCCTCACGTTCAGCGGTGAGTGCCGCTTCGAGTTCGGCCACCTGAGCGCGAGCTTTCTCGCCTGATTCTTCCAGTACGGGCACCATCGCCGCACTCTTTTCCAAATGCGCCCGTTCATTTCGCAGAGCCATCGCCTCTTCCCGCTCGTTCGCCAACACCCGTTCCAGCTCCCGCATGCGATCTTCGACATGCTCGAGGCTGGTAATCTGGTTGACCAATTGGTTGGCCGCCTCACGCTCGGCTTCGAGATGGGCTTCCAATTCCACGACACGCGCCCCCAGTCGAACACCTTCGGCGGCTTGCTGCGCGAGCTGCTGGGCACGGTGCCGCTCCTCACCCAGGGCGGCCTCCACCTCGCTCAGCCGATGCGCCTGCCTTGACAGATCTTCCACCTGTTGGGTCATCGAATCCCGGTGGGCGCGTGCTTCTGCAAGTTCATGCTCATACGCCTGCATTTTGGAGGACCATGCCGCGATCTGTTCACGTTGCTCCGACATGATGAGCTGATGCTGTTCCCGCTCCTCCTGACTCTGCCGGCTCTCAGAAACCAGCTGCGCTTCAAGTTCGGCAATCCTGGCGTCGCGCTCGGCCAGCACCACCTGGTAACGATCATCCGGCTGCATCACCAGGCTTGGCTCGGCAGCCTGATACGCAGTAATGTTCTCAACACGAACGCTCTCGTTAATCGCCGGGACAGCCGGGGTGGGCTCCGGAATAATCGCCGCCGGTTCGACCGATGGTTGCCACCCCCGCTGTACCAACGGGGCTGGTATGAGATCTTCGTGCATCGATGGGGCTGGCGCTGGCTGGACCTCTGCCATCACTGCGGGTTCCACAATCGGATCGGCAACCGCTTCAGCAACCGGCGCAGGCTTCTGCGGACGCTTGGTGAGTAAATCCAGCACGCGATCCTTCAGGGAGGATCCCTGAAACGGCTTCTTCAGCACCCCATCGGCCTTGCAGGACTCCGCCTGTCTGGATACTTCGTCGTTGACAATGCCGCTGATGAGCAGCACGGGAAGATCGGCGAGATTGGCTTGTCCGCGAACGAATGCGCAGACTTCGTAGCCGCTTTTGTCGGGCATGATGACGTCGGAGACGATCAGATCGGGACGATCTTTTGCCAACATCGCCAGGGCTTCCGATCCGTTGGCCGCCAGCGTGACACCCATTCCGGCCTCCGTCAAAAGTCGTTCGGCCACCTTGCGAACCGCAATGCTGTCGTCGGCAATTAAGATCTTTGGCATATCATTCCTCTACGTGATGTCGGATGCATCACGCTGGACGCGGTGATGCGACCCCTAAGGTTGCCAGGTTGATGAGTGGCAATTGTTCGTCACCCGCGACACAGGACCCAGCAATGTCCGGATCCAGGCCGCTTTGATACTGCACTTCTGAGCGCGGCACCACATGCAGCGAGGGCACCTGAGCATCGATGCAAATGGCAAGAGGGCCGTCAACATGTTTGACGATCAAACACAGAGACTCCTCCTCGCGCACCGTGCGGCTGAATTTTGCCGCAAGATCGAACACCGGAAGACACGAGTCCTCATGCCGGACCAGCGAGGTGACATGCGGCGTCTCACTGGGAACCGGCGTGGCACCGGGCCACGGTAAGACCCCGCCGATCTCCTCAGTTCTGGCGGCCAACCGTTTCCCGGCAACCGAAAAGACCACCATATTCTGATGTCGAGCGTGGGTCGCGCCAGCCCCCGTACCCTGTGATCGCCTGTGTAGCTGACTACGAAGCATGATGACCTACGATGATGAACTCACGTGGCTCATCGACATCGACACAGGCTCATCCAAGGCCACGACCGGCAGATGAAGCCGTGACGCGCTCTCTTCGGGCATCCCTTCCACAAACCGGACTGCAAACATTTCCAAGGCCTGCGACCTGAGCGGGAGCTCGAGCACCCAAAAAGGATTGGCGATGAGTGCGATAAACGAAGTGTCGACAAAAACTCCCAGCAAGCGCTCCCGTTCCTTGCCTCGGAACTGAGGAGGCAACGGATGAATCAGCGCCCGCTCGACGTCCAGCAAACCGAGCACCTTGTCGACCTCAAACGATCGTGACCGTTCTTCATTGCCATAGAGAATCAGCCTGGTGTCGGGGGAAGGACCTTTGGAAATCACCTTGAGCCGCGCAGAGAGATCGGTTCGTTCGTAATCCATGCCGGCCCACGTGACGAAGCCATCAGGTCCGGTGGCGGCGGGCATTACGATACCGCGAACCCACTGCGCGGGAAATGCAACGGAGGAACCACCGATCAGCGTGGCAAGAAACCTGATCGCTTGCCCGCTTGAGAGAGTGACTGCCCGTTGTCCACGAAGCCCCATAGGTGTCCTTCATTCTGCCAGCAATGGCAGGGCTCGGCAAAACCTTGTTACTTTTCAGCCCGCGCTTCGATACCGGTCCATTTGCGCACTTCCTGAATCAAGGCCCGCTCTTCGACCGGCTTGGCAATGTAGCCCGATGCGCCGACACTGACGGCCATCTGGCGATGCTTCTCCCCTGCCCGCGTGGTCATGACAAGAATCGGAGTCGCCTGAGTCTGAGGCCTCGCGCGAAGGGCCTGAATGACTTCATAACCGTTCAATTTCGGCATTTCGAGATCGGTGATAATCAACCGGTAGGCTTGCGCCATCGCTTTGCGGCATCCCTCTTCGCCGTCCGTCGCTGTGTCGACGGTATACCCGGCGGCTTCGAGCATACGGCCCACGAACTTTCTGATGCTGAGTGAATCGTCGATCAACAGCAGCGGTAAGGGCGAGCGGGCATCCAGTCGCGCATCGCTGTGCCCTGTCGCGGCTTCAATCGCTGACACCACCGGAGCTGGCGCGATGGACATGGTTTCATGATAGTCACGGGTGGTCAGGCGGCTGACGTCCAACACCAGCACCACACGTCCCTCCGGATCGATCGTGGCGCCACCGAATACCGAGCGGTCATACGGCTTCAGTCCGCCCAGCGACTTGATGACGATTTCCTGCCGGCCCAGTAGCTCATCCACTGCACAGCCGAGCGCGCCGGTCGAGGTACGCACGATCACCACGGGAGAGACGCCGTCTATCGTCCCGGCCTCGCGGCGAATGAGACTGCCGAGGGGGTAGACTTCGATAGCCTCGTCCCCGATTTGGACCACCTGCCGATCGCCCATCTGTTGCAACGTTGACGCCGTCGACATAGTCACTTCGCGCACACTCGGAAGAGGAATCGCATAACGTTCCTTTCCGACCCGCACCAGCAATGCCGTGGCGATCAACAGGGTGAGGGGCAAATGCATGGTGAACTTCGTACCCTGCCCGCGCACCGATTCCACCTCGATATGGCCGTTCATCGTCTCAATGACGCGCTTCACCACATCCATGCCGACGCCACGTCCCGCTTGGTCGCCGATGGCATCGGCGGTGGAAAATCCTGGCAGGAAAATGAACTTGATGACTTCGCTTTCGGGAAGGGTTTCAGCGACATCCTGCCTGACGAGCCCCAGCTTGATGGCCTTCGCCTTGATCTTGGCGATGTCGAGCCCCGCGCCGTCGTCTTCGACCTCGATCAGCACCGAGTTCCCGCGATGCGCAGCATGCAAGTAAATCGTGCCGGCAGCCGGCTTGCCTTGCCCCCGGCGAACTGCCGCCGGCTCAATGCCGTGGTATACGGCATTCCTGACGAGATGCACCAGCGGGTCCACCAAACGCTCAACGACGCCCGTGTCGATTTCCGTATGTTCACCGGAGGTCACCAGATTTACGTCTTTTCCCGTGGACCTGGCCATTTCGCGGGCCGCACGACGGAACCGCGTAAACGGAGTGCCGATGGGCACCATACGGGCACGAGCAATTTCATCACGCATCCCGAGCGTCAACTGCTGCAGTGATCCCATGTCGTCCTGGGCTCGATGGATTGATCCTGACAACTGCGACATGGATTCGCTGATGTCCGCCGTCACCTCGCTGATGCGACGAGCCAGAATATTAAAGTCATCGTACTTGTCGAATTCCAGGCTGCCGAAGTCGCTGACACCCGGGAACGTCTGCGGCATGGATTCTCCCTGGGTGGTGGGAGAGGGCTGAAAGGAGAAGGTGTGTTTGTCTTCGAATGTCCGTACGGCATCCGTGAGGCGATTCTTATTGGCTAACACTTGAGTCGCCAGTTGATCCAGCGTGCGCAACCGCTGTTCGAGACGTCCGCGATCGATCACCAATTCGCCGACCAGATTGAGCAAGCGTTCAAGCCGGTCGCGGCTGACACGGATCACCTCCCGCTCTTCTCCGGATTTTCCTTCGCCGGCCGTCAGCGGCTCAGCCGTCTCCGCTTCATACCCATCGAGGGGCACGACGGTGTCGGTCTGCGAGGACACAGCAGACTCGATGGCTCCTGTACGTGCGGCTTCACCCAATCCCCTCAATTCCTGAAGCGCTACGGCAAACCGCTGTCGCGTCCGGCTGAACATCGAGGGGTCGCGCCGCATCAGGGCACGAATGACATCGATCGCCCGCAGGAGCACATCCGTATGCCCGGGAAGAAACTTCAGGCGGCCCTCGCGAACCGCGCCCATGAAATCTTCGATGTGGTGTGTGAGATCCCCGATCGATTGGAACCCGACGGTATAGGCTGATCCTTTCAACGTATGAGCCGTGCGAAACAGTTGGTGGATGATGTCAGGGTTAGCGGCATCCATATCCACTCGCAACAAGTCGGTCTCGAGACTCTCTAGATACTCCTGGGCCTCGGGAGCGAAATAGGAGATGACTTCGGCATCCAGCATCGGAATGAGATAGGCTTCCGACAATTCGACCTGGTAATTCGGCTCTGGGGACTGAGCTGCCGGTTGCGTAGCTATCGTCGCGGAAGGGACTGCTTTCTCCGCGATGACACTGCTGCCTGGTGCGGCGGTCGCCTCCTCCTGTTGGGCCGGGGGCATGCCTTGCTCCAGCTCGCGCAGCATCGCCGTAATACAGGGCACGTCCTGCCGCAACCGCGGCAGCTGCTGCGTGTCTCGCGCCATCAACGAACGCATCACGTCCACCGCATGGCGAATCGTGGCAATCCATTGCGAGGAAATAACCGCCGTTCCCTCACGAACCGCGATCATGCAGGTTTCAATCGGCAGGACCACATCACCCACGACCTGGAATCCCACCGTATAGGCCGACCCCTTGAGCGTATGGGCGACACGATACAGCTGGTGGATCGTCTCCGCGTCGGACAGCTCAGTCTCTAACCGCTGGAGAAGGGTCTGAATCGTATTGAGATACTCTTCGGCTTCGGGGGCAAAGTACGACAGCACCTCCTCGTCCATCACAGGCAAAAGGTAGTCATCCGCCGGCTCGGTCGAGATGGTGAGGGACTGTGCTGAGTCGTCATCGGAGGCCGCCGGCAGGAATTGCGCGCACCGTTGCACAAACCCGTCCACGAGAGAGGCATCTTCCCCTTCGCCCCGGCCGATCCTGGCCACCTGCTGACGAAAGGATGCAACGATATCCCGGATCACTTCAAAGGCGACCGGCCACTGACTCGGAGACATCTCCTGAACACGTTCCAGCGTCTCTTCGAGTAACGCGCCGAGTTGCCCGAGACCGGGAAAACCGTACAGCAGTGCCGCGCCTTTTAACTTATGGCCGACCGCATGGAATTCGGCGACCTCACCCGGCTCGGGACGCACCTGCCCTTCCGGGTGTAATGCTTTCCAGAACCGCGCCATGTCGTCGCTGGCTTCGGCCACGAAAATGTCCAACAGCTGGTCGCGATCAAAATCAGCGCTCATAGCCCTACTTCATATCCGAGCGGTGACTGGGCACCGCTCTTCTAGAATGCTGCTACGCCAGCTTGAACTGAGCGACTGAGGAGTTGAGGCCTTCGGCCAGCTTGGCCATATCCTCGATCGTGAGTCGCGTGGAATCGGTTTGTTTCTGCGTTGCCACGGCACCGCCGGTAAACTCCTTAATGGCGCGACCGACTTTTTCCGTCGAGGAGGTCTGCTCTGACGCCGCGCTGGCGATATTCTGAGCCAGTTCGGAAGACCGTTTCGCAATGTCTGAAATTTCAGCGAACACGTCACCGGTCCGGAGAGCCGAAGCAGATCCGGCTTCCACGGCCTGTGTTTCGTGTTCCATCGCGACCACCGCATCCTGCGTTTCCGTCTGAATCACTTTGACGAGGTCCGCAATTTCGCGCGTCGCTTGCGTGGAACTTTCCGCCAGCTTTCTTACCTGGTCGGCGACGACGGCGAATCGCGCACCGGCCTCACCGGCGCCCGCCGCCTCGATGGCGGCGTTGAGCGCGAGGAGGTTCGTCTGGTTGGCGATATCACGAATGGTCGACACGATCTGGGAAATTTCGAGCGAACGGTCACCGAGGCCCTTCACCTGCTTGGACATACGTTGCACCGCGGAGCGAATACTCTGCATGTCGCGCACCGTTTCCTGCACGGCCACGTTTCCGCGTTCCGTTGCTGACAGCACTTGCTTGGCGGAATCAGAGGAGGCGCCGGCCGTCGTGGCGACCTGACGCATACCGGCGGCCAGCTGTTCCACCGCGCCCAGCGTTCGCACTGACTCTTCCGCCTGCGCGCGAGCCGTTCCGGACATCTGACCGGCCGAATCACGGAGCGTACCAGCCGATTTGTTCACGCGGTCTGCGGCTTCACGTACCTGTTTCAACAACTGGCCGAATCGCGCGATCATGAGATTGAAACCGTCGGCAAGGTTTCCGAACATGTCGGCGGTCACCTCGCCTCGGCGGGTCAAGTCTCCTTTACCCACTTCGGAAACGAGTACGAGGAATTGCATCAGCCGTTTCTGCATCAAGTCGCGCTCTTCCTCCGTCGACACGAGCGCCGTAATACGATCGAGCATGGAGTTGAACGCCGTGGCCATCTGCCCCAGCTCATCGTGAGATTCAATCTTGGCGCGCGCCTGAAGGTTGCCGCCGGCCGCCTGGGTGGCGACATTCGCAATGTGCGTAATGTTCCGTGACAAGAAGGTCGCCAGGAGATATCCGACGAACAATCCCAGGGCCACGGCGACCAGACCACCGGCCGCGAGAATAAACGTACCGTTGGCGGCGAGAGACTGGGCGTCGTCGTTCAGATCCTTGGCCACCGCTTCAATGCTCGTCACCTGCTCATTGTGGCGCTTGACGGCATTTTCGAACGCCGGCGTCAAGTTGACCGTCAAGGCCAAGACACCGAGCGCTCGCATTTGCTCGGCCTGGGCTGCGGTCAGCGTGTTGCGATCGAAACTGTCTGCCATGGCACTCAGGGCGCCATCGGCCTCATGAAAATATCTTTTGAGCGCCGGCTCGAACAGGGTGAGGTCCTTCATTTCGTCGCGGCCTGATCGAGACACCCGTAAGTTGGTGCTCTTGTAGTTGTTGACCGCTTTCTCGATTTCGGCTTTCAACGGCGGGAGCTTCGTGACTTCCTGCGCAAAGTCGCTTTGTTTGGTGGCAGACGCGACGTCCAACAAGATCTGATGATGCTTGGTGAGCGCCGTTCCCATCTGCGCGAATTCGGCCAACGGCACCGTGTAATCCACATACACGGTTTGTGATTGGGCGCTGAGCTGCCGCAGGGTGAACACACCGACGCTGGCCATGATCATGATGATGAAACTCACCAGACCGAAACTGAGCAGCAGCTTCGATCGTGTCTTCATATCCTGGAATCGATTGGTAACGCCTTGCCCGATCATGGTGCGCTCCTCCTTGTTACTGCGTGCTCAATGTTCGAAGGCCGGTCGCACAATCCCTGCTCGCGCAGGCCTCGAACCGTCATAGCTCTGTTTCTTACACGACCGATACTGCCGCACTTCCCCCGTCCACCTGCGCGAAGACCTGCGGCACTTCCAGGACGCCTCCCAGGCGTTGATCCAGACGCAGCACGGCCGACACGCAGGGTCTCGCGCCAGCCGGTCCCGCCTGCATGGCAGGCAACAGGTGCTCGCGGGCCACCGTATGAATTTCCGGCACATGATCGACCAGTACTCCCACCTGCCTGGCGCCGTGACGGATCACGACCGCGAAGGGCAGTGACGTGTTGCTCATCGACAAGCCCAGGCTCCCGCGCAAATCAACCAGCGTGATCACTGTTCCCCGGAGGTTGGTCACTCCCGTCAGATACCCGGGCATGCTGGGCACGACGGTCACGGCTTCCACCTCGAACACTTCACTGACATGGCGGAGATCGATGGCGAAGAGTTCTCCTCCCAACGTCAACACGCACATGCGCAGCGCGCCTTCGGTCGGTGCGACGGAAACCCTCGATGAAGCGGAGGATCCTTGGGCCGGAGAGGAAGCGGATGGTTGAGACTGGATGATGGGAACGTCGCTCATAAGTTAGTTCAGTGCCCGTTTCACGGCTGCGACCAGATCTTCGGCCTTGAACGGCTTGACCACGTAGCCGTTTGCACCCTGTTGCTGGCCCCAGAACTTGTCGCTTTCCTGCCCCTTGGAGGTGCACAGCACAATCGGAATGCCTTTGAACCGCTCATCACCCTTCAGGTCGCGGCAGGCTTGGAATCCATTGCGTCCGGGCATGACCACGTCCAACACGATCAAATCCGGCTTATCCAACGCCAACTTATCTTCGAGTTTGTCCGTGTTGGGATAGGACACCACCGTGTGGTTGGCGGATTTGAGATATCCTTCGATCAACTGCAGTTCGGCGTACGAATCATCGACCACAACAATTTTGCTCATGAATCCATCCCCCCTTGAAACCGGCTAAATGTGTGCGACAGCCATATCTCGACCCGGCCGTCGTGCTACTTCATGGGAATGACAATGCTGATGGCACCGGCCAAGTCGCCCTCATGCCAGCCTTCTTTCTTGGCGCCCGTGACATCGCGCTCGCCTTTCGGATTCCCATGGCAACTGAGGCATGTCGTCGCGGCATATTCCGGATCCATCATGCGCAGCACCGGTCTTCCATCCAACATGGTGGCCTTGCTGTACGGCTGCCCCTTGGGGTGGCGCGAGTCGGAAAAAATCCGCAACACTTCGGATTCGAAATCATCCGGGCGGTTGCCGGGAAAACGATAATCGATGCTCGTCAGCTTCATGCGAATCCCGGTTTTCCGGTAGAACCGCTCGCCAGATTTGCGTGCAAACACGGCGGGGATAATACCTTTGAAGCCGACGCCCTGCTTGTTGATCACGGGCTGGGCCTCATCGATGACTTCTTTTTCCGATTCGACCATGGCGAGGAACAACGGCGCCTGCGGCACAGTGGCCGGACGACTCAGGTCGATCTTCGTCGCCTTGCGGAACCGGTCGATAACCTGGTTAGCGATGTAGTCCCCGGTAATCCCCTTGTCGCCCTTACTGGCGTCATTGATCGTCGCCTGGTTCTCCGACAGCACTCCGCGTCCGACTTGCAACAATTTGATCAGCAATTCAGCCGTTTCCACCTCGGTATTCGCCGACGCGGCAACGGGCACGCCCACACAAGCCGCCGTCACGACCGTCATTACGATTCTGCTGAGAAAATGATTTGCCATGCCTCCTCCTCCTGCCGCTCTCGATGTCGCTCGTGAGGAATTCATCGCACGAACTGCGCTAAACCTCTGTCAAAGATAGCGCAAAATTAGCGAATGACAATTTTTGGCCTCCTGACAATGTCGTCAGCCCCTGCAGCCCCGGCCTGCCTCGTGCACGTTCGGTGCCAAACAAAACAATTACTTAGAATTTCTGACGCGAAGGGAGGCGAACGAAATGAAGTCGGCGATTTTGCGGATGATTAGATGTGGACGATCAACTATACCCACTATGGTCAGTGAGTCTGAGGAGGGTTCTCGATTGTTCAGGATTTTGATGGAAGCGCCAAAGTTTGGTCGCTTGACGGTGGGAGTGTCAAAGTTCATGGAGAGATGCCGGCAGCGGTGCGTTGCAGATGAAACCCGATCACGCTACCGGAGCCATGCCAGCACGGGAGCGAGGTCTATGTGCTGATCGACGTGATCAGCCCAGCGGTCCATCGCCTTCAGACGCATCTGATTCACGCGCTCAGAGGTCTCGAGCGGAACCGCCGATAACCCCTTGCGGCTACGCAGCCGGTTCAGCCAGGCACGACGAAAAGACGGCTGATCGAACAGACCATGTACATAGGTCCCCCACACCAACCCGTCAGGCCGCATCGCACCATCCAGACATGCCTCCTCGCGAGGGCTTTCTTTGCCGTCGGTTTCAATCCCGCCCTGCCTTCGCAGCAGTTGAAAGCAGGGCCGGAGTCCGGCACGGTCCGTTCTCCCCATGTGAATGAGGTATCCCCGCACAGGCAATGAAGTCGCGCCCTGAATATGCAGGGCCTGCGCCTCGATCTGTTCCGTAATTTTGTCACGCGCCAACAGGGTGGTGACGGGCAACAATCCTAATCCGGCATCCTGACCGCCGGTCTCGACCCCGTCGGGATCAGCGATCCATCGGCCCAACATCTGGTAGCCGCCGCAAATGCCCACCAATTCCCCTCCCCGCTGCACGTGGTCCAGCAACAGGCGGTCGAATCCCTTCTCGCGCAGATAGGCAAGGTCCGGCAGCGTCGTCTTTGAACCGGGAAGGATCATCGCATCCGCGCCGGCTGCTTCTTCGCAAGTTGCGACATACCGCAACGACACATCCGCCTCTTCGGCGAGGGCGTTAAAATCGGTGAAGTTGCTCATGTGCGGGACGAGCAACACGGCAATGTTGACCCGATCCGCCGTGAAAGGGAGCAGCGTCCGAGCGTTGACGTCGAGGCTGTCTTCCTGGTCCAGAGCGAGATCTCGAAGATACGGCAAGACTCCGAGAACGGGTATTCCGGTGCGTTCTGTGAGAAACCGGACGCCATCGTCGAACAGCGACCTGTCCCCGCGAAATTTGTTGATCACGATCCCGCAGACACGGGCTCGTTCTTCCGGCGTGATCAGATCGAGGGTCCCGACAATTTGAGCGAAGACGCCTCCGCGGTCGATGTCACCCACCAGCACCACTCGGGCATCCGCCAGATCCACTGTGGTCCAGTTGACGAGATCACGATCGCGCAAATTTACCTCGGCCGCGCTGCCGGCCCCCTCGATGACGATTACCTCATACTGAGCGGCCAGCCGTTCATAACTCTCCTGCACCGCGCGTAACAAGCGCGAGTCTCGCCCCCGCGTGAAATACGACCGCGCATCCAATGTCGCAAAGACTTTTCCCTGCACCACCACTTGCGACCTGGCATGTGATTCCGGCTTGAGCAGGATGGGATTCATGTCCACATGGGGAAGAATGCCGCAGGCCTCGGCTTGCATGGCCTGCGCGCGCCCGATCTCGCCGCCCCCCGGTGTGACGAACGAATTGAGCGACATGTTCTGCGCCTTGAAGGGGGCCACACGGATCCCGGCCCGATGCAGCAGGCGACAGAGGCCTGCCGTCACCAGGCTTTTCCCCACATCGGAACCGGTTCCGAGAATCGCGATGGCTTTGGCGCGAGAAGGATGGGGCATGTGACATGCTCGGCGTTTAGGGCCGATGCCTCTCGGCCCATCGCGCGGCCAGGGCCAAACCTTGGAGGAGGCACTCAGCCACGACCCGCCCGATCATCGACCCGATTTCCGTATGGGTCCCCGCATAGGGATGCCAGGGACCGTTTCCTCTCAGGGCAGAGGCGACCACCACCGCATCCGTTCCCGTCCCGGTCGCACCGGCAAGACCGGTCCAGCTGGGAACGGCGTGATCGCGCAACAGGCCGGTTTTGCTTTCCGTCGCCACCTGGACTGCGCCGACCATGGCCGGCACTGCCAGACATCCGTTCGTCACCAGGATCAGGTTAATCGTTCCTGCTGACGCACTGCTGCGTTCGCCCGGCACTCGATGCACCGGTTCCCCCGCCCGCACGGCATTCGTCACGCCCACGGTGGCAAACCCCTCCACCCACAGTCCGTCTTGTTCCTCCCGATGCGTCACGAACTGCGTCATGGGAACCGCTGTCATGAGTCCGACACAGTCCGAGTCCACGCCATGCGTCTCCGCAAGCCGTCTGAGATAATGGGAGGGATGTGTCCAGTCTCCACCCGAGTCTGCCCCCGGGGGATGTGACGGCACCTGATGATTCAGGATATATCGCGTCGTGCGAAGCCCTCCCCCTCGGGGAGCCGAGGACAAGACGCGCATGCGTGCGCCAAGGTCCACGATGAGCGTGTCGCAGACCACCCAATGCCGGGTGGAGACGCGCTCTGCAGGAACTCCGGTCATGCGCCACTCTTCCCGAGGATTTCCGACAGGGACCGGACGAGGCGATCATTGTCGGCGCGCGAGCGAACCGCCAGGCGAATCGAACGATCGTTCAGCCCCGGCACCTGCGAACAATCCCGGATCAGCAACCCTTGCCGCCGAAGCACCGATACCACGCGCGTCGCCTTCAGTCTTGCGGGTAATTCCATCAGCAAAAAATTGGCCGCCGAGGGGAATAGCGAACAGCCGGGTAACCGCTCTAATCCGTTCACCAATCTCGCCCGCTCCTGTTCCATGAAGCGAAGGCTGCGCCGGCTGTGCCGGCTGTCCTGCAATGCCGCTTGAGCGGCTCGCTGCGCCAGCATATTCACCGACCAGGGGGGCTGCTGCGATTTGATCCGGGTGATGATCCTTGGATTCGCGACTACGTAGCCGACGCGCAGACCCGGCAAACCGTAAAACTTCGTGAAGCTCCGTAACACGAGGGTACGCGCGGGCAGCTCCTCCGGTACGATTGACGCCTGTTCGCAATATTCGGCAAAGGTTTCGTCCACGAGGCACCATTGACCAAGGCGAGCCACCTGGCGGGCCAATTTCCTGACCATGGCGGCATCGCAGGCCTGGCCGGTGGGACTATTGGGATTGCACAACATCACCGCATCAACGGGGTTCGTGTTGTTTCTTTTGTTGCGGAACTTGGCCAGATCCTCCAGAACCTGCTCAAGCGGTGGCCGATACCCGTCTGCCCTCGCGGCCATCACGCTGCTCGTCTGTCCGCCGACGCGAGCCATGGCTGACGCATATTCGGAAAAGGTAGGGCCCATGACCAGGAGATGCCTGATCCGCAGTGCCTCGGGAAGCAGATGGATCAATTCTGTCGACCCGTTACCGATCAGAAACTCTTCGGGTGAACGGTGCCAAAACGTCGCCAGCGCCTGCCGCAACTCCCAACAGGCCGGATCCGGGTAATGGCACAGCAATTCATTCGCGCGGGCGATCGTTCGCCGTGCCGCAGGCGATGGGCCCAAGGGATTGATGCTGGCGCTGAAATCCAGCAGGTCCCGGACATCCCGGCCTGATTCACGAGCTGCCGCGTACACATCGCCGCCATGAGTCGCGCCCCTCATGAGACCCATAGCGACAGCAACGCGAAGAACAAACCTAGGCCATAGGTGACGATCATAATCCGGGACGCCTGGTCGATATGCTCCGGAATGATCTCGGTGGTGCCGCCACCGATGAGCGGAGCCTCGTGCGGCACGCCGTCATAATAATTGGTTCCGCCGAGTTGCACGCCCAAGGCGCCGGCCATGGCCGCTTCCGGCCGCCCGCTGTTTGGGCTCGCATGTTTGTCTCCGTCCCGGTGGAGCATGTACCAACTCTCGTGGATGCGATGCCATTGGCCGGTGGACAAGCCGGCCGCCAGTGCAATGAAGCCGCCGGCCAATCGTGCCGGCACCCAGTTCATCAGATCATCCAGCCTGGCGGATGCCCAGCCAACGTGTTCGTAACGTTCGTCGCGATGACCGATCATCGAGTCCAGCGTGTTGACCGCCTTATACGCCAGCGCGAGCGGTGCCCCACCCAGAGAGAGATACACCAGCGGCGCAATGATGCCATCGGACGTGCTTTCGGCGATGGTTTCCACCGTCGCGCGGGCGATGTCCTGTTCCTTCAACCCGGCACTGTCGCGGCCCACGATCATCGCCACGGCTTCACGGGCACCGGTCAGGTTGCCTGCGGCTAATGCACGGAGCACCGCCTGGACATGATCAAACAAATCACGCCCTGCCAGGGTCGTGTACGCCAATCCGATGCCGACCACTTGACCGAGCAGAGGCTCGATCGCGGTCGCCTGCGCAATCACCCAGGTGGCAGCGGCATACACGGCCGCCGGCAAACCCAACGCCAGGAAGGCTCCGGCACATTGGAGCGCCTGATCACTGTGAAAGAACTGCCGGATGCGATGATCCACCCAGGCGATGACGGCCCCCATGCCCCTGACCGGATGGGGTAACCAACGTGGATCCCCCGCCGCGACATCCAGCGCCGCAGCAAGCGCTAATTCCACACCGGTCATCGGGCCATCACCAACGTTGGAATCGACAATAGGAAGACAATCTCTACGACCTCATTCGTGGCTCCAAGGACATCTCCCGTCACGCCACCAAGCAGCGTCAGGCAGCGTTGCCTGATGAAGACCAAGAGTAGAATCGCCACGCCCAGGGTCGCGACCGCCACGCTTCCGCCCAAGGCCATCGTCAAGGCAACGGCCAATACAAGGCTCGAAAGGGTGACATGTTGCCAAGACAGGTGCGCGAGAAAGGACGCAGCCAATCCACCATCGCGCCTCGCTGAAGGAGAAGCCCATGCGAGGCTGACCATGGCCCAGCGACCAAGCGCCGGCATACAGAGCAACACGGGCAGTCGCATCGGTGAAGGCAGCGCCAGTAATCCCGCATAGCGCAGCAATAGAGAGAGAAACAGGGCCGTCGCGCCGAAGGCACCGACTCGCGGGTCTCGCATGATCCGCAAACGATCTTCAACGGTCCGTCCGCCGGCCACTCCATCGACCGTGTCCGCCAGTCCATCCTGATGCAACCCGCGCGTCACCAGCACGAGGAGCACGATCAGCAACGCATTGCCGACCTCGGCTGCCACCCACGCACGCAAGCCCACGTCGGCCAACGCAACCAGGCCACCGATCAGGAGTCCGACGGTGGAATACCAGGCCATCGAGGCCGCCAACTCATGAACCGTCGGCACATGGTGACGTCGACTGATCGGGATCGCCGTCAGGAAATGCCAGGCGAACACAAACGGTCTGGTCATGGCGGCAATCTCAGTCACGTTGCGTCACACCGGCTTCCTCGAACGTCGCCATTTCGGTGAGAATCTTGATTGAGGCCTGCACGAGCCCCATCCCGAGACAGGCCCCTGTGCCTTCGCCCAACCGCAGATCCAGATCGAGCAACGGTTTCAGCGCCAACCATTCCAGAATCGCCTGATGGCCCCGTTCCACCGATCGGTGCGACGCGATTAAATAATCGCGACACAAGGGCTGCAGCCCCACGGCAATCAATGCCGCGGCGCCGGCAATAAATCCATCCAACACGACCGGCACGCGGGCCGCCGCCGCGCCAAGCATGAGGCCGGCCAGCCCGGCGATTTCGAGCCCACCCACCTTAGCCAGCACATCGAGCGCATCGGCTGGATCAGGGCGGTGCCGCTCCAGTGCCTGCTGAATGATCCCGACCTTTCGGGCATGCCCGGCTTCGTCGATGCCGGTTCCACGACCCGTCACCTCCGCCACCGGCCGACCGGTCATAATGGCCGTAATCGCCGCGCTTGGAGTGGTATTCGCGATGCCCATCTCGCCTGTCCCGAGAAGACCGATGCCCTCATGCGCAGCGTCCGTCGCCAGATCGATTCCCACCTGTAATGCCTGTGCAGCCTGCGCGCGGGTCATCGCCGGTTCGCGCAACAGATTGTTGGTCCCATGCATGATCTTCTTGTGAATGAGTCCCGACACTGAGCCGAAGTCGTAGGCCACACCGATGTCCACCACTCGAACGTCGACTCCCGTATGGCGCGCCAGCACATTCACTCCGGCGCCGCCCCGGAGGAAATTCAAGACCATCTGCGGCGTGACTTCACTGGGATAGGCACTCACGCCTTCACGCGCGACGCCATGATCGGCCGCAAACGTGAACACAACCCCGCGCGGCACATTGGGCTTCACTTCCCCCGTAATCACGGCGTAATGGACGGCCAGTTCCTCCAGCCGCCCGAGACTGCCCAGCGGCTTCGTGAGTCGATCGAGACGCCCCTGAGCGTTCGCCGCACAGTCACGATCCACGGGATGAATCCGGCCGACCACCTCATCGAGCGTCATCGTATCTCCCTTTCCTATTTGATCTTGAGCGACTGGCCGCTGATGACAAAGTAGACCTCGTCGGCCGAGGCGGCGATCTGCTGGTTGACCCGCCCGGCGACATCACGGAAGGCACGCGCCCCGCGACTGGTCGGCACCAGGCCGAATCCCAATTCGTTGCTCACCAGCACGACCCGCGTCCGACTACGTCGAATCGCGTGCACGAGTTCATCGACCCGCGCTCGCATGTCTATGTCGGCCATGCGGCGTCCGCAGACATTGCTCAACCAGAGCGTCAGGCAATCCACGACGACGGTGCGATAGCCGGAACCCGCCGATTGAAACCAGCCCGCCAGATCACGCGGCACCTCAGCCGTGACCCAATCGGCGGAACGCGTCGCACGGTGGCGCGCGATACGCGCCTGCATTTCCTTATCCAGCCCCTGCCCTGTCGCGACGAAGGCCTTCGGGGCCCGGCTGCCCGCCTGCTCCAATGCCGCCTGGCTTTTCCCTGATGAGGCTCCCCCCACCACGAGGATGAGGCGGGACCCTGAACGCCGAGGCTTTTTCGTCGGTTTACTTGGTTGCGGCATCAGATTCACGTTGCCACAAAAACTCCGGCTCACCTTGGGTCTTGGCCACCCATCGCGCCATGACAAACAAGGCATCGCTCAGCCGGTTCAGATACTTATTCAGCTCGGCGGACACGTCTTCTTCACGGCTTAACCGGATGCAGTCACGCTCGGCCCTGCGGCAGATCGTACGAGCCTGATGCAGCGTCGCCGACACTTTCCCGCCGCCAGGCAGAATAAATTCCTTGAGCGGTGCCAGGTCTTCCTGACAGCGATCGATCATCTGCTCGAGCCCGGTCACGTCAGCCTCAGTCACTTTCGGCATGTTTGGAAAGCTCTGGCCCGGCGCGGTGGCAAGCAAACTCCCGACATCGAACAGCTTGTTTTGAATCCAACGCAGATCGGCCTCGAGTTGCACGGAGGCCGGAGACGTGTTTCCGCCTTCGGCATTCATCGCCCGCACCAATCCCACGGAGGCATTCAGCTCATCGACGGTGCCGTAGGCTTCGACTCGCAGGCAGTCCTTCCACACCTGCTGTCCCCCCGCAAGCCTCGTTTGGCCCGCATCGCCGGTTCGTGTATACACCTTTGTGATTCGCATGCCCGGTTCCTTTCGTTGCCCTACAGCCTGTTCCCCCATGTCTCGTAATGCACCAGTTCCCGCACCGGAAGCCTGGCCCGCCAGCCAGCTGTTTCAAGATCCGGCCGGACCGCAAACTCCGACACGTACCCGAGACAGAGATAGGCCAACACCTTGACCGGCTTCGGAATACCGAGTACCCGTTTCAACGCGGCGTGATTCAGGATACTCACCCATCCGACCCCGATCCCTTCGGCTCGTGCCGCCAACCACAGGTTCTGAATGGCACAGCACGTACTGTACAAATCGGTATCACGAACCGTCGAGCGGCCGAGGACATGGGGCCCTCCTCGCTGCCTGGTGCAGGTCACACAGAGATTGATCGTCGATTCTTCGATGCCCTCAAGCTTGAGGCTTCGATAGAGTTCCGCGCGGGGCTTCTTGTACCGCCGGCTCGCCGCCTCGTTCGTGTGCTGAAAGAGCCGCTTGACGGCACGCTTCGTCTCAGCCCCACGAACAACGACGAAATCCCAGGGCTGCATGAACCCGACCGATCCGGCATGGTGAGCGGCATTCAACAACCGCGCGAGCACCTCGTCAGCAATCGGCATCGGCAGGAAATTACGACGCACATCCCGACGCTCGAAGATGGCACGGTAGACTGCCTCGCGCTCGACGGAAGAAAATTGTGCTCGCCCCTCGAGGGCCAGCCGTTGCTCCCGCTCTTCATCCATCATGATGGTCACCCCGTGATGCGTCCGGCCCCAACAGACCGTCTGCCACCTGTTGCAGGCAGGCGGGGCACAGACAATCCTGATACCGCGTCGCAATCCAGTCCATCTGGGCTTCGGTAATGCCGATCTTCCCGCACCAACATTGGTATCCGACGCACTCGAACGGCTGACGGCAATGCTCGCAGGTCTTGCTCACCGGTCCTCTCAAAACTCCACCCCCGCTTGTGCTTTGATCCCTTTGCGAAAAGGATGCTTGACCTGCTTCATCTCGGTCACCAGATCGGCCGCGTCGATCAGTTCCTCCGGAGCCCCGCGACCGGTGATGACCACATGTTGCATCAACGGACGCGCCCGCAGGCGGGGCAACACCTCCGTCACCTCGACGTAGTGGTGGTGCAGCGCAATATTGAACTCGTCGAGTATCACCATCGCATAGGAAGGATCGGCCATGAACTCACCGGCTTTGCTCCAGGCTTCCTGAGCGAATTTTGTATCTCGTTCCCGATCTTGCGTCTCCCAGGTGTACCCTTCGCCCATCCGCAGAAACGTTACACGATCACCGAATGACGTGAGGATGCGTTCCTCCGCCGTATCGATGGCGCCCTTGATGAATTGCACGATGGCCACCTTCATACCATGCCCGAGACAACGAATCGCCATGCCGAGGGCCGCGGTCGTTTTTCCCTTGCCCGCGCCGGTGTAGACCATCAAGAGCCCCTTTTCCTCCTGGGCCGCTTCGATTCGTCGATCGACCGACGCTTTCAGGCGCTGCATCCTGGCGGCATGTTCGTCCCGGTCTGTCATGTCACCCCTTCTTCACGCCACGGCGAATGGCTTTCTCATGTCGCGCCGCCTGGAGCAGATGGACCACCATCTCGGGACAACTCCGAAAGTGCTGGTGACTATACAACGCCAGGGTGTTGCCTAGCATCAAGCCATCCTGACCAACCGGCTGGCCCGCTGCATCTGTCAGCCTGCAGGCATATGCCAGGTCGCCTTTCGGTTCCAGAAGAGAGTAGTGAAACTCATGCCCGCGCACTGACGTGCCGGCCGGCCCAAGCAGACAGGCCCGCGTCGTTTCGATCATCCGGTAGCCCAAGGTCATACCGGATTTACGCATGACCGCCTCGGCAGGAAAGACCCCGACCATCTCATAGCGGCCGCCGGTTCCATCACGAATGGCTTGCGTCAAGTACATCAAGCCCCCGCATTCCGCATAGATCGCACCACCGCTCTCGCTGAACTGCTTCACGGCGGCTCTCATGCTCGCATTGCGTTCCAGCGCCGCGCCATAGAGTTCAGGATACCCGCCGCCGAAGTACAAGAGATCGACCTCGGGCAGACAGGCATCATGCACAGGCGAAAACTTCACGATCTCAGCTCCGGCCGCTTGGAGCAATTCCAGGTTGTCCTGATAATAAAAACAACAGGCGCCGTCATAGGCCACACCAACGCGGACCGTTTCTTGCCGCCCGGCCGCGGCTTGACTGGCCCGATCTTCTTCAAACCATTGTCCGGCCGATCGGGCTATCGCCTCCACCCGATCCAGATCAATCGTCTCCGCGGCCGATTGCGCCAGTCGATCGTACAGGTCACAGGACCCAGCCTCAATGGCGGTCCTGAGGCCGAGATGCCGGTCCGGAATGGTCACCGAGGCGTCAGGCCGAAGGTACCCGACGACGGCCAGACCCGTCGCCGCTTCCACCGCCTCCTGCAGCAAGCGGTAATGCCCCTCGCTTCGCACTCGATTGAACAACACGCCCTGCACCTCAAGCCCCGGATCGAATCGCGCATACCCAGCTGCCATCGCCGCAGCCGAGCGCGCCATGGCACTGCCGTCGATCACCAACAAGACCGGCGCGTGGAGCTGTTTGGCCATTGCACCCGTGCTGCCCTGGTCGTGTATCGCGGAGCTCCCGTCGAAGAGGCCCATCATGCCTTCGATGATGGACAGATCCGCATCGGCCGACGCGTGTGAAAAGATCGACCGATTGACCGCGTCACTCAACATCCAGCCGTCCAGATTCCGCGAGGGCCGCCCGGTCACCAACTGATGATGACCGGGATCGATAAAATCCGGCCCCACCTTGAAGGGTTGCACCACCAGGCCCCTGGCCTTCAAGGCGGCCATAACCGCCAGGGTGACCGTGGTTTTGCCGACACCGCTGTGGGTGCCGGCAATGACCAGACGAGGGCGTGGCATTACCATGGGAGTCTCATGGATGAATTAGGATTTTCCCCCGAACGTGACTCGCAGCCCGCCGAAAATCGACCGGATCGGCGTACCGGCACTGGCGATTTCTTCATACTTCTCATTGAACAGATTCTCGGCTCGCAGATAGGCCTGCATCTGCTTCGTGACATCATAGGTCACGGCGAGCGACCAGACATCGAATGCCGGCAGGGCTTGCCGATCACCGGTGGTGTTGAACCGCGACCCGACATAGCGGCCGATCACGGTAATCCACAATGGATCGATCGGTTGGTAACTCACCGAGGCGCTCCACTGGTCGGTCGGCCAACGCGGCAAACGAGTGTGCGCGCCCAGATCGCGCGTGATCGTATTCGTATACTGCGCCTGTACCACCACGCCTTTCAGAAACGGCCGATCGCTGGAATAGGTATAGGACAGGCCGGCTTCCCACCCCTTCGTGGAGGCTTCTCCGACTTGCTGCGGACAGAAGCCAAAGGTGCTGAACGGCGCGCAAAACCCCGGATCGAAGGTCGTGACGATGAGATTGCGATAATGGTTCCAGAACATACCCCCGCTAAGTTTCAACTGTTTGGAGAGAAAATACTGATCGATCCCCGCATCCATACTTTGATTCTTTTCCGGACCCAGATTGGGATTGCCGAAATTCGGAAAGTAGAGTTCATTCATGCTGGGTGCCCTGAAGCCGGTCGAATAGCCGACCCGCAGTTTCGTATCGGTTTCTTTCTGGTAATACCCGCCGGTGAGTCGATATGTGGTGGCATCGCCAAAGACATTGTAACTGTCGTGCCGCACACCAGCCGTCGCGAAGACCCGATCCCAGAGATTGAATTGCGCCTGGGCAAATCCGGCATGGGAACTCAAAATGCGATTGATCAGTCCCGTGTCGTTTTCCCCCTGCTGTTCTCTGAATTGATACCCTGCGTTGAGCAGAAGCAGCTTCGTGATCTGGAAATTGTGCTGCCACTCCAGACGATTGGAGAGCACGCGGGTTTCATTCGGAGACCCGAACGGGGTACTGAACAACCCGTCAACGAGACTCCGTTGTAACGTTCCCGGCAAAAACAGCGAGGCTTCCTGCGATCGCGCGAGCGTCAGCTTCTGCGACCACCAGCCGGTAATCGGTTGTTCATAACTCCCGCTGAACACATACTGCTGACTGCGCATCTTCGACCCGTAGACATCCGCAGGGAAGGTCGCCGACACGTTGTCGAGCTGCGTATCGGAATTCATCCAGCGCATGGTGAAATCCAACCGGCCGTCGCGCGGAAGATCCACGCCGATACGTCCCGATCCTTGCCAATTGTGGAACGCATCCCGTTCGGAGGCGCCGCGGCGGTAATTGACGGCGGAAAAGCTGGACGTATCCCAGCGGGACAGCGAGAGGCTGTAGTCGACCAGGCCCTGCTTGCCCGACACCGTGCCGCCCTCGCGAAGTGTGGCGAACGAGCCGTATTCCATAAAGCCGGTCGCCGAGAGCGGACCCTGGCCTCTCTTGGTCACGATATTGATGACGCCACCCATCGCATCCGACCCCCACAACATGCTTTGGGCGCCGCGCAGGATCTCCACCCGCTCGATGTTGTCGATCGTCAGGTTGGAAAAATCATAACTGCCCAGCGTTCCGCTGTTCACGATGGCGCCGTCGATCAATACCAGCGTCTGGCTGGAACTGCCTCCGCGAATTCGCGCGTTGACTTCCGTGCCGGGTCCGCCGCTCGAAAAGACGGCCAGTCCCTGGGCTAACCGCAAGGCGTCGGCCACCTGCCGCATATTTTGCTTTTTCATGTCTTGCGCCGTGATGACTTCGACGGCGCTGGTCACCTGCGTCGCAGGCACCGGTGTTTTCGTGGCCGAGATGACGACTTCTTCGGTCTGCACGACCGATTCCGGTTCATCCCGTTCTTCGGCACCGACGGCCGCCGGCCAGACAGGCGGGGCACTCGCGATGAGCAACAATAGACAACAGACAGACCATTTTCTGACACACTTCACCATGCTGACGTTCCCTTTCGCTCGAAGGGCTCAGTCGTAACAGCCGTCAGTTGGGTCTCCTGACTTGCGGTTCATCGTGTCTCTACGCCTTCCCAACCGGAGCGTCACTCGTCTCTCGTGAAACGCATCTCGCAAGCCCTCAGAGTCCTGCGATTCACGCTTCACCAGCGACGCTTCACGAACCTAGTCAGTGGCTTCCTGCAGAGTTACTCCCCGCTTACAGTGGCGGCACCGTGATGGTTTTGCACCATCTTCCCCGACGCTGACGGCGTCTTCCTGATACTCCATTCTCCAATGATGACATGCCCTTTCCGGTCACGCGGGTGGGCCGGGCACAAACCCCTCCCGCAACATTCCGTTCCTACACGTGAAGCAGCAAAGATGGCCCAGGCAGCGTGATGCGAGGCAGCCCCGATTCGGGATGCGCATCGATCAGCACGTTGCAGCCGTACACCTCACGCAGGATCTCGACCGACATGACTTCCGGGGATGTTCCCATCGCGGCCACCCTGCCGTCTTTCAACATCGCGACGCGGTCGCAGTATTGGCTGGCCAGATTCAAATCGTGCGAGACGATCACCACCGTCAATCCCCGCTCATCACGTAGCCGGCGCAGTACCGAACAAATGTCGATTTGATGCTGAAGATCGAGGAACGCCGTCGGCTCATCCAGCAACAACAGGCGGGGCATCTGGGCCAGGGCACGTGCAATCATCGTTCGCTGGCGCTCGCCGCCGGAAAGATCGGTCACCAGCCGGGCGGCGAGATGCGCAATATCCATCGTCTCCATGGCCTGCGCGGCGGCCCGGCAATCATCCTGATCTTCCCATCCGAAACCCAGGCTCCAGCGGGATCGCTGCCGATGCGGAAAACGTCCCATCAACACCGTCTCGGCCACGGTGAATGGAAACAGCTGCGCCTGTTCCTGCGGCACGAAGGCCACCGTGTGAGCCGTTTCCTCCTGCGACAAAACAGCCAAACTACGGCCGAACAACGTGATGTCGCCTGTTTGTGGCACGGCGAGCTTGGCTAACAATTTCAACAACGAGGTCTTGCCCGATCCGTTGGGGCCGACGATCCCGAGAATTTCCCCGGCCTGGACCTGCAGGGTCACATCCTGGAGCACCCACCTGCCATCGAGTGCGCCGGGTCTGCCGTAACAGAAATACAGCCCGCGTAGATCATAGGCGCGGTCCGCACCCATGCTGGCGCTGACGTGGTGACCGAGCCGCGTCTCTTCTCCATGATGTCGATTCATGCCAGCCGATCCTTTCGCCAGACCAGCAGGTAGACAAAGAAGGGACCACCGGCCAATGCCGTGATGACGCCGACCGGAACTTCAGACGGGACAAACAGCGTGCGAGCCATGGTATCCGCCACCATCAGGAACATGCCCCCGACCAACGCCGAGGCCGGCAGGAGCAATCGATGATCCGCACCCACCACGAGCCGCACCGCATGCGGAATGATCATGCCGATAAACCCGATCATGCCGCTGAACGACACGACCGCCCCGGTGATCAGCGCCGACAGCAGGAAGATGACGCGTTTGGTCCGTTCCGTATTGATACCCAACGATCGGGCCGGTTCTTCACCCAAGGCGAGAACGTTCAGCACCCGGACCTGTTTCAAGAGCAGCACGAGGCCGACGAGCAGGTAGGCGGACAGCGCACTCAGCACCGGATAGCCGGGTGCCGTCAACGACCCCATCAGCCAGGCCATCATTCCGAACGAGCGGTTCGGCTCCATGATGGAGGTGATGAACATAATCAGCGCGGAAAAAATGGCATTGAGGATCACGCCTGCCAGCAGCACCGAATGAATGGGGAGTCGATCGTAGGACGCCGCCATGCGATAGATCACCAGCAGCGCGACCAGGCTACCCGAAAACCCGCAGACAGGTAACAGCGACAACGCGAGGACCGTGGTGCCGATCCCGAACAGGACCGCAACAGCCACGCCCAGCGCCGCGCCACTCGACACGCCCAGCACGTAGGGATCGGCTAGGGGGTTTCTCAGCAGTGCCTGCAGGGCCACACCAACGGCTGCCAGGCAACTTCCCACCAGAAATCCCAGAAACACCCGCGGCAGCCGGACCTGCAACAGAATGACCCCTGTCGTCCGGAGCGCATCTGATTCGCTCGCCGTCCCAAACAGCGCGGACGACAAGAGCCCGACGATCTGTCCCATGCCGATGTACTGGGTCCCCAGTTGCAAGCACAGCATCACGAGCATCACCGACAGCAATAGCAGCACAGCCATGACGGCGCACCAACGCGAGCGAGTCAGGATCGCGCCCTGAAACAGTCGGTCGGTCCCGATAGGGTTGGCGGCGGACTGCGTGAGATGCGGCGTGAGGGTTGGCGATGGCGATGTCAGCGCAGGGGAAGGTGACGTGGGATGGCCGGCGGATGGCATCATGGTTGAGTCGTCGCCGCGTCAGAGGAGAAGGCTTCGGGATGGATGACCCTGGCGAGCGCTTCCAGCCCTTGCATGACACGAGGCCCGGGACGATTGAGTGCATCCGCCGACACTTCACGAAGGCGGTTCTGCTGCACGGCGGTCAGCGTGGTCCAGCGGCGCCAGGTTTCCTGCTCGCTTCGCGGCACCGTCTCGACCGATCCTCGTGGGAAAATCAGGATTTCAGGATCTTCCTTCAACACCGTTTCCATGGTCAGGCGCGGATAGGCCGTGGCTGCTTCAGACGCGATATTGGTGCCTCCGGCCAAGCCGATCATCTGATGGATGTAACTGCCTGGCCCGACCGTGATGAGCGGCTGGCTATTGATCACGTACAGCACCCGGGTGCGCGGCAGGCCTTCTGTTCGACGGCTGATCTCCGCCATCTGTTGTCGCATCTCGGCGGTCAGCGCATGGGCGGCGGTCGAGCGATCAAAGATCCGTCCCAAGGTATGAATGTGCGCGAACACCTGTTCCAACGACGTGGCCTCGAGCAGGAGGACCGGAATCTTCAGTTCCTCGAGCTTGGCCAGCACGTTGGCGCGATGGAACTCGCGCGGCGCCACGATCAGTTCGGGCCTGAGCGCGAGCAGCGATTCCAGGTTGGGATTGCTATACCCGACTTTCGGTTTGGCTGTGGCCGCCGCCGGAAAATTGCAGAAGTCTGTAACGCCGACGACCTGTTCATCCAACCCGAGCGCGAACAACATCTCCGTAATACTCGGCGCCAGCGAGACAACCCGGGTCGGAGCTTTGGCGACATACAGCTTGCGTCCCGCATCGTCGATAAACGTGCGCGGGGTGATGTTGGCCATGAACGGCATGCCGGTCAGAATGCCCTGTTGGCGGCGTTTCATCACCATATGTTCTCCGGGGGAATCTCCCAATGCCAGCGCGAGGCAAGGTAGCAAGACATACCAGACAACTCCGAGACATCCGATGACAAACCGGCCGAGGAGACTGAGTCGAACGGCGCGCAAATAAAAAAATCCCCAGGGCCAACATGGAACCCTGAGGATTGCACCCGCAACATCATCCTCGCCTATTCCCCAGCCCACGAGGGAATAAAGGGTCTCTCCCTGGGCAGGTCTTCTGGCTCATGGTTCATCCTACTCCCCGCGCCTTCCCGTTCGGCAATGCGAACAGTGGCACACACGGGTTTCGTCCCCATTTACAGCGGCGGGACCGCGAGGGTTTCGCACCCTCTTCCCTTCACCCAAGGTGTCTGAAAAGAAGCAAACTTTAGGAGAGCGTGACCAAACTTGTCAAGGCGAAACTTGACCAGCGCGGCTTCATAACGGCGATACCACTAGGCACGATAGCGGAGTTTCAGAATGAGAATGGCCAGCGTCAGTACCAACGTCACGAGATTGGCCAGGATGATCGGCAACGCGCCGAGGAGCAGCCCGTAGACCAACCAGAGAAAGACCCCGATGATGAACGTCAGCAGCATGCCCAGCGACACATCCTGCGCGGAACGCGTCCGCCAGGTTTGCTGGAGTTGAGGAATGAAAGCAATTGTCGTCAAAGTTCCCGCGAGCAAACCGATCAACGTGACCTGATCCATAACCCTGTCCTCAGATGAAGTGCGGTGCGACGAGAGCGGAGGAGGGTATCCTGAAAGGAGAATTCACCCCGGCAGCTTGTCTTGGCCCCTGGCGCTATGGTAGCATCCCTTCCCATTCAAGGACTAGTCGTTGAAAGACGCCGCAACAAAGGAGTAGGGCCGTGGCATTTGCCTGTGATCTCTGTGGGAAAAAGCATCAGACCGGTAACAACGTCAGCCACGCAAATAATAAGACGAAGCGCGTATTCAATCCCAATTTGCAACGTGTGAAGGCACTCGTGAACGGGTCGGCCTTGCGTATTCGCGTGTGCACGCGCTGCCTGCGGTCGGGTCTGGTTAAAAAAGCGGTCTGATTCTCCCCGCGCTTTCCCTTCCCATCATCCACCCTATGATCTGACTTCACACTCGGGGTGCGTCCGCTCACCCGGTTTCCCCACGTTCTTCGATGAGGCAGGATCGCGCCACTCCGCGAGATCGTTCCAGGCGGGCGCTCTCGCCTTTTCACACGCGATACGCCAACACTCCTCCTGACCGACCAGATTGCGAGCAGAAAAACGCCGAAAGCAGACGGATCCGTTCGATCGGTGTACAATCCCGCATATCCAGCGGACCGCGCAGACCGGATCACTGTCGAATCGGAAGGCACGATGATGAAACACACATGGACCTTCGGCCTGATCGCCATTTCCATCGCGATCACCGCCTGCAGTCATTTTCAAAATAAAGAAGCGGCGTATTTGGATTCAGTCAAAGGGCGGGCGACACAAACTGAGGTGAGGCAGGAGCTGGGCGCTCCCAAAGCGGTTCGGAACAGCGAAGCGGGTGAGACAGTGTGGGTCTATGAAATTCGCGAACAGCAAGCCGGCAACCGGTATACCGCCCCCGGCATCTGGTGTGAGGAGTATCTACTGACATTCGACGGTTCAGCCGTGCTGCAGAAATGGAAACAAGTCTCCCATTTCCACGGTGGTGAACTCATGCCGACGGAATGTATTCCCCGGGATGGAAGCTATGTGAGCAAAACCACGTTTGAAAGCTCTCCAACCGTCTGGCATTACCCATTGGCGTGTGGACAGATAAATCTGG
>VOPT01000004.1 GCA_009594865.1 Nitrospira sp. | reverse complement strand
CCCAGCGACGAAAATCCGCCAGATCCTCATGACCTTCCCCCGTTTGAACCCGCTTGAGCTGTGACAGCATATCGTCTGTCGCTACTGTTCGAGCGGACGACCATTCAGTCTGATACCGGAGGGTCTTAAGGGCGAGACGCAAGGCGTGGAGGCGTTTCCGTCGGAGCTTATCCAACCAGCTGCTCGCAGCTGGTTGAGCTGGCGCTCGTGCGCCTGACGCAGCACACCCAGTCGGGGGCTCCACAAATGAAGCGGGGGAGTCGATCCCGGGAAGCGCCTGGTTCGAAATCACGAACTCGATTCTGCGCTAGGTCTCTGTCAGGTTCAGCTTCTTCGTCGTGAGCCGGTGATCCACCAGGGCCAGATCCTTGTGTCCGGCGTCACACGTCATGAGGTATTGCCAGAACACCTGGAGCGCCCGCAGCGTACTCAAGCGGGTCACGCCCTCGGCCACTGCCCGAGCACGTCCGGCTTCCCCGCAGAGCTCCAGCAATGCTTGAAGTCTTCGACAATGCGTGCGAATACCATGTATCGTATCCGCACGTTCATTTCTCGCCATCGCTTGGCGCAACAAACGGATGACCGTGACCTGATTGGAAGCCACCAGATTGACCAACCCTTGAGTAGGTGAGTGCGGTCTTGTATGAATAGAATGGGGCGTGCCACTCATGGCGAATAGTCGACTCCTGTGCGATGGGTTCACAGAATATCACCTCGTGCATGAATTATCGCTGGCCTGACCACCTCACGTCTAACCCGAGGGAACACGCAATGGACTGTCTCTTGTTTCGGCACGGCATTGCCCACAATTGTGAGGACTGGCGAGGGAATGACCAGCACCGGCCGCTCACGGACAAAGGCCGGATTCGTACCCGACAGTCGAGCAAAGGATTGCTGGCCCTCGGCCCTCTTCCGACACACATCCTTTCAAGCCCGCTGACACGCGCCCAGGAAACGGCCAAGATTGTGAGAGAGTTGATGTCCACCGCGCCCCCGCTACGGATTTGCCAGGAACTCAATCCTGAGGTTCCTCCGCGCGCCTTGATTGCACTGCTCAACACCCTGCCGTCCGACGCAGTGGTCTTGTGCGTGGGGCACGAACCGCACCTGAGCGCGACAGCTGGAATTCTCCTCACGGGAAAGCTGTGCAAGGGGCTCTCGCTGAAAAAAGCAGGTGCCTGCTTACTTCATCTCGAAGGGTCCGTGCGTCCGGCAAAAGGCCGACTGGATTGGTGGCTCACCGCGTCCCAGTTACGCGCCCTGGGGTGAGTACACGTGCCGGCCTCGCCACTGATACTCCGGCAAGCGTCGATCCGGTCGATGTCGAGGCCGATCCCCACACACGTTGAGTAGCGCCACGGACTTTGCAGGAAGGAGGGACGCAGGATTAACAACGGCCCGGAGTCAGAGGGCTTCGTCATCTCGAGTGGTCGTCATAAACTGCACTGGCCGCTTGAAGACTTTCTCAAATAGATCGCTTCGACCCCGCGCCGCCCAAATCTCTAACTCCGCATCACCCGACACCTGGGCAGTCATCACCACCGTCTTCCCGAGCTTGACATCGATATTCTGCACCACCGAGAACTGGCTTCGGTCCAAGCCATCGGCAATTCGCAGCAAGGCCGACAAGACATTGATGACGCGCTGAGAGCCCTCCGGCAACACCGTAAATTCGTCGTGTTTCCGAGTAGGAACAGACCGGCGATGATAGCGGGCGATATTCGCGATCAGATCGATTTCCTCAGCGGTAAATCCCGAGAGATCGCTATTTTTGATCAGGTAATAGGCGTGTTTGTGATGCTGTCGCGAATTGATCATGTAGCCGATATCATGCAGGATCGCCGCACATTCCAACCACTCGCGTTCCCGCTGTCCGAATCCGTGCAACGGCTTCGTGTGATCAAATAGACGTAAGGCCAATCCAGCGACATGCAAAGCATGTGTTTCAGACACATGGCAGCGATGGGCGAGGGCAAGGATGTTTCGTTTCCGCACATCCGGAATGTCCCGTTCCGCTTGGATGCGTTCGTGGTGCCGCTGAATGAAATCGTAAATAACACCTTCTCGGATAGCCTTGTCGCAGAGCGTGAGCTCCGTCTTCTGCAACAGCGCCAGCAAAATCCTGAACACCATGGCAGCCGGAAGCAGAGTGTCCACACGTTTGGGGTCCAGCCCCGGCATGGCGAGACGCGTTTTCAACGACGCCTCCGCGAGACGTTTTTCAACGGCAGCAATGTCTTTAGCGGATACTTTGGCCAGATTCAGTTGCGGAAGGGGCCGACCGGTGCGTTGCAGATGAATCACCTCGGCCAGGTTCCCCGCCATGCCGGACGTCGCGATAATCTGTTCCACCCGTTTAGTCTTATACGAGCCCAAGGCATTCTTAAGTTGAACGGTTACCGCCGCTTCCAACTCCCGAAGCATCGATTTGGACGGAGGTGTTTTGGACAGGTACAGATCCTTTAACCGAATCGCGCCCAGCTTCAGACTCCGAGCCTGAAAAATGGCCTCGCGATTCCCGACGATCACTTCCACCGAACCACCACCGATATCGATCACCAGCGTGGGCGACTCAGGCAGGGCCACACTGTTCTGCACGCCGAGGAAAATCAAGCGGGCTTCTTCCGCACCGGTAATCACCCGCACGGTGAGGCCGGTTTGCTGCATGACGTGATCGAGGAATTCGCCGCCGTTCCGAGCCTCCCGTACCGCGCTGGTCGCCACGCCTTCGATCTGTTCGTACCCTTTATTCCGGGCCAGATTGACGAGTGTGCGAATCACTTCCAATCCGCGCATCATGGCCTGATCCGAAAGGCGCCGGGAGGTGAACACCCCGTCGCCCAGACGCGTCATATCTTTAAAACGATCGAGGATTTTATAGGAATAGTCCGGCTGGACCTCGGCTAACACCATATGGATGGAATTGGTGCCGATATCGAGGACGGCCAGCTTGGGCATCTAGAAACTCGCGGTAGGAGCGACGTGCCGGATGTTCTTGCCTTCAACCATATAGACGACAAGTTCCGCGATATTGGTGGCGTGGTCGGCAATCCGCTCGAGCGACTTTGCCACAAATGTCAGACGAATCGCCCGCGTAATGGTACGCGTGTCCTCCAGCATAAAGGAGAGCAATTCTCGAAACAACTGTTCGTTCACCTCGTCGACGAAATCGTCATCCGCGCAGACCTTCCTCGCCAACACCGGATCGGAATTGACGAAGGCATCCAGGCATTCTTTGACCATGCGCATCGTCCAATTCGCCATGCGTGGAATGTCGATATACGGCTTGAGCTGCGGTTCGCTATTGAGCTCCAACGCCCGCTGGGCAATGTTGTCGGCCAGATCACCCATCCGCTCCAACTCGGACGAAATCTTCATCCCGGTCGTGACGAATCGCAAGTCGCGCGCCGTCGGCTGCTGAAGCGCTAACAATTGGACACAGAGTTCATCGATCTCGACATCCAACCCGTTCACATCGTGATCCTGCTTGATGACGTCGACGGCCAAATCGGAGTCGCGATCCACCAGCGCCTGCAGGGCCTGTTGAATTTGCGACTCGACCAGACCGCCCATGCGGAGCAACTGTTGCTTGAGATGCGCGAGGTCTTGATCGAAATGTCGTTGCATGGTGCCGGCTCCTCTCGGGAGTTATCCGAATCGCCCGGTAATGTAATCCTCAGTCCGCTTGTCACGAGGCGTCGTAAAAATGGTCTTGGTGTCGCCGAACTCGACGAGCTCGCCCATGAGAAAAAACCCGCACTGATCGGAGACCCGTGCCGCCTGTTGCATATTGTGCGTCACAATGACGACGGTGTACGTCTCCTTCAAGCGATAGATGAGCTCTTCGATTTTCCCGGTCGCAATAGGATCCAGCGCGGAGCAGGGTTCATCCATGAGAATGACTTCCGGTTGCACGGCCAACGCGCGGGCGATACACAACCGTTGCTGCTGGCCCCCAGAGAGCCCGACGGCACTGTGCTGAAGGCGATCCTTCACTTCATCCCAAAGACCTGCGCCTTGCAAACTATGCTGCACCAGCTCGTCCAATGACCGTTTGTCTTTCGTCCCATGCAAACGGGGTCCATACGCCACGTTGTCGTAAATCGATTTGGGAAAGGGATTGGATTTTTGAAACACCATTCCCACACGTTTCCGCAAGTCGGTCACATCAATGGCGGCCTCATAGATATCGACCCCGTCCAGCTCCACACGTCCGACGGCACGCGCACCCTCCACCAGGTCGTTCATGCGATTCAAACATCGGAGCAGGGTAGACTTTCCACAACCGGACGGCCCGATGAAGGCCGTCACGGAATGGCTGCGTACCGTCAATCCCACATGAAACAATGCCTGCCGGTGCCCGTAAAAAAAGTCGAGGTCGCGAACCGAGATTTTCGCCTGCACGGGCGACTCGATCGTCCGGGGTGAAGGCACGAGCCTGGATGGGGAGACGGGCGGGCGGAGCGACACCATTGGCGACATCGCCGCCATCCTGTCTGATCGCACTTCCATACGAACTCCTCTCTGTGATCACACCGCTGAGGTTGCAAATCGCTTCCGGAGACGATTGCGCAACATCACTGCCGCGAGATTCAACAACACCACCACGAGAATCAGAATCAGGGTGGTCATGTAGACCATCGGCTTGGCTGCCTCAACGTTCGGCGACTGAAATCCCACGTCATAAATGTGAAAACCTAGGTGCATGAATTTTCGTTCGAGATGCAGAAAAGGGAGATACTCATCCAGCGGGAGGGCCGGAGCCAACTTCACCACACCCGTGAGCATCAGCGGCGCCACTTCGCCGGCGGCTCTCGCCATGGCGAGAATCAATCCCGTCAAAATTCCGGGTAAGGCGCAGGGCAGAATGACATGGCGGATCGTCTCGAATTTGGTGGCGCCCAGACCGACTGATCCCTCGCGAAAATCGCGGGGCACTGCCGACAGGCCTTCCTCCGTTGCGACAATGACGACCGGAACGGTGAGCAGCGCGAGGGTCAGCGAGGCCCAGAGAATTCCGCCGGTGCCGAACGTGGGATTGGGCAACGCTTCAGGAAACAGGATCTGGTCGATGCTGCCCCCTAACGCATAGACGAAGAACGCCAACCCGAACACGCCGAAGACAATCGAGGGCACCCCGGCCAGGTTGTTCACCGCAATTCTCACCAGACGGACGAGTGGTCCTTGCTTGGCATACTCCCGTAAGTACACCGCCGCCATCACCCCGAAGGGCATCACGGCCAGGGTCATCAAAAACACCATCAGCACGGTGCCGAAAATGGCAGGAAAGATGCCGCCTTCCGTATTGGCCTCTCGAGGTTCGCTCGAGACAAAGAACCAGAGATTCCGAACATAAGCGCCGAGCTTCTCGAGCCAATTCATCGCATTCGGCCGACTCACAGCGACGATCTGATCGAGCGACAGGCGTACCGACCGGCCGGTTGAGATGGTGAAGAGCAGCGCATCCTGGCTTGCCTCTTTATGCAACTGCTCTAACGCTTCGCTCTTCGAAAGATAGTCACGCTCAAGCGCGGCAATGTCATCGACCAGACGCCGATCTGCGTCCGCGATGGCCGGATCGAGCCCGCCTTTCAACACCAAAGCCTGGCGCGCAAGCCTGGCCTTCTCGATACGATAGTTGATGGACCCGATTTCCTCCCGCTCAAGATGCTCGATTCGCTGACGCAGCTGGTTGGCTCGGTCGACAAGCTTGACGACGGTTTGCCACGTGCTTTCGTCGGCATGCGCTGCGGCGACGCCTTCTCCGGCCAGACTGATGCGGCCAAACGCGAGGCCCCACTCACGACGTTCCACCAACGTGAGATCGTCGGGAAAGGTCATCGACGCGATCTCTGCCTCATTGATCCACCGATATTCAGCACCAAATTGATCCCGATTGCCGACGCGATACCGGAAGCGACGCTGTCCTGATTGGGCCCCGGTTGTCATCGAATGAGGTATCGTCTCCTCGCCGACGAGTTGTCCGATCACCGTCTCCTGGGTGTTCAACGTTACCTGTTGGAGGGCACGCGGCCAGAACTGCCCCAGGCCATTGATCATGATCAGAACCAGCATCCCGGCCACCATCAATAAGCTGATGGCCACACCAGACGCCGTCATCCAGACGAAGAGCTCGCCACCTCGCCAAACATTTCTCATGCGCGTGGATGGTTTACCCATGGCTATATTTATCCCGGAGCCGCTGGCGGACGAGTTCGGCCAGCGAATTGATGGCAAACGTGACAATGAACAGGAGCAGTGCAGCCAGGAACAACACCCGGTACAGACTTCCGCCGTGCGGCGCCTCCGGTATTTCGACGGCTATGTTGGCCGACAACGTCCGGAACCCGTTAGCCCAGTTCCAGTCCAGAATCGGCGTGTTCCCCGTGGCCATCAGCACGATCATGGTTTCGCCGATCGCGCGCCCGAAACCGATCATCACGGCAGAAAAGATCCCCGGGCTGGCCGACAACAACACCAGATGCCACACGGTTTGCCAACGGGTGGCGCCCAGTGCCAGAGATCCAGCGATGTGGGATTTCGGCACGTTGGAGAGCGCTTCTTCGGCAATGCTGTAGATCACCGGCACGATGGCAAATCCCATCACAATGCCGACCACCAAGGCGTTGCGCTGATCATATTGAATGCCCAGCCGATTCGAGAGCCAGGCCTTGATGTTGCCGTCGAACCACCAGACTTCGAAGAAAGAATGGGCCCACAGGCAACCACCGATCCCGAGAGCCAGAAGGGGCATCAACAGCAGCGCTTCATTCCCTGGCGTGAAGTGTCGCTTGATGGATAGGGGACAGAGATGCCAGGAGAAGGACGCCACGATCACCAACATCGGCAAGACCAGCACCATGCCGGCAAGCGCCGGAAGCATACGCTCGAGGAGAGGAGCCAGCCAAAGCCCGGCGAGAAAGCCGAGCACAACGGTCGGCAAGGCAGCCATGACTTCAATAATCGGTTTAACTTTAGCGCGAAGATCATGATGCATGAACTGTGAGGTGCAGATCGCGGCAAGAATGGCGATCGGCACGGCAAGAAAGAGGGCGTAGATCGTGCCCTTGAGGGTTCCGAACGCCAAGGGAAGAAGACCCAATTTCGGCTCCACATCGTCCGATCCGGATGAGGATTGCCAGACATACGCGGCCTGATCGTACCCTTCGTACCAGATCTTGCCGAAGAGTGTGTCCAACGTGACTTCGGGATAGGGATTCTGGACCTGGTAGAGCGACAGTTGTCCGGCTCCATCCAAAGCGATCACTGCATCTCCTTTCGGCGCAAAAGCGACGGCACGAATAGGAAATTCGCCAACAGCCATCCGCAGCAGCGTTTGAGAAGAGGTGGCATGGTGCAGGAACACATTGCCCTTCGCATCGCCGGTGACAAATCCCTTGACCCGTTGCGAGGGGGCGAACGCGGTCACGGGCGCAGCATGGGAGCGGAACGTATGCATTTGGGCCAGCTTCCATCCTGCTGGCGCATCGGAGCGTCGAACCAGGCCCCACGTCGACACGGCACCGTCTGCCCCCATGACCACCAGACTACGATCACCGCTGAGAAACCCCAACATGCTAACCGCGGTGTCTGGTGCAGCGACCGCATAGCTTGCCCTCACGTCTGGCGGCTGCATTTCTGACAAACCGATGTGGACGACGTGCCCATCGGAAGTCCCGACGTACACCTGTTCAAACGACGCATCCAGCGCCAGCGACGTGACAGAGCCGGGAGGGTGGGGCAACTCCGTGATCTTCAGATCGGTTCCCGCTGGATCATCAGCGGCAATTCTCGCGACGAACAGCCGTCCTGCTTTGGTGGCAAAGGCGAGGAGACTGCCCTGATCGTTGGAGCGATAGGCGAGTCGGACAATGGCGCTAGTCGTGACGGGAATCGGTGCGCCGGCTTTGATGTGCGGCCGTTTCCGCCGTTCGCCTTGCTCGGAAAATTCCGTCGTGGTGCCGATCTTCACCAGCATAATTTCGCCGGCAGCCGTACCCACGGCAAGACGCGCGGTGGAGCCGCCACCCGAGGCCACTGCCGTCACCTGCCTCGTGGTCAGCTGCGCCGGCAGTTCCAACTGAATGGGCCGGCCGGAGGCCAGATCGAAAAACTGAATGGCACCGGAGGTGAACACCTGCGCAATCTCTCGATGTTCGTCCACCGCCACCTGCGCGGGCCCTTCGTCGGACAACAAGGCGGGCACACTGAGGCGTTGGCTCAACTTCGCACTCGGCGCGGTGAAGAGTGGCGTCACCTCGCGGAAGAGAAAAAAGAAAATCCCCAGAATACTGACAATGGTCGCCAGCCCGCCCACCGTAATGGCGGCGCGGGCGAGCCGGTCGATCAATGACCGCAGCCGCGCAGGCGCGAAGAAGAATCTGAAAGGATTCGTTTGCATCAGCGGATCTTGGCGAGCTGTTTTTCAGCCAATGCCCCGGGAACGGGAAAGTATCCATCCCTGAGCACATCGGACTGACCCTCTTTGCTATACACGTACGCGAGAAACTCTTTGACGATCGGGGAGAGGGGTTTGCCTGGCGCCTGGTTCACATAGATGTAGAGATAGCGCCAGAGCGGATAGGTTCCGTTCTTCGTATTGGCATGCGTCGGTTGGATAAACGGCTGCCCTGCCTTTGCTGTTAACGGAACCATTCTGACTCCCGACGTGCTATATCCGATGCCGCTATACCCGATGCCGTATCGATCTTCGCTGATGCCCTGCACCACGGAGGCGGATCCCGGCTGCTCCTTCACCTGATCTTTGAAGTCGCCATTTTTCAGCGCATGTTCCTTGAAAAAGCCGTACGTACCGGATGCGGAGTTTCGACCATAGAGACTGATGGGCGCATTGGCCCAGTCTCCGTTATGGCCGAGTTGACCCCAGCGGGTCATGTCCGTGGGGTGCCCCTGGCGGCGCGACTTGGAGAACAGTGCATCCACTTCGGCCATGGTGAGTCCTGCCACCTGGTTGTCCTTGTTGACAAAAAGCGCGAGCGCATCCACCGCAACCGGGTATGCAGTAGGGGGATAACCGAACTTGGCCTCGAAGGCATCGACCTCACTGGACTTCATGGTCCGTGACATCGGCCCCAACTGAGCCGTATTTTCGATCAACGCGGGCGGAGCCGTGCTCGATCCTTTACCTTCCACTTGAATTTTGACGTTGGGATATTGTTTCCGAAACCCCTCCGCCCATAGGGTGATGAGATTGTTGAGGGTATCGGAACCGATACTATCGATAGTCCCGGACACACCGCTCACCTTTGCATAGGGCTTGATCTGGGAATCAATGGTGGCAGTTTCGACTGATGGAGCATCACCGGGTGCAGCGCTGACCAGACACGTCGTCATAAACGGGCCCAACACGGTCAGCGTGAGACTTAGACAAACCTGACGTGAGATGACCATAGACAGACATTCCTCCCGTTAAAAAAAGCCGTGAACTATTGCACCGTCGAACATAGGGCCGTTTCATTTCCAGACCATCAGCCCAAAGTAAACACCATGTTAACTTTGGATGACCTCACGCGCTGAAGAGGGAATTCTGATCGACCGGAGTTAACCACACCGACATGTCGCCATGAGGATTCTGAAACCGTCGGTCCGTAGCCTTTGCTGTCATGACGCCCCCGACCGTACACATTATTGAAGACGAACCTCTCCACGCGGCGCTTCTTGATCGTGCACTGCGCCTTGCAGGTTTTGACACCTCACTGTCGAGCGACGGCGTCAGCGGGTGGGAGGATATTCAACGCCGCCCACCAACACTCATCTTGCTCGACTTGATGTTGCCCGGACTCAGTGGTCAGGAGATCTGTCGGATGGTGCGCCAACATGCCACAACCAGGCACATTCCAATCATCATGCTGACAGCGATTGGTGGCGAAGCGGAACGGATCGCGGGACTCGATATGGGCGCAGACGATTATGTCGTCAAGCCATTCAGTCCAAGAGAGGTCGTCTCGCGGGTACGGGCCGTGCTTCGCCGAAGTGAAATCTCAGCGGACGGGGACACATCCATTCTGGATGGGGCAGTGAGGATGCAAGGACCTTACTTTGCTGTTTTGTTGGGAGAGCGAGAACTGATCCTGTCACGAAAGGAGATGGCCTTGCTCCAGGCGTTTCTAGGCCGGGAAAACACGCTGCTGAATGCAGAGGAGTTGAGACCGCTTCCAGAAGGAGAGAGGTCGGGACTGCTATTCCAAGAATTGGATCGGGATGTCCGTAGCCTTCGCCGCAAACTGGAGAATATCGGTGCGGGATCCGTCGACGTGTTGCCGGGATTTCGCTATCGATTCAGGTCACGCCCCTGACAGCCTATGCGTCACCACCACCACCTCATATCGCGCTCATCCCAGGTAGGACAATGCTGGGTGCCTGGAAGAAACACGTTCGATTTCGTAATTAAACCCTCTTCGCAAGAGCATGATCTTCCCATGCCGGCTCAACTCATCAATCGTCTTAAAGATCTGATTCCAACTCAGCTCAGGAAGGAGAATGACGACCTGCTCAAGCGTGAGAGATTTCCTGGCCTGCAATAACTCCAACACCCTGCACTCACTGCTCAGCACTGCAGACTGATGAACCATGGCGGATCCTCCTAGTTGGAATGTCCCCAAGCTTCCTGCTCCCTTTCCCTTGAAACCGATTGGCTTCCGTACGAAATACAGACCACCGTGCGAATGCGCGTCTCGTTCCGATTCAACCATGCATGCGTTTACCTCAAGGGGCATGGATTAGATTCCTTCCCGACAGGATCCCGCGCATTTTCCGCTACCATCGCCCTGTGCAGGGGAACAGCGCACGGCGACGACACGTACTGCCCCTAATGCCAGCACAATGGCGCCTAACGACAGGAGCTTCGCTTGGTCGGCGTCTTTGAACCATAGGGAAATGATTTCCGTCAGCATGACGACCAGAATTGTATCGACAATGAACGTCACCTTGACGCGTCCTTCCGAAAAATAGGTCAGCGTGGTCTTAAAGACCTCGACCACCGCGAGAAGGATCAGCGTATCCACAATAATCTGCCGAAGCCCAACTTCAACCGGTGCATCAAGTAACAACTTGATATCCAGAAACGTTTTGATGACCCCTCCCGTCAGAGCAATGAGGATCGTCAGAATCAGGAGACTCAATACTCCTTTGATACCCTTCATCCAGAGGTCGGTGAGATCCGTTTCAATGGCGCGCCCTGCGATATCGGCCACACGTGGAACCCGAACGAGGAAACTGGTAAACGTCATCTGCGAACACCTCCTTGTGGATGCCAGATCATGGTTGAGCAACTTGCTCGAGAGGTCCTTCCAGGAACCCGTGGACCACAACCTTCATCGACAATGTAGCGTTGAATTGTTCCGTAAGATTCACAGCGGCATTACAGCAGCGTTACGTTTTACAGAGGCGACCGGCCATTCCAGGCCATGCAGAGATCGCACTGCGGTATTTACACAGCCGTAACAAACGGGATACAGGCAGGCAACTCGACGCCGCTAGCATCAGCTTATGCAGCAGGCGACGGAATCACAACGTCATCACGGCATTCCAGTACTGCTTGTGACCAAGGACGAAGACTTTGCCACATCTGTTCACCAGCTCTTGCGGCCGAACGGGTATCATGTGTCCCTCGCGCCGACCGCTGAGGCTGCCCTATCGCTCGCCTCTGGCGCCTCTTTCAAACTGGCGCTCATCGACCGGCGTCACAACGTCGTCGGTGCCTTGCGGCAGAACCACGCATTCCGGCACATCCCGATAATTGCGCTCCAACCACTGGGAGAACCGTGGACGGAAGAAGAGACCGTGGAGGACCTTGCCGCAGGATTCGACATCGTCATCGAGTCGCATCGGCATCGAGAATGGCTCGCGATCATCAAGGCGCTGCTCCGACGGCAGGAATTGCAAGCGGCGCCTCTTAGAGAATTTCGAGTCAATGGGCTGTGCATGAACCTCGATCGACACGAGGTCACCGTCGAAGGTCAATCGATCCAGCTCACGCCGAAGGAGTTTCAGATTTTGCGGGTCCTCCTGCAGCACCCCGGGCGCGTGCTGACGCGCCAGTCATTACTCAACCTTGTCTGGGGAGAAGACTACGCGCTGGAAGAACATGCGTTGGACGTGCATATCCACGCACTCCGCCACAAATTGGAAGACAAGCCATCGGCCCCGCAGTGGATTCTCACGGTCAGGGGCGTGGGATATAAACTGTCCGCCGACTGAGCCGTTGCCATAGGATCGGCACTGCCAAAAGACTTCAGTAACACGAGATGGTTTTACACAGTGGTAACAGAGTTCGAACGTGGGTGTGACGCCTCCCGACTACCATCCACCTGCGTTCATGAAATCAATAGACACAAGGAGGATGTTCGTAATGGAAATACGCCCGTCGGTTGCATCTATCAGCGGCCTCGTAGGGACCGCGGTGCTCAGTCTGTGCGTGACGACGTCCTGGGCCGACAACACCACGCGGCAAGGCCCGATGGCCTCGCCGCCCCATATCATGGTCGCCCAGGCGATGGGCCCGGCTCCGAACGGAACCGCCACTCCGCCCCCGGCACCGGAGATTCCTCTCGGCGGCACATCGATCGAAGACCTGTTGATGCAGAAAGGCACCATCACCAAAGAAGAGTGGATTCAGATTCGCGCGGAGCAGGAATACAAAGGCGGGGAACGCGATAAGCGGGTCGATACCCTGGACGAATGGAAATCGAAAGCAGAATTGCTGCCGATCCTCAGGGATAAAGTGAACTTTGGACTCAACGCCCTCCAATGGTTATACACTCACCAGGATGCGCATGTGCCGGAAGGCCGGAGTCAGGATAATTTCTCCATCCGGCGGTCGGAAATTCTTTTCTGGGGTCGTATTAGCGACACGTTGCCGCGGTGGCACACCTTGATGGAGTTCCAAAGCATCAATCTTTTGAACAACACGCCGACAGGAGGTAGCGCGGCCACCGGCGGAGTGCCGACCTCGTCGACATTTTTTCGGGAAGCCTACCTCGACATACGACCGGTGCAATCCTGGGCGCCGAACGTGAACTATTTCCGCATGGGTATCTTTCGCATGCCCTTCGGTATCTTCACGGAAACCTCCGGCGGCTTGCGCGATGTCATCAGCTCTCCGTATCTCACCTCCGTGGGCTCTGGTGTCGGCAACCGAACCGGGTCGGCCGGCACCATCGACTTTCTCCAAGAACGTGACTATTTTCTCGATATGCGGGGCAAACTGTTGAACCGGCTCGAGTATGTGGCCGGTATTATGAACAACAACAATTACACGGCCAACGCAACCGGATCGAACGCACCGAAGAGTTTCTACTCGCGCGTACGATTGTTCGGCAGCGACGTGTCTTTTATCAGTTTCACCACGATTCAAGGCGAGTCGAACAACGCCAATACGAATATCAACGGCCGCGGCAAGGGCGCCTTCGATCGTTACGGGTTGGATTTCCGCTATACGTCGAAGATCTTACCCGGCTTCATGATTCAGGGAGAAATCTGGCAAGGGCATGACGGTGCCAACCAGACCACGATCGGACGGCCGGCCAACGGTGCGTGCGATGTCCAAACCATCTGCGGCGGCTCCGGCGCACCGGGCGTGCAACGACGTACGTGGTATGTCCTGGCCAAATATCTCATCACCGACGGACCCCTCGAAAACTTCGAACCGGTCGTCATGTACGAACAATTCGACCCGAATACCCGAATCGGCAATGATCTCTACACCAGAACCATCGTCGGTGTGAGCTACTATTTCGAAAACTTTCCGCCCAAAGTGCAGTCGAAGCTGCAAGTCAACTATGAGTTCCGCCATCACTCCGGCAACGGACCCAATAACGTCGTCGATCCGACACGCGGCGTGGGTGACCCTTTCGCCCAAAACGCCTTCTTGGTACAGTGGCAAATACGATTCATGTAACGAGACGAACAGGAATGTGGCAGCGAACGTCCAATCGACTCAGTCTGCCGAAAAGAGAAAGGCTTACGATGAAGACATACCGAAGCGCGATCCTGATTACACTCATCGGCATCGTACTGAGCGGATGTGGACCGGAACGAATCTTCTCGGCCAAAGTACTCGATGGCGTGGATCCGAACTTTGATTTTGCGGCCTGGCGCATGGTGCCGAATGCCAAGGGCGGGAAGAAGGTCCAGCTGGGTGGTCGTATCGTGCAGGCGCCTCAGAAAGACGGCCTGGTCACCATGGTCCTGACTCAACTCCCCATCGCCGAACACCCGGCCTATGGTCCGACCGATAGGGAACGGGGGCGGGGAGAATTCCTGGTCTATTTCAATGGCAAAATTCCGACGAACCATTTGCAGCCCGGGAATCGTGTCATTGCCATCGGGACGACGCAGAATGCCGTGGTGGTCGCCATCGAGGACAGTCAACGTAGCCTTCCGGCCCTGACGGCCCAATGTCTGCATATTTGGAATACCGGGGGAAAAGAGATTGCTGACTTCCCGAACTTTGGGGCAGGATACCAGCCGCTTGAGGAGGAGACCTATTGCACCGAGTCCCGCTGACGGATCACAACAACCTTGCACCGGCACGAAGGCGGCGTGGCCTATTCGATGTTAGCGCTGCGCTCGTGCTGGTGTGGGCTTGCAGCGCCTGCGGAGCCGGCGTGACGCTCGTCCGCGACACGCCGGCAGGAGGACTCGTCACGTACCCGTTTCAGAATGAAGTCGATGTCCTCACCTCCAGCGAGCGTCGCGACGCAATGGAGGCAATCAACCGGAAATGCCCGGCTGGATTCAAGGTTCAAAAAGAAGGCGAAATACCGAAGGTGAGCCGCGCTGCGGATCGAGCCTGGCGAGGGCAAATGGGAGGGGGCAGATTGTGGGGAATTCAGTTCGCATGCCAGTGATGTCCAGAGCTACCACAATGTCTCCTCCGGTGAACCTGCGCCGCAGCCTCTGCCTGGCCGTCCTCCTGTGCCTGACCTCCGCATGTTCGCTCCTCGCCGGGGGAACGGTCTTGTACGACCAGCAGGGCAGCCAAGTGGGAGTTCAAACAGACCCGACTGTGCATCGCGGACCGGCTCCGATGAACAACGGCCATCCTGCGCAGCTGACACCGGAAGAGGTGCGCCTGTTGCTTGGCTCGTTGATGGTAAGCGGCTGGAGCGGGACGATTGTCGGCATTCTGGAACAGCCCAGACCGGTGCCGGTCTTCACGGAAATGGAGCTGAACCGTATCGCCACGCCGATCGCAGCGGCCTTTCAACAAGCCGCTCCCACCGAGCGCGTGTTTTTCTCCCTCCCCAAATCACAGACGACCTACAGTGAAGAACGGACCACCGGCGCGCTTTTTCTACGAGGGCGGTATCTCCATGTCGTGCTCACGGATCACTCCGCCTTCACCAGGGCCGACACAGCCGGAGGAGACGTCAAGGATCTACGAGATACCAAGGGGATGAAGTTGTGGGTCGCCGCGCCGGCCACGGCAGCCACGGTGCCCGATGCCGAGGAACCACGCTGGGCCCATTTTGAAACCGTGCACGTCTCGCTGAATACCAAAGAGGTCATCGCCCTGAGAAGCCGGCCCGCTTCCCCCTCGACTGAAGCCTCACACCCAATCCCGCTCCCCGCAACGAATGCAGGTGGGCCTGGCGCGAAGAACGGCGAGCCAACAGATGCGCCAAGCAATCAGACAGATGACCTCAATGTTCAAGTCCGTAAGCTGACCACCTCAAATCTGGAACTTCGGAATCGGTTAGACGCTCAACTGCAGCAGATGCAGGCGTTGCAGGATCAATTAACAACACTCCAGCAAGACCTCGACTCCGCTCGCACAAAAAGCAAGACACCCCGGAAATCTCCCACGCAATAGCCATCCGCATGAGTACGATCGTTCGTTACCGCATGATGTGTTGTTGAAAGCCTCGCTCGTAACGTGAGACATCAAGGCCTCTGTCCCCCGGAGAGAGCACCGGTCGTGCGAGCAGTGCGTGGCCATTGCCCAATCCAATACTGAGTGGCGCCCACATCTCTGCATCGTCGGTCCACTGAATTCTGCTCCCAGGTTTCCGCACCTGTGCGGCGCGTCATCATCCACACAGTGGCGGAACAACCTGTATCGTACTGTGCTGCGCATGCCGCATGGCTGCTTGCATCACACCGAAGTTCGGGATCCATAGAGCCGGCCCCATTCTTCCGGACGGGGAAAGAACGAACGTGGCTAGGGTGACAGTGGCGTACGAGACCAGGAAAGAGCACTCCGGGGATGGATAATTCGAGAAAGGCGAGAGGACCTTCTGGCAAGTTGGTGAGGGATTGAGTTCGTCAAAGAGGAAAGAATGCGAACGACATGCACCGCAGATCATCGAGACTATGTCCTCGATGCCTGCGGTGCAGCAACGTTTTAAACGACGCGGGATCAGTTTGGGAGGGGAGCATCCTGGCCGACAAGACCGAGCGCCAAAACGTTCTTTTTCACCTGGTTCATCGGGAGTGGGAAAAATCCCGCCTTCATCACGGCCTCTTGCCCTTCGCGACTCGTCACAAAGGTCAGGAACTCCTGTACGGCGGGTGCGAGGGGAGCCTTTGGAGATTTATCGACATACAGATAGAGCATCCGGCGAAGGGGGTAGGTTTGATTGGAAACAGTCGCCGCCGTGGGCGCAACGAAGGGCATGCCCTGATTTTCCGCGAGCGGAACGATTCGCACACTGGACGTTTCCAGGCCTAACCCGCTGTAACCGATTCCCAGTTGATCGCGCGTGAGGTCGAGAATCACGGACGCCGCGCCGGGCTCCTCACGAAGAGTCGGGACAAACTCACCGCCGGCCAAACAATGCTCCTGAAAGAACGCGCGCGTGCCCGATCGCCGGTCCCGGCCATAGAGTCTCACTGGGGCCTTCTCCCAGCCGTCTTGAAGCCCCAGAGCGCCCCACTGAGACAGGTTCGCTTGTAATCCGCGGTTATGGGTCGTTGAAAACATGGCATCCACTTGGTCGAGCGTAAGGCCCTGGATGGGATTATCTCGATGGACGTAGAGTGCCACCGCGTCGACCGCGACAGGGATCGCGGTGGGTTCATAGCCATGTTGGGTGACAAATTGTTTCACTTCCGCATCCAGCAATTCACGCGAGGAGGCCACGAGGGAAACATAGGTCGGTCGTTCTTCCTTGAGGATAATCTTCCCGCTCAATTTGGCCGGTGGCTGGACGAACTCGTTCACTGCCTTGGTCGATCCGCCTCCGTTCACATTGATCGAGACATTCGGCTGGCGTCGTTGGAACTCACCCGCAAGACGACTCATGAGGAGAGACATCGTATCGGAGCCTTGAACCCGGAGGCTGCCCTCCACGTGAGTCTGCGGGTTGTAGCGCACCAATCCTTCCTCGGTGGCCAGACCCGCCGTCGGCCCTGCGTTCTCGGCCTGCGCCACCGGCATCGGAAGCACGGTCCAGGCTCCGGCCGTAGCCATGATCGTCGCCAGGCTCACCACGACGGTTCGCCGTCCCCATCCCTGCCTCTGTCCCTGACTCAACATGCGCATCTCCTCTGCTTGAGTGGTGGTATCGTCTGTGGCTCGATCCATCCTACGAATCTATGATTGCTGGCACATCACTGGTATGTTACGGACATGTTAAATACTGCCAGTGACCAACAGGCGAGGGCCTGCCACATGCCAATTAGAACTCGTCCACCGCGACCGGCTGCAAGAGGTCACGTACGGACAACACCCCGACGATCGCGCCGCTCTGCAAGACACCCAGGTGACGGGTGTGATGGCACTGCATGAGATCGGCTGCTTCGGTAAGCGATCGCCGCTCATCGAGACTGATGACAGGGCTGCTCATGATCGATTCGACGGGGACGAAATGTACCGGTTTATTTTCCCCGACGACCTTTCGAACGATGTCGGACTCGGTCACGATGCCCACGACACGATTGTTCTGCTCGATGAACACGCTCCCGACGTGACGCTCGTTCATCACTTTGGCGGCCTCGGCCGCCGACGTGCCGGCAGGAACCGTCACCAGTTTCTTGGTCATAAGCTCACTGACTGTCACCATGTTTCGTCCTCCTGGTTGATACGCGTCCATCATGCGGTGCACTCACACCCAGCCGATTGACTCCATGCAAGGATAGACCTTCGGCATTCCGCGAAGGTTAGGTGATCGTTAATTGTGTGTAACGTCACGGATCGGAGAGGGGAGCAATCCGGCGGCATGGACGGGATACGTCGTGCCGCCGGCATCGAAACGAGGGGAGGCGTGCCTATTCTTTGACGACGAAGTGCACGCTGCGATTCTTCTGCCAACAGACCGGGTTGTGCTGCAAACACAAGGGACGGTCCTTGCCGTAACTCGTCACATCGACCTGTACCTGATTCAAGCCCAGAGATTCCAGATACCGTTTGACCGAAAGGGCACGCCGTTCACCCAGCACCAGGTTGTATTCCGCGGTCCCGATTTCGTCACATCGGCCTTCCAACAACACCTTGGTGACCCGATTGTCTTTCAAACGTTTGGCATTGGCCTCGACGGCATTCAGCGCATCGTCCCGCAAGACATACTGATCGAAATCGAATAACACATCAGGGAAGGGGATATTCTGTTCCCCTGTCGCGTTACGGGCGGCCATCTCCACTGAGCGCAAAGGAACCGGCGCCGGTTCGGGAGGCGGAGGAATTTCTTGAACAGGAGCGGCAGCAATACGCTCCTCCACATGGGGCTTGGGAGGAGTGACGGTGGCTCCTCCACTGGTTCCCGCCTTGCTCGCGCAGCCGTCGAGCAGAAAGGAAGCGGCGACGGCTAACAGTCCGAGCAGGGCAAACGGGCGCAAAACGATCATGAAAACCTCCGGCGCTAGGTGAGTTCGTAGACTGGTCGAGGCACAGAATAATCAAAACATGCGAACGTGGCAAGCTACTTCTTCCCGGCACAACGATCGTAGACCGCTCGCCACTCCGACAAGGGGGGCCACTGCAGAATCTTGAGCGCATCCTCGACATAGGCCGACGTACGCATGCCGTTGAGCACGCAGGTGACACCCGGCGTGCTGGCGAGCACCCACAGCGCCTTCTGCGACAAGGTGGCCGTGCGTCGTTCCTCCGGTAACACCGGGTTGAGGGTACGATGGAGTTCATCGCAACGGAGATGACTTTTTTCGGCGGCCTCTCGATGCAGAGTTCTCAGGAGCGCCAACAGTTCCGGCACGTATCGATCCCGCCAGGACTCCCACTGTTCAGCGACGGTTCCGGTAAACGCCTCGGCCAGCGCACGAAGCACCTGGTTCACATGCGGCGCGATCATCTGTTGTTCGATTTGTTCCCAATGCTCGAGCCCCTGCACCTGGCCCCGTATGCGAGTCAATTCATCGGCCCATCGAAAAAAATCGGCGGGAAGCATGCCCTGACCGCTGTGCGCGACCGCAGGGGCGAGACTGCTGCGATATTCCTCTTCCAATGCCGCGACGTTCATCCGCTGCGCCTCGAACTCGGCCTCCGGCGCCGGCACCGATACATCCGCCAAGCGAATCACGCCGCCGCGCTGCACCGGCATGGCATTGAGGGGATGATTGACCAGCACGGCAATCCGTTCGCGTATCGCCTCCTCAAGCAGTGTACTGCCGTTCCACATGCCGGTGTTTTTGATCAGCGCCGCGCCGGACTCATACACATTCATCGGACACTGGATGACGTGAAAGTGATGAGACGGGACTCCTACGGTCGTGGCCGCCAACTTTGCCGCATCGATCATGTGGGACAAAGAGGTGGCACCGGGATCGTCGGGAGGCGAGGTGGCCGTGTTCGACGAGACTCCATACCCGCGCAACCGGCCCGCCTGCACCTGCGTCTCGAAATACTCGAAAGCCCGCTGGAGTCGCGCGTAGAACTCCCGGCGCAACACAGACAGGTCTCGCGATTCATTCCCGCCGAGACGGGTCGCATGGGAGAGGAAATATTCCGGGTTATGGAGCAGGCACACATCGAGCGTCGCTAAACCCAGCCGGTCTAGCGACAGCGTCAATTGGTCCGCCAGAAAATCCGGGTGGATACAATGCCAGATATCATCACCGTACTTGACCATCTCAGGGTAGGGTTTGCCCGACTTTTCCCGCGCCTGCGCTTGCGTCAAATTCTGGCCCTGCACGTACCCGATCTTCGACACCACGACGACGTCCTCGCGGGCCAGTTCACCCGCGCGGATCATGTCTCGCAAGACCGACCCGACCAGTTGCTCGCTCTCACCGTCCATGTAGTTGGTCGAGGTATCGATCACATTGCAGCCCTGGTGCAGCGCGAGACGTAAGGCCTCACGATGTTCAGCTTCTCGCTGGCCGACCCGATAGGTTCCGAATCCCAATCGACTGGCCGTGAGGCCCGTCGCACCGAACAGGCCGAATCCAGTCGCGAGCGCCTCGCCACTCTCGTGAATGTGTCGCGCGGCATAGGCGGCAGTGCTCTGCACGGTCGCATGGCCCAGGCATAACGTTCCACTCAAGATCTTCTGTTCTGAGGCGGTAGGTGAGGTGGTCTGTTGCCCGGGGTCGAGCAAGGACGGAAACTCCTTCGGATCAGTGATCGGCCGGCCGCAAGCAAAATTCCGGCACACATATACTGCCGGCTTGCCATTGATCAGTGTCTTTCCCTGCAGGAGTGGATGACTGGTTGCGCTCTGATCTGAATCGCGATGAGCGAGCACACGATTGGGAAGGTAGGCGCGATTCACGGCTGCCCGCAAAGACTCCGTTCCGGGCTCACCGGGCCGCCCGATCAACGCAATCTCCACAGGACCGTTCATCAGGAGATCGACGACGATGAGGCTCTTGGCAAATGCCCGGGGGTACCGCGCAATCTGACGGCCATAGGCACGAACGGCCGCGGTCGCGGCCTCGCGGAAATCTTCCCGGGCAAGATGATAGGACAATCGGGCCAACACGGAGGCCGCCACGGCATTGCCGCTCGGGGTGGCCCCGTCGGGACCTTCCCGGCTGCGCATGATCAACGCTTCATGCCCCGTGGCCGTCGTGAAGAAGCCGCCCTGCTGGTTGTCGGCAAAATCCGCCAGCATGCGCTCGGCAAGACGAACGGCCGCGAGTAGATAACGCTCCTCGCCCCCTGCTTCGTAGGTGTCGATCAATCCCTCAGCAAAATAGGCGTAGTCTTCGAGATACGCATTCAGGTGGGCGGTACCCGCACGATACGTACGAAGAAGTCGGCCATCTGCGGTAGAGAGTGCCGTCAGCAGAAAGTTGCAGGCCCGTTCGGCCGCTTCGCGATAACGGGGACTGTCAAACACCCGCCCGGCTTCCGCCATGGCGCTGATCATCATCCCGTTCCAGGCGGTAATCACCTTATCATCGAGGCCGGGCGCAATCCGTTTTGCACGTACTGTGTAGAGCTTGGCTCTGAGGCGCGCGATGGTGTCGGCTAACTCGCCGGGGGTAATGCCCAGGTCCTTGGCGACGGCTTCGATGCTTTTGGCGGTATGGAGCACATTCGTGTGTTCCCAATTACCTGCCGCCGTCACATCGTAATAGGCGCAGAAGCGGCGCGCCTCTTCATCACTGTCCACCGCCGCTCGCACGTCGTCCGGCGTCCACACGAAGAACTTCCCCTCGACGCCTTCGGAATCGGCATCGGTAGCAGAATAAAACCCTCCTTCAGGGGACGTCATTTCCTTGAGGATATAATCCAACGTCTCGCAGGCCACCCGACGGTAATTCTCATCTCCCGTGACCTGGTAGGCCTCGACGTAGACGCGCGCCAATAGAGAGTTGTCGTAGAGCATTTTTTCGAAATGTGGGACCAGCCATCGTTCGTCGGTCGAATAGCGAGCGAAGCCGCCGCCGATGTGATCGTAGATTCCACCTGCCGCCATGGCATCCAACGTCTTGCGCACCATCGTCAGCGTATGCGGGTCCTTCGTGCGGTGGTAACAATGGAGGAGCAGTGACAACCCGGTGGCCGGGGGGAATTTGGGCGCGCCGCCGAAGCCTCCCTGCCTGGCATCAAAATCTTCAGCAAACTGCGTCACGGCCAGATCGAGTTCTGCTTCCCCGACCGTTGTCGGAGAAGGAGCATGAGCACCCTCTTGGAGCCGCGCCGTCAGATTCACGGCTTGCGCCACCACGCCGGCATGGTCTTTCTCCCAATACTCGGCGAGTTTTTTCAGGAGCGTCGGGAAGCCCGGGCGACCATAGCGATCAGTCGGAGGGAAATACGTACCCGCAAAAAACGGTTTCTGGTCCGGAGTGAGAAACACGGTCATCGGCCAACCGCCTTGATTGCGGTTCAATGCCAAGGTCGCCTGCATGTAGATTTCATCCAGATCCGGCCGCTCTTCGCGATCGACCTTCACGCAGATGAAATGTTGATTCATGAGCGAGGCAATCGCCTCATTTTCAAACGACTCCCGCTCCATCACGTGACACCAGTGACAGGAGGAGTACCCGATAGAAAGCAAGATCGGACGCTTCAGTTTCGCAGCTTGGGCTAAAGCCTCCGGCCCCCAGGGGTACCAATCCACGGGATTGTACGCATGCTGTAGAAGATAGGGGCTGGTTTCCCGAATGAGGCGATTGGTTGGGCGATTCGAAAGATGATCGGTCATTTTCGAACCGTAACATGGGCTTGTTGAATGGGTCAATGAAGTGCGAAGCCGGGCAGGGAACGTGCCAAGGGCAAAAAAAATTGGCCCGCGCCGGCAATCCCGAGTCGCGAGCCAACTTTATACTACGACCGAACGTCGGAAGCGGGGCTCAGTGGCCGCCCTTCTTTTCGTCCTTCTTCTTCTCTTCGCCGAACACGGTCTGGGACAGATGTCCACCCTTCTTCTCTTCCTTCTTCTTGTCGTCACCGAAGAGGGTCTGGGAGAAGTGGCCGCCCTTCTTCTCTTCCTTCTTCTTGTCATCTCCGGCGAAAGACGGAGCGGTGAACGCAACAAGAATGGCTGCTGCTACGAATGCGAATAGAGCACGCTTCATGGAACCCCTCCTTGAAAGGTTGAGAATATAAGTGCCCACACCACAAGGGCGCCCGAGGGTAGCCAACCTGTCGGAAAAAGTCAACGAAACTCTTTGCGTATATTTCACCAGCCTCACCATCGAACGAGTACGTCAGGGTCTCCTCCTGACGGCAGAGCGTGGAGCTCTTTACTTTTCGAGACCTTAACGGGTCTCCACAGCATAGGGTTTCCAGCACATTCATTCACAGTGCGGCGTCATGAAGTGAGAGATTGATGGAGCACTTCTCCCCAGGAGAGACGAAGTCCATCGAGGCCGATGTGTGGCACGTCATGCTCCACAAGACCATCGGACCTGTCCGCGCTGTGATACACTCTTCATAAGTAATCCTCACGGTCTCGGATCAGCCTATGACCACCGACGACATCGGCCCGTATTCCAACTACCGCCTGACTGTCCGCCTCGCGCTCCTCAACAAGCCCGGCATCTTCGCGAAAGTGGCCGCCCTGCTGGCAGAGGAGGGGGCCAACCTGGGGGCGGTCGATATCGTGTCGGCCAATGCGGAGCGCATGATCAGAGACATTACGTTCGACGTACAAAATGAAGCGCACGGCGACCGGGTACTCGAGCGTCTGGAGACACTGCCGGAGGTGAATGTCCTGTCGGCGTCGGACCGGATCTTCCTCCTGCACCTCGGCGGAAAAATCAGGGTCCAGAGCAAAGTCCCGGTCACGACCCGCAATGTCTTGTCCATGATCTATACACCCGGTGTCGGACGGGTGTGCAAAGCCATCGCCAAGGATCCGGTGAAAGCCTATGCCTTCACCAGCAAGAGCAATAGCGTCGCCGTTGTCACCGACGGGTCCGCCGTACTGGGGCTGGGGAACCTCGGCCCGGCAGCGGCGCTCCCGGTGATGGAAGGGAAGGTGATGCTCTTTCGGGAATTGGCCGGCATCGATGCCTGGCCGATTTGTGTCAGCACGCAGGATCCTGATGAGATCATCCGCATCGTCCGCGGCATCGCTCCCGGGTTCGGCGGAATCAATCTGGAGGATATCAGCGCGCCTCGCTGTTTCGAGATTGAACGGGCACTCAAGACCTCGCTCGATATTCCCGTCATGCACGACGACCAACATGGCACCGCCGTCGTCTTGCTGGCGGCCTTGACGAATGCGCTCAAGGTTGTCGGCAAGCGAATGGAAGACATTCGCATCGTGGTCAACGGCCTCGGAGCAGCGGGAACGGCCTGTTGCCGCATCCTGTTGGCGGCGGGAGCCTGTCACCTCGTCGGATGCGACAAGGAAGGTATCGTGTTAATGGGGGAAGCGGAGGAACTCCGTGCCTGCCGGACCGATCTTCAGGCCTGCATCCGGCGGGACCAACCGCGCGGAACGCTCCACGGCGCCTTGCGGGGCGCCGATGTCTTCATCGGCCTCTCCGTGGGCAACGTGCTGGAGAAAGCCGACCTCGAGACGATGAACCCCGATCGCATCGTCTTCGCCATGGCCAATCCCGATCCCGAAATCGATCCGAAGATCGGCGATGAGGTCTCGCGCATTTTTGCCACGGGCCGATCCGACTATCCCAATCAAATCAACAATGCCCTGTCGTTTCCGGGCATTTTCCGCGGGGCCCTCGATGTCCAAGCCTGCGAGATCAACGAAGCCATGAAACTGGCCGCCGCGCAGGCCATTGCCGAATGTGTGCCGACCGAGGCGCTGTCCGAAGACTATATTATCCCCAGCGTCTTCGATCGCGACGTCGTGCCGCGCGTCGCCAAAGCGGTGGCCGCTGCCGCTCGCGCCACCGGCGTCGCCCGGCGCCGCGTCAAAATCGAAGACGACCCTCGCTGACCCACGCCGCTCGCCGTTCCAATCTCCCCTTGCGCACACTGCTCAATTCATTTTTCTGCAACGTTGGCGTGATGCGGAAAATCCATGTAGAGTACGATCGACGCCCGAGGCCGGCGCCCTTGCACCCACTGCGCATGTGCCTCAACGAGATCACCCGGAAACCAGTGTGACGCCCACCACCATCCAACTGATCGGAACGCTGTTGTTCGCCGTCGCGATCCTGCATACGTTTGCGACGGCATTCTTCGAACATCTGGCCCATACCAGACCGGCCCATGCCGGTCTCTGGCATCTGCTGGGCGAAGTGGAGGTCGCGTTCGGCTTCTGGGCGCTCGTGCTCGTCGTCGCCATGTTCGTCACCGACGGCGCGGCCGTCGCCACCCACTATCTCGACACCCGCAGTTTCACGGAACCCCTGTTCGTGTTCGCGATCATGGTCATCGCAGGCACCAGGCCGATCTTACAGACCGCCATGACCGGAGTCCGTGTCGTCAGCAGTGCCCTCCCGCTTCCACAGGGGATGCGCGTGTATCTCACTGTGTTGGCACTCGTTCCGCTATTGGGATCCTTCATCACCGAACCGGCCGCGATGACGTTGGCGGCGCTCTTGCTGCGTGACGCTTTTTTTCGCCAAGGCTGTTCCACGAACCTGAAATACGCGACTCTCGGCGTCCTCTTCGTGAATGTGTCCATCGGGGGAACGCTCACCCCGTTCGCTGCGCCGCCCGTATTGATGGTCGCCGCGGTCTGGAAATGGGACATCGGATACATGATGGGGATGTTCGGCTGGAAAGCAGCGCTGGCCGTGCTGATCAATGCGCTGGCCGCAACCATGGTGTTCCGTCGAGAACTCAGCCTCATCTCGACGGCCTTCGATCAACGGGAGCAGAACCGCGCGCCGCTGACTCTGATCATCACCCATCTCGGCTTGCTCGCGACGGTCGTGGCGTTCGCCCACCATCCCGCGATGTTCCTGGGCATCCTGCTCTTCTTTCTCGGGATCGCGCAGGCCTACGAACAGTACCAGGATCGTTTGATTCTTCGCGAAGGATTACTCGTGGCCTTTTTCCTGGCAGGCCTCGTGGTCTTAGGCGGACAACAACAATGGTGGCTGCAGCCGGTCCTGCTCAGCATGGGGCCCGATGCAGTATTTGTGGGCGCTACGATCCTGACCGCCTTCACCGACAATGCGGCACTGACCTATCTCGGGTCGCTGGTCGAAGGGCTCTCGGACACATTTAAGTATGCTCTGGTGGCCGGCGCCGTCACGGGCGGCGGCTTGACCGTTATCGCCAATGCACCGAATCCGGCCGGACTGGCCATCTTGCGAACCTATTTCGATGACGAGACGGTAAGCCCGCTTCGACTCTTCCTGGCCGCGCTGCCACCGACGCTCATCGCGGCGGCCCTGTTCTGGTGTCTGTAGCCTGCGGATAGAGCAGCGGTCCGTCACTCGACTCTTATCGCCGGACAAAGTGATGTGCTAAGATGCGATCGACTTGGGCCTCTGCCTGCAAGATCGCGCCGAACGAGGACTCGTGGCATTTTCAACCAATCGCCTGTTTAAATATCAGCGGGGCATGCGGCGCCGGATCGGCATGTTGCGCGCCAAGAATGTCGACAGCATGGAATTTGCCGTCGATTTCATGATGCAGGAACGGGTCGATAGTTATTTCCGTATCGAACCGGCGTTGGAAGAAATCGAGCGTTCGCTGGGGCAGATCGAAGACGAATTGGACATCGTGAAGGATGTGTCCGGGGCCATTCGTTTGGAGTCCCGCCTGGAGTTCGTCGAAGATCGCTGGGATGAATTGGACAGCGAGATACGCGAACGCCCGCGCCGGCGCCGGCGAAAAATCAATCTGGCCGATTTCCTCAAGGCTGCCGGAGGGCAGGGCAATCCCAGCGGCACCTCCAGCGAAGTCACGAACGCCTACGACGCCTATCAGTTGCTGGGTCTGGAATTCGGCACGCCGCTCGCAGACGTCACCACGGCATTTCGTCAACGCGCCAAAGAATTGCATCCCGATGCCCGTAACGGCGACCGCAGCTCCGAACCCGAACTCCGACGCATTCTCGAAGCCTATCAGTTTCTCAAAGAATATCTGAGCTTGAGCAACACCGAACCGCCGATTTCGCGCGGGGCGGAATATCGTCCCACCGAGTAACCTATGGCTACATTGGATCCGGATCAGACCTTCATCACCTCAGATCATATGCTCGAGCGGTTGTGCGATCAGCTGGCGGACAGTGCCGTGATCGCCATCGACACGGAGTTCATGGGAGAAGACCATTTCATTCCGCGCCTGGAACTCATTCAGGTCGCGGCGGAAGGGGTGGCGGCAGTGATCGATTTTCCTGCCGTGCAGGACAGCGCACCGATGGTCCGCTTCTGGGAACTCGTCTGCGATGCTCACATCGAGAAGATCCTTCACGCCGGCCGGCAGGATCTCGAACTGTTCGCGCACCATGCGGGCCGATTGCCGAAGCCGTTTTTCGATACGCAGATTGCCGCCGCGATGGTGGGGTACGGTGCGCAGACGGCCTATGCCAACCTCGTGCAGCGCGTACAAGGGGTGAAGCTCGACAAAGCCCACACCTTCACCAATTGGAGCCAACGGCCGTTGAGCAAGGAGCAGCTGGTCTATGCCCTCGACGATGTGACCTTCTTGCTGCCGGTCCATCGGCATCTCCGTCAGAAGCTCTCCGTAATGGGCCGTTTGGACTGGGTGGATGAAGAGTTCTCCCGCCTGGAGGTTTCCCTCGGAGCCCAGGCTCGCGACCCGCAGGAGCGGTACCAGCGCATTCGAGGGTGGGACAGCCTCAAGCCGCGCGCCGCCGGCGTGTTGCGCGACCTGGCCGCCTGGCGGGAAGGGGAAGCTCGCCGCCGCAACGTCCCGCGAGGGCGGGTGATGCGCGACGAAGTGCTGGTGCAGCTGGCTCGTCAAACCCCGCGCACGCTCGATCAACTTCGCGGCATGCGCGGCATGTATTCCTCGGAAGTCGAACGCAACGGGCAGGCCTTGCTGGCCACGATGCAGCAGGCTCTGGCACGACCGGAGTCTGAATGGCCGGAGGTGCCGCGAGATCGCAAGCCGGATCCTGAATCCACCGGTGTGCTGGAACTGCTGCAAGCCGTGCTGAAATCCCGCGCCGCAATGGAGAACATCGCGCCGACGCTGATCGCCACGACGGGCGAATTGCAGGCCTTGGTCGAACGCACTTCACCGGTCGAAGAAGTCGATATTCCGGTGTTGCGGGGATGGCGTCGTCAGCTGGTGGGGGAAACGCTCCTGAGCGTCTTATCCGGCAATCTCAAAGTCTGGATCGACCCGCAAATCGGCAAACTGCGCTTCGGACATTTGGACCAGTAACCCAACTCTCACTGGCCTCTGATTCAGGAGCGCCGTATGCGCCCTCTTTCCGGAACGCCTCGGCCGACGAGGCCGCGCGGCCCCTCACCGCGATGCCACACGGGAAGCTCCGGCTCGATGGAGCGCGCGGCGGTCCTTCCACATCCCTAACAACAGCGTCAACAGCGCCAGCCCGATTTCGTCTACCAACGGAATCACATCGGGGACAATGAGATCCACCAGGGTGAGGAAGGCGAACAAGACAAACAGGGATGGGAACCGAAGATTCAGCCGCTGCAGCACCCGTCCCAGCAGTGACACCCGATCCACCGAGCTGTATGCAAACATGTCTGCTTCCTCTCATCCAACTGCGGCAAACGCAGTACCGCGCTTCATCGCTCCCGAAGACTTCAGAGCAGTTCGGTGACGGTCTCGGCCGGGCGCGCCAGCATGACCTGGTCGCCTTTGACCACGATGGGCCGCTGAATCAAATCGGGATGGGCGATCATCTGATCGAGCAAGTGCTCGTCGCTCAGCGTCGGATCGGCCAGTTTCAACGACTTGTAGAGATCTTCTTTCGTGCGCAACACATCGCGCGGTGACAGGCCGGCTTTTTTCAGTAAGTCTTTGAGCCGGCTCTTGGTAAAGGGCTGCTCATAATAGTTGACCGCCGTAAACGGCTGCCCGCTCTCCCGCACGAGACGCACCGCCTCGCGACAGGTTGAACAGGTGGGTTTCTGATAAATGGTGATCTCTGCCATGCCGTTAACCTTTCTCCTTCATAAGGGTTCCCTTGACGCAAATTTTTCACCTGTGTTACATGGACACACGACATTCATGTCCACGCGATCGTGATGACCGATGCCCATCTTTGGAACCGACACCAGCGACCACGCCGGCAAATTCTCCTGCGCCACAGCCACGCAGCGCACCTTGAAAGATTTGCGCACCAAACGCAAGGGCCAACCGGTATTTGTCGTGGGACATCGGCTGGAGCGAAAGGGGAAAGAAGCCTCCTTTGAGGTCTTCAACGACCGCCTGGCCATCATCCGGTTCGACGATGACGTCCGGCTAGGCTACGATCCCCTCGAACTGCTGCTTCCGACGGAAATCGATGACAAGGGAGTGGCCTACTTCGAGATCCGCACCTGCCGGGTCTGCGAGCAATTTTTTCCGCTTACCGCTGACGAGTGTGACGGGGACGAAGAACCGACAACCTGCCCGGACTGTGCCTGACCAAACCGATACTCGGCCGTAACGTATCGGTCATGAGGCCGGAACTCACGACTCACGCCTATTGCGTTCACTCTGCCAGCGGCGCAATCTCCACCGCTTTCTTGATCAAACAATCTCCCGCGAACCCTTGCAGCCCCATCGGTAACATGCTGGCATCCAGCACCCGCGCGGACATGACCTTCAATCCGTCGCCGATTTTCGTGCCCTCGATCTTGAGCGCATGACAGACCTCCAACGTCCGCCACACCGGATTGCTGACCACCGCCTCGCTCGGGATGAGTTTAATATCGGCGGAGGCGCCGTCCTGGAGAACCCTTGCTGAAATACGCATCTTATCTTTCGGCACGTCGCTGACGACGGCGAAGAACACCTGGTCGTCATCAGCCCAGGCGGAGACAGCCATACCGGATATTATCAGCATTCCCAGCGCGAGCGACCGGAACCGGCCCATGCCTCACCTCGTTGTTGCAATTCAAGACTACTGAGACGACTCATTCCTTCCGCCTGCAGGAAGGCGTGGGGAATTATCGGATAATGATCCGGTGCCCGGGCCGCCATGACTTAAGGTGCTGCGTCCTGCCCGTTGCGCCCCCGAAGACCCGGCTGCCTGTTCTTCATTTGGCCGGTCTGTCATCCGCAGCATCACGAGAACGCCCACTGCGACCAACAGTCCGACCAGCAGGAGAATCTGTGTGAGTCGAGTCACCCTATGCTCCGCAGTCGAAGTCTTCTCTGTTTCGAGGTAGTATGCCAAGCGAATCCCCTCAATTCAAGGTGAAGGCTGAGCCGATGTCGTCGATCGTGATAAGCTGAGGCGGTGCGGCCTTCACTCAGGAAGCCCCGACGCGAGGGCCGCTCAGGGAACCGATCGCATCACGCGTGATGCCCCATTCGGATGGTTGAAGATAGGAGACAGAATCTATGCCGCACGATTTCATGCCGGGTCTGGCCGGTGTTCCTGCCGCAAAATCAGCGATCAGCGATGTGGATGGACAGCGAGGAGTACTCGAATATCGCGGCATTCGCGTAGAGGAACTCTGTCAGCATTCGTCGTTTCTCGAAACCAGTTACCTGCTGTTGTTCGGCCGGCTGCCGACCGCGACGGAACTCACGCAGTGGGTGGATGATGTCACGCACCACCGGCGGATCAAGTTTCGCATTGTGGATCTGCTGAAGGTCATGCCTGAACATGGGCACCCGATGGACGCGTTACAAGCCGCCGTGGCGGCGCTCGGCATGTTTTACCCGGGCCGCAACGTCAAGGATGTCGAAAACAATTACTGGTCGGCGGTGCGCCTCATCGCCAAACTGCCCACCATCGTTGCCGCCTGGGCGCGGCTGCGGCGCGGGGACGAATATATCCCGCCGCGCGATGATCTGCCTTTTTCCGACAACTTTCTCTACATGCTGACGGAAACCGTTCCGCATCCGTTGTGGAGTGAGGTCTTCGATGACTGCCTGATTCTCCATGCCGAACACACCATGAACGCCTCCACGTTCGCCGGCATGGTCACGGCTTCGACGCTGGCCGACCCGTACACCGTTGTGGCGTCCTCCATCGGCGCGCTCAAAGGCCCCTTGCATGGAGGTGCCAATGAAGAGGTGGTGACAATGCTGAAAGAGATCGGGACACCGACGCAGGCTCGCGCGGCGGTAGAGGCCCGTCTCGGCGGCAAACATAAACTGATGGGCTTCGGCCATCGCGTCTACAAGGTGAAGGATCCACGCGCCACCGTGCTGCAGGATCTCTGCATGCGGCTCTTCAATGTGTGCGGCACGTCTCCGCTCTATGAAGTGGCGGTGGCGGTGGAACAACTGGCCAGCGAGCGATTACAGGGGAAGGGTATTTACCCGAACGTCGATTTCTATTCGGGCATCATCTACGACAAGATGGGCATCGAGGTCGATCTGTTTACGCCGCTCTTCGCCATGGCACGGGTGAGCGGATGGCTGGCGCATTGGCTGGAGCAATTGCGAGAGAACAAACTCTACCGGCCCGACCAGATCTATTCCGGGGAACATGACCGGCATTACGTGCCGATCGAGCGGCGGTAAGTCGAACCGCAGGCTATTCGGTACGGCCGATGAACCACCACAAGACCACGGACGTAACCATCATGATGCCGCCGAGCAATGCATAGGAAATGAATTCCAACATGGTGATCGTCTCCAGGATGAAAGGCGCTAATAAATAATGCCGAGGGCTCCAATGTCAAGAGCCCGCTCACGGCAATAACTCTTCAGACCACGCCCTTGACTTCACCGGCGTGAAGATTACCTTCCTTGTAGTAAGTAGGATGGCTCAAGTGAACACCAGCAAGGCATTCACACAAGGAGGTTCCACCATGGCGATCGTACGATGGGATCCGTTCCGGGAATTGGAAGAGATGTCCGACCGGCTGAACCGGATGATTACGCGGCCGAGTGCGGCTCAGACTGCTGCCCAGGGCAAGGAAGTGATGACGGTGGCCGATTGGGCGCCGACGGTCGACATCAGCGAGACCGAAGCCGAATATGCCATTAAGGCCGAGCTTCCCGAGGTCAAAAAGGAAGATGTGAAGGTGACGGTCGAAGATGGTGTCCTCACGCTGCAGGGCGAACGGAAACAGGAAAAGGAAGAGAAGGGGAAGAAGTATCACCGGATCGAGCGGTCCTACGGACGATTTGTCCGGAGCTTCACGCTTCCCGACTCCGTGGACGAGAGCAAGGTGAAGGCGGAATATACCGATGGTGTGTTGCACCTGCATCTGCCCAAATCGGAAAAGGCGAAGCCGAAACAGATCGACGTCAAAATCGCCTAAGCAGACTGTGTCCGCGTGAGAGAGCAAGGCCCGCCTTCCGGCGGGCCTTTTCTTTTTCTGTCGTCACCCGATCTCCCACACTGGCTCGCCCGTCTCCCCCGGCCATCTCTCGCTCGCCGCTCAACGCCACGCTTGTGCTTCGTCAGGGCGAGCGTTTATTATGCGCCGTTCAAGCAGGTCAACCGACAGTCTATTCGAGGAGATTCCACGATGAAGAACGCTTCGCGCACGCCCAAACGCCCCGCATCCGCGACCACCGCCACGCGTATCGAACGCGACACGATGGGAGAACTTCCGGTTCCGTCCAATGCGTATTACGGGGTGCAAACGGCTCGCGCGATTGAAAACTTCCCGATCAGTTCGCTGCGCATTCCCCGCGCCATGATCCGGGCAATGGGACTCATCAAGCGCGCCGCCGCCTCCGTCAATCACTCGCTAAAGTTGCTCGACAAAAAACCGGCGGATGCCATCATTCGCGCGGCAACCGAAGTTGTTGACGGTGGCCTGGACGCCGAATTTCCCGTCGATATTTTTCAGACCGGCTCGGGCACTTCGACGAACATGAATACCAACGAAGTCATTTCGAATCGCGCAACCGAACTGCTCGGCGGCGCCCGAGGCAGCAAACTGGTGCACCCGAACGACCATGTGAACCTGGGACAATCGAGCAATGACGTCATTCCGACCGCCATTCATATTGCCGCGTCGGAAACCATCCAACGGCAGCTTATCCCCGCGCTGACCCAACTCCATAAGGCACTCAGTGGCAAGGCTCGCGAGTTCGACAAGATCGTCAAGATCGGGCGCACCCATTTACAGGACGCAACACCGGTCCGCTTGGGGCAGGAATTCGGCGGATACGCCAGGCAGATCGAACTGGGAATCGCCAGGATGAAACGTGCCCAGGCCGCCTTGAGCGAGGTCGCCCTCGGAGGCACCGCGGTCGGCACCGGGCTCAACTGTCACCCGAAGTTTGCGGGGAAAGTGATGGCGCTCATTTCCAAAGAAACCGGATGCAGCTTCAAGGAGGCGGTCAATCACTTTGAAGGACAGTCGGCCCAGGATTCGCTGGTCGAAGCCAGCGGAGAGTTGCGCACGCTGGCCGTCAGTCTGATGAAGATCGCCAACGACGTCCGCTGGCTCGGGTCGGGTCCGCGCTGCGGCCTCGGCGAAATCAATCTTCCGGAAACCCAACCCGGCTCCTCCATCATGCCGGGCAAAGTGAATCCCGTGATTGCGGAATCCGTCACCATGGTCTGCGCCCAGGTCATCGGCAATGATGTGACGATCACCGTCGGAGGGCAGGCCGCGAACTTTGAATTGATCGTGATGTTGCCGGTGATGGCCTATAACCTGTTGCAGTCCATCGAACTGCTCGCGACAGCCTCCACCAACTTTGCCGTGAAGTGCATCGCGGGCATCAAGGCGAATGAAGAACGCTGCAAGAGCCTCATTGAAGAGAGCCTCGCCATGTGTACGGCATTGGCGCCGGTGATCGGGTACGAAGCTGCCGCCAAACTGGCCAAGGATGCCTATAAGTCCGGTAAGACGGTCCGTGAGGTGGCGCGTGAGCAAAACGTATTACCTGAAAAGCGACTCGGCCAGCTCCTCGACCCCTGGCGCATGACGCAGTCCGGTGGACCGGTCGGCAGCGCCGGCGGGTAGGTATCTCGAGAAGTTCGTCATTAGAACCTTCGGGTTGGTGGTAACGGGGAGACGCTCCGACTGTTGCGGCTTTTGACAGCCCGAGGACCCCTATGCTAACGTGCGAAAAATTTTACAGGTTTGGCCGTCCATCGTCATACGCGAAGGGGCGGACCGCGGATCATCAGCGATTCATTTCATTCTCGATATAGATTGAAGGGTAGATAATGAGTGCAACCGGTTCGGAGACAAGCGGGCATGTAGTCATCGTGGTGGGCGCAGGCCCTGCCGGAATGGCCCTGGCCAAGAAAATGGCCGATGCGGGCCATGAGGTCATCATCCTCAATCGCGACATCAAGTTCGGCGGGTTGGCCGAATACGGGATTTTCCCCAGCAAGCTCAAACTGCGCGGCGGATTGAAGAAGCAGTATTGGGAGATGCTGGAACAGCCGAACGTCCATTACTTCGGCAATGTCTCAGTCGGTCAGGGAAAAGACCTCACGGTGGAAGAACTGCGGGGACTGGGTGCGAGCGCCGTAGCCTTCTCGATCGGCGCCCAGGGCACCAAAGCCATTGGCGTGGAAGGGGACTCTGCCAAGGGCGTGTTCCACGCAAAGGATGTGGTCTACCACTTCAACCGCCTACCTGGATTCGGCGACCGTCCGTTCGATATGGGGAAACATGTGGCCATTATCGGAGTGGGCGACGTGATGGTCGATATCGCGCATTGGCTGATTCGCTATAAGAAAGTAGAGCGCGTGACCGCTATTGCCCGTCGCGGTCCGGTCGAGCGCAAATACAACCCCAAAGAAATCCGCGCCGTCTGCTCCAACATGGATCAAGAAGGTATCGCCCAGGAATTCGCCCGCATCAAGGACCGGCTGGCCGCAGTCGGACAGAATGCCGACGAAGTGTTGGCAAGCCTGACCGCGGAATTCACGAAGTGCGAGCCGACAGGAAGTCCCTCCAAGATGGGCTTCCGATTTCTCGCGTCACCGAAGCGGGTCCTCGTGGATGCCAACAACCGCGTGCGCGCCCTCGAGATGGAAGAAAATAAATTGGAGCCGAAAGGTGACGACACCGCCGCGGTGGGACTCAAACAGTTGTATGAGTTCCCGGTGGACAGTGTCGTCTTTGCCGTAGGCGATCGGGTCGATGAGACGGTTGGATTGCCGTACAAAAACGGCGCCTTCGTGACGAACCCGACCAAGACCGGCAATGATCCGGACGATTCGTTATTCCAGGCCTACGATGAAAAGACAGGGCACGTGGTAGACGGGGTGTTTCTTGCCGGTTGGGCGCGTAAGGCCAGCGAAGGTCTGGTCGGAATCGCCAAGCGAGACGGGGACTGGTGTGCGGAAGTCGTCTCGCGCTATCTCACGACCAAGTCGGCCCACTCAGGAACCACCGTTGACCAGGTCCTTTCGAAATTGCAGAGCATCCTGAAGGACCGAAAGAGCAAGCCGGTGGACCTCGAAGGGCTCAAGGTGCTGGACACGGTGGAGAAAGCGCACGCCGCATCACCCGAAGCCATCGGGGAATTCAAGTTTGCCTCGAATGCCGATATGCTGGCGCACATCGAACGCGGGCGCGCGTAACGCGCCCGCTGCCAATCAGCCGTCACCCCACTTCAACTTTTCGCGTAACACCTCGTAGTAACTGCTTTCTGGAAATCTGATCAGTCTGGTCAGGTGCTCGGAAGCCTGAATTTCCACGGTGTCGCCCTGCGTCAGGGCCACCCCGACCTGCCCATCCAGCGTCGCCATGGCCCCATCATCCCTGCTGGTCAACACGACTTCGATTTGCGCGCTCGCCGGAACGATCAAGGGACGATGTGTCAGCGTATGCGGACAGACAGGCGTCAGGATCAAAGACGGGACGGCGGGATTGATGATCGGTCCCCCGGCTGACAACGAGTAGGCCGTCGATCCCGTCGGCGTGCTGACAATCAAACCGTCGCCGCGCAGGTTCGTGACGAACTGCCCCTGAATGGCAATCTTGAGTTCGATCATCCGGGCTAGCGTCCCCTTACTGATGACCACGTCGTTCAGGACGACCCCTCGCGCGACCGTTTCTCCGTGCCGGTGCACATGGGTCCTTAGCATCAACCGTTCATCGAGCACAAAGTCATTGGCAAAGACGCGCTCCAGGGACGGATATAAATTCTCCAAGACGACTTCAGTCAGAAATCCGAGGCCGCCCATATTCACCCCGAGAATGGGGATCCCGCGTTCGCCGGCTAATCGCGCGGCATTCAGCATCGTCCCGTCGCCGCCCAACACCAGCAGCACGTCGGCCTTGCTGGCGAGCTGTGTTTTTTGAAACCCGCCTTGCTCGCCCAGCAAGGTCGTCGAGGTTGTATCCAGCAGCACGTCGATGTTTCGCGAACGCAACCAACTCACCACGGCCTGCACCGTGGCCTTCACTTCCGGAAATTTCGGTTTCGTCAGAATGCCGATGCTTTTGCTTTTCATACGTGAGACCGCGTCGCGCTGAGGTGAGGAGCCGGTTGAAAGGTGCGGGATTGTATCGGGAGGATTCTTTTACTGTCAAACCGGCGCGCGACATCATGCGGCGTACGCCGGTCTCACATGCGCGCGCCTCAGCAGTCGCAGCGCGTCGTTTGCGATTCGCTCAATACCTTGACACCCAAAATTGCGGTAGTTAGAATCACAACATCAGTAGTATTTTTCGAGCCTTTGACCTGCATCGATTCACTCAGCTAAGGCTTCTCTTACAGACCCCATCACCATAAGGAGGCGGGATGTTCGAACGGTTCACGGACAAGGGTCGCAAGATCATCATCCTGGCACGTGAAGAAGCCGAGCGCCATCAGAACGATTACCTGGGCACCGAGCACCTGGTGTTGGCCATCCTTCGCGAGACGGATGGGATTGCGCTGATGATCCTGAAAAAAATGGGCCTTTCGACCGAACAGATTCGCCTCGAAATCGAGCGCAACCTGCCGGGCGGCGGCACGACAATGACCTTCGGGGAAATTCCCTTCAGCCCCCGGGTCAAGAAAGTCATCGAGTACGGGGTGGAGGAAGCCCGGTTACTCGGTCACAACCATATCGGTAGCGAGCATCTCTTGCTCGGACTCCTACGTGAAGAGGAAGGCATCGGCGGAAAGATTCTCAGGAGCCTGGGCGCCAACCTCCTGACTGCCCGGCAGCTTACGGTGACTTTCCTGCGAAAGTCCGCGCCTCGCGAGAGAGACCGCAAGAGCAACACCCCAGCACTGGACGAATTCGGCCGCGATCTGACCCAGCTGGCCCAAGAGGGACAACTGGATCCCGTCATCGGACGCGCGGATGAAATCGAACGTGTGCTGCAGATCCTGAGTCGGCGCTCGAAGAACAACCCGGTCCTCATCGGGGAGTCCGGCGTCGGGAAAACCGCCATCGTCGAAGGCCTCGCGCAACGGATCATCGCCTCTGAGGTTCCCGACAATCTCCTCTCCCGTCGAGTGATCGCGCTCGATCTGGGGTCCCTCGTCGCCGGCACCAAATACCGCGGCCAGTTCGAAGAGCGGTTGAAAGTGGTGATGAAGGAGATCGTGCAGGCGGGCAACATCATTATCTTCATCGATGAGTTGCACACGCTGGTCGGTGCTGGCGCCGCGGAAGGCTCGATCGACGCCTCCAATATGCTCAAGCCGGCGCTGTCGCGCGGTGAAATTCAATGCATCGGCGCCACGACGCTGGACGAATATCGCAAGCACATCGAGAAGGACGGGGCGCTCAAGCGCCGCTTCCAACCCATCCATGTGCAACCGCCCAGCACGGATGAAACGGTGCGCATCATTCAAGGCTTACGTGACCGATACGAGGAACATCATGGCGTAGAAATCACGGAAGACGCCATCGTGGAAGCCGTCAAGCTCGCAGACCGCTATATCACTGACCGGTTCCTGCCGGACAAGGCCATCGATCTGATCGATGAAACCGGATCTCGTGCCAAGTTGCAAACTTACGCGCTGCCGACTGAACTCAAGGCGCTGGAGCAAGAGCTCAAGAAGATCTCCCGCGAAAAAGAATTGGCCATCTCGATGCAAAACTTCGAGGAAGCCGTTCGTCACCGCGAGGAAGAAGAGCGTCTGCGGAAGCTGCTCGACGAGTCCAAGCGCGAATGGAAGAAGAACCAGGAAAAACATAAGCCGACCATCGGCAAGGAAGAAGTCGCCTATGTCGTGTCGAAAATGACCGGCATTCCGCTCTTCAAGCTGGAAGAGGAAGAGTCCAACAAACTGCTCCGTATGGAAGAATTCCTTCACAAACGGGTCATCGGGCAAAACGAAGCGATCTCGGCGGTCGCACGCGCCATTCGCCGATCCCGGGCGGGGCTCAAAGAAGCGAAGAAGCCTATCGGCTCCTTTATTTTCCTCGGCCCGACCGGTGTCGGAAAAACGGAACTGGCGCGAACCCTGGCGGAGTTCCTCTTCAACAGCGAAGATGCGCTCATCCGGATCGATATGTCCGAATACCAGGAGAAGTTCACCAGTTCGCGGCTCTTTGGAGCGCCTCCCGGTTATGTCGGATATGAGGAAGGCGGCCAGCTAACGGAAAAAGTTCGCCGTCGGCCCTATTCCGTGGTGCTGTTCGACGAAATCGAAAAGGCGCATCCGGACGTGTTCAACGTGCTGTTGCAGGTTCTCGATGACGGTGTCCTCACGGACAGCCTTGGCAGAAAAGTCGATTTCAAGAACACGGTCGTCATTATGACGTCCAACATCGGCACGAAGTTGATCCAGAAGGGCGTCTCGCTCGGGTTCCAGAACGACGAAAAGAGCGGACAAGCCTTACGTAAGAAGGATGAAGTGATGGGCGAGCTCCGCCGATCCTTCAGCCCGGAATTCTTGAACCGCATCGATGAGATCGTGGTCTTCCACTCGCTGGAGAAGGAACACCTCATCCATATCCTGGATATTCTGCTGCACGAACTGAATCTTCGCCTCATCGACAAGAGTGTCAGTATTGAGGTGGATGACGAGGTCAAACAGTGGCTGATCAAAGAAGGGTATGAACCGCTGTACGGTGCACGTCCTATGCGCCGCATCATTCAACGAGCGATCGGCGATCCCTTGTCCGAAGAGCTCATCAAGGGCCGCTTTAAGGACAACCGGAAGATCAAGGTCGTGCTGCGCGACGGCGCGCCGGCCTTTATTGAACAGGAAGCCATGGCGGGCGTGTAGATCACCTCACGCTCATCGCGATAGGATCGATGGGGCTCTGAGATCCTGTACACTACCGGGCAACCCCCGCGGTCCCAACCGGATCCGGGGGTTGTCGCTTTTCACGGAGTCACGTGCTGAATTTGTTCAAGGTCAATTCGAAACGGCTTCGCCTCTCTGCCCTATGAACAGTGCTGCTTCGGCAACCATCCTCGGTATCGAAACCTCCTGTGACGAAACTGCCGCAGCCGTTCTTGATGGGGAAGGACACGTCCTCTCCAACATCATTTCATCGCAACAGGCCGTGCACGAGCGATTCGGCGGGGTGGTGCCGGAACTCGCCTCGAGAGCCCATATCCAAAACATTGCCCAGGTGACAGGCCGCGCGCTCGAGGAGGCCGGTCTCGGATGGCAAGATCTCCGAGCCATTGCCGTCACTCAAGGGCCAGGTCTGGCAGGCGCTCTTCTGGTCGGCCTCAGTTACGCCAAGTCCACAGCCTATGCCTTGGATATTCCGCTAGTCGGCGTCAGTCACCTGGAGGGGCACATTGCGTCGGCGTGGATCAATCGTCCGGCCTTTCCAAGAGACTGCGTGGTCCTGATCGCATCAGGAGGGCATACGCATCTTTTCCACGCCGAAGAGAAGGGTGGATTTCACCTCATGGGTCGCACGATTGATGATGCGGCAGGTGAGGCCTTTGATAAAGGCGCGCAGATGCTCGGTCTTGGATACCCAGGCGGACCGCTCATTGACGCCGCTGCTCGAAAGGGCCGTCCGACCACCGTGCGATTTCCACGCTCACGTGTCAGAACGGGTCAATTCGATTTCAGCTTCAGCGGGCTCAAAACCGCGCTGCTCTATCATTTACAAGGCATGAGCCTGGAAGCGATTGCCCAACAACAGGCCGACCTGGCCGCGGCCTACCAGGAAGCCATCGTGGATGTCCTGGTTCGCCAGGCTTTCGCCGCCGTCGAGCGCGCAGGGGTGTCAGCCCTTGCCGTCGTGGGCGGTGTCTCCGCGAATTCGCGGCTTCGAACCCGATTGACTGAGCGAGCCGTCAAGGAAGGCATTGAATTGGGCTTGCCGGCCCTCTCATACTGCACGGACAATGCGGCGATGATTGCCGCCGCAGGACAGCGAGCGCTCCTCCAGGGCAACGTCGCGTCATTCGACTGCGAAGCCATGCCCGACTGTGCGCTGCCGGTCTGGTCGGGGAGCGGAGCGGTCCGCCGCACATCCTAACGTTCGGGCCGCAAGGAGCACCATCGCCACAATTCACGGACATGTCAGCGGCCTGAAAGCCAGCCACGTCTCGGCGCTGGAACGATTGTATCGACGCCGCATCCCTGCCTCCGTAGTCCTCACTGCCGAATTAGCTCGCACGACAACCCAGCTGTCCCGTGAAATTCGCCGCCCCATTGGACTCCTGATCACGCGCCGTGGGGCCATTGAGCAAGTATTGGTAGGCGCAGGCTGCGCCCCAACATTCGAATCGCTGGCCAAATTCAGGGTCGGGTCTCATTCACTGCGCGGCCTCAGGCTCATCCGCATCCATCTTCATGACGAACCTCTGAGCCAAGACGATCTCACGCACTTAGCACTTCTGCGATTGGACATGATCGGAGCATTGGGGGTGACCGAGACGGGCGAACCCGGCCTGTTGCATCTTGCGCACCTGCTTCCGCCCAATCAACAAAGCGAGGTCTGCCGTATTCTGAAACCGGTCCCGTTCCATGACCTTGATCTACAGTTAGACACCTTTCTCCATACCCTCGAACACGACCTCCAGCGCTCGGACACACACCATGCCGTCGCCGCAGGACAAGAGTTGGCCATTCTCGTGAGCGCCGCGCCGAAGAGCCATGCGGAACAGGATGAGCATTTAGAGGAACTGACCGAACTCGCGCAATCGGCCGGCGTACGTGTCCTGGATCGCGTCGCGCAACGCACGCATGAGGGCTATGAGCGATATTTGCTCGGCAAGGGTAAATTGAAAGACGTCGTCATGCGCGCGCTGCAGAAAGGCGCCGACCTCATCATCTTCGATCAGGATCTGGCTCCGGCACAAGCCCGGGCGATTTCCGAAGTGACTGACCTGAAGGTCATCGATCGCACCCAGCTCATTCTGGACATTTTTGCCCGGCGCGCGCACACGCGGGAAGGCAAGGTGCAGGTCGAATTGGCCCAGCTCCGGTACCTGTTACCGCGGCTCTCGGGGCATGGGACCTCATTGTCGCGCCTCGGCGGAGGAATCGGGACACGCGGACCAGGCGAAACCAAGCTGGAGACCGACCGCCGACGTATCCGCGACCGTATCGCGCATCTGGAGCGCGAGATCCATGATGTGGCTCGCCATCAGGATCAGCGGCGGGCCAGACGTGTCCGGCAGGGGCTCCCCATTTTGTCCATCGTCGGGTATACGAATGCCGGAAAATCGACCCTGCTCAACACGTTGACCCAGAGTCAGATTCCGGCGCAGGACCGCCTGTTTGAAACGCTGGATACCACCAGCCGTCGCCTACGTTTTCCGCATGATCGCGAAGTCATCGTGACCGATACGGTGGGATTTATCCGGGATCTTCCCAAAGATCTGGTCGGCGCCTTTCGCACCACCTTGGATGAGCTGCGCGATGCCGACATGCTGCTTCACGTGGTCGATGCCTCCGCACCGAATCTCGACCAGCAGATTACGGCGGTTGATGGCGTGCTGCAGTCGCTCCAATTGGATACGATTCCGCGCGTCATGGTGCTCAACAAATGTGATCGACTCTCACCGCGGGAGGCTGACGTACTCTGCCAGCGGTATCATGCCATTGCCATCTCGGCACTGGACCCGGAAACACTCCGACCCTTGATCGCACACTTGGAAACATTGTTACCGGCCGCTACGCCCCCTCCTTCGCACGAGGGAAATCCCGACCTGCCACCTCAGGACCTAGCCCTTGCATCTCACTCCTGACCACTGCACAATTGGCCGCCACTAGCCGCGCATTATGAAAGCCACCACCGCACATCACGGGTCCGCTCAGTCCGACACACGCCGCTTGGCGCGAATGCTCCGCGCGTTACGGGCCACCGAGCCGGCCAGGAAAGTCGAGTTGGACTACCGCACGCCTTGGGAGTTGCTCGTCGCGACGATTCTCTCAGCGCAATGCACGGACCAGCGCGTGAACCAGGTCACACCGGCCCTCTTTCGCCGGTACCGGCATCCGCAAGACTATGCCGGAGCCGACTCGGCAGAGTTAGAGGCGCTGATTCGGCCGACCGGGTTTTTTAAGACGAAAGCCAAGAACCTCATCCACTGTGCGAAAGCCGTGGTTGAAACATTTCATGGCCAGGTCCCGGATACGATGGAGGCGCTCACCGAACTGCCCGGAGTCGGACGTAAGACCGCCAACGTCCTGCTGGGCAATGCGTTCGATAAGCCGGCGATCGTGGTGGATACGCACGTGAAACGAGTGGCCGGGCGACTGCACCTCACCTGCCATACGGATCCCGACAAAGTCGAAATGGACTTACAGCGGTTGCTGCCCGAAGAGGAATGGACGGACGGATCGCAGCGACTCCTGCTGCACGGACGCTATGTCTGCCTGGCGCGCGCCCCGAAATGCGGAAGCTGCCCAATCTACACCGATTGCCATTGGGAAGGGAAACTCACACGATGATCCGTAGTATGACCGGATATGGAAAGAAGGACGGCACGTCGCAACAGGCCACCGTCACCGTCGAAATTCGCTCCGTCAACCACCGGTTTCTGGAAGTGGCCGTCAGGGTCCCTCGATCTCTGGCGCAGTTGGAAGACCCCATTCGCAAGGCCGTTCAACAACGCTGCCTCCGTGGAAGAGTCGATGTCTCGGTGTCGATACAGGCCGCGGGAGGCAGCCTGAAAACCGTCCACATCGATCAGGCGCTTGCCAAGCAGTACCATGCGGCCCTCAAAAAGCTGCAGAAAACGCTCGGCTTGCGGGGCGGGGTGGACCTGTCCATGGTCGCAGGGTTTCGCGACATCGTCTCCATGACCGACGAACCGGTGGATACCGACCATCTTGGCAAGACCCTGTTACGCGTCCTTGGTGGCGCACTCACTGACCTGGAAAAGATGCGCAAGCGGGAAGGGGAGGCGCTGGCGAAAGACCTCGCCGTTCACTTGGACGCGATCCGCGAAGCCCAGTCTGTCGTGGCGAAGAAGGCTCCGGACCTCGCCAACATCGCCTTCGATCGCATGAAAGCGCGGATCGAGACGCTGCTCCATATCGAGGTACCGGATCCGGCCCGTCTCCAGCAGGAATTGGCGGTGTATGCCGACCGGTCGGACATCTCGGAAGAATTGGTCAGACTTGAGTCACATATGGTACAGTTCGACCAGCAGCTCCGTAGCCAGGAGTCTGTGGGGAAAACGCTGGAGTTTCTCCTGCAGGAAATGGGGCGGGAAGTGAACACCATCGGCTCGAAAGCCAACGATGCGGAGATTGCCGCGCTGGTCGTCCGCATGAAAGCCGAGCTGGAAAAATTGCGCGAACAAGTTCAAAATGTGGAGTAACGTCGGCGCGGCGCCGGCATTGAATCATCTATGAGCACTGCGCCCGATTCATCTCACGAGAAACCGGCTCAAGTACGGCGGGGCATCCTCTTCATCATTTCCGCCCCATCAGGAAGCGGGAAAACGACGCTGTGCAAACAGATCACGGCCAATGTGCCGGGATTGTGGCATTCCATTTCCTACACGACCCGCAAGCCTCGACCGGGTGAGGTAGATGGGCAGGATTACCATTTCCTGGATGAGGTGTCGTTTCGACAGATGATCGATCGGAACGAATTCGTCGAATGGGCCCATGTCTATGGGAACCTGTATGGAACGCCCCGCAAAGAATTGACCGAAAAAATGGAGCAGGGCATCGATGTGCTGCTCGAAATCGACGTGCAAGGCGCCCGTTCGGTCAAGAAGAAGTTCGAAGACGGCGTCTACATTTTCATTCTGCCCCCCTCATTCGACACGTTACGCACCAGGCTCCAAAACAGAGCCGGGGATTCGCCGGAAGAAATTCAACGGCGCTTGCAGAAGGCCAAAGAAGAAGTCTGGAGCTATCGCGAGTATTACTACATCGTCCGCAATGACGATTTGAAACAATCGCTCAAGGAACTCGAAAGTATTTTTCTGGCGGAACGCATCAAGACGAAACGCCTGAATATGACCTGGCTGGAAGAAAAGTTCATTCTCGACAAAGAGGGCAAGCAGGGGAATTCCTCCTCCGCCCCCGCATCAAAGGAGCACACGCATCATGGGTGAAATGTTATCGTTGTTACCGGAATATGCCACCGACGAATTCGATTCGCGCCACCGGTTGGTGATCGTCGCGGCGCAGCGCGCCAAGCAACTGGTCCAAGGGGCTCGCACCGCCGCATCCTCCAAGTTCACGAAAGAAACCAGCATCGCCCTTGATGAAGTGTTGCGGCACAACGTGAAGTTTCTGGTCGGCAAAGAAGCCCGCGATGCGATCAAGGAATCCAAGCGCGTGAAGGAAGGCGAGACCGAACGCTTGGCCATGATGACCGGAGAAGACGCCAAGGAGATCAAGAAGGAGCTCAGCGTCTACGTCGACGATACCGCCAAGCCCGTCGCCGCCCCGGAGGCCGAGGAGTAGTGTCCCTTCGTGCAGACCACCGGCCCCTCACTTTCCGGTGTCCGTCTTGTGCTCGCCGTCACGGGGAGTATTGCGGCTTATAAAGCCGTGAGTCTGCTGCGCCTGCTCCGGCGCGAAGCCGCGACGGTCAACGTGGTGATGACGGCCGGAGCCTGCCGGTTCGTCACCCCGCTGACATTTGAAGTCTTGTCCGGCGCGCATGTGGCGACCGACCTCTTTGAAGCGCACCAGGAGATGCTTCACCTTTCTCTCCCGGAACAGGCGCAGGCCATCGTCATTGCGCCGGCCACCGCCAATTGCCTGGCCAAAGCCGCCCTCGGACTCGCAGACGACCTCCTCTCCACCATGCTCCTCACGACCCACTGTCCGGTGATCTTCGCGCCGGCCATGGACGGGGACATGTGGCACCATCCCACCGTCGTGGAGCATGTCGCTGCTTTGCGCGCACGCGGAGCCATCATCGTCGAACCGGAGGAGGGCCCGTTGGCGTCCGGCCGCCTGGGTCAAGGGCGTCTGGCCGATGAACAGCGAATCCTGGCCGCGCTTCAGACCGCCGTTCACCCGCGCCGAGACTGGTCCGGCCGCAAGGTACTCATTTCAGCCGGCCCGACCCAGGAAGCCATCGACCCCGTACGATTCATCTCCAACCGCTCGTCTGGAAAAATGGGCTACGCCCTGGCTGAAGCCGCTCGATCGCGAGGAGCAGACGTTGTGCTGGTTTCAGGCCCCACCTCGTTCCCATCGCCAGCCGGTGTCGAATATTGCCCGGTGACCACCGCCGAGGAAATGCGCAAGGCGATGACCAGCCGATTTGCCTGGAGCGATACGGTCATCATGGCTGCCGCTGTCGCAGATTTTCGTCCTGCACGGCCTTCCGTGCAAAAGCTCAAAAAACGGCGCGGCCCCATCACGCATCTGGATCTCGAAGCCACCGACGATATTCTCCGCGAATTGAGCGCAAGCCGGACGAACCAATGGCTCGTCGGATTCGCCGCAGAAACTGACGATCTCCTTGCCCACGCCAAAGAAAAGCTGCATGCTAAGGGCGTTGATTTACTGGTCGCCAATGACGTGACCGCGCCGGGGTCGGGGTTCGGATCGGAGACCAACCGGGTCTGGCTGTTAACCCGTGAAGCGGATCCCGAGGAACTCCCGTTGCTGTCCAAACGCGACGTCGCGGACCGTATACTGGATCGAATCCTGACCTTACAGCACAGCCGGTAATCCTCACACACACGATCGCGGCCGCATCGCTAGGAGTCAACCGTGTCGTCACCATTGCGTATCCCTCCCGCTATCGCCGCAGAGATCGATCGACTGGCTACAGCGGTGGCGAAAGATCCACGATCGAAAGACTTCCTTCCTCTTGCCGACGAATACATCAAGGCCGGCATGTGGCAGGAAGCCGCGGCCGTACTCGAAGATGGCCTGAAGGTCTATCCAGGATTCGTGACCGCCATGGCGGCGTTGGGCAGGGTCTACGATCAACTGGGACAAGCGGCAAAAGCCAAGGCCATTCTCGAAGAGGTTGTGAAGCAACGCCCCGACAACCTTCGAGCACACCGCATTCTCGCCAAGCTCTACCATGCGGAGGGGCAGGCCGAATTGGTACTGCATTCCTGTACGGCGATCCTCAACGCCAATCCCTTCGACGAGGAAGCTCTGGCGCTCAAACGCAGTGTTACCGGCGCGCCGGACGATCCGCCTCCATCCAAACGAGACAAGAAGCGCAGCATCGCGGAAGCACCGATCGAAAAGATCACGGCAGCGGTTCCCGCAGTGCCGGCTCCGGCCATCCCCGTGTTAGAGTCCGCGTTGCCTCCCGTGCCGGTGAGTGGCCCAATGCCTGTTCAGATCCCTGCTCCTCCCGCTGCTCAACACGCAGCCGCAATCGCGCGCCTTGAAGCCTGGCTCGGCACGATTCAGGCCAAACGCCACCCGGCCGCCCATTGATCCGCGCACTCTCCGGGACGCTTTGAGCGTTTGACCCACCCCTGACAGCCTGTTAGAATGCCGCCGCTGCTGGCATCCCTATCCATTGCAGCCTACAGACAACCGGGGCGCGCGACAGACACATGCTGCGGCTACTTGTGCTTCATGGTCCCAATCTCAATCTCCTCGGGACGAGGGAGCCCTCCGTCTATGGGCAGGTGTCGTTATCCGACATCGATAAGTCCATTACCCGCCGAAGCGGTGAACTCGGGATTGCAGTGCAGACTAAGCAGTCCAACAGTGAAGGAGAGTTGGTCACCTGGATCCAGAATGCCAGGGGACATTTCGACGGAATCATTATCAATCCGGCCGCCTACACACATACCAGCATTGCGATCCGTGATGCGATTGCCGCCGTCGCTCTGCCAACGGTGGAAGTCCACCTCTCGAACATCCATCAACGAGAGGAGTTTCGTCATCACTCCTTCGTTGCCGGCGTGGCGATCGGACAAATTGCCGGTTTTGGTCCGACCGGATACCTGCTGGCGCTGGAGGCATTGACCACACATCTGGGAACCAGACACACATCGTCACGCACCCGAGCCGACCTGAGAAAAAAACCCGCGGCCTCGCGCCGTTGAACTTGTTGCACCAAGGAGAGTTGTTGTGATTTCGACCGCAGAGTTTCGGAACGGCAGCCCGTTAATGGTAGAGGGACAACCCTTTTATATCGTGGAATTTCAACACGTCAAACCCGGCAAGGGTGGAGCATTCGTCCGGACGAAGCTGAAAAGCTATCTCTCGGGCAACGTGCTCGACCGGACCTTCCGTTCCGGGGAAAAATTCGACACCCCCCAGATTGAAGAATGCGATATGCAGTTTCTCTACGCCACGAACGATTCCTATACGTTCATGGATACGGAAACCTATGAGCAGTCGACCTACGAAAAGAGTCAGCTGGGCAGCAATGCCGACCTGCTCAAAGAGAACATGATCGCCAAGATCTTGATCTATGAGCACAAGCCGATTACCGTCGTGCTGCCGAACTTCATCGAACTGAAAGTCGTCGATGGCGAACCAGGCGTCCGAGGCGACACGGCCTCCGGCGGTAGCAAACCGGTCATTGTGGAAACAGGCGCCACGATCAAAGTGCCTCTGTATCTGGAAATCGGGGAAGTCATTCGCATCGATACCAGAACCCGTGAATTTGTGGAGCGCGTGCGTTGAGCTCATCACGTAAGAAGACCGGAAAGAGCCGGGCTGCTGGCAAACCCATTGTGCTGCCGAGCGCCTTTGCGCCACGAACCTCTGCAGCCGACCAGATGATCTTGAGTCCTGACCAGGCTGCACAGATTCAACAATTGGCCGACCTGCTGAAACGCAACCATCTGACCGAGTTGGAAATCGAGCGCAGCGGGATGCGCATCCGCATTCGGCATGAGCCGGCGGTGCGTGCCACGACGACGCATACCGTGGAAGCCGTCCACAACCAATCCTCGACATCCGGTACGGCACCCGCCGCGCAAGCTCGCCCTTCGGCAGAGACAGACGGCCAGGTGACCATTACGTCACCGATCGTCGGCACCTTCTACCGCTCGCCTTCGCCCGACGCAGACCCGTACGTGGAAGAAGGGGACTATGTAAAGAAGGGGCAGGTGTTGTGCATCGTTGAAGCCATGAAGCTCATGAACGAAATTGAGTCCGAGGCCGACGGGCGCATCACCAAAATTCTGGCGGAAAGCACCAAGCCCGTCGAATATGGACAACCACTCTTCTTGATAGACCCCAGCGCCACGCCCTAGCCGCAGAGGTCATGGGGATTCGTGACGAGACCCGTCCTGAACGCATCAACCTCATGACGCCTGTTGATCTGCGACCGGCTCACGCCGACCGGCCAAGGCTTCTGTGAGGGCTGAATGAGCGCGATAGATAACGGCAGCATGATGCAGACGCACAGCAAGACTCGCATCGGAGTATCTCGTGTTTAAAAAAGTATTGGTTGCCAATCGCGGAGAGATCGCACTCCGGGTCATCCGGGCCTGTAAAGAACTCGGCATCAAAACCGTGGCGATTCATTCCGAGGCCGATGCCGCAAGCCTGCACGTACGGGCGGCGGACGAACATGTCTGCGTGGGGCCTCCCGAGGCCGCCCTCAGCTATCGCAACATTCCGAATGTCCTGAGCGCCGCCGAGGTCACCGGCGCCGACGCCATTCATCCCGGGTATGGCTTCCTGTCTGAAAATGCGCACTTTGCCGAAGTCTGCGAGTCCATCGGCGTCAAGTTCATCGGCCCCACGTCCGAGAACATCGCCTTGATGGGCGACAAATCCAAAGCGCGTGAGGTTGTCGCCAAGAAAGGCCTCCCGGTCACGCCCGGCAGCCCCGGCGAACTGCGGAGTGAGCAGGATGCGCAGGAGGCGGCCAAAAACATCGGCTTCCCCGTCATCATTAAAGCCTCGGCCGGAGGCGGCGGACGCGGCATGCGCGTGGTGAACAAACCGGAGGAATTGACCAGAGCCTTTCAAGCGGCACAGGCGGAGGCCAAGTCCACCTTCGGTCACGACGGCGTGTATCTCGAACGATACTTTCTCGAACCCCGGCATATCGAAGTGCAGATCGTCGCGGACAACCGCGGCCATGTCGTCCATCTCGGCGAGCGTGATTGCTCGATCCAACGGCGCCACCAGAAACTGGTCGAAGAAACACCGTCACCGGCCATCGACGAACGGTTGCGGCGCGAAATCGGCCGGACGGCAGTCGAAGCCGTCAAAGCCATTCGCTACTGCAATGTCGGCACGGTGGAGTTCCTGCTCGACAAAGACCGGAACTTCTTCTTCATGGAAGTGAACACGCGTATCCAGGTCGAACACCCGATCACGGAAATGGTGACCGGCATCGATCTGGTGAAAGAACAGATTCGCATCGCATCGGGACTGCCGCTCTCGTTCAAGCAACCCGACATCAAATTGAACGGGCACAGTTTCGAATGCCGGATCAATGCCGAAGACCCGGAAAAGTTCACCCCGTGCCCGGGACAGATCACCAAATACTCAGCTCCCGGTGGCTTAGGCATCCGGGTCGATTCTGCCATGGAACCGAATGCCGTCGTGGTGCCGTATTACGACTCACTGATCGCGAAATTGATCACCCACGGACGCGATCGCCAGGAAGCGATGGCCCGCATGCGCCGCGCATTGGACGAGTTCGTCATCGAAGGCATTAAGACGACCATCCCGCTGCACCGGAAAATTTTCAACGATCCCGATTTCCAGAAAGGGCATGTCTCCACGACATTCCTCGACCGCTTTCTCGCCGGCCAATCCGCGTAACCAGGCACCGATATCAGGGAGCACGCCACGTCTCACTCCTCTCGACAATCTTCCCTCAAAGGAGTGTATCTCATCCTCGATCCGACGGTCAGACCGGAGCGCCCACTCACGAACGTGCTGCGGGTAGCCGCGACAGCGGGAGTGCGCCTCTTTCAATACCGCGACAAGCAGGGCACGATGAAAGACGCCTATCGGCAGGCACTCTCCCTTCGTCAGGTGGCAACGGAAGTCGGGGCCACGCTGATCATCAACGATCGGTGCGATCTGGCGTTGGCCGTCAAGGCGGATGGCGTTCACTTGGGGCAGGAAGATTTGCCCTTGGCTGATGCACGACGCCTACTGGGGCCGGACGCCATCATCGGCCTCTCGACACACAATCCGGAACAGGTCAGAGCGGCAGCCGCCCTACAGCCGGATTACATCGGCTTCGGGCCGATCTTCGGGACGACCACCAAGGCCGATCATGACCCGGTGGTAGGGCTTGAAGGATTACGTGCAGCACGCGCACTGACGACCTTGCCCATCTTCGCCATCGGGGGCATTACCTCTCAGCATGTCTCGGACATCATGACGGCAGGGGCAGACGGGGTGGCGGTGATTTCCGCCATTCTCAAGGCCGCGGATCTTGAGGCGGCTATCAAGACGTTTCTTCACCCGCGTTCCACACCAGCTCGGCCAACTCACTGATGGGCTGGCTTCCGGCCAATTGCTCGACGGTTTCATTCCACCGACCCTCCAATGGCAACTGGTAGGGCAGCGGCCCCAGCAGCGGAACGGACACCCGCTTCTTCAATAAGGCCACCGTCGAGGCGCACTGTTTTCGTTGAACAGGTGTAGTCGAGAGCGCGGTCTCATTCAGGAACAGCGCCAGCACTCGAGTCCGCCGCCGCTCCAGGGCTTCCAGGGTAAGCAGCGCGTGGTTGATTCCACCAAGACCGACCCGCCCCACCAGCACGACGGGAAGACTGAGCCGGCTGATCAGATCGCTCATATCCCAATCGTGACCCATCGGCACGAGGAGGCCGCCGGCTCCTTCCACGACGACGCAGGGATACCGCGCGGCCAGTCGCTCATACCGTCGCACGATTTCACTGAGCGCAATGTGCTCTCCTTGCGCTTCAGCGGCTGAGAAGGGCGCCACCGGCGCAGGGAAACGATAGGGCGAGACAAGGTCGAGCGAGTCGTTTACAGCGGCGGCCGCCATCAATCGAGCGGCGTCGCTCTCATCCAAGGCACCAGCATCCACGCCGGTTTCGACCGGCTTCATCACGCCGACCCGATGCCCCGTCTGCGCGAGCCGCCGGACCAGCGCGGCAGACACAAGCGTCTTGCCGACTCCCGTGTCGGTGCCAGTCACAAACACGCCCGTCATCCGTCTCATTCGTATTCCGTCTCCACGATCGATTACAAAATCCGGCTGTCGAGATTCACGATTTGTCCCGACAAGCCCGGGAGTTGCGCGAGGTGACAGATCGTTCGGCTCACATCCTCAAGATTCGACAGAAGGCCTAGCACATGATCGCTCAGCTGTTCCGGGGAAGGAAAGGCATCACCGGCCAGGGCGGTCGGCTGCCACCCGGGGCAGACGAGATTCACGCGGATATTGTGCGGCCCCCATTCGCGTGCGGCGGTCTGCACAAGACCCGCAAGCCCGGCCTTCGAAGCCGCATAGGCGGCTTGGCCGCTCATTCCATGCAATCCGGCATAGGACCCGATCACCATGATCGATCCGGCGCCCTGCTTCATCATCACCGGCGCCGCCGCCGCCATGCATCGATAGGTTCCGGTGAGGTTCGTGTCGATCATGCGGAGCCATTCGTCTTCGGGACAACGCAGCACGAGATGGCTGGACGCGACTCCGGCATTACACACCAGCACATCGAGGCGGCCTTGCCGCTCCAGCACGGCATCGATCATCGCCTGAATATCCAGACGTGACCGGATATCCGCCTGATACGCGGCGCCTTCGCCTCCACTTCTAGAGAGCTGGCTCAATGTTTCCTCAGCCGCCTCTTTGTGACGACCATAGTGCACACCGACCCAAAAGCCGGCGCGGGCAAAAGCCAGGCACAGCGCGCGGCCTATGCCGCCGGACCCGCCGGTGACCAAGACCGTCGAGCGTTCGCGGGCAGAAGGGGAAGCAGAGACCTGTGGTTCTAGTTGCACGGCGAGCGATTATGCGAGCCGTGCGGAGAGAAGGCAAGGCAGGAGCAGCCGGCTTGCCGCCGAAGTCCTGGTATGGTACCGTAATTTTTTGATTTGGAGGACAGCCGGAATGGTTCAGAACCTGTTTCGATCAACCCTTATTGCAGTGGGCATACTCGGATCCGCAGCCATCCTCGTGGGACAAGACCAGGCCTCTGCCACCGAAGCGGGGCAGGCCATCGCACAATCCGCAGACTATTTTCCGGACACGGTCGGCACGCGCTGGCAATATCGTGGGCAGATCTCTGAAGGCCCGCTGCAGACGATCGAGAATAAGTACTTTAGCAACGTCTCCTCGGTGACCGGCACCCGCACCTTGAAAGGCGGCCTAGTCGTCACCGTGTTTCACGATACCAACCCCGGCAACCATGGTCCTTCGGACAGTTTCTACCGGCGCGACGCAGCCGGCGTCGTGTATTACGGCTCCGAACCGGGCACGCCGCTGGAGAGGCAATTGACGCCCTATCAGATCATTCGCTTCCCGATGAAAGTGGCCCAATCGTTTCAACAGTTCAACCGCACCGATATCGACTTCGGCAGCGACATCGACGGGGACGGCACCAACGAAAAGGTGGACGTGGAAGGGCTGTCAACGGTGCTCGGCCAGGAATCAATCACCGTGCCGGCCGGCACGTATCCCGATGCCGTGCGCGTCGAAGCACGGATGACGCTGAAGATCCGGCTCTCCTCTGTCGATCGGACGGCGGTCGGCACGGATGTGATGACGGCCTGGTTCGCCAAAGGCGTCGGCCTGGTCAAGTATATCGAACGGCAGGAACTGGCCGCGCTCAAGGACGACCGTGGCAACATCACGGACATCACCGAAGAGCTGGAAGAAGTCAGCGTGAAATCGGCACCGGGCCTACAGGGTCGGAACGAATCCGCGCCGGAGGGTCTGTTCGCTGACCACACGGGCGACCAGAAATTGTTTCAGGTACTCTTCGCCTCCGGCCTTCGCGCCTACGCCAGATAGCCGGTGCCCGCCGAATGGCTGGCGGCCGACTAATGCGCCGGTAATCGGACGATTGATGTACAGATTCCCGACATCGAACGCCTCACGGGCACGCGCGATGTGCCGGGGACTACGCGAATAGAGTCCGCCGGTCAGCGCGTAGGCTGTGCCGTTGGCATAGTCCAACGCCTGCTCGAACGAGGCGGCTCGCATCACGGCCAGCACCGGGCCGAAAATTTCCTCCTGTGCCAACCGGTGCACCGGTTCGATATCCGTGATCACCACCGGCCCGACTGAATATCCGGGGCCTTCCGCCGATCGATCCACCACCACCCGCCCTTCTCGCTGCCCGATTTCGAGATACTCGAGAATGCGTTGTTTCGCGCGCGCATCGATCACGGGGCCCACTTGAGTGGCGGGATCGCCTGCCGGACCGACGCGGAGACTCATCACCGCATCGGCAAGCCGTTCGAGAAACGCATCGTGAATCGAGTCCACGACAATCACACGTGAACAGGCCGAACATTTCTGGCCCGCATACCCGGTAAACGACTGCACCACACCGGTTACGGCTTCATCGAGATCCGCCGTCGCATCGACGATGATCGCGTTTTTTCCGCCCATCTCAGCAATCACTCGTTTCACAAAACGTTGTCCAGGCTGTTGGACCGCAGCAGCCTGAAGAATCCCCAGCCCTACGTCCTTCGATCCGGTAAAGGCAATCGTCCTCACGGCCGCCGAGGTGACCAACTCGCGACCCAGTTCCGGCCCGCCCGGAACATATTGCAGCAGCCCCTTCGGCACACCGGCCTCGAGCATGATCTGCGCCAATCGATAGCCCAGCGCCGGGGACCGTTCAGAGGGCTTGAACAGGACCGGATTGCCTGCGACCAGGGCCGCCGCCACCATGCCGGTCGGTATCGCCAGGGGAAAATTCCACGGCGCAATCACCACCGTCACGCCGCGCGCACTCCAGCACACCTCGTTCAGTTCGCCGGGATAACGGCCCAAGCGGGGCGGGGGATCGAGTCGCGCCATTTCGCCAGCGTAATATTCGAGAAAATCGATCGCCTCGGCCACATCCGCATCGGCCTCGCGCCAAGGCTTGCCTTCCTCGAATACCTCCCAGGCTGCCAGATCCCATCGTTGAGCCCGCATGAGGGCGGCGGCTTTCCGCATCACCGCGACACGGTCGGCGACCGGCCGGCCACTCCAGGCTTCTTCACCAGCCTCGGCAATCTTCATGAGCGCCGCGACATCGGCCGGCTGATAACTCTGCACCAACACCACTCGTTGATCCGGCCGGCTGGGGTCATAGGTCGATAACTCCGGCCCAGTCGGAAGATGGATGGCCAGCGGTGACAGGTCGAGTCGTTGCCCCAACTGCTTCCGGCGGCGATCGATCGCATCGACCATGGCCGCACGAACCGAAGCACGCGAAAAATCGGCGACCGGTTCATTCACGAATTCGGTGGATGACACGGAGGGGGAAGACCTGTGCTCCACCGGCACGGACGATGCGGCCTGAGACAGCGCGCCATCAGGCGGCGCTAACAACAACGACAGCGGCTGCGACTCGACGTATTCTTTCCGCAGGAAGGACTCGTTGGACGTGTTCTCTAGCAAACGGCGGACAAGGTAAGCCATGCCGGGTAAGAGCTCGCCGACCGGCGCATAGAGCCGCAGGCGCCGCCCACGGTCGCTCATCGCATACTGAAACGGTTCCGCCATCCCGTAGATCATCTGATATTCCCAGGCCGCTGCTGGCAGGCCCAGCGCCTCCGCCACCGCCTCGATCACGGCCAGGCTGCGAAGATTATGCGTACCGAAGGCTGGCCTGATCAGGTGTGACTGTTCCAGCAACACACGAACCAGCGATTCATAGTTCACATCGGTCAGGGACTTCTGTTCGAACAGCGGCATCGCCCAGCCGCGCTGGCGATAACGGATCGCATCGGAATCCCAGTAGGCACCCTTCACCAGGCGGATCGTCATGGGCACCTGTCGCTGTGTGGTCCATGCCAGCAAACGTTGCACATCGTCACGGGTATCGGTACGGTACGCCTGCAAGGCGATACCCGCATGGGGAAAGGTGCGATACGGCTCCTCCTCAAACAGGCGCATGAAGATGGAAAGAATGAGATCCTTGGTCTCCGCCTGTTCCATATCAAAAATGATGGAGGCGGGAAGGGTAGAGGCGATATTCAGCAATGGCCTCAAACGGCCAGCCACGGCGCGGTAACTGCTCTCGGGATCGATTGGATCAAGCTGCGAATAGAGGGCCGAAATCTTGATCGACAACTGTACGCGAGGGAGCGCTCCGAGATGATCCCGCTCGAGCAACGGCGAGGGCGGCCAGGTAGCACAGCGGTCGCCGAGACTTCGCAAGGCGGCCAGGCAGCCATCCCGATAGGCATCCGCTTCCCGTTCGTTCACACTCGCTTCGCCGAGCAGATCGACGGAAAACGCCCGCCCATCGCCCCACAATTTGCGGAGTGCCGGCACCGCCTGCTCGATCGACGCGCCCGCGATGAAGCTCGTCGCCATCTGTTCCACCTGATGCCGAATGGCCTTCCCGCTGAGGGTCGCGCCCAGCTTCGTAGACGCGAGTGCCTTGAGTCCCCACTGCGCGCCGAAGAGATGCCCGCTCATGTCACCCAAATATTCTTCCGCCAAACGCACCACCTGCACATCATCGCGGAGCGACGGCAAGACATCGATGAAGCGAAAGAGCTGGGCCTTGAAGGCGGGATCTTTCATGGCCAAGTTGATCGCCGCCTGAGACCACCAGCGGGAATCGAACAGACCAGGCGACAACCCGCTGGAACGGCACGCCAAATCCTCACCGATGGCACGAATACGGGGTTCAAGCAGGGCAGGGTCGAGAGTCATGTGGGCCTCCCGGACGACGTGAAGAGCTCTTTCCTGCAGTATACACCGCGCAGCAGGGCGTGAATATTTGATCGCGATTGCCTGCCTCGCACAGAAATCTTCCAGTCAGCAGGTAATAAATCTTATGACAGTCTCGCAGGTGATCATGCAGACCATGGGTATCAGTACCGGTAGAGGGCATCTCCGATCCAGGCTGCATAGGCATGGGCTGATTCCTTGTACATTCCCCCTAACATGCTAGAATCGCCCCCTTATCTCACGGCCATCTGGAGACACCGGTCGTAGATTCGCTCTCAACGTTTCCCAGCCATGAGCCCTATGCGGATCGAGACAACGCACGAGCTGATCGAAACAATTCTTGAGCAATGGGCCGGGCTGATCGGGGAGGACTACCTGGGATATAAGGGGCATGTGTACCGCCTGTTCAATTTCTGCCTGGCACTACATCCCTGCACCGAAGAGGAGAAGACAAAGCTAGCCATCGCGGCCTGCTTTCACGATAGTGGTCTGTGGTCTGATCGCACGCTGGATTACCTCCCACCTTCAATTTCTCATGCCGCCCAATATCTGTCCAATTCAGGGCGACAGGAGTGGGCTGAAGAAATCGCCCTCATGATCGGCATGCACCACAAAGTGCGCGCTTACCCAGATCGCCGCTACCCTCTTGTGGAAGTGTTTCGCAAAGGCGATCTGGTTGATGTGTCGTTGGGCCTGTTCAGTGGTGGGATTCCGCGATCGTACATCAGGCGCGTGAAACAGCACATTCCCAATCATGGTTTTCATAGATTTCTTCTTAAAGCAGGCGGGGCCTGGGTGCTGAGGCATCCTTTCAATCCCGCGCCCTTCATACGGTGGTAGCGCAGACTGGGTTGGTGAGGTGACCATCCAGCGCCCTGACTCGCTGATGCTGGCTGAGCAAGATCGCGTCGCCATGTCGCATGACCATGCAGCGCCCGCGTTTTGCGGCAACCCACCACACTTCTCCTCTTGAAAATCTGACAGCCGCTCCGTTAGAGTGCGCCGTTTGCCTTGACCAATACCCTTAGCATGGCGGTGCACTGTGGCGATGGCTGGCGCACAGGGTCCGAAGGAGTACCATGGCCGACTCGACCACACAATCCGTCTGCTGGGGCACCATAGCCCTCTTCACTGCGCTCACGATCCTGACCTTCGTCGGGGTTCCGCTCTTCGCCTACTTCTATGACTACACCGTGCTGGATTGGACGCTGCTGGCCATCCTCTACGTCGTCACCGGCATGGGCATCACGGTGGGCTACCACCGCATGATCACGCACCGCAGCTTCGAGAGCCGTGGCTGGATCAAGATCTGCCTGCTGGTCATGGGAGGATGGGCCGTCCAGAATTCCGCCTTGCTCTGGTGCGCCGATCATATCCGCCACCACGCGCATACGGACGAGGAAGCCGATCCCTACAACGCGAGCAAAGGATTTTGGCACAGCCACGTCGGTTGGTTGTTTTTCGATACGCCGTATCGTGAAGACCGGTTCGCCGCGAAATTACGTACCGATCCGCTCATTATGTGGCAACACCGGTATTACTGGGTGATCGTCGGTTCGGGTCTCTTGTTGCCATTCGTCGCAGGCTATCTGAACGGCGGGGCCATGAGCGGCCTGGGGTGTTTCTTGCTCGCCGGCGTGCTACGGACGGTCTTGGTCTTGAACTCTACCTTTACCATCAACTCGCTCTGCCACATGGTCGGCACCCAACCGCACGGCACGCAGGACAGCAGCCGGGATAGCTGGCTCATTTCCTTCATCAGCTTCGGCGAGGGGTACCATAATTATCATCATACCTATTCGCACGACTATCGGAATGGATCGAAATGGTACAACTTCGATCCGTCCAAATGGTTGATCTACACGCTCTCGCTGGTGGGGCTGACCTATAACCTCCATCGTGAACGCACCTAACGGACGGTGAAAACGCCGGCCAGCATGGTGCTCGCCTCGCCACGATCCTCACCGCACCCCTGCGGGTCCGCCTCGGCCCTTCGCTCTGTGTGGCCCCGCTGAACACACTTTTTTGACCACCCTCTCAGCGTAGGCCTCTCGCATCGCGGACCTCTTTTACCTACGCATGCTCTGCGCCTACTGACCCATTTCTTTTCGCCGCGACGTTAGCTTAATATGCGAGAAACCCGCGTAATCCGACCGGACCTGCGGGGTGGAGGAGGCATCACTATGGCAGAAGAACCAGGCGGCGCTCCGCACCAGGACGAAGCGGCCGCGCGACCCAATATTATTCCCGGAGTCAAACACGTCGTCGCCGTCAGCAGCGGCAAGGGCGGTGTCGGTAAATCCACGGTCTCCGTCAATCTCGCGGTCGCCCTTGCGCTCACCGGGGCCAAGGTCGGTTTGCTGGATGCCGATATCTATGGCCCCAACATCCCGATGATGATGGGCGTCGAGAAAACCCCTGAGCAGAAAGACGGCAAGATCGCGCCGGCGGAAAGCCACGGCGTCAAGCTGATCTCGATGGGATTTTTCGTGCCGGAAGACACCGCCGTCGTCTGGCGCGGCCCCATGGTACACACGGCGATTCAGCAACTGTTCCGCGATGTGTTATGGGGCGAGTTGGACTATTTGTTGATCGACCTGCCGCCGGGAACAGGAGACGCGCAGCTCACTCTGACGCAGCTCGTGCCGCTGTCCGGCGCCGTCACGGTCACGACGCCGCAGGAAGTGGCGTTGCACGATGTGCGCAAGGGCATGATGATGTTTCAGAAGGTGAACGTGCCGCTCCTCGGCATCGTGGAGAACATGAGCTTTTTCGTCTGCGGCCATTGCGGCGAACGAACGGAAATTTTCTCCCATGGCGGCGGAGAGCGGGCGGCGGAAAAACTGGGGATTCCTTTTCTCGGACGGGTTCCCATTGATCCTGTCATTCGCGCTGGCGGCGATACCGGCAACCCGATCGTGGTCGCCAAACCCGATTCCCCACAGGCGCAGGCCTTTCGCGAGATCGCGGCCAAATTGGCCGCGGCCTTGCAAACGGGTGGCGTGTCGGCGACTAAGAGCCGCATCGAAAGTTTATTGGATAAAATCAAACGGCCGGCTGCCGATCGAAAGCCGGACTAGGACGAGTGACGCACTCAGGGAGGATGTATGGGCGAGTTGATCAGAATCGCAGGAACCGCCGATGTGAAGCCGGGAGCCGGCATGGTCGCGGAGGTGAACGGAAAAGCCATCGCCGTGTTCAACGTGGACGGGACGTTTTATGCCATCGACAATACCTGCGTCCACCGCGGCGGCCCGCTGGGCGAAGGCGATGTGGTCGGGGATGTCGTGGCCTGCCCCTGGCACAACTGGGAATTCAATGTGAAAACCGGCGCCTGCATCAATAACCCGTCGGCCAAGGTGAAGGCCTATGAAGTCACGGTCGAGGGCACCGATATCAAAGTCCGGCTGTGATGCAAGGACGCGCCGCGCGCGACGTCGCCACAGCATAATGATCATGTCGATACCTTAGTGAATGGAGGATCCAATGGCGGACAATCAGCTGCCCCCGAAACACATCGAGATCGCCGAAACCTTCGTGCGGCTCTATGTTTTTCTGACCCAGTACATCGACCGCTGTGAAGATGAAGCCGCGCGGAAGGAATACCCCGAAGCGGAACTCCAAAAACATCTGGGCGAGACCCGCGCCAAGATGGTGGACATCCTGAAGGTGAATCCCGTCGTCAGGGGCAAGGTCGAAAAGGAATGCGAACGCGTCCTGGCGCTCGGGAGCAAATGCCTGATGGGCGGAACGGAAAAGGTCGCCGCATTGGATGTGTTGGGGGCGGAACGCGTAATCCTCAAGAATAAGACCATTGCGCTCAGCGACCTGCTGGCCGTCTATCGCGCGTTGTAAGGCCAATGCCGGAATCGGCTGGAGAGAAACACCAACTCGCCGGGTTCGACGCCAGGGAGCGAGGGTTCAATCGCCCCGTGGAGCTGGTGCGGACGGCCTCCGGCTATCAGGCGACGTTGCGGTACGAATCCACACAGGTGGTCACGCCCGACGCGCCGACCACGGCTGACGCGCTCCAACACATGATCCGGATGTTGCAGGAGCAGGGCTATACGCAATTGCGGAGCCAGCAGAGCTACCGCGACGGCCTGTATCTCGGCTCGCAGGAACTCTGGATCGAATATCCCGACCGGCAGCCGGAGCCGGAGGTCGGCCTGCTGGGCCTCATGAAGAAATGGCTGGGACGTTCACCGGGCTGATGTCCCGCTGAGCCCGCTCTCGCTGATTGACACATTCCGGCTCCGCGCCTATAGTCGGTCGGGATTATGGACGTTCCGCCGCGAGCGCCCTCCATCATCCACCTCTGATCCCGTTCGGGGACCTCGACGATGATCTGGCTCTACCTCTTACCCTTCGCCTTCCTCGTTCTCGTTCACCCGAACCCGGTTGACGCAAAGATTTACAGCTGCGAAGGCCCGAACGGCGGCACTCTGCTGACGGATCAGCCGAAGGGGAAACGCAGGTGCACGGTCGTCAAGACGCCATCACCGTCACCTCCAGGCGGCTTCACGCCACCGGTTGAAGAAGCGCCTGCAGCTCCGCCTGACTTGCAACCCAACACGTTTCTGCCGTCACAGCCGGTCTCGCCGATTCATCAGCCCAATCCGCACCAACTCGGCTCGAATGATCAACCCCATCCGCCCACCGGCTCACAGGCAGGAGGGGAGAAGGCCGCACCGGAAGCACAACGCTGCTCGCCGCGTGTAAACCCGCTGAATCCCTTCGCCGGCATGAATTGTTCGCCCACGGCCGAAGAAACGAAAAAACCGTAGCTCCTTCTCAATTGACAGAATACGTTCTGCCAGAACGACTCCTATCTCTCCTCCTTCCCTTCGGCCATCAGACACTCCACGTTCATGTTCGTCGCTCACCTGCTTTTGAGATGCTGGTGGTTCTTCCGCACCATTGACACCGCGCCTCTTTCGATGTAACCATTGGTTACACTCAAAAAGATACCATCATGCATCGCGACATCGTCTGTCTCCAGATTCCGTCGTTCGAGATCGTGCTCGCGCGGACTCATGAAGCGTCGTTGCGACACCGGCCGGTCGCCCTGGCACCGGTCCATACGCCGCGCAGCCTGGTCCGGGAAGTCTCGCAGGAGGCCATTGACGATGGTGTCCTGCCAGGCATGTCTGTCGAACTGGCCCGGCAATTGTGTCCCAGCCTTCGTGTGATCCCGCCGGACTCGGCGAGAACGCAGGCGGCACATCGCGCATTGCAACAGGCGATCATGCCTTTTGCGCCTGTGTGGGAATCCATCCAACCCGGTTCGCTCTTTCTGGACCTCACCGGCACACAACGACTCTTCGGACGTCCCATTGATACGGCCGCACGCCTGGAACGGGAACTGACGGGCAAATGGGGATGGCACAGCCACATAGGGGTGGCCACGAACAAGCTGGTGTCGCACCTGGCGGCGACGACGCTGGAGAAGCCACCGCAGATGCGTTCGATCTATTCCGGCTTAGAGCAAGCCTTTCTTGCGCCGTTGCCTGCCACGCTGCTGCCGGGACTCAACCGGATGCAGGCGTCGCACATTCTCCGCCGACTGGACGATCTGAATCTGAGAACCTTGGGGTCCATCGTCGGCGTGTCAGTGGTCCAGCTGGAAGCAGTGCTCGGGACCGCTGCCGTCGTGCTGCATGACTGGGCCATGGGTATTGACCATTCGCCCGTCCGTCCATCGGTCGAACAGCTACTGATCGAACAATCGCTCACGCTCAATCCGGACGAAATCGACGATCACCTCATCCTGGGACGGCTGTCACTGCTGGTCGAACGGATCTGCGCCATGCTCCGGCAACAGCGGCGTGTCTGCACGCGCCTGTCGCTGACGCTCCGCCACAGCGACCATGCCGAACGCATGGCCCAGCACATCTTGCCGCACGGCACCTATTGGGAAGCGGATCTCCAGCCCGTGCTCGTCCAGCTCTTTGCCCGATGTTTCCGGCGCCGTGTGAGGCTCCAGCGAATCATCGTGCGGGCCGATGGCCTGGAACCGCTGGCCGAGCAATTGCGGCTGTTCGACGAACCGGCCACGACGGTCCAGCCGGTGCCCCATCGAATCTCCCTTGTCCTCGATGCGATTCGCGCAAAATTCGGCGAACGGGCGATCGCATGGGGAAAGGCCTTGCCATGACCACCACGCCCTTCGTGCACCTGCACGTCCACTCGGACTATTCAGCCATGCGCGGCGTATCGTCGTTGGAAACATTGTGCCGGGCGGCGAAACGGCAAGGACTCGACGCACTGGCCGTCACCGACACGAATGGCCTCTATGGAGCCATTCGATTCATCGAAGAGGCGAGACATGAAGGCCTACGGCCGATCCTCGGCGCGGAATTGACGACCGAGGCCCACCGCGCCCTGCTATGGGCCAAAACTCCCGGCGGGTATGCCAACCTGTGCCGCCTGCTCTCCGAACGCCATTGCGAACCGTCGTGCGCCTTCATCGAGGCCGTGGCGCGTTATCGCGACGGCTTGATCATTGCCACCGACGACCGAGCCGCTCTCGAAGCCTGGTCGGCGGATGACCGACAGGACCTGTACGTCGAATTGACGCCGGGACCTGCCATGCACCAGACGCTCGAGATGAGTCGTCGCATCGGCGTGCCTTCCGTCGCCACCAACCGCGTGTATTTTGCTCGAGCCGACGACTTCGCGACGCATCGCCTCTTGCGCGCCATCGCGCTCAATCAGACATTCTCCCGGTTGCCGCGAGAAGCTTGCTGCAGCCCACAGCAATGGCTGGTGCCGCCTGAGCGGATGGTGGCGGCGTTCCCGCATGTCCCGGAGGCGCTGGACAACAGCCTGCGCATCGCCGCGGCCTGTCACAGTGACTGGCGTTTCGGCGAGACGATCTTTCCGGCTTTTCGCCGGCTCAGCGACCACGACGCGTTCCTGACCCTCAAAGATAAGACCTATGCCGGGGCGCAGGAACGCTATGGTGTGGTCTCGGCAGAAGTCCGCGCGCGCATCGAAAAGGAACTTGCGGTGATCCGTGCACAACACTTCGCGCATTACTTTCTGATCGTCAAAGAAATTCTGACGCAGGAGCCACTCACCTGTGGCCGCGGCTCGGTGGCCGCCTCGATCGTCTCCTATTGCCTCAAGATTACGCACGTGGATCCGCTTCAACACCACTTGTTCTTCGAGCGATTTCTGAACCCCGGTCGGAAAGATCCGCCCGACATCGACATCGATTTTCCGTGGGACAAACGCGATGGCGTCTTGAACTGGGTGTTTCAGCAATACGGCGCGCGGCAGGCGGCGATGGTGGCGAATCAAAACAGTCTGGGGCTTCGCGCGGCCATCCGCGAAACGGCCAAGGTCTATGGCATGCCGGCCGATGAAATCAGCGTCATGTCCGCGCGGGTCTCTCGCCAGCAAGCGGTGCTGAACTTCTCCGCCCCGCCGACCCCGGAGCAATGGCTCAGCCGGCTCTCCCAGACCTTGCGGCTGAAAGCACCGTGGCCCGAGATCCTCGAACAGGCGTTACGGGCGCAGAACCATTTCCGTCATCTCTCCATGCATTGCGGGGGAGTCGTCATCGTGCCGGATGAAATCCGTCGGTACGTGCCGGTCGAGTTCACCGCCAAGGGGCTGCCGGTTATTCAATGGGAGAAGGATCAAGCGGAGGAGGCGGGCCTCGTCAAGATCGACCTCTTGGGCAACCGATCGCTGGCAGTCATCCGCGACGCGCTCGAAGCCATTGTGCGCCACACCGGTCGCACGATCGAGTATGCGAGCTGGGATCCGCTGCACGATGACGCGACGCAAGACCTGATCCGGCGCGGTGACACGATCGGCTGCTTCTATATCGAATCGCCGGCGACCCGCCTCCTGCTGAGAAAATTATGGCGCGGCATGCCGCCGGACCGGCTCGCCGTGGCGGACGTCTTCGAATATCTTGTCATGGTCTCGTCGCTCGTGCGGCCGGCAGCCATCACCTTCGTGCATGACTTTGTCCGGCGGACTCATGGCCATCCGTATGAGCCGCTGCATCCACTGATGGACGACATTCTGCAAGAAACTCACGGCATCATGGTTTATCAGGAGGATGTCACGAAGGTAGCCATGGCGGTTGCCGATTTTTCCCTGGAAGATGCGGATCAGCTGCGCAAGGTCATCAGCAAGAAACATAAGTCGCGGCAGTTGCGGGATTACTACCAGCAGTTCTGCCGCGGCGCCGCCAAGAACGGGGCTCCGCCTGACACCATCGACAAAATCTGGACGATGATTATGAGCTTCGCGGGTTATAGTTTCTGCAAACCCCATTCGGCCAGCTATGCCCAGGTCTCGTTCAAATCCGCCTATCTGCGTGCCCACTATCCGGCGGAATTCATCGCCTCCGTCATCAGCAACCAGGGCGGATTTTATTCGGCCTTCGCCTATGTCTCCGAAGCGCGCCGCATGGGACTCGCCATCCTGCCGCCCGACGTGAACGCCAGTGACTGGGCCTATCACGGCGAAGGCGATCACTTGCGGATCGGCCTGATGCAGGTGAAGACACTTCAGAAAGACCTCGGCGAGCGGATCGTGGCACAGCGGGCAGAAGCCGGACCCTATCGGTCGTTCGAAGATTTCCGACGGCGCATCAATCCTCACCCGACGCAGGCGCGCGCGCTGATCCGGGCCGGCTGCTGTGACTCCCTTGCCGGCGAATTGACGAGACCCGCCTTGCTCTGGCGGCTGTATGCGGAGGAGCACCACCACGCCGGGCCGCTCCCGATCCCGGAGGACTATACGGAGTCCCGCAAACTGGCCCATGAGATCGAGTCGCTCGGCTTTTTGGCGAGCCGCCATCCGTTGACGCTCTACCGCCATTCAATCGAGCGTCTGCGGCCCGTGCCGGCTGCGCACATGCATCGCCATGTCGGGCAGCGGATTACGATGGTGGGCTGGCTGGTCACGGAAAAACCGGTGGAGACGCGCCGCGGACAGGCGATGGAATTTGTGACGCTCGAAGATACCACCGCTCTCTATGACGCCACGCTGTTTCCGAACGTCTATCGCCGCTGCCATCAGCACCTGGCGGCTAACCGGGCCTATCTCGTGCGGGGGCTGGTGGAAGAAGTCTTCGACGTGGTGATGCTGACCGTCACCGAGCTGCAGCCGCTCGACCCTGAGCCGGTGCGCGAGCCTGCATGGAACGGCGCTCAGGACGCATGGTACGGTGAATCATGCGACGCGCCCCCCCAACAGCCGCCGCCTTTCTCCCTTCCACACTGACGCTTCCCACGCTGCGAAACGCCGCGGCCTCCTGCACGGGCTGTGACCTCTATAAAAACGCCACACAAACGGTCTTCGGAGAAGAGCCTGCTCGCGCGACACTCCTGCTCGTCGGGGAACAGCCTGGTGATCAGGAAGATGTGGCTGGCCATCCCTTTGTCGGACCTGCCGGCAGAGTGTTGGACAAGGCGCTGAAGGAAGCGGGCATTGCCCGCAACCAAGTCTATGTCACCAACGCCGTGAAACATTTCAAATGGGAGCCGCAAGGGAAACGCCGCAAGCACAAGAAGCCCTCCGCCGCCGAAGTCGCCGCCTGCCGGCCTTGGCTCGAAGCAGAAATTCAGGTGTTAGCTCCGCGCGCCGTTCTCTGTCTTGGTGTCACTGCGGCCCAATCGGTGTTCGGCAAAAGCGTGCGGTTACATGAGCTGCGCGGACGTCGTCTGAACACGCCTATGACTCAGGCTGTGCTCGTCACGACCCATCCCTCCGCCATTCTTCGAGGACCGGATCCAGCGCAGCGAGAGGAGGACTACCGGCGTTTTATCGAAGACCTGCGGCGCACTGCGGAATATCTTCACCAACCACCCGCCGGCGAGATGCTGCACAAGCCTACGTATCCCTCGCGCCAACGTTGAACAGACTGACACGCTTGCATCGCTTGATTGACTCTCCTCCTGCCCCTTCATATAATGCCGAACCAATCGTTTAAGCTGATCTGACAAGCACTTATGGCTGTCTTCTCATCCGGATTGTTCTCCTGTCGCACCCAAGATCTTCGAGCCGGTCTCCGGCATGCCTTTGCCCTGCGTACCGACCAACCGGCCTTCACCACCGATGATCTCGCGCTGCTCGAACGGATTGCCGACGCGATCGTGACACGCCGCATGGCGGCACCGGCCGTGCTGTTTCTCGAGTCGATGGGCCCCATGAATTTTCTGGGCAGCCAGGCGCTGCACTTTCTGGCGCCTCTCGTCGAATGTGTCTTCAGCAGCAGCGAACTCGCGCAGATCGCCCGTCTGCTGGAGCGACGAGACGCTCTGCAACGCCTGACCGCGCTCATCGAAGCCAAGGCCGCAGCGTCCAAAGGAGCGCCGGCTCGATGACGGCAGTGCAGCAGTCTCCCGCGACATCGAACCCCACGCATCCCTTGAACGTCATTGTTGCGACCGACTGCGGCAGCACGACCACCAAAGCCATTCTGATCGAGAAGGTCGGCAACGAATATCGCCAGACCTACCGCGGCGAAGCCCCCACAACTGTCGAGGCGCCGTTCGAAGACGTGACCCGCGGGGTGCTCAACGCCATTGCGGAAATCGAAGAACTCTCCGGGCGGACGATCCTCGACGGCGATCGCATCATCACGCCCAACCAGGCGGCGCAAGGCGATCCGAAGCGGGGCGTGGACATCTACGTGTCTACCAGCAGCGCCGGCGGCGGCCTACAGATGATGGTCACAGGCGTGGTGCAGAACATGACGGGAGAAAGCGCCCAGCGCGCCGCACTCGGCGCCGGCGCCATCGTCATCGACGTGCTGGCCTCCAATGACGGACGGCTGCCCTACGAAAAGATCGAACGCATTCGCACCATGCGGCCGGACATGATTCTCATGTCCGGCGGGACGGACGGCGGCGCCGTGACCCACGTGGTCGAGATGGCTGAATACATCGCCGCAGCTGAACCCCGTCCGCGGTTCGGCAGCACCTATCGGCTGCCGCTCGTGTACGCGGGCAACAAGGATGCGCAGCCGCAGGTCAACAAGATTCTCGGCGAGAAGACGGCGCTCGAATTCGCGGACAACATCAGGCCTGTATTGGAACGGGAAAACCTCGCGCCGGCGCGTAACAAGATCCATGACCTGTTTCTCGAACACGTCATGCAACAGGCCCCGGGATACAAGAAACTCATTGAGATGGCCGGTGCGCCGATCATGCCGACCCCGGCTGCAGTCGGTGTCATCATGGAGACCATCGCCAAGCGTGAGGGCATCAACCTGATCGGCGTGGACATCGGCGGCGCGACGACCGACGTGTTCTCCGTATTCAGCCGCCTCTTCAATCGCACTGTCAGCGCCAACCTCGGCATGTCGTACAGCATCTCGAACGTGCTGGCGGAAGCCGGTCTCGAGAACATCATGCGCTGGGTGCCGTTCACCATCGACGAACAGACCCTCAGGAATCGCATCAAGAATAAAATGGTGCGCCCCACGACCATTCCGCAATCGCTCGATGAGTTGCAGATCGAACATGCCATCGCGCGGGAAGCGCTGCGCTTGGCATTGATTCACCATAAGTCGCTGGCGACGGGGTTGAAGGGCGTTCAGCAGGAACGCACCATCTCCGATGTGTTCGAGCAACGCACCTCCGGCAAGACCCTCATCGATCTGTTGAAGTTGGATTTGATCGTCGGGAGCGGCGGCATCCTGTCGCACGCGCCCCGACGGATCCAGTCCATGTTGATGATGGTGGATGCCTACGAACCGCTCGGGGTCACGACGCTCTCGGTGGACAGCATTTTCATGATGCCGCATCTCGGCGTGCTCTCTACCGTCAACGAACAGGCGGCCACGGATGTCTTCGTCCGCGACTGCATGGTGTATCTCGGTACGTGTATCGCGCCGATCGGGCAGGGAAAGGACGGGGAGCGTTGCGCCGACTACGAAGTCGCGCTACCTGATGGCCGCATCGAAAAGGGCACCCTGGCGTTCGGCGATCTCAAGTTATTCAGTCTGACCCGCGATCAACAGGCGACTGTGACCCTGCAGCCGTCGAAACAAGTGGATCTCGGCGAGGGCCCAGGACAATCGTTCACGCGCACGGTGAAGGGCGGTGTCGTGGGACTCATGCTGGACGGGCGCGGTCGACCGTTACAATTGCCGACTGATCAAGCTGCCCGTGTCGCCATGCTGACGCGGTGGTACCAAGCGGTCGAGCTGTATCCAACATCCTGAGCTGAGGAAGAACATTCCGAGTCGTAGCGGAAGTTGTACGGCAAGGGGAATGAGCAACTGAGAACGACGCTGAAAGGCGTGTTCAGCAACCGACTATGGCACATAGTTACACACCAGGCTTGACCGTCACCGAGCGAACCACCGTCCGCCGCCGGCGCATTCTGCCATTGCCAGGCAGCGTTTTGGTTCAGATCGGCGATGCCGTGCACGCCGATACTGCAGTCGCTCGCGCCGAATTGCCGGGCAAGGTCGTTCCGCTCAACCTCGCCAATCAGCTCGGCATCGCACCGGATGAAATCAACGACTACCTGGTGAAGAAAGAAAAGGACTCCGTCCAGAAAGACGACGTCCTCGCCGAAAACAAGCCGTTCATCAAATGGTTTAAGACGGAAATTCGTTCGCCGATCACGGGCAAGGTGGAATCCGTGTCCACGATTACGGGACAGATCCTCTTGCGCGAGCCGCCGCGCGTGTTGGAGTTGCGCGGCTACATCGACGGCGTGGTCGCTGAGGTCCATCCCGAGCAGGGTGTCACGGTGGAGAGTACCTGCAGTCTCGTCCAAGGCATCTTCGGCATCGGGGGAGAAACCAGCGGCGAATTGGTGATGGGCGTGAAGGCGCCGGATCAACCCCTCTTGCCGGAACAGCTCAACGCCTCGATGAAGGGCAAGGTCGTCGTCGGAGGCGCGTTTCTGTCGGCGACCACCATGACGCGCGCGAAGGAACTCGGCATCGTCGGTCTGGTCGTCGGAGGCATCCACGACAAGGACCTGCGCGCGTTGCTCGGGTATGATTTGGGTGTCGCCATCACGGGCTCAGAGCAAGTCGGGTTCACGTTGATTCTGACAGAAGGCTTCGGCACGATTCCCATGGCGCCCAAGACGTTTGCCTTGCTCTCCGCTCATGCGGGACAAAAGGCATCCATCTCGGGAGCCACGCAAATCCGCGCCGGCGTCATTCGCCCTGAAATCATCATTCCGCACAGCGGTCCGGCTGCAGCCACGAAGGTGGCGCAAGCGGAACGGGAAGGCATTCAACTCGGCGATCCGGTCCGTATCATCCGCGATCCGCTATTCGGGAAAATCGGCGCGGTCTCAGGGCTCCCGTCTGAGCTACGCGCCATTCCGACCGAAAGCGAAGTCCGGGTGCTCGAAGTCCGATTCCCGGATGGCACGACGACCGTGGTCCCACGCGCCAACATCGAAGTGATCGAAGGAGCCTGATCCGCGTGCTGCATCGCGCCATTATTCTCATTGTGATGATCTGCCTGCCGGTCCTGCTCCCGTCGCTCGCCCCGGCGCAGACGATGCCGCAACAGCTTCGCGTGATCGATACCCCCAGCGACGGAGGCGGAAGTCTCACAGTCCTCTGGGCTTCTTCCGCAACCGACAGTGCCACCGCCAAATATCAAATCCTGGCTCATGAAGGTGGCCTTCCCCAAGACCCCACAGCGTGGAAGGTGGTCGCGGAATTTCCCGCCAATACGCGCTACGTGCGAGAAGGCAAGTCGGCCTGGTGGACGAGATCCGGTGATCCCAACGATCATCTGTTTCTGATCAAGAATGGCAAAGGCCTCGAGGTGAAATCCGGCCAGCCCTATGCCGTGACCGTCGCGTCGCTCAGCGGGCAGGAACGAGTGATTGCGCCGCCGGTCGTCGCCTCCGCGGAACCGAACTGGATGAATTGGAACCAGGTCAACAACCTCGTGTTGGCGCTGATGTTCGGCGCGATCGTGTTTTACGCCATCAACCTGGCCAAGCGAAAAGACATCTTCCTCCGCCGCATTCCCGGTTTGGATGCCGTCGATGAAGCGATCGGGCGGGCCACGGAATTAGGCAAGCCGGTGCTCTATATGACCGGTGCACACGACATGAACGATCCCTCTACAATTGCCGCCGCCGTGATCCTGGGACGCGTTGCCAAGAAAGCCGCTTCCTACGAAACAGAATTGCTGGTGCCGCATCGGGAGCCGATCACGATGGCGGTGTGCCAGGAGATCACGAAGCAAGCCTATATGGAGGCCGGGAAGCCGGACCTGTTCAAGGACGACGCGAACTTTTTCATCACCAGCGACCAGTTCAGCTACACCGCGGCGGTCGACGGCATCATGCTCCGACGGAAACCGGCGGCGAACTTTTTCATGGGGTCGTACTTTGCCGAATCGCTCTTGCTGACCGAAACCGGCGCGAGCACGGGTGCCATTCAAATTGCCGGCACCGACTCGGACCACCAGTTGCCGTTCTTCGTGACGACCTGTGACTACACCCTGATCGGCGAGGAACTCTACGCCGCCAGTGCGTACCTCTCGAAGGAACCGATCCAGATCGGTACGCTGCGCGGGCAGGATCTCGGCAAGGCGTTCATTCTGAGCGTCATCGGGATTGGAACGCTATTGGCCACCGTCGCGGTGATCACTGGAAACGGCTGGGCGCAACCGCTGCTGGACCTGTTTAAGGATCTCAAATGATTTTCCTTCGCCGACAACTACCGCTGCTCATCACCATGATTACGGGACTGGTCATGGCGGCCCAATACTACGTGCCGCATCCGGCCTCGGAACAACTGCTCACCACCGTTACCAAATGGCTGCAAATCATCGGCGGCTTCGCGCTTGTGCTCGGCATCACCAGCCTGTTCCATGTCCATGCGGCCAAGATCCGCCGGAAGGAAGCGGGTTGGGCCTACAGCCTGGTGCTCTATGTCGGCATGCTCGGCACGATCATCGTCGGGCTCTGGAATAACGGCAAGGAAAGTATCGATGGCGCATTGACTTCCTTTGGCTGGGTCTACTCCTATACGCTCGTGCCGCTGCAGGGCACCATGTTTGCCATCCTGGCGTTCTTCATCGCCTCTGCCGCCTATCGGTCGTTCCGCGCGCGGAGTCGCGAGGCCGCCGTGCTGTTAGTGGCCGCCGTCATCGTGATGATGGGACGGGTGCCGCTCGGCGAATACATCCTGCCGCTCAGCGGCGACCTATCGAGCTGGATATTGAATGTCCTGAACGCCTCCGTGCGGCGCGCCATTCTGATCGGCGTGAGCCTCGGCGCTGTCGCGCTCTCGTTTAAAATTATCTTCGGCGTGGAACGCTCGTACCTCGGCGGGGGAAAGGAATGACCTTCGCCGAGCGGATGTTGCGCATCGACCGGCGGATCATCTTTCTGGTGATCGGCCTCTGCACGCTCGTGCCGTTGCTATTCCCGGTCGGACTGCCCATCAAGATTTCGTCGGAAGTACGCGGCGTCTACGACTATATCGAAGGGCTGCCCGAAGGGTCGGTCTTTCTCCTGTCGTTGGATTTCGACCCAGCATCCAAACCGGAACTTCATCCTCAAGCCATCGCAATTCTGCGTCATGCGTTCAAGAAAAATCTCCGCGTCGTGGCCATGACGCTCTGGGTGTCCGGCACTGGTCTCGCCGACCAAATCCTGACGCAAACGGCCAAGGAGGCAGGGAAGGAGAACGGGAAGGACTACGTCTTCCTGGGCTGGAGTCCCGGCGGCAGCGCCGTCATTCTGAACATGGGGCAGGACCTCTACAACGCCTTTCCCGCAGACTACGGTGGCAAGGCGACGAAAGGCTTGCCGGTGTTGGCCGGCGTGCAGAACCTCCGCGACGTCACCTATGCGGTGAGCCTGGGGGCGGGGAATCCCGGGGTCGAGGCCTGGTACGTGTTCGGCAAAGACAAATATAAGTTCGAACTCGGCGGCGGTTGCACCGGCGTCATCGCACCGGGCCTCTATCCATTGTTACGCAGCGGGCAGATCAATGGGTTGATCGGCGGCCTGCGCGGAGCGGCGGAATATGAAACCTTGATCGGGCAGAAGGGGAAAGCGGTCGCCGGCATGGATGCTCAGTCGGCAACACACCTGGCAATCATCGTGCTCGTCGCCATCTGCAACATCTTCTACTTCTCCTTGCGGCGGCAACAGCGCCGGCAGGACGGGATGGGATCCTAGGCGCTATGGAACTATCATTTACCGTCATACTCGGCGCTTGGATCGCCACAGGGCTGACGCTCTTTATCCTCTCGTTCCTGTATGAGGACAATCCGCTCTTCAAGCTCGCCGAACATCTCTATGTCGGCGTCTCGCTCGGCTATACGATCGTCAAAACCTATGACACCGTTATCATGACCCTGATCGTGCGGCCGATCCTCGACAAGGGGGAATGGTCGCTGCTGATCCCGGTCGGCATCGGCATGCTCATGCTCACCCGGTATGTACCGAAGGCAGCCTGGCTGTCGCGTTATGCCTTCGCGTTCATCGTCGGCGTGGGGGCGGGGTTAGCGATTCCGCGCACAATCTCGTCCTTCATTTTGAAACAGATCGAGGATACCGTGCGGCCGCTCCTGGGCATCGCGCCGGGCGGAGGCGTGACCTTCGATTATTCATTACTCAACCCGTCGAGCCATCTGAACGGCATCATCATCCTGATCGGCGTCGTGTCCGTGCTGTTTTACTTTTTCTTCTCTGTGGAACATTCCGGACCGGGCAAAGCCGTCGCGCGCGCGGGGATTCTGTTCCTGATGATTTCCTTTGGCGCCGCCTTCGGCTACACCGTGATGGCCCGCATGTCGCTCCTGATCGGCCGGCTGACCGACCTGATCGAGTTCTCCGATGCCTCCTATGGGCGTCCCACTCTCTGGCTGGTGCTTCTGACCGTCGCCACTCTGATTGTCCTCAGCCGCCGCGGCAGCACCCATCCACCGAATCAGTAATCCATCGCCGACACCACGCTGTCCCTATCTCAGGAATGGTCCACACACAGTTGAACATTCCTCAAGACACAGTAGGTGTCATTCTTCACGCAGTACGCTTCCCAACGACTCAGCACCGCTTGCAGGATGCGCAAAAAGGCCTTCCGGCAAGGCCGCAGGGAGTGAAGAGTCGAGGCGTACTGTGGGTCGTACGTTGAGCCTCTGAGCGATCCGAGAACGCCGCTGGAGGCTTTGTTCCGCATCCCGCTTCGGCTGTTGCGCCTGAGAAGTTTGCTCCGTTACAATGCGCCACACTATGGAATCCACACCGACCATGACGTCCAAAGATCCCAAGCAGTATCCGCTGCTGCGCAATCTGCAATTCTCGCCGATCAAGGAAGGGGAGGAGCAGTTCATCGTGCTCTGGGACCCCACCGGATTGAGCAAAGAGCGCCTGGTTCTGCCATTGAATTATTTCTTCATCGTGCAGCACCTCGACGGGGAGCACAGCGTGCAGGACATCGGAGCGATTTATTTGAAGCGCTTCGGCGAATTCCTCATGCCGAATAAGGTCGAGCAGTTACTGGCCGATCTGGACACCAAACTGTTCCTGGAAGGGGAGCGCACCGAGCAGGCCAAGCAGCAGGCATTGGACGCCTATCGCCAGGCACCCTCCCGTTCGCCGCAATTTGTCGGCCGTAGTTATGAAGCCGATCCCGCCAAATTGCGCGCCCAGATCAACAGCTTCTTCGTGTCAAAAGAGGGGCCGGAGGTGAAGGCCTCCGAGCACAAAGGCAAACTCATCAAGGCACTCGTTGCGCCCACTTACGAGATGAAACAAGCCGGACCGATCTATGCCTGGGCTTATAAGGAATTGCAGGACGCCCAGAAGCCGGATCTCTACGTCCTGATCGGCACCGCCCACTCCGGGCTCGAACACCCGGTGGCCGTCACCGACAAAGATTTTCAAACACCATTGGGGCTCGTCAAGGTCGACCGCGCGGTTACCGACCGCCTGCGCGAACAGATCCCCGCCGCTTTCACCGACGAATTGGCACATCACAATGAACATGCATTGGAATTTCAGTTGCCGTTCCTGCAAGAGACTCTCGGCCAAGACCAGGCGTATACGATTGTTCCGATCCTCACGGCGTTTTCTGCGGACAGTTTGCGCGATCCGCAGATCCGGGAGCAGGTCGAGACGTTTCTTCAGGCCTTAAAAGAAGCGCTCGCCGCCACCGGCAAGACCTACTGCGTCGTGGTCGGCGCGGAACTCGCCCACATCGGCATGCGCTACGGCGACTCGGCCCCGCCGACGGACTTCTCCTTCCATCGCTGTATGCAGACGGATCTCGAGATGTTGAAGCATGTCGAGAATCGTGACCCGGAAGAATTCGCCAAATTCATTCAGAAGGAAAACGATCAGCGCCGCATCTCCGGCTTCTCGCCGATTTACTCGATGCTGCGGTTGATTCAGGCGGAAACGGGGCAGGTGCTGCGGTACGATCGCGGGATCACGGATCAGTATAATTCGACCGTGACGTATGCCAGCATGGCCTTCTTCTAGGGCGGGCTGCTGAAACAGGTCCCCAGCTTCGTTCTCCCCTCGAAACCATCCTCAACGTAGCCAGGGGCTACGCCTCCGGTGCTTTCATCGGCTGCGGCCTCGCTGGATGACCTGTTTGAGCAGCCTGCACGGGAATTCGTGGTGTCGTCCACGCGTCTCCCAGATCGCTGCGGCCCAGGTGAACAGTCTCTTTGACCGTTCTGCAGGGAACCCCGCTTAAGAAGCCGCTTTCCTTCGTTCTCGGCTCGTCACAATCCGCAAGGTGCCTCAGCGAAGCAGGACTACTTCACGTAAACCACGCCAGGCAGATCCTTCAGATCTGCATCACCCGTCACGACATCCGCATTCTGGTCCAATGCCGTCGCATAGACGATCGCATCAGCCATCGCTAAACCGTGCCGAAGGCTGATATCCGCGGCTAAATAGGCGATAGATTGAGTGAGTTGAACCACGTTGGTTGCATGAAGTCGTCCGGAAAATAGGATCGCAGTCTCCTCACCGCGCTCGCGTTTGATCTTTTTATAGACCTCGTACAACACAATCGTCGGCGTAATGATTTCGTAGCGCGAAGAAAGGTATCCAGCATAGCGATCAGCGAGTGGTCCGTCTGTAAAGAATTCGATCCATCCACTGGAATCCAGAAGAATTTTCACACCCGATCCTTCTTTTCTCGGAGGCCTGTCCTAGACATACCCTTGAGTGATCCCTTCAGCGACTTGAGGGGCACTTCCGGCACCAAGCTAATCACTCCGCCCTTTTCTAGGACCTGCAAGCGCTGGGAAGGACTCAGGTGAAGCTTTTCTCTCACATCCTTAGGGATCACGATTTGGAACTTCGGCGAGATAGTCGTCATAGACACTGCAGCACCTCCTTACAGATCACCGATCGATCATCGTATCGTCATACACCCCACGCGTCAAGCGTGAAGGTTATGTCAGCACGAAAGTTAGCGAGCCTCGCTTAGCGTGACAGGCTGTTCAGAAAGACCGTCCAGCAAGGCCGCAGGAAGCACGGCGAATGAGGCGTACCCTCGCGGTACGTCGCAGGGAGACGAGCGACCGAGAACGATGCTGGGCGGGTTTTCTGGACAGCCTGCTAGTAGATGGGGACGCCGCCGACCGGATCAGTATACCTGGTCGGGGTGGTGTAGCGGTCCCAGGTCGTGACGGCACCCTGCTCGAAGTAGACACGAAAGTCGCTGGTCACGCAGGCGTTGCGTCCGATCGGCGGATAGAGCCAGACCGTCACCGTGCGTCCCTCATCCACCACGTCTTTCTTGCACACCGGTGAGCCAAGCGCGAGGTACACCTGATCTTCCGTCATGCCGCGAAGGATGTTGCCCTTATCAATCGCCCAGCGCACGCTCTCGGGATACGAAGGATAGTGCTCCGCCATTAGACGCTGTCGGTGACCGTCACAGGCCGTCAGCAAGAGGGCAAGGAGCAGGAGACAAGGTCCCAGGTGATGTTTCAGCGATCTACCAGGCAAGCGGAGGGGTGTGATCACAATAGGTCAAATTGATTCGTTGACAGACGCTCACGCCTTAGAACACAGAGAGGCTACTCCTTCACCGTGACCTTCATGCGAATCGGCTCCAGCGGGTTATCGCGCTCGTCACGCGGCATCTTCGCGATCATGTCGATGACTTCAATGCCCCGAATGATTTCGCCGAAAATCGAATAGCGCCGATCAAGGCCGCCGTTGTCCTGCAGGGAAATGAAAAACTGGGAACCGTTGTCGTTGAAGTCGCGTGTGCTGTTGCCGTCGCGCGGCATCTTCGCCATCGAAATCGCCCCGCGTTTATGAGGCCGGTCGTTGGGTTCAGGGTTGAGAAAATATCCGGGGCCTCCGGTGCCGTGTGACAGGCGGTCCGGCGTTTTGCTCAACGGATCACCACCTTGAATGATAAAGCCCGGCACCACTCGATGAAACGTGGTGTCGTCATAGAAGCCCATCTTGGCCAGGTTGATGAAGTTCTCGACATGGCGCGGGGCGTCGTCCGGGTAAAAACGAATCCGGATGTCACCGAATGGGGTGCTGATCGTGGCACGCGGATCTTTTTTCTGAAATTGCATAGTCATAGGGCAAATGTAACAGGCCGGCGATTCCATCGGCAAGAGGGCGGACTGCGTGATTTCTCGTGATGAACGGCGTATTCTGTCGCCGCAACCATCCGGCCGCCGTGAGGCGCCCAACAAAGCAACAGCGTGAGACTAGCCGCTACAGCATGGGCAGGCTGTTCAGAATGACGGTCCGGCAAGGCCGCAGGACGATCGGCGACTGAGGCGTACCCTTGCGGTACGTCGCAGGGAGACGAACGGCCGAGAACGCCGCCGGCGGTCATTCTCAACAGCGTGCAAGAGGAGATGCGATGTCTGAACAAGCCGTCCTCAATGTCGATCTCGCCGATGTGTGGAAAGAGCGGGGCCGCAAACATTGCATCCGCACGATCGCCTGGGGCGATGAAATCACCGTGGTGCGGCAGGCCGCCACGTACCTCGAAGTCACGATCACGTTCTTCCGCGAAAAACCTGATGGCAGCATCCTCCCTGAATCTGTCACCGGCTACATCGAACCAACCAAAGCTTCCGGCATCAAGGTGGGCGATGTGGTTCGCCCCGTGACCGACAACAAGGTTTTGAAGGTCAATTTCGTCGATGTTCAACAGGGCGACGGCATGGTCATCGAATCGCCGGACGGCAAGGTCTTGCTCATCGACGGAGGCGACAATCAGATGTTCGCCCGCTACCTCGCCGGCCGCTTCCGCAACACCAGCCTCCAGCAACCGAAGACGATCGACTGCATCATCGTCACCCACGGTGACGCGGACCATTTCTCAGGCCTCAGTGAGATCCTCAAATCGGAAACCAACACGACCAAACGCAAACAACTCTTCATCCAACCGCAGCGCGTCTACCACAACGGTCTTGTCAAACGGCCGACCAGGATGAACAACAAAGACGTGCCCGACACCAAGCTCCTCGGCCCGACCAAGACGGTCGGCGGGAAACTCTACCTCACCGGGCTGGAGGAGAATTTGCTCGACGTCGATGATAAGGAAATGAACGAGCCGTTCAGAGAATGGAAACAGACCCTGGCGACCTACAACAGCCGCAACCCGGTCAGCTTCCGGCGCCTGCAACTCGGCGACAACCAGGCGTTTGATTTTTTCAATCGTGACGATCTGCGCATCGACGTGTTGGGTCCCATCACCACGGATGTGGGAGGACAACCGGCTCTGCGCTTTCTCGGTGAACCACCCACGGGCCCACGTATCGGTCATGATTCACTCAACGACAGCGACGAAGGGTTCACCGGCCATTCCGCCTCCCACACCATCAACGGCCATTCCATCGTGCTACGCCTCAGCTACGGCGGGTTCAGCTTTTTATTTTCAGGGGACCTGAACGACGAGGCCAGCCGCTTCCTCGCCCGAGAACACAATAAAGGCACCCTCAATCTGCGATCAGAAGTCTTCAAAGTCCCGCACCACGGATCGGCGGATTTCTCAGGCGCGTTCATTCAGTCCGTCTCGCCGATCGTCAGCGTCGTGTCCTGCGGCGATGAAAGCGCGCGCAAAGAATATATCCATCCACGTGCCACGCTGATGGGCGCGCTGGGGAAGTGGTCCCGTGTGCCCGAGCCGCTCATCTTCGCGACCGAACTAGTGGCATTTTTCGCAACCGAAGGCCTGTGCCGATTGAAGGACGACAAGGCCGCAAAAAAGCGGGGGCCCTTCTTCGGCTTCAGCCGTACGGCGTATGGCCTCGTCAAAACTCGCACCGATGGGCATCGGTTCTTCGTCTACACCGACAGCGGTAACGTGCAGATGAAAGAAGCCTACGCGTACCAGCTGGATAGCTCAGGCGTGCCGCAACCGGCTGAAGTGAACCGTGCGTGAGCGATGACAAATTCGTCCGAAACCGACCCCGCATGGGATATGGACGCCTAGACAAGATGGAGCAAGAGTGACCCCCAAGCTGTTCGAGCCACTACAATTCGGCGGGCTTACGCTGAGTAACCGGATCGTCATTGCACCGATGTGCCAGTATTCGGCGGTCGATGGGAAGATGACTGACTGGCACATGATTCACCTGGGCCACCTCGCCCTCTCCGGAGCGGCGGCGCTCACGATCGAAGCTACCGCCGTTGAGCCGGAAGGACGCATCACCTATGCCGATACAGGGCTATGGGACGATGCCACGGAAGCTGCGATGGCACGCACAATCGAGAGCATCCGCCATTGGTCGGATATTCCTCTGATCATCCAGCTGGCCCATGCAGGACGAAAGGCGTCGACCGATGTTCCGTGGGAAGGGGGAGAACAATTTGCTCCTGACCACAAGCATGGGTGGCAGACCGTCGCCCCGTCGCCGATCCCGTTTGAAAGCGGCGAGCATCCTCCGAAAGCGTTGGATCGCACCGCGCTGGAACGCATCCGCGCATCGTTCGCCGCTTCGGCCCGGCGCGCCGCTCGGCTTGGCCTTGACGGAGTGCAAATTCACGTCGCTCATGGATACCTGCTCCACGAGTTTCTGTCGCCGCTTTCGAACCGCCGGGAAGACGAGTACGGATGGCGCCTCGAACATCGCATGCGGTTTCCGCTCGAGGTCTTTGATGCCGTGCGTGCCGCGTTTCGGCCTGATCGGCCTGTCACAGTCCGTGTGTCCGGTACCGACTGGGTCGACGGCGGCTGGGACATTGAGCAGACCATTGTTTTCGCCAAGGCCTTGGAGGCACGCGGGTGCGCGGCGATTCATATCAGTAGCGGCGGTCTCGATCCGCGCCAGCAGATTCCTGTGGGGCCAGGGTACCAAGTCCCGCTTGCCCGCGCGGTCAAGCAGGCTGTTCCGATGCCGGTAATTGCTGTCGGTCTGATCACGGACTTCGACCAAGCCGAAGCCATCGTCAGCAGAGGGGATGCGGACATGATCGCCCTTGCGCGAGCCATCCTCTACAATCCACGCTGGCCTTGGCACGCGGCAGCGCATCTGGGCGGTCAGGTGACGGCACCGAAACAGTACTGGCGCAGTCAGCCGAGTCGCTATCGAGATGTATTCTTCAAGGAAAACGGGGAAGCGAAATAGCGGATGAGCGTGCAGCCTTGAGAGGACCTTACTCCCTCATCCCCTCCGTCGGATCGACGTTGATCCACATGAGCCCGCCGCAGAGCGCGATGCCGGCGGCGACCAACAATGATGCCGTCCAGCCCCAGTGATCGGCAAGCCAAGGTGTGAGGCTCGGCGAAATCACGCCTCCGACGTTGGCGCCTGTGTTCATGACGCCAGACAAAGTCCCGGCATGGGTCTTCGATAGATCCGTCGTCACGCTCCAATAGGCGCCCACGGTAAAGTACAGCCATCCGGCACCAAGCGACAAGCACACGATCGCAAGGGTTTGGGATTCCACCCACGCGCCAACTGCGATCAGACCGCCGGCCAGTGCCATACCAAGCATGCCGATGGAGAGCCGAGCCTTGCGCAATCCGAGAGTCGGCACGAGCTTGTCCGTGATCAATCCCCCCAGCGGGCAAAACAGCAGGATCGCGAGGAACGGGCCCGCCGCCAACCAGCCGCCGCGCAGGAGATCGATCCCGCGCACGTTCACCAGGTAGAGATAAAACCAGCTCATATAGATGTAGGCCACGTAGCCGAGGCAAGTATAACTCGCGACGAGCCACCAGAGCGAACGGGAGTGGAAGATGGTCCGCCAAGGGACCGGCGTCGGGATTGTTTCTAAATTCGCCACTGCGCCGCTCCGCCCATCCCGCGAGAAGAGCACCCACAACACCGCCACCACCAGGCCAATCGAGGCTGAAAGGTAAAACACCGATTGCCAGTGATAGTTCACCATGACCCAGGAGGCGAGGGGAGGCGTGATGGCGGCGCCGATGCCGATACCCCCGATGGCAATGCCGATCCCGAGCCCGCGTTGTCCCGGCGGCATCCAGTCGGCCACCGCGCGATTGAAATTCGGCAGGGCCACCGATTCGCCGACACCGAGCAGGAATCGCACGATGACCAGTGCACCGACAGTGCCTACCAGACCGGCTAGCGGCAGGGTCGCGGCCACAGCGGTCAACACCGTACAGAGCGACCACCAGACCAGGGCACAGGCCAGCACGACACGCGCCCCCCAACGATCACCCAGGCGTCCGCCGGGAATTTGGCAGAGCGCATAGCCGAAGACGAAGGCCGAAAAGACGTAGCCCATGTCCTGGTCGGTGAGTCCATAGGCGGGCATCATCTGCCGGGCCGTGACGGAAATGTTGACGCGGTCCATGTACGTGACGGCGCTGATCGCGAACAGCAGGGCGAGAATGCCCCAACGTGGTCGTGCCGCTGATGTGTCGAGCCCCACTCGTGATTCCCCCAGTGTCCCGCCGTTCGGCGGCCGGCGCATTATAGACTGGCCCACTCGTTTCGTGAAACGTGAAAGGTGAACCGTAACAGGCGAGGCCCCGGAAGGGAGCGGGAGCCTTCGGATTTCTTGCCTTTCACGTCTCACGTGGTACGTGGTACAGATCGCGTCGCGTATGGATTTCCCGCCTATGCATCCAGTACACTGCGTTCTTGCTCTACTTAGAGGAGGGTGAGTGAGGGTTCGTCCCCGCACGGTGGTGCTGTCGCTGCTCGGCCTGGTGGTCGCGGGAGTACTGGTCCTCTTCTATTCGCGCGAACTCTTCGGCGTCGATATCCTCAAAAACTTCTTCCTCCAGCAACTCGAAACCAGCCTTCGCCGTAAGATCGAAGTCGATCGCATCAAACTCGTGGTGCTGCCCAGCATTCGCCTGGAGCTGACCAACGTCGGCATTTACGGCCACGATGACCCGACACACGTCGTGTTCTCCGCCAAGGAAATCGATATCGTTCTGCGCCTGCTTCCGCTGCTGAAAAAGCAGGTCGTCGCAAAGCGCATCTTTCTCAACGAACCGACCGTGACGCTCATTCGCAACCGTTCGGGCCATTGGAATGTGCTGGCCGGGTTGCCTTCGGCGGCCAAGGACGAGTCGGCCTATCAGATGTTCAGCCGGCTGTTGCAAATCCGTGAAGCGACCATTCAGAAGGGACACATTACGGTGACGGACGAGGCGCGGCCGGACGGCGTCCGGACCACGCAGCTCGAGACGGTCGAGATGGCGCTCAAGGTCTATCCGGGGAAGGCGGAAGGAGACCTGCATATTTCCGCCGCGCTGCCGGCGAATGGCGCGCCCTCTTCATTTTCTTTGACCGGCACCATCGGGTTGAGCGAATCGTCTTCGACGCTGGCGGCCGAGGAACCCTATTCCGTCCGGCCGGCCTTCCAATTCGAAGGCGAGATCGAGACCACGAACCTTCGGCTGCGGGAAGCCGCCGACTTCTTCGGCCCCAGGCCGGTTCCTCCCCAACTGCAAGGCGGCGCCAGTCTCCAGAGCCGTATTCGGGTTGCGCCCGGTGTGGCTGGCTATGATGTGGTGCTGTCCGAGATTGCGGCCAACGTGGATGAACTGGCGGTGACGGGCAAGGCCAATCTGGCCGGGCTGCTGACTTCTCAACCAACCTTTTCCATCACCTTCGCCGCACCGTCGATCGATCTGCGCTCACTCTTCACCAGGATTCCTGCCCAGTGGATTCATGCCCAACTGCCTGCCATCGTCGAGCAGCGCCAGTTGGGAGGCACCGTCCAAATTCTCTCCGCCACACTGACGGGCGCCACGGCGCCCAGCCCGCAGTTGTCATTGACCGGTGATTTCCGGATCGAAAAAGGCATGGCCCTGATCGGCAACGATCGTGTGCCGACCCAGAACCTGGCCGCGATCGTTTCGGTGGAGCCGGGACGCATCCGCGTCGGCAAGGTGACGGGCGCCTACGGTTCACTGCAAATCACGGACGGGAAAGCCCTGGTGTCGTTCCTGGACGACGGCCCCTGGATGGAACTGGATGTCAGCGGCGACATGAGCGCCGCCGACCTGGTGAAGTTTTTGACCAAAACCATTCGCGCGGACAAGCTCACGTCGCTCCTGGCCCAATCGCGCGACATCGAAGGCCAGACCCATCCGACGTTTCGGTTGGTCGGCCCCCTGGACAAACCCGAGGGCATTACCTTCGCAGGCGGGGAGGTGCTGGCCGAACAGGTCAGCCTCATGAATCCGTCGCTGCCACAACGTCTCACGGCCATGCGCGGCCGTATCGTGTTCTCGCAAACCGGCGGCGCGCAGTTCGATCAAGTCACGGCCAACGTGGGAGAGGCGCAGCTGCAATTCAACGGGATGATCAGCGGAGGCACGCCGAGCGTGTTTCAGGATTTCGTCATTCGTGCGAAGGGCAGCGCCTCGCAGCTGCGGCAGATGGTGTCGGCAGGCACCTTTCCCGACGACCTGCTCTACGGCATGGTCAATGCCCGAGTGCAGCTCTCGGGACCGTCCGGGGCGCCGCATTTGCGCGGAGAGATCGGCCTGAATGAAGCCAAACTCCTGCTTCCGACGTTGGGCGAAAAACCGTTGGGCTCGCCGGCCTCCCTGGAACTGGACGCTGACGTCACCAAAGGCATCGGCCTCGTGATTTCGCGCCTGGAACTGGTCGTACCACCCTTGCGCCTGCCGTTGAAGGGTCGGATCACCCTCGGCGATCAGTTTTCCATCGACGCGTCGCTCGCCACAGGCACGGTATCGGTCTCCAGTCTTCCCGACTGGGTGTATCGCAGCGGCTTCGAAGCCGGCAATCTCGAAGTGTCCATGGATGTGAAGGGTTCGGATGCCGAGTGGAAAAACTGGCGCGCCGGCGGTTGGCTGGCACTGACCAATGGCCTGATGACGCTCAAAGGCGTGGACGGCGCGGTGGAAGACATCTACCTTCGCTTGAAGTTCTCCAAAAACATCGCCGACATCAAACAGCTCTCGTTCCGTATCAAAGACAGCGATGTGAGCCTGTCCGGCGCCTTGAAGAATTGGACGACCAAGCCGGTCATCGCGGTCAAAATCGAGTCGGCGCAAATGGACCTGGACCTGCTGATCCCGAAAGGCCATCGCTCGCCGATCCGGGAATTCCTGGAAACGCTCGCCTCGACCAGTCAAGTCAGCGCGACCGCCACCATTGAAAAGGGCTTCTACAAACATTTGCGCTTCGGCGGATTGTCGGGGCGGCTGACTATTCAAGACGGCATGCTGGATCTCGATCGGGTCGTCGCGCAATCGGGGACCGGGCATGCGGCAGGGCGGATGCTCGTGCGCCTTCCCAAGGGCGAACCGGCCGAAACGGAAACCTCGGTCCGGATGACGGGCATTCCCGCCGAAGCCATGCTGCAGTTGCTGGGCGCGCATGATCAACCCGTCACCGGCGATATGAAACTCACCGGCGCGCTGCGCGGACATGGACGCAATCCGCATGGCGTGTTGCCCACGCTCAACGGCAAAGTGGAACTGGTGCTACAGGACGGACGCATTCTCAAAACGGAGAAACGCGCCATCTGGAAAATTCTCTCCATCCTGAATCTACCCGCCGTACTCCAAGGGAAAGTGGATCTGGAAAAGGAGGGCCTGCAGTACAATCGCGCCAGTGCCACGCTCACGGTGCAAAACGGGCTCGTCAAAACACAAAACATCATCCTGGACAGCGCGGTGCTGAAGATTTCGGCCGTTGGCACCTACGACATGCCCACCGATCAGCTCGACATGATCTGGGCGGTGAGCCCGTTCGGATCGTACTCGCAGTTCTTGAAATCGATTCCGCTCTTCGGACGATTGGTCGCGGGAGATCGCAAGGGCCTGGCCACGGCCCTGTTCCAAGTGAAGGGATCCATCGACGATCCGCAAGTGACCTACATGCCGATGAAGTCCTTTACCACCGGCCTGACGGGCGTGGCGCAACTCGCCTTCGATCTGCTGAAGAATACGGTGATGCTGCCGATCGACATTCTCGCGCCGCAGGAGGAGAAGGAACCGCTGTTCGATCCGTCATTGGAGATTCAGACGCCGCCTGCTGCGCCACCACCCGTCGATGTTCCTGCTGCGCCGGCTCCGGCCTCGCCTTGACCACCTCCGGAGCGCGTGATAGCATCCGATTTAGAAGATCGCCTCAACCTCATGAGCCATTCCACCGACCACAACACGAATCCTGGCCCCGGCGCGACCCTCTTCATCGCCGCCAGCGAAACTGATTCCAACCTCTACTACGCCACGAAATTCATCGCGCCCGATCCCTTTATCTACCTGGAGGTGAAGGGCGAGCGGCTGATGATCATGAGCGACCTGGAAGTTGATCGCGCGCGGCATCAAGCGACGGTCGATCGTGTGGTGTCTTATTCCGAACTGGAGCGGCGCGCGAAGGCACAGGGCGTCAAGGATCCAGGCAATATCGATGTCATCCATCTCGTGCTGCACGACGCCGGCGTGCATGAGATTCTGGTGCCGCCGACCTTTCCCTTTCTCCATGCCCAACGACTCCAGGAGCTCGGATACCGGCTCCGCACGAAACGCGACCCTTTTTATGAAAGCCGGGTGGTGAAATCTGCCGAAGAAGTCCGGCACATCGAGGCGGCTCAGCGCGCGACCGAAAAGGCCGTGGCCGCTGCGCATGAAAGCCTGCGTCGCGCCGACATTCGCGACAACGTCCTCTGGCTCGACGGAGAGGTGCTGACCTCGGAACGAGTGAAGAAACTCATCAACGTGGCCCTGATGGAATGTGACTGCGTGGCGCAGCATACCATCGTGGCCGGCGGGGAGCGGGCCTGCGATCCTCACGACGAAGGCAGTGGCCCGTTGCCGGCCCATCGCAGCATTATTTTCGATGTGTTCCCGCGCTCGGCCGATTCCCGCTACTTTGCCGACATGTCGCGGACAGTGGTGCGCGGACGGCCATCACCCGAATTGACGAAGCTCTACCAGACCGTGAAGGACGCGCAGGAAGAAGCCATCACCAAAATTCGCGACGGCGCCGACGGCGCGGTCATCCACCAAGGCATTTGTGATCGGTTCGAGAAGGCCGGCTATAAGACCGGGGTGGTGAACGGTCGCATGCAAGGCTATTTCCACGGCACGGGACACGGCGTGGGACTGGACATTCATGAAGCGCCTCGCATCAGCCGGACCGGGTCATTGCTCCAGGAAGGCCATGTCGTCACGGTAGAACCTGGCCTCTACTATCCCGGTCTCGGCGCCGTGCGCATCGAAGACATGGTGCTCGTGACCAAAGACGGCTGCCGGAATCTGACGAATTACCCGAAGGTCTTCGAACTGGGATAAGCACATAAATCTCTGAATTCTCGGTTTTGAGTGGTGAGTGTTTAGTGGTGGAAGCGGTCTAGCAACTCAAGACTCAGCACTCAGGACTCAACACTCGGATCTCTGGTTCTCGCACCCCACGTTGTTATGCGCCTCACCTTCACGATCCAGCGCTTCAATCCCGAAACCGACCAGCACCCGCACCAGGAAGAGTACCGCCTCGACATTGGACGAGGCATGACGGTGCTCGAAGCGTTGATCCGCATCAAGAACGAACTCGACGGCCGCCTAGCGCTGCGCTATTCCTGCCGTTCGGCCATCTGCGGGTCCTGTGCCATGCTGATCAACGGCACACAAAAGCTGGCCTGCCGCACGTCCATCCGGAAAGAGCTGGAGCGGCATGGAAGAATCACCGTCGCCCCCTTGCCGAATCTTCCGGTCATCAAGGATCTGGTCGTCGATATGGCGCCCTTCTGGGACAAGATCCGGGCGGTCACGCCCTGGCTCACCCCGATCACCCACCCGACCAAACGCTACGGATCATCAGGGCAACTGCGCCTGCTGCCGGACAGTTATCAATTTCACAACGTGGACGCCTGCATCATGTGCGCGGCTTGTGTCGCCGCCTGCACCTCCCACGAGGTCTCACGCGGGTTTCTCGGCCCGGCAGCGCTTGCCAAAGCGGCGCGTTTTGTGGCGGACCCGCGCGAACCGGCGGATGCCAAACAGGTACGCCTCGCCGCGCTTCAGGAGGCCGACGGCATCTGGGATTGCACCCGCTGCAACATGTGCGTGCAGGTCTGCCCGAAAGACGTTCAGCCGATGGAGGCGATCATTCGACTGCGCCGCTCCTCGCTGCGGCATGGGCTGACCACCGCCGAAGGCGCACGCCATATCACCAGCTTTGTGGATCTCGTCCGCCAGGAGGGGCGCTTGAACGAGGCCTTGATGCCGCTCAAAGTTCTCGGATTCAACCTGCGACGGGTACTCGATGTCATGCCGCTCGGTGTTCGCATGTTCTTCAAAGGCAAGGTCCCGCTGCCGTTCGGACATACCATTCCAGGGATCGAACAGGTTCGGGCGATCTTCGCCGCGGCACGACGACGGACCACGCGCATCTGACGCCCATGTCGGGCACCTTCCGATTCCTCGATGAGATTGCCGTCGCCGATATGGCCTTCGAGGCTGAAGGCGATTCTCTTCCGGCGCTGTTCGATGCCGCAACGCAAGCGCTCCTGGAAAGTCTGGCCGATCCCGCTACCGTTGCTCAGACCTGGCAGCAGACCGTCAACATGGAAGAACCGGACATCGAGACGTTACTCTTCGAGTGGCTGAACCGGCTCGTGTATCTGAAAGACGCGCAAGCCGTCGTATTTCATCACGCCACCGTGGCGGTGCATGCTAGGCCTGATCATTCCGCCTGGCGCCTCCATGCCGAACTGGTCGGGGCGCCGGTGGATCAGACGACGCAGGATCTCCGTTCCGACGTCAAAGGCGTGACCAAACATCTCTATGAGGTGACACAGACCGGGACCAGCTGGAAGGCCAGGGTCGTTTTGGATGTGTGACGAAAGACAACGTCCGCACAACCTTTCCAAATCACGCGGGTGAACCGATGACACTGAACACCGACATGCAGGTGAACCGCATCGACGACTACCTGTGGGAAATTCCGCCCTCTGAAAAGGCAGGCATGCTGGTCCCCGCGAGGATTTATGCGAGTTCCGCGATCCTCGGCGCCATGGATCGCGGCGTCTTCGATCAGGTCACGAACGTCGCCTGCCTGCCCGGCATCCATCGTTATGCGCTCTGCATGCCGGATGGCCATTGGGGGTATGGGTTTCCGATCGGCGGCGTCGCGGCCTTCGACCCGGAAGACGGCATCATCTCTCCCGGCGGCGTCGGGTATGACATCAACTGCGGGATGCGTCTGATCCGCACAGACCTGACGCTCTCCGAGGTACAACCGAAACTGGAGCTACTGATGACGGAATTGTTTCGCCGCGTCCCGGCCGGCGTGGGGTCGCGCGGCTTCGTCAATATGACCCGGCGCGAGTTCCGCGAGGTGATGCGCCAAGGCGCGGGCTGGTGCATCGCCAGGGGCTACGGCTGGCCAGACGACCTGGAGCGGATCGAAGAGCGGGGATGTCTCGAAGGCGCCGATCCCACCCATGTCACGGATTACGCCATCGAACGGGGCATCAATCAGCTCGGGACGTTGGGATCAGGCAACCACTATCTGGAAGTGCAGGTCGTCTCAGAGAAACACCTCTTCGATCGAGAGACGGCCGCCGCGATGGGATTGACCGGCCGCGACCAAATCGTGGTGATGGTCCATTGCGGCTCACGCGGGTTCGGCCATCAAGTCGCGAGCGACTACCTCAAGGTCTTCGAGAAGGCGATGCGCCGCTATGGGATCTCCGTCAAGGATCAGCAACTCGCCTGCGCGCCGTTTCGTTCACCGGAAGGGCAGGATTATTTCGGCGCGATGAACTGCGCGGCCAATACCGCATTTGCCAACCGCCAGGTCATTACCCATCAAATCCGCGAAGCCTTTGCGGCCGTGTTCGATTCGACGCCGCACGCGCTCGGCATGCAGTTGATCTACGATGTCGCGCATAACATCGCGAAGGTGGAACGGTACGGAGACGGGGAGTGGCTGGTCCACCGCAAAGGCGCCACCCGCGCCTTCGGCCCCGGGAGTCCTGAACTGCCGGACTGCTATCGCGCGATCGGCCAACCGGTGATTTGCGGCGGCTCGATGGAAACCGGCTCCTATCTGCTGGTCGGAACCAATCGCGCCATGCACGATACCTTCGGCTCCACGATGCACGGATCCGGTCGCACCATGTCTCGCGCGCAAGCCAAGCGCACCGTGCGGGGCGAGCAATTGCTCCGCGACATGAAACAGCACGGTATTCTGGTCAAGGCTGTGTCGATGTCGGGGCTCGCCGAAGAAGCCGGACTGGCCTATAAAAACATTTCCGAAGTGGTGCACACGGTGGAGCAGGCGGGAATCACAAAAAAAGTGGCGGAACTCAAACCAATCGGCAATATAAAGGGCTAGCACGGCATGTACCCGACACACATGCGCGGCTCCCGGGCGACCGGTGTCAGAAAGCGTGTCGCCACTCAATCAGCGCCGCCCCACAATGGAACAACGCCAGCACGAACGCTTTCCCGCTCACTTCCGGAGTGCCTTCAGTTCAGTGAATCGCGTCGAGGGAGACGGCACCGTGGTCGATCTCTCGTTGCGAGGCTGCGGGATCGTCAGCCAGACAGCCATTCATCCCGGCACCACACTCACGCTCTGTATTCATGTCCCGGACCCTGAGACGACGCTGACGGTTCCGCAAGCCGTCGTGCGCTGGTGCCGGAACGGGCGCATCGGTCTTGAATTCGTCTCCCTGCCGCCTGAAGAATGGGCTCGCCTACAACGTCTCGTGAAAGAGCTCACTCGGCACCCCTACGAACGGACCCACGATACGCAGGAAAGTCCCGGCGCCTGACGCCCCTTCCTGTCGAGGAGGATAGAGTATGGCCGACGCTTCTGCATCGCGATTGCCTCGAACCTGGCTTCCGGCGCTGCTGATCAGCATCATCGTGTCCGCATTCTGCGCCGCTGCGCTCTACGTGCTCCTGGCTCAGCATGATCGCGTGCTCGTCGCGCAACGGAATGCCTCGGCCACGATGGCGGCGGAATACAGCGCGCGCGCCACGGCGCGAACCCTCGCCTGGTTCAGCGAATCGCTGGGCGGGGAGAATTTCGCCTCCGTCCAGCAAACTCTGGAACAACATGCCCAGCAGGCCAATCTCCTCACGGCGGCGATCATCACGGAGGACAATGTGGTGGTCGCGTCCAGCAATCCCGCCGCCATCGGCACCACGCTTCAGGACGCGGCCTGGCTGGCGGCGCGTCGGACACAAAGCGGCGTCCTGGCACCCGGCATCGAAAAGGGAAGACCGGCCTTCATCGTCGTGGAACCCTTCCGCCGGGACAACCGCGTGGCCGGTTGGATCCGGCTGGCCGTCGCAACGCCGCCCGAGGCAGCGGCACCACGAGCCGAAGACGATTTAGGCCGCGATGTCGCGCTCGTCATCACACCGCTGTTGTTGTTGATGGCCACCCTCCTGATGCTGACGATGCGCGGGCTCATGAGCCGGGTCCGCTCGCTGCTCGCCGGCATTGTCCTCGACGCCATGGAGCAGGCGCCGCACCCCAGGCCCACATCCGTCGATAGCCCGGACAGGGGCGAGATGGCCTGAGATCTCTAATTGCCGTACTTCGCAGGCCTTCTGGCTTTCACCTAGGAATTCGGCCTGCACTCGATGGGCTCGACAAGTGCTAATTATCTGGCAGTTCTTCAAAAGTTTGATAGGCTGAGACGAACTCGGAATCGGCAGGCCGGCCAGTGCGCGGAAAGAGCGTCCTCCCTGGGGCCGCGACGTGATTGAGCCGACTGATCGACGCACAGGTGATCTCCACATATGAGCCAAGCGAATCCTAAGATCCTCATCGCCGACGACGATCCGCTCTCACGGCTGTTCGTCAAGAACGCATTGGAACCGGCCGGCATGGTCGTGCTTGAGGCGACGGGTGGAAAGGACGCGCTCGCGAAGTTTGAAGCCATCGGGCCGGATCTCGTGATTCTCGACATCATGATGCCGGACATGGACGGGTATCTCACCTGTTCCCGAGTCCGCTCGCTTCCGCGCGGGAAACGGGTCCCCATTCTGGTGCTCACCGGCCTCGATGACGCGCAGTCCATCGGGCAGGCCTACCAGCACGGGGCCACAGATTTCATCACCAAACCCGTCAATGCCACGATCCTCTGCCATCACGTCCGGTATATGCTTCGCACCAACAACGTGCTGCACGCATTGATCCGCAGCGAATCCCGGCTGGAACTGGCGCAGCGCATCGCCCGCATCGGGAACTGGGATTGGAATCCCACAACCAACCGGTTCACCATGTCGAATGAATTATGCCGCCTGGTCGGGGTGCGGCCGCAGGATTTCGCCGGGACCTTCGAAGCGTTCCTCGCCCTCGTGCACGCGGACGATCGTCCGATTGTGACGGGTGCCTTACAAAAACTCGTCGGGCAACATACGCCCTGCGACATCGACCATCGGATTGTGCTGCCGAACGGCACCGACTTCATCATCCATCTGCAAGCGGAAGGGGTGCGCGAAGAAGAGACGGACGACATCACAGTGATCGGGACGGCCCAGGACATCACGGAGCGCAAACAGGCGGAACGGGCCATCCATCAGCTCGCGTATTACGACAGTCTGACCGGTCTCGCCAACCGCGTGTTGTTCAAGGATCGCCTGTCGAATGCTCTTTCCTACGCGGAACGCCACCACCAGCACCTCGCCACGCTGTTTATCGACCTGGATCGCTTCAAGATCATCAATGACACGCTCGGGCATACCGTGGGCGATCTGCTGCTGACGCATGTGGCGGAACGTCTCAGCGACTCGGTTCGTCAAAGCGACTCGGTCAGTCGGCATGCCGACCATGAACCGATGCATGCCCTCGCCAGGCTTGGCGGGGATGAATTCACCATTCTGTTGACCGCGCTCCCGCAACCCGAAGATGCGGGCAGGGTCGCCCGGCGAATCCTGGACTCGCTGGCCCACCCCTTCAGCATCGAGGGCCATGAAATTTTTATCTCGGCCAGCATCGGCATTTCGATTTTCCCGTCGGACGGGTCCACGGTCGAGGCGCTGCTGAAGAATGCCGATACCGCGATGTACCATGCCAAGGAACAGGGCCGGAACAATTGTCAGTTCTATTCGTCCGGCCTGAACGCCGCGGCAGCCGAACGGCTCGATCTCGAAAACGAACTTCGCCGCGCGTTGGAGCGGGAAGAGTTCGTCGTCTTTTACCAGCCGAAGTTGAATATCCACTCGCGCCGCATTCTCGGCGCCGAGGCGCTGGTGCGTTGGAAACATCCCAAGCGCGGCCTGGTGCCGCCGGGCGTGTTTTTGAATGCCGCCATCGATACCGGCCTCATCCGCTCCATGGACGAGTGGGTGCTTCGTGAGGCCTGCCGCCAGGTCAAGGCCTGGGAGAAGGCGGGCCTTCCCGCGATCACCATTTCCGCCAATGTCTCCAACTCGCTCTTCCACGGGCGCACGCTGCCTACCACCGTCGCCGATGCCCTGCGGGACTCCGGTTTGAATCCGGCGCAACTTGAACTCGAACTCACCGAGTCCATTGCGATGCGCGACGTCGAAGCCTCCGTCACCATGCTGGAGGGGCTCCGGACCATGGGCGTGCGCCTCTCGATCGATGACTTCGGTACCGGCTATTCTTCGCTCAGTTATCTCCAACGATTTCCGCTGAGCCGGTTGAAAATCGATCAATCCTTCGTGCGGGATCTGCTGACCAACGAGAATAATGTGAAAATCACGCGCGCCATCATCGCCATGGCCCACAGCTTGAACCTGGCCGTGTTGGCCGAAGGCGTGGAAACGGAAGGTCAGTTGGCGCGCTTACGAGAAGAAGGCTGCGATGAGGTGCAAGGATATCTCTTCAGCCGCCCTGTCTGCGCGGAGGACTTTGCAAAACTCCTCAAGGGCGATGCCGATGCCCGTACAGCAGCGTGATGTTGATCCGCCGGTTGGTGAGCCCTTCCTTGAACGCAATGTCGTCCGTTTCATGAAACAAATCTGAATTGAACATCACCGCTCGATTGGCTCGATAGGGTATCTTGATTTCCTTCGCCCCTTGCGACGTGAGCCAGTCGTAGATGCTGCCCCGAGCCCTGTCGCTATTGTAGGTTTTGAAGTCCCACTCCCTCGGGGCTTCCTTGTCCCATACCACCAGCCCGCCGCTCTCGGGATTGAGATTGGCCTCGTCCGGCGTGATCCAGAAGTTGACGTTTACCGCGGCGGCATCGGCATGGATGTTTAATCCTCGCCTGGCGCTATCGTGTTTGAACGCCCAGGCCTGAGTAAGACGATGCCTGCCGAAAATGCGCGGCAGACGCCGGCGTAGTTCTTCCGCAATCTGCAGCAGGAGGGGAGACGCAAACCCGTCGCCGAGAAACGCCCCGATGTACCCGTTCTCATAATCCTTCTTCCAGATCGTCGACGTCCAGCAGAATTCCCTCAAACGCCGCAGCGCTTCCTCCGACAGCAGTCCATCGATGTAGGTCACCTCCGGCTGGGTCGCCAGATACCGGGCTTCAATCGCCGCGTGATCCAAATCAGGCGCCAGCGCCCCTTCAGCGATCGTGGCACAAGGCGCCAGATACAGCAGCTGATTAAACGAGGGGGCGATAGGCTGAAGATCGGCAGGGGCGAGGGCGACGCGATTGGGCGAAACGGTGCCGGGAGCCGGTTCCACCCGCGTACGCAACCGCATCAGCGCCTCGTGATACCCGCGCCATTCCTCACCGATTAAGCCGCGCTCAAACAAGTAACCGATTTGCTCGGCATCATGCTTCACACGGGAGCGAAAGACGGCCGGGTCGGTAACGGAGCGACCATGCGCACACTTAGCCTTTGCCGTTTCTGCAAAGCAACGCAACGCACGAGGAATATCCTCTCGCCAGATCCACGCGATGCCCAGGTTATACAGGGCCGTGCCGTAACCGGGATGGGCCTGGAGCGCGCGTTCGAAGGAACGGATGGCGTCATCCACCAGGTCCTGCTCCAACAAGACCAGCCCGAGATTATTGTGAGCTTCGGCATGTGCCGGCTTCAGGGCAATGGCCTTCCGGTACGCGTCGGCCGCCGCATCGAGCCGGCCTTGTGCTTTCAACACCACGCCGAGATTGTTATGACCCTCGGCATGATCCGGGTTGAGCGCCAGCACCTGTTCGTACGTCGCTTGTGCGTCCGCCAGTCGTCCGAGTTCTTTATAGGCGTTCCCGAGGTTCGTGCGAGGTTCGATGTAGCGCGGGTTGAGCTCAATCGCCCGGCGGTAGGCCTCAACCGCGTCGGGGAGGAGTCCCGCCCGTTGGAGCACGACACCATGGTTGAAACAATAGACGGGGTTACGCGCATCGGCCGCGCGTGCCTGGGCCAGGCGGGTGAGGGCGTCGCGGAGGTTGCCGCGCCGGTACAGCAACAAACCGAGACCGTGCAGGGCCTCCGGCTGGACGGGCATCCGTTCGAGCAGCTGCTGATAGCCTCGCTCCGCATCGTCCAGGCGGCCGGCCTGATGGTGCATCTGGGCTTCACGCAAACCGGCCAACGCCGCGGCTGCGCCGCCGGCATTGCGCCCATGTAATTTTTCTTCGCGGCGACGCTCCTCACGATTCATGCACAACCCTCCATCGATCGGAAGACCGGCCGAATGAGAGAGTAGCGCAGATCGGGGACGGGGGTCAAAGGAAACGGGGAGGGGGACTCGGGAGATCAGGCCGCTTGGGCATGGTCCTGCCGCTTGCGGCGCTGGCCCAGAATGTCGAGAGCGGCGACGCGATAGGCTTCGGCAAAGGTGGGAAAGCTGAAAATGGTATCGATGAACCGATCGATGGTCGTCCCATCCTGCAACGCCATTTGACCGAGATGAATCAGTTCCGTCGCATTCTCGCCGACGATTTGCACGCCGAGGAGACGCTCCCCGGACGGATCGGCGACCAGCTTCAAGAGCCCATCGCACGCACCGGTGATCTGCCCCTTGGCAATTTCCGTAAAGGGCGCGCGGCCGATGATCGGACCCCGATAGCGGGCAGCGGCCTGTTCCTCATCGAGACCGATCGAGGCGATTTCCGGGATGGTATAAATTCCGATGGGCACCTGATTGGCCGAATCTCCCAACGGTAACCCCAACGCGTGGCTCACCGCGCGTCGACCATCTTCCATGGCCTGAGAGGCCAATGCGGGCGGGCGCCCCAACATGTCGCCGGCGGCAAAAATGTGGGGGACGGCGGTTTGCCCGTGATCGGTCACCGGGAGGCGCCCCTTTTCATCGAGCGACAATCCCGCCGCCTCCAGGTTCAACTCTTCGACATTCGGCTGCCGTCCCAAGGCCACCAGCATTTTTTCACTCTTCACCGCCATCCCGTTGGCCAGGCGGGCTATCACGGAGGAAACGCCGTCCCAGGCGACTTCGGTGACCGTGTGGCCGGAGTAAAAACGTCCGCCCTGGCGCTCGATGCTGCGCTGAAATACTTCGACGATTTCCTGGTCCATGAAAGGCAGCGGCCGTTTGGCTCGATCGATGATGGTGACCTCCACCCCCAGGAGCGCAAAAGTCGCAGCATATTCGCAGGCGATGACGCCTCCGCCCAAAATCGTCAACGAACGGGGCAAATAGATCATCGACAGGATCGAATCGCTATCCAGCACATGTTCATGGTCAACGGGAATCCCGGGAATCGACGAGGGACGGGAGCCGGTTGCCAGTACGATGGTTTCGGCTCTCAGCGTTTGACAGGCGCCGTCGACGGTCTCCAACTGGACTTCGTGCGGCGAGAGGAGTCGCGCGCGTCCGTGCCAGAAGGTCACGCCATTGCGCGTGAGTTGACCTGCCATATAACATTCATGCGCTTTGACGACCTCGTCGAGGCGATGCAGCAGCACGCTCATCGGCACGTCGAGGCGCATCTTGCCTTCGAATACCTCACTCGACCGTTTCAGGCGCTCGAACTGGACGGCCGTCTCACGCAAGGTCTTGCTGGGGATCGTGCCCCGGTACACGCAATTTCCGCCGATGCCCGGCTCCTGCTCGATCAGCACGACCTTCTTGCCGGCCTTGGCGCCCTGGATCGCGGCCTTTTGGCCGGCCGGTCCACTGCCGATCACGACAATGTCATAGGCAGTCGCCGGCATCACAGTGGCATCGCCTCCACGACAGCTTGGACCTTGTCCTTATGGGCCAGGAGCGCATCGATATCTTTAGGGTAGAGATTCAAGTCGGCAAAGACCGAATGGTCTCGCACGGTGGCTTCATCGAAGCCTTCGGGATCGAGAAAATGTTTGGCCAGGCGACCGGCCAGGCAGGTCGTCATACATTCCTGTTTCGCCGTTTTGGCGTAATGATAATCGGCGTGGAACCCGATCGATTCCACCACGGGCGGAGGCAGGCCCCACTCATCCGCGACCAGCAGCCCCACCTGAATGTAATATCCGTCGAGCAATTGATGGAGCAGTTCCTTGGTCAATGGGCTGCCTTGCTCCTTGGCGAGGGCGACCAGCGTCTGCAATACGACCGGCCGGCCAATGCCATGCAAGAGCCCGCAGAGATAGGCGCTTTCGACATTGAATCGGCGCATGCGAGCAATTTCTTTGGCATAGGCCCCGCTGGCGAGGGAATAATGCCAGAGACTCTTGACTTCACCATCCCATCCCGGCACTTTGAATGCGCTGCCTTTGATGGAGGCGGAGAAGGCCAGTTCGGACATCAGGTTCATGCCTAGCATGGACACGGCGTGCGGCAGAGAGACCACCGGATTACGGGTCATATAGGCCGGGGAATTGGCGATGCGGATGACATGGGCGGCCAGCGCCTGATCTTGGTGAATGAGCGCGGCCAGTTTTGCCGCCTCGGCATCCGGATCGTACACCATGGCTAGAATGCGGGAGGCCACCTGCGGCAACAGCGGGAGTTCGATGGCTCCTTTGCGGATCCGTTCGATCAGGAGTTGTTCGAGCGGGCTGGTTGAGGCCGGGTCTGAAATAGGGGCAAGTTCAGCACTCATAGGGCTCACACCACAGGTCAAGGTTGCTGGATTGTCTTCGTTGTATATCCTTTTCGGCTCATTCTGCCGAAAACCTTAACCTCCGGCCGAGAAGGAACCGGGCACAGAACATGCCAGATAATTTGAGGTATTCCGCATCGGCCGCGCCCCTTTTCTCACGCGCGTTTCCACTCAAGAAGGAGTACCAGCCATGATCGCAGGAAGAATTCTCATGTCGCTCTGTCTCACGGGCGCCATCCTTGGCCTGGCTCCACGAGCCGTCGCTGCCGGAGATCAGGCCTCGCCGTCGACCACCGAGAAAATGATCCGGGACACGAAGGAGGCCGTCGAATCCACGAAACAGTATAGCATGCAGCAAAAAGAGAGCTTTCAAAAGACGGTTCAAGCCGAACTGGCAGAGATGCAGGCGAAGATCGCGGAGCTCCAGAAGAAAACCAGCGCCGCCTCCGTGGAAGCCAGGAAGGACCTGCAGAAAGCCCTCCAGGATTTGGAACACAAAAAGGACGAAGCCCGAAAGCAGCTGGATGAGGTGAGTCGCTCGACCAGTTCGGCCTGGAGCACGATGAAAGACAACGTGAACGCCGCCGTGGCAGACTTGAAGAAAAGCTATAAGGAGACCGTGTCGAAATTGCCTTGAGCACGGCGGCAACGCTTTCGCTGCAAACCCGCCGTCTGTCCTGCTCAACGAACCGCGGTCCATGCTGTTCATCGAGGGGGCAAATACGGTAAGGTGCAAGGACAAGCAGGACAACCAGTTGACGAGACCTATGCCGCTGAAATTTGCCCTCTATCCCGGTTGCGCCGCGAAAGGCGCGACGCCTGAACTCTACCAATCCACTATGGCCATTGTCGGCCGCCTCGGCATCGAGGTCGTGGAACTCGCGGCGTCGTCCTGTTGCGGAGCCGGCGTCATCGGAGAAGCGGACCCGGATCTCGCGCTCGCCCTCAACGCCCGCACCTTCGCGCAGGCCGAGCGAATGGGGCTGGACGTGATGACTATTTGCGGCACGTGCCAAGGCGTGATGAGCGCAGCCAATCGGCGCCTGAAAAGCGAGCCGGCCACGCTTGAACGAGTGAACAACATTCTTGCGCAGGACGGCATCTCCTACGGCGGCGGCGTGCAGGTGAAACATCTCTTGTGGATCGCGGTGCGCGATCTCGGGCTGAGCCGCGTGGCCGGCACGGTCCGGTCGCCGTTTCGTGATTTTCGCATCGCGCCCTTCTACGGTTGCTACATGCTGCGTCCATCCTGGGAGCTCGGCTTCGATGATCCCGAAAATCCCAGTTCGTTGGAAAAAATTATTCGCGCCGTGGGCGGAGAGCCGGTGGCCTATGCCGGCCGGACGAAGTGTTGCGGGTTTCCCATTATCCTGGAGAAGGAAGCCATCGCGGTGGCCATGGCCGGCACGAATATGAAAGACGCGCGGGATCACGGCGCAGACTTCATGGTGACGCCCTGTCCGCTTTGCCACATGAGCCTGGACATCTATCAGGAGCGCGCGGGGCGGGCGGTCAAGACGGAGTTGAACCTTCCCATCCTCCATCTCCCGCAATTGCTGGGTCTCGCCATGGGCCTTTCCGCACAGGACCTCGGGCTCTCGCGCCATTTGATCTCAGTCGATCGTATCGTCAGTCGTTTGCAGACACCGGACAGTCCCCATTCATCCTTACCCGCGGAGCCTAGGACATGAAGGTCATCGCCCTCTCGGATTTTCAGCAATTCAGCCAAGAGAAAATGAAAAAGAATAACCTCTTCGAAACGTCGCGGTTGTTTTGCGACATCTATTGCTTCGAGCCGGGGCAGGAACAGAAGGGGCACATTCACGGCGAACAGGACAAGGTCTACATCGTACTGGAAGGCGAGGGCACGTTTCAGGTCGGCACGGAAAAACGCGTGCTGGGAGCGGGGCAGGGCACAATGGCCGCGGCAGGCGAGGAACACGGTGTAAAAAATCACAGCGCGCAGCGGTTGAAAGTGCTCGTCTTTGTCGCGCCGAATCCCTGACGTTACCGATTGCCCAGCGGGGCGGTGACGGTGATGGCTCCGGCAAGATCTCCTTCCTTATGCCCCTCCTTGGGATACCCGGAGATGTCGAGATCGCCTTTCGGTTCACCATGGCAGGCGAGACAATCCTTGGCGTAATAGATCGGCATGACCACCCGCAAGGTGCGCCCCTCTTCGGTCAACTCGCTCACATACGCTTCAGCTCGCGGCCTGGCGGACAGCCATTTGAGGACCGACGCCTCGTACTCATCCGGCTCATTTTTCGGATTCCGTGGTTGAATCGCCGTCTGCTTCAGCCGCACATGCGCGGCCTTGGAGAACCGGGCCGACGCCTGACTGCCATAGGTGGCCGGAATAAAATTCTTATAGCCGATGCCCCGCTGATTGATGACGACCTGCGCGTCGCGGACGACCTCCCGACTGGCCTGCACCAACGCCGGTAACAGTTCCTTCGCCAGTGGCGGAATGCGTAGAGACACCGGCGCCGTCGGCAACGCCGTCAGATCGATCCCGGTCTTGGCGTGAAACTCCCGCACCAATTGCTGCGCGAATAATTCCGGCGTGAATCCTTTGTCACCCTTGTGAGGATCGTCGATCAACGACTGGTTGCGTTCAATGACGGCGCGCCCGGATTCCAACAGTTTGGCCAGCAGGCGCGCGGTTTCCTCGGCCTCGGCTCGCTCAACCGCCACGCCCGTCGAAGGGTGCAGGGTCGTCAACAACACCGCTGCAGCCAGGATCATCCATGCACGACCTCTCATGATTGTGCTCCTCTCTCTGCGGTCATGACCCTGGCCTGATACGACAGGTCCCCTGGATATAGTGGGAGGCCATTTTCTCCACATCGAACGGTAATCCTTCCAAGGAGGCTCGCCGGGGAAAGGCATAGTCCTCATCAAGCCAACGTGTCCGCATGTCATTCAGGCGGCCGGACTCGTCCAGTTTCAACAGCAGATCGTTCACCAGCCATCGCAGGCGGTAACTTTCTTCCGCCACGACCACGCCATAGTCGGCCTTGGTCAGGAACAGGGGACGTCCGCTGTCACGGGTCAAGAGCGTCCAGTCCTTGCGAACGCGTCTGACCATATATTCCAATACCGGTTGTGCGCCGAGGATGATATCGATGCGCGGCTCGGTCCGGGCGTCGGCATATTCGAACGCCGCAGGCAACGAATCGCACACGATCAGCCGGTTGGCGCCCCCGTTAGCCTCGGCATAGTAGTAGGCGCTGGTTTCATCCTGCACGGCAATCGTCAGGCCATCCAACGCATGGCTCATGGCCGTCAGCCGGTCGGGAGCAGGATGCATCTCCTGCTCCCGAATATTCGCCCGCACCCGTTCCAACACCGTTGTGCTCGTCGCGATCCCGCTGATTCCGCCGCCGTAAAAATAGGGCAGGGAATAAGCGACGCCGGCACGGGTAGGGACAGGCGTGTTCGTCGCGACCGCGGACACGAACCAATCCAAGTGACCTTCGTTGAGGAGGCGGAACAGGTCCCTGAAGCGCACGAGATGCAGGACCGGCGTCACCGGATGTCCGCATCGTCGGGAGAGTTCATCGGTCATGGCTCGTGTGAGTTCGACGTCGAGCCCCGTGACACGAGCCCCTTCGTCCGTCCAGATTGTCGGAAAGACGAAGGGCCGGAACGGCTCCATTGCCAGACCAACCTGAACGCGCCCGCGTTCACAGATGATGTCGACTTTACTGCCGGCGACCGGCCAGACCTGTTCGACCGCGTCGATCAGCAATCCGCAGCCGGACAGCAGCAGGCAGAGCAGTGCCGGCCAGACCCGGCCGCACAGTGACGACTTGATCAAAATCGCACGCCAGTCAGAAACACCCATTGCTGCGCCTGTCCCGCGTCTCCGCGAAAATCCACCCCGTATTGGCTGTACTGCACACTGATATCGACCGACAAACTCTGGGCGACCGGAAAACGGACCCCTACCTGACCACCGATCAAGTGGCCGGGCGCACGGTTTCCCGGACCGGGCAACACGCCTCCGGCCAGCATCCCGACGTAGGGCACCGCCCGGTCTTCCAATGGACCAAACAGCACGTGGCGGATGATGCGGCTGATCGGTTTGTGTTTGGGGAAGTCCAGGATGTCGATGAAGTTATTCCACCGCGGATTGAGAAACAAGGAATGCTGGTCGGTGTGAAACTCTTGCGTATGAATGCTGAAGAACTGATAGATGGTCCGAACCTCGACATTGCCGTATCGGAGTGCCGTAATGCCGAGCTGCACGCCGATCTCACGGTCGTCCGGCGCAAATGTCTGCTGCCGCAGCATCACATCGACGTTAAAGGGCCGGATGGGAAATTCAAGCACCGCTTCTTGCGCGGCTGTGTTGGCAGCCGACAACACCACAACACTTGCCGCCGTGGTCAGACAGCGGGCGAAGACTCTCCTGATTGTCCGCAGAGCTTCGGTCGACGGCATGATGATTCGTTGACTGCGCGTGGCGAGTCTCTCTGAATCGCCGTCTCATTGCAAGGGCCGGTCACGGCCGTGTCGGGGAGGGGCCTGCGGAGATGCAGGACTTCATGATCTCAACCTGACAACTCACGGCCGACGGGATGGCACGCCGCGCGGCCGCCAGGAGATCCTCCGGAACGACAACCCCGCTCGACACATCGACCAAGACATGCTCAGGGACGCTGTCCGGATCGACGCGGGCGACGCCTGCAATCGGAGTCAATGCCGCCACGATAGACTGGTGTTGAGCGGAACAGTCGGGTCCTGACAAGAAAAGCGCCACGCGCTCCTGTGAGGTTTCGGCAGCGGCCGGGCTTGCGAGGCATCCACTCAGGAGGAACAGGAAGAACCGTATTGTCCCAGGATTCCGCATCGGCATCTCCCAGAAACCATGAACGTTGGACATCTGTATGGATCACGGTTTGCTCTTTCCCAAGGAGGGCCGGCGGTCCGTGTGGACGGCCGGCCCCCACGACGGTCAGTGACCAGCCGGCGGTGTGGCCTCGGTCTTCGAGGCCGGCAACTCCCAGGGTACCATCGGCATCAGCGGAGCCGGCTTCGCATCCGGTCCTGCCAACAGAACTGCAATCGCCCCGCGCAACGCACCGGTCAGCGAATGGGTCACGAGCGGGTAGGCTCCGGCCGATTCCACGACGACGTCGAACGTGGCCGCGCTGCCAGGTCCCACCACATAGGTCTGCACGCCTTTCAGATTATTGGCGGGATTGCCGCTCTCATACACGTTGTCCCAGATTTCACCGATGGGATGGAACGAGGAAAACTCGTTCGGTCCCGCATTGACGAAATAAATGCGCACGCGCTCGCCCGGTTTGGCATCCAGCTTTCCCCCTCCCGTCACGAAGGGGTGATATTTGAAGATGCCGCCGTTGAACATGATTCCGTCGTACTTCCGATCAAACATGGCTTGCACATCGCCGGGATTCTTGTAGTACTCCGACTGCACCAGCACATATTCACGATCGGCTTTGGGCCAGACCTTCGCATCCTTCGGATCGACGATGATCGCGCCGAACATGCCGCGCGCCACATGTTGAATCATGGGCGGTGCGCCGCAGTGGTAGAAGAACAACCCCGGCTTTTTCGCCACAAAGGTGAAGCTGATGCTCTCCCCGGCATTGACCGCCCGGTAATTTTTCAAGAAGTCGATTTCCGCCGCGTGAAAATCCATCGCATGCGGATTCTTATTCGTGGCGGGGTTCGTCAACGTGAAATTGATCGTATCGCCCTCCGTCACCCGCACGACCGGACCTGGAAACTGCCCGTTGAACGTCCACGCCGCATACTTTTCCCCGCCGCCATCAATAACGATATCCGTCTCCACCGCGGTCATCTGAATATCGTGGGTCTTGGCCTGCACGGACAGGGCCATACCTGCCACCATTCCCAGCGCCGCGCCCATGAGGGCTGCGGGCCTCTGCCACCGGCCGCGTTGACAACTTTTCTCTGTTACTCTCTGCATATTTGCCTCCCGTCCTCCGTTTTATTAACCCGGCGTCGGCAGCGTGATGCTCCCGAATCAACATTCACCTAATCGAATGCTGCGCCTCTGCCTGCACCATACGGGAAGCCCAGGCAATAAAATATGACAATTGTCATATTTTGAAACATGACGGCTCTGTCGTGAAAAAAATTACGTGGAAGCGAGGATTTTGAGCTTGGGAAGATCGCGAATCACGAGGCGGGCAGCCGTTCCGGATACCAGGCGCTCTTTTTTGAATCGCGCCATGATCCGGATGGCGGTTTCCGTGGTGACCCCGACCAAGTTGGCCATGTCTTGCCGCGTGAGCCTGACGGTCACCCGGATTCCGTTCGACTCCTGCACGCCGCTCCGCTCAGCCAGATTCACCAGCAACGCGGCCAGCCGTTGATCGGCCCGGTCGAGCGCAAGGACCTTGGCCTTTTCCTGCGCCTCGTTGAGCCGGTTGCCGAGGTAGCGGATGACCTCCATGGCTGCATCCGGATTTGCGCGGAGCATCTTGAAGTAGGCCTCTTTTTTCATGCGCAACACGCTGACATCGCCCATGGGTTGGGCGGTCCCCGGGTGATAGGCCCCGTCGAACGTCGCCGCGTCGCAGCAGAACAGGTCGCCCGGCATGAGCACCTTCAGCGTACACTCCTTGCCATCGAGAGACGACTTGACGCACTTCACCGACCCTTCCTTGACGATGTGGAAGTATTCAGTCGGATCGCCCTCGCGAAAGATGTACTCGCCTTTGCCGTAGCGGGTTTCTGTCATTTCGCCCAGGACCTTCTGCCGATCCTGGGCGCTGAGAATCTGGAGAAGAGGAATCTGATTCAACCCGGCAGGAAGAGCAGGGTTGGATCGTTCAACGGCTGGGAGAATTGACGATTTCTTTGGCAGCTTCGACAATCGAGCGTACTCCAATTCCGAAATGATCCACGAGTTCCTCCGGCTTGCCGCTACGCGGAATTTCGCGAACCGCCAACTTGCGAACCCGCACGCCTTCGGAAGCCAGGGCGCTCAAGACAGCATCACCGATACCGCCGTGCGCATAATGATCTTCGACCGTCAGGAACCGCCCGCCGGTCGCTCGCGCACAGTCGATCAACGTAGCCTGATCGACGGGGACGATGCTGTACAAATCTACCACACGGGTTGCAATGCCGGCTGCCTTCAGCTGGTCGTGGGCCTTCAGGGCTTCGAACAACGTGACACCGGCGGCCACAATCGTGAGCTGGTCGGCGGCACTCTGCCGCAGAACTTTTGAGCCGCCAATCCGGAAGGTCTCATCCGCGCCATAGATGACCGGGGTCTTGGGACGACTCGCGCGCAAATAGACCATGCCCTTGTGGGCTGTCGCCGATTCCATCAATTTGTACATCGACAGGCCATCGGACGGGTAGAGCACGGTCACGCCAGGCTGGGTCGACATCATGGCCAGATCCTCGAGTCCCATCTGCGACGGGCCGTCTTCACCGATGCTGACACCGACGTGCGTCCCCACCAGTTTAATGTTCGACTGGCTGATGGCCGCCATGCGAATAAAGTCATAGGCGCGCGTAAAAAAGGCCGCAAACGTCGCCACGAACGGAATCTTGCCGCAGGCGGCAATGCCGGCTGCAGCGCCCAGCATATTTTGCTCGGCGATGAAGTTTTCGAGGAAGCGGTCCGGAAACCGTTTCCCGAACTTGTCGCTATAGGTGGAGTTCTTCACGTCCGCGTCGAGGGCCACCACCTGCGAGTTCGCTTCACCAAGCGCTAAAAGCGCGGCCCCGAAGGCTTCCCGCGTCGCGACCGAATCGCCCAGCTTGTACGGCGCCGGAGCCACCGTTCCCTTCGTGGCGGGAGCCGTTTTGGCCGCGTTCGGCAACGGGATCTGGAGTTGTGTCGAGCTCGGTTTTAACTGCCCGGTCAATTCGTCCAGCGCTTTCTGTGTTTCCTCGCCCTTCTTCAGGGGCTTCCCATGCCAGTCCGGATGATTTTCCATAAAGGCAATGCCGCGCCCCTTGAAGGTCTTCGCCAGCAAGACGGTCGGCTGTCCCTTGGTCTTCGCCGCCTCGGCGAACGCCGCGACCAGAGCGCGGATATCGTGACCGTCCACCACGATCGCATGCCACCCGAACCCGCTCCATCGGGCGCGGTAGGCCTCCATATCATGCTGCAGCATCGTTGGATCGCTTTGCCCCAAACGATTCACGTCCACGATGGCGCAGAGATTATCGAGCTTCGCTTGGCGGGCCACTTCCGCCGCTTCCCACACCGACCCCTCGACGGATTCACCGTCGCCCATCAGGACATAGGTGCGGTAGTCGGTCTTGTCGATCGACTTCGCATTGAACGCGAGACCGACACCGGCCGGCAAACCCTGGCCCAATGAACCGGTCGCCATGTCCACGAACGAAAGGCGGGGAGTCGGATGGCCTTCGAGATCGGAACCAAGCGTGCGCAACTTCAACAGTTCCGACTTGGGAAATAATCCTGCTTCCGCCCAGGCCGCATAGAGCAGAGGGGCGGCGTGCCCCTTGGAAAGGACAAACCGGTCGCTATTCGGCAACTTCGGATTCTTAGGGTCGTACCGCATGACCGAAAAGAACAACACCGCAAGAATGTCCGCCGCCGAGCAACAGCTGGACGGATGTCCGCTCCCGGCTTCGCTCGTCGCTTTTACACTGTCGATGCGGAGGTTGGTCGCTTTATTGGCGAGGGCGGTCAACAGATCAGGAGTTGTGGTGGCACCAGAAGGGGAAGTCATGCGCGATCCTTTCACGATGGGAGCTGATGATTCTGGATGACCTGAATGACAACGAGATCAAGAGCGAGAATCTGCTCTCGGTGGGACGAAGCTAACAAATGGCATGCATGGAGTCAATGAAGGCATGTCCCTCTCATCAGCCCGTCGCCTGCAGTGAATTCTTGACACGGTAGGATCAACTCGTTAAGATCGGCTCGCCTTTAACGCTCATCCTGTGAGGTGGGTAAGGAGCTCATGATCATGATGCACGGCACAAGCCGTCCGACAACCCGCACCTTCTCGTCCACGCCGGAGGAGAAGGTTTTTTTATGCCTCCAGCTGATCGGCCACTCATGACCACAGAACCTACAAACGGCAATCGGCAGGAGCGCGTCGTGATGGACGCGGGTGATATTGCCCGCGCGGTGACCCGGATTGCCCACGAAATCCTGGAACGGAATAAAGGCATTCAAGATCTCGCCCTGGTCGGCATCAGAACAGGCGGCGTCCACCTGGCGCATCGACTCGTGCGCCGGATCCATGACATTGAAGGCACGCAGATCCCGATCGGCGAGCTGGATATCACGCTCTACCGGGATGACCTCTCGCTGCGCAAGGATCAACCGATCCTCCGCACCACCTCGGTGCCGTTCAAAATATCCGACCTGAAGATCGTGCTCGTCGACGATGTGCTTTTCACCGGCCGAACCATCCGTGCCGCCATGGACGGATTGATGGATCTGGGACGACCGGCGGAGATACAACTGGCCGTGCTGGTCGATCGCGGGCACCGGCAACTGCCAATCAAAGCCAACTATATCGGGAAAAACATTCCCACCTCGCGCGACGAGGCCATTGAGGTCCATCTCGAAGAAAACGGGGAAGAGGACCGCGTGGTCATCCTCAGGGCGTAACCGGAGACATTGTCGTGGGGCTCAAACGAAAAGACCTGCTCAGCCTGACCAACTTGTCAGCTGCCGACATTGCCCTCATCCTGGATACCGCGGATTCCTTCAAAGAAGTCTCCGGGCGGGAGATCAAGAAGGTGCCGGCCTTGCGGGGCAAGACGGTCGTGAACCTCTTTTTCGAGCCGAGCACCAGGACCAGAACCTCGTTTGAACTAGCCGCCAAACGACTGAGCGCCGACGTCATCAACTTTTCGCCCTCGTCCAGCAGTGTGGTGAAGGGCGAAACACTCTTGGATACCGCGCGGAATATCGAAGCCATGCAGGCGGATATCATCGTGTTGCGACACTCCTCGGCAGGCGCGGCGGAAACACTGGCACGCGGCGTGAAATCTTCCGTCATCAATGCCGGCGACGGATGGCACGAACATCCGACTCAGGCGCTGCTCGACCTCTACACCATCCGCAGCCGGGGGATGGGGTTCTCTGGGCTCAAGGTCGCCATTGTCGGCGACGTTGCACACAGCCGCGTGGCCCGCTCCAATATTTTCGCCCTCACGAAACTCGGAGCCGAGGTGCGAGTCGTTGGACCACCGACGATGATTCCCCTGCACATCAACCAACTTGGCGCCCAGGTCTACTACAACCTGGATGAAGGATTGCGAGGCGTGCATGTGATCATGATGCTGCGCCTTCAGCTCGAGCGCCAGGGTCGCGCCTTGTTCCCGACTATTCGCGAATATGCCCGGCAGTACGGATTAACCAACGAGCGGGTCAAACTGGCTGAGCCGGGCGCCATCGTCATGCATCCCGGCCCCATCAACCGGGGCGTCGAAATCGCGCCGGACGTGGCGGACAGCCTATCGTCCGTGATTCTCGATCAAGTGGCCAATGGCGTGGCGGTGCGTATGGGCATTTTGTATCTCATGTCGGGAGCCAACGCCTAGGAAACCATGAGCAGGGAGCCATGTATTCATGGAACGATGTCCGGACGAAAAAATTACTCGCATGTGCATGAATGGTTGAAATGACCGAATTGGGGGAGCTGAGCAGCACATGATGATCTTGATCAAGGGCGGGCATGTCATCGATCCCGGACGCGTCAACGGCGTCTCGGATGTCCTCATTGAGAACGGAAAAATTGCCGCGGTCGGGCAGACGCTCGCCGCACCAGCCGGCGCGACGGTGATTCAGGCCAATGGGCAATTGGTGGTGCCGGGCTTCGTGGATCTCCATGTGCACTTTCGCGAACCGGGCTTTGAATACAAGGAAACGATCCAGTCGGGAACAGAAGCGGCCGTTGCGGGAGGTTTCACCACGGTCTGCGCGATGCCCAACACCAATCCCGTGAACGACAATCAGGCAGTCACCGAGTTCATGCTCGAACGGGCGAAGGCGGCAGGCAACGCCAATCTGTATCCGATCGGCGCCATCACCAAACGCTCCGAGGGCAAAGAATTGGCCGAGATCGGCGACCTGCGCCGCGCCGGATGCGTCGCGATTTCCGACGATGGCAAGCCGGTGATGAACAGCCTCGTGATGCGCCGCGCCATGGAATATGCGCGCGCGTTCGACGTGCCGGTCGTCGATCACTGTGAGGATTTGCATCTCTCCGAAGGCGGATGCATGAATGAAGGCGTGATCTCGACCGAACTCGGACTCCCGGGCATTCCCTCGGCCGCGGAAGATGTGATGGTGGCACGCAATGTCTCGCTCGCCGAACTGACCGGAGCGCGGCTCCACCTGGCGCACATCAGCACGGCCGGTTCGGTCCGGATGGTGCGCGAAGCCAAGGCGCGCGGACTCAAGGTGACGGCGGAAGCCTGTCCCCACCACTTTACCCTCACGGAAGAAACGACGCGCGGCTACAACACCCACGCCAAAATGAATCCTCCGCTGCGGACCAGCGAGGATGTGCAGGCCATCAAGGACGGATTACGCGACGGCACTATCGATGTGATTGCGACGGACCATGCGCCGCATGCGACGCAGGAGAAGCAACAAGAGTTTACGGAGGCCCCATTCGGCATCGTGGGCTTGGAGACGGCATTGTCCTTGACGCTGGCCCTGGTCGAAGAAGGGGTGCTGACGCTGGAATCGGCCGTCGATAAACTGGCCACGGCTCCGGCGAAGGCCTTCAGTCTCAACGCCGGCACCCTGGCGGTCGGCGCCCCGGCCGATGTAGCCATCGTCGATCCCACTCTGGAGTGGGAAGTGGATCCCTCGCGGTTTCGTTCCAAGAGCCGGAACACGCCGTTCGCCGGATGGAAGGTCAAAGGGCGCGTGACCACGACGATCGTTTCCGGGCGAATCGTCTACGAACTCGATCGCCCCGGACGCCCGGCGTAGGACTGGACGACTGTGCGTCAAGGATTGATCGCCTGTGTGACCTGCGAGATGCTGGCGTTAGCCGTCTGGATCGGCGGGCTCCTCGTCCTCGTGGCCGCCGTCATCCCCGCCGTGTTCAATACCTTCGGCGGTCAAGATACGGGGGGATTTTTTCTCACCCGGGCGTTCGACGGGTATAATCGGCTAGTGCTCGGCGCCGCGACGATCCTGATGGCCGGCATTTTCTGGCGCGCCTGGTTGTATCAGCAAGGCCTGACAGATGAGGCCATCACCAGAACCGAATGGTTGCTGCTGGGCGCGATGCTGCTCACCGCCGGCGTGATCACGTTTGTGCTGCATCCTCAGGCGGCTGCCTTGCAGGCGCAGGCCTTTGCCTCCAAAGGGGAAGAGGCGAGGAAGGCCGCGTTTGAGGCGTTCTTTCAGCTACATAAACCGGTCCGGGTGCTGTATATCCTGAATGTGGGACTCGGTATCGCGCTGTTGACCCTGCGCGTGCGATCCTGGATCCGAGTGAAGGAGTGAGAGTGAAGAAAGCGATTCTTGCGCTTGCCGATGGAACCTGGTTCGAAGGGCGAGCTTTGGGTGCGGAAGGGGAGACCGGCGGTGAAGTCGTGTTCAACACGGCCATGACCGGCTATCAGGAAGTGCTGACCGATCCCTCGTATCGCGGACAGATCGTCACCATGACGTCTCCCCAGATCGGCAATTACGGCGTCACGCCGGAAGACGTCGAATCGACGAAAATCTGGGCCGAAGGATTCGTCGTCAAGGAATCCAGCCGGCTGGCGAGTAACTGGCGCGGCAAGGCGACGCTGCAGGAGTATCTGCAGGCGGCGAATATCGTGGCGATCGAGGGGATCGATACCAGAGCCCTCACCAGGCATCTGCGGGAAAAGGGCGCGCAACAGGGCATCATCTCCCACATCGATCTCGATCCGCGCCGCGTGGCGGAAAAGGCCCGGCAGGCACCGAGCATCATCGGGCGTGATCTGGCGGCCACCGTCACCTGCGACCATCAATATCCCTGGACGCAAGGCACGGGCGAGTGGGCGCCGAAGATCACCATGCCGGAACAGGGTGCCGCCCAAGCACCACGAAAAACCTGGCGGGTGGTGGCCTATGATTTCGGTGTCAAACAGAACATTCTGAGACGCCTGGTGGACGTCGGCTGCGAGGTCACCGTCGTACCGGCCTCGACTCCGGCGAAGGATGTGTTGGCCTTGAATCCCCAAGGATTGTTTCTCTCGAACGGTCCCGGTGACCCCGAGGGTGTGCCCTACGCCATGACGGCGCTCCGTGAGCTCATCGGCCGCGTGCCGATTTTCGGCATCTGCCTGGGACATCAATTGCTCGGACTCGCGCTGGGGTTCTCCACGTACAAACTGAAGTTCGGCCATCACGGCGCCAATCATCCGGTCATCGACCTGCGCACGAGAAAAGTGGAAATCACCTCTCAGAATCATAACTTTGCCGTACGGTTCCCCGTCGAGCCCCCGGTAGCGGAGCAGGAACTGCCGATCGTGGACACGCCGTTCGGTCGCGTGCAATTGACCCACACCAGCTTGAACGACGGATCGGTCGAAGGCATGCGGTGTGTGGATCGCCCGGTGTTTTCGGTGCAATACCATCCCGAGGCCTCTCCCGGTCCTCATGATTCCGCCTATCTGTTTGAACAATTTATCGCCTTGATGGAGACACACCATGCGTAGTTGGCAGCTCTCTACCGGTCTTCTTGTGCTGGCCCTGGCCCTGATGCAGGCGGCCTGCGTCACCATCAACCTGCCGCCAGGCCCCGGCGCGCTTGAAGAACACAAGGTCAGCGGAACCGGGAAAGACAAGGTCCTGTTGATGGATGTGTCGGGCGTGATCAGTTCCGAGAATAAGGACGGTTTCTATTCCTCGCCGGGCATGCTCGCCACGGTGAAGGAAGAACTGGAGCGGGCAGCCAAAGACGAACGCGTCAAAGCGATCGTCCTGCGGATCAATAGCCCGGGGGGGACCGTCACCGCCTCCGACATCATTTATCACGAACTCAAGCAGTTTAAGACCAGCCGCAAAATTCCGATCGTGGCGTCCATCATGGATGTGGGCGCGTCAGGCGGATACTACATCGCCGCCGCAGCCGATACGGTGCTGGCGCATCCCTCCTCGGTCACCGGCAGCATCGGCGTCATCATGCTGACCGTGAATGCCAGAGGATTGCTCGAAAAAGTCGGCGTCGAAACGAATGCGGTCACCTCAGGTCCGCGCAAAGACATGGGCTCACCGTTTCGAGCGATGCTGCCGGAAGAACGGGCGATTTTCCAGAGCGTGATCGACGGCTTTTATCAGCGATTTCTACAGGTGGTACAGGAAGGTCGCCCGGGCATGAACGGGGAGACCATTAAGAAACTGGCCGACGGCCGGATCTATTCCGGCGATCAGGCCAAGGCCTCGGGGCTGGTCGATGACATCGGCTACCTCGACGATGCGATTGACCTGGCCAAGAAAAAAGCCGGCTTGACGGAAGCGAAGGTTGTGACCTATCGACGGCCCGGCGAATACCAGAACAATGTCTATTCGCGGCTCGTCGCGCCGGCGCCCAGCCTGGCCAATCTGGCGAACGTCGATCTGCTCTCGGTCGTGCGAGGCGGGTCGCCGCAATTCATGTATCTGTGGATGCCGTAGGCCGGTGAGTTGCTTCCACCGCCCGGTGCTGATTGAATGGAAGAGACGTGATGTATCCGTCAGACCCACATTCAATCGAAACGCTGCTCAAGACGCCGATGGGACGACGTGCCGCCCTCGCGCTGGGCGCGCGCGCCGCCTCGCGGTTGGCCACGACGATGGGACTTGGAGCAGCTGCGGGTCTGCTCCAATCGCTCGGAGGCTGCCAACGGGCACCCGGCACGGCGCGCGACCAATTCATTTATCTGTCGGAAGAAAAAGAAATGGCGATGGGCCTCTCGGCCTTCCGGGAAGTGCTCCGGCAAGCGCCCTTGAGCGAGAACCCGGAGCTCAACGAGATGGTGCACCGGGTGGGCAATCGCATCGCCAAGGCGGCGAACAAACCGGAATACCAATGGGAATTCGCCGTGATTCAGGACGACCGGACGATCAACGCCTTCGCGCTGCCGGGCGGCAAGGTCGCGGTGTTTACCGGAATTTTGAAAGTGACCAAGACCGAAGACGGGCTGGCGACCGTCATGGGGCATGAGGTGGCGCATGCGCTACAGCGCCATGGAGCAGAACGGATGAGTCGCGGCATTCTCGAACAAATCGGACAACTGGCGGCCTTGGGCGCTGGCGCGGCTGTGGGACGGCCGGACGCGGCCATGGCGGCGATGACCGTCTATGGCGTCGGCGTCTCCTTGCCCTTCGACCGCCGCCAGGAATCGGAAGCAGATTTTATCGGCCTGCGCCTGATGGCCGAGGCGGGATACGACCCGCGCGAAGCGGTGTCGTTCTGGGAACGGATGAGCGGTTGTCCGCGCGCCATGATCAACAAGCTCTGCTTCCGTTCGCAGCAGGCGATCCCGGAGTTCCTGTCGACCCATCCGTCCGATGTCACCCGCATCAATCAGATTGAGGCCTGGATCCCGGACGCCATGAAACACTATCATCCCGCAGGAAAGGCTCCGGCAATCCCGTCCGGTCCGATCCAACCCTACCGGCCGCCGGTGGGGCCCATGCCCGAGGCGCCTCTGCCGACCGGCTAACTTCTTTTATTCGAGGTCAATTGTGCCACGACGGACAGATATCCGCTCCATTCTCTTGATCGGCTCCGGCCCCATCGTGATCGGGCAAGCCTGCGAATTCGATTATTCGGGAACCCAGGCGTGCAAAGCGCTCAAGGAAGAGGGCTACCGCGTCATCCTGATCAACAGCAATCCGGCCACGATCATGACCGACCCGGATTTTGCCGACCGGACCTACATCGAACCGATCACCCTCGACGTGGTGGAGAAGGTCATTGAGTGCGAGCGTCCGGACGCGCTGCTGCCGACCATGGGCGGGCAAACGGCCTTGAATACTGCCATCGGATTAGCGAAACGGGGCGTACTCGAAAAATACGGCGTCAAGCTGATCGGCGCGTCGATCGAGGCCATTCATAAGGCGGAGGATCGTGATGCCTTCCGTCAGGCGATGTGGAAAATCGGCCTGCGGGTCCCAGACAGCGGCGTAGCCACGTCGCTCCAAGAAGCCGAAGAAGTGGTCCGCCGCACGCAGTTCCCCGCGATTGTACGCCCCTCATTCACCATGGGCGGAACCGGCGGTAACATCGCCTACAACATTGAAGAGTTCCGGACGCAGGTGGAATGGGGCCTCGCCATGAGCCCGGTCCGCCAGGTGCTCATCGAACAGTCGGTTATCGGCTGGAAAGAATTCGAACTCGAAGTGATGCGCGACCCGAAGGACAATGTCGTCATCATCTGCCCGATCGAGAATCTCGACCCCATGGGCGTCCACACCGGGGACAGCATTACCGTGGCACCGGCGCTCACGCTGACCGACAAGGAATACCAGATGCTGCGCGATGCAGCCGTGCGCATCATTCGCGAAATCGGCGTGGATACGGGCGGAGCCAATATTCAGTTCGGCATGAACCCGGTGAACGGGGACATGGTCGTGATCGAAATGAACCCTCGCGTCTCCAGAAGTTCGGCGCTGGCATCCAAGGCCACGGGATTCCCCATCGCAAAAATCGCCGCCAAGCTCGCCGTCGGGTATACGTTGGATGAGATCACCAACGACATCACCGGCGTGACGAAAGCCTCCTTCGAGCCGACCATCGATTATGTCGTCGTCAAGATTCCCCGCTTTGCGTTCCAGAAATTTCCCGGCGCCGATCCCACGTTGACCACCCAAATGAAATCGGTCGGCGAAGTCATGGCCATCGGACGTACGTTCAAGGAGTCGCTGCAGAAGGCGATCCGTTCGATGGAAGTCGACCAATTCGGATTCAGTTCAAAGATGGGCCTCGATCTCGGCCTGCCGCCGTCGCTCGATCGCGAAGAAGCGGTGGAACAGGTCCGCAAGGCCGTCCGCACACCGCTTCCGGACCGGCTCTGGCGCCTGGCCGACGGGATGCGTCTCGGCATGACCAACCAGGAACTCTTTGCTCTCACCAAAATCGATCCCTGGTTTTTAGAACAGATTCGCGAGATCGTCGAATTCGAGCCGAAGATTGTTGCCGAGCGAGGAACGATCGGCTCGGCCGGACTCCGGCCTGAGCTCCTGCTGGAAGCCAAGCACATGGGGTTTGCCGACGAACGATTGGCGCAATTGCTGGGAGTGCCGCAAAGTACGGTGCGCCGTTGGCGCGTGGCCCTGGGCCAAGGCCCCGTCCCACGCAGCGTCACCTACAAACGCGTCGACACCTGCGCCGCTGAATTTGAAGCCCACACGCCATACCTCTATTCCACCTATGAGCGCGAATGCGAAGCGCGGCCGACCAACAAGAAGAAGGTCGTGATTCTGGGGGGGGGGCCAAACCGGATCGGGCAGGGGATCGAGTTCGACTATTGCTGCGTGCACGCCGCCATGGCGTTGCGCGAGGAACAGATCGAAACCATCATGGTCAATTGCAATCCGGAAACGGTCAGCACCGACTATGACACCTCCGATCGCCTCTATTTCGAACCGCTGACGGAAGAAGATGTCCTCAATATCGTGGAGCGAGAACAGCCCATGGGCGTGGTGCTCCAGTTCGGCGGGCAGACGCCCCTGAAACTCGCGCTCTCCCTGTCGCGCGCCGGCGTCACGATTCTCGGCACGAGTCCCGATGCCATCGACCGCGCGGAGGATCGCGCGCGCTTCCGCGAACTGCTCGACAAACTCGGCTTGCGTCAGGCCGAAAGCGGCATGGCCCACTCCGTGGACGAAGCGCTGAAGATCGCCGCCGCCATTACCTATCCCGTGATGGTGCGGCCTTCGTACGTCCTCGGCGGCCGGTCGATGCAGATTGTCTACGACGAGGCCGGCTTGCTCCACTATATGAATTCCGCCGTCAAAGCCTCGGCGGAACATCCGGTCCTGATCGATAAGTATTTGCGCGATGCCATCGAAATCGATGCCGACGCGATTTCCGACGGCACCACGGTGGTCGTGGCGGGCATCATGGAGCACATCGAGGAAGCGGGTGTGCATTCCGGCGACTCCGCCTGCTCGTTGCCGCCCTATACTCTTGATTCCGCGACGATCGAGGAGATCCGTCGCCAGATGACCGCGCTGGCTCTGGAACTCGGCGTGATCGGACTCATGAATGCCCAGTTCGCCGTGAAGGATCACACCATCTATGTCTTGGAGGTCAATCCACGCGGCTCGCGCACCGTGCCGTTCGTCAGCAAGGCCATCGGCGTCCCGCTGGCCAAACTGGCCATGAAGGTCATGGTGGGCAAATCGCTCCAACAATTGAACTTCACGAAGGCACCGATGCCGACACATCTCTCGGTGAAGGAAGCGGTCTTCCCCTTCACCAAATTCGCCGGCGTCGACGTGCTGCTCGGCCCGGAGATGAAGTCCACCGGGGAAGTCATGGGCATCGACAGCGATTTCGGCTGGGCGTTCGTCAAGTCTCAAGCCGGCGCCGGCGCCATCCTGCCGACCGCGGGCACCGCCTTTCTCAGCGTCAAAAGCGAAGACCGCGCGGGGGCTTGCGATGTCGCTCGACGGCTCGTCGCGCTGGGATTCCGGATTACCGCGACTTCCGGAACAGCCACATACCTCACCGAACAGGGGATGCAGGTGGACGTCGTCAACAAGGTGCAGGAAGGACGGCCGCACATCGTCGACCATATCAAGAATGGCGACGTGGCCCTGGTCGTGAATACCGTGCGAACGGCGTCCGGGCAGACCGACTCCCTGTCCATTCGTCGCGAGGCGCTGCACAAAGGCGTGCCGTACTACACCACCATGCGGGGAGCCCTGGCCGCGGTAATGGGCATCGAAGCGTTGCTGAAAAAGGGGCTTGCCATTCGAGCATTGCAGGAGTATCACCGGGTGAATTGAGCGAAGGTCCTGACAGAGGGACAATTGACAACAGGTTCCAGGAACCGCGACGAAGCGATCGCATCGGTCCTGGATGCGGCAACCGGCGAGATAACCAAAAGGCGCGCCGCCGGAAGCCGGTTTCAATGGTCATCGGGGGGAAGATATGCCGACACCGATCACGAGAAAAGGCTACGAAGCACTGAAGGCCGAACTGGACCGGCTCCACAAAGTAGAACGGCCGCGCGTCATCGAGGCGATCGCCGAAGCCCGCGCGCATGGTGATCTGAGCGAAAATGCCGAATATGATGCGGCCAAGGAACGCCAGGGTTTCATCGAAGCGCGATTAGCCGAGTTGAAAGGCAAGCTGGCCGACTGCCGGATTATCGACATTGCCGGCCGCACCAGCGAGACCGTGGTGTTCGGCGCCACCGTGGTGCTGATCGAACAGGAGGCGCAGGCCAAAAAACAATATACCCTGGTCGGTCAGGATGAAGCAGACCTGAAGTTCTCCCGTATTTCGGTGCAATCTCCGGTCGGCCGGGCATTAATCGGCAAGCGGGTCGGCGATCTGGTGGAGGTGACGACTCCTGTCAAAGTGGTGGAATACGAAGTGATGGAAATCCGGTTCGAGGAATTGTAGGCGTCATGTCACAGCCCATGCCCGTTCAGCTTGTCTCCTGCACGAAACCACCCTCACCTGACCTGGCCCGGTTTTTGTCATGCCGGTAACGATCCCCCTCATCACGCTGTTGACGGATTTCGGCGACCGGGATTATTTCGTCGCCAGCGTGAAGGGCGTCATCCTCAACATCAATCCGCAGGCGCAGATCGTGGATCTCTCGCATCACGTCACCCCGCACGATGTGGCGGATGCTGCGTATCTCCTCAAATCCTGCTATCGCTATTTCCCGGACGGGACGATCCATGTCGCCGTCGTGGATCCCGGCGTCGGCACCAGCAGGCGACCGCTGCTGGTCTCGTCTTCACGCTACTACTTTGTGGGGCCGGACAACGGTCTCTTTACCCATATCTACCAGGACGAAACGGGTGTCGAAGTCCGGCACCTCGAAAACCGGCAATACCGGCTCGATTCCGAAGGCGCCACCTTCGACGGGCGTGACCTCTTTGCCCCCGCCGCCGCCTGGTTGACCAAAGGACAGCCGCTCGGTTCGTTCGGCCGCCTCGTCCCCAACTACGAACGCCTGCCGATTTCCGAGCCCTCCTGGGACAAACATGCGATGGTAGGAGAGATTGTCTATATCGATCGGTTCGGGAATCTGATTTCGAACCTCACCGCGTACCATATCCGGGAAGTCCGCGGGGTGACCAAACGCGCCGACCCGTACATCCGCATCGTCGGCCTGACGATCGACAGCCTGGTGCGCAGTTACGGGGAGGGTTCAGCCGATACTCCCCAGGCGCTGATCAACAGCAATGGGTACGTGGAGGTGTTCCTCAAGGAAGGCCGCGCGGCCGACCGGTTGAACGTGGCCAGAGGCGCGCGCATCGATCTCAGTTAATTCAGCCATTCCAGCCGGGCCTCTGTTGCCATCCGTCGCGATATCCTGGAATTGACAGCTGAAAGTGGCCGATGTTTTAATGAGACGGTACGCGCGCAGGCCGGTATGCATGACATGGCCATCACGGAATAGGCTGATCTTCTTGCATATTCCTCCAGCCGGTGTGAAGCGCTCGGTCCCGAGTTGGTCCTGCGTCCCGCCTTCGCCGTCTCAGCAGACAAGAGTGATCCGTCGCGAGGACTCCATACCGGAAGGACCGCTGCGTGCGAAACCGGCACCAGACTCGATGCGAAACACTGTGCTTGAAGGCCGGATCGACCGATACACATACCAGGGAACGCGCTCCATGAAACGAGCTCTGCCACATTGGTCGGTCATCCTGCTCTGTGTCTCCGTCGCGGCCTGCACACGCCCGGATCCTCCGGCGCCATCCGCCAAACCCGTGCCTCCGTCGGTCGTCGCCAACGGCCAACCGGATATCCAGACGATGCGCATCGATGCATCACCGTCCCTGCCGGCCCTCACGTTGTCGGCCAGAGTGACGTATGCGGAGGACGGATTCTCAAGAATTTCCTCCCCCCTTCAGGGACCGGTGCTCGACGTGCGGGTGAAACTCGGCCAGGCCGTCAAGGCCGGAGACGTGTTGATGGTCATCGATGCAGCGGATATCGCTCGTGCCTATGCCGCCTATGTGGAGGAAATTTCTGAGCTGGGATTGGCCGAACGCAACTATGAACTGACCAAGGATCTGTACGACGCCCAGGCCATGGCGTTGAAGGATCTGGAACATGCGGAAAACGATCTGAATCGCGAACGGGCCGAATTCAAACAGGCGAAAGAGCGACTGCTTTCCCTCCGCGTCCCGGCCGCCGAACTCAGCAAACCCCTCGCGCAACAGCAGATTACATCGCGCTTCGAACTCCGGAGCCCGTTGACGGGGACCGTCGTGGAACGCAATGTGACGCCGGGACAAATCGTCGGGACCGCCTCCGATCAGCCGCTGTTCACCGTGGCCAATCTGGATCGGTTGCAGGTCGTGGCGGATGTGTACGAGCAGGACCTCTCCGGAATCCGGGTGGGCGCGCTCGCAGCGATGACGGTGGAGGCCTATCCGGCCGTCGAATTTCCGGCGAAGGTTGCCGTCATCGGCGACGTGGTGGATCCCGCCACTAGAACGATCAAAATTCGCGCCACGGTTTCCAATCAGGACCGCCGCTTGAAGCCGGAAATGTTTGCCCGACTGACAATCGCCGGCCACACTATGCGCCCGAAGATTGTGATTCCCAAGCAAGCGGTGTTGGAACGATCCGGCAGACAATGGATCGTGGTAGAACTCGCGCCAGGCCAGTTTGAGGAACGGCCCGTGACCATTGACAGCGTGACAGACAATCAGGTGACGATTCGAGAAGGCGTCGTGACCGGAGAACGCATTCTGCTCAGTCCCTCGTCCATCAACCACCTCGCTGCGACTGATACCTCTGCCGGCGGGGCTTAGACCGGCTCACGGCGAAGGTCGACAGCGGCTATAACGCCGCGACAAGAATCCGCACCAACCCGGATAAATCCTCCGTATCGACTCCTGCCACCGTCCGATTCGTCGTATTGGTATACGAGGCTTCCAGCGACAGAGTGGTGGGGTGCCCGTAGATCGGGTTGAGATGGAACGCAAACATGCCACGGCCGACGATACTCTCTGTCTCAATCAAGCCGTCGCTCGACTTCGTACTGGTGTAGCCGCCCATGGCGCTCACCAGTAATCGCTGGCTTTGTTTGTACAGTAGTGATACGGAAGCCATCGGCGTCTGGATCTTCGCGCCTGACCAGCTCTGCGTTTCCGAACGGTAACTGAATGTCGGCGCGAGAGTCAGCGTATTGAGGGGACGATAGGCGGCGACCAGGGTCTGGGCAAAGGTTGCGGATTGGGCGCCCCCTCGCATCTCATCGTTCGTCAGGATGTAGCTCGAGGAAAGTCTGGCATTCCAGGTGAGGCCCGTATAGGCCAAGGCCGCTTCCATGCTGTGACTCTGGCTGCGCTGCGCCGTCATTCCCGCAGGAATGTAGCTGCTCGCCATGGCACTTCGCGCATAGGTCAGGCTCAACTCCGGCCAAGCCGGCTTCGCCAACGCGATGCCGATACGGCTGACGTCCTGCTGAATGCGCGGCCGATTCGGCTCCAGATCCACGTTGTTCCAGGTCTGGCCGGAGGAACTGCGCAGCTTCGCAATGCCCAGCCCCCATTCCGCCCACATTTCCCGCACCGTCTGATCCGGCGAATTGAAGAAGGCTTTACCGGCCGATCGGTAATTGATGCCGTATCGTACGGTCCCGTTGGTGCCGGTCAGTGCCATGCGTACCATCCGTTTGGTGCCGTCATCACGTTGATCGATGCGAGAAGTCAGGCCGGCATCATTGGTCGCGTTGTTCGCCACTTCACCTTCAGCCGTCAGTTGGCCCTTGAGCCAGGTGGAATTGGCGCCCAGACCTTTGGTTTGAGGACGTTCAGAATCCGGCACCAGGTCTTTCAATCTGGTGGATGTGGTCGGCGGCACAAAGGACGTCGCCTGAAATGACGTATGTAGGACGGGGGACGCGATCGAAAAGGGAATTGCGGAAGTCCCGGACTCGCGGGCCGTGTCACTGAACTGAATGCGCTGGAGCAGGAGTTCCGACTGTTGCTGATCTTCAGCCCAGACCGATGAGGGTAGGAGCAGGCACAGGACCCGGATAATCAGGCCCCTCGTCATGAAACCGCGCTCGTTGCGGCCATCGCATAACACAGCATGAAATCAAGTGTAGCACTCGATTTCCGCTGTCCCGGCCGCGGCGGCAGTGCACAAAACCTGTCCGGTGACTGTTCGGGCCTGAACACAGAACAATCGCCGCACGTCAGTAGAAATCAGCAGGAAAGACAGGGAATTTTAGCGCGAGGGGCGTTGTTCTTCGGTCGTCTCACGAATGGCACTGTGCAAAATTGCAATCATGGTGGTGAGCTCACGAGGCGAGATGGAAAGGGGAGGGACCAGCGCCATCACATTGCCGAGCGGCCGCAAAAGCAGACCACGAAGCCGGCAGGCCTGCGCCACGCGATGGCCCATGCGACGGTCGAGCGGATAGGGGGTTTTGGTGTGACGATCCTGCACTAACTCGATGCCGACCATGAACCCGCATTGGCGAATGTCGCCCACATGCGGCAACTCGGCTAACGGTTGTAAGAGCCGGGCCAGCAGGCGCGATTTCTTGCGCACCTGCGCGAGGGTCTGTTCGCGGCGGAAGATCTCCAGATTGGCGAGGGCCAGGGCGCAACCCAGCGGATTGCCCGTATAGCTGTGCCCGTGAAAAAAGGTCTTCCACTCGTCATACCGTCCTAGGAAGGCGCGATAGATCGCTTCCGTCGTGAGCGTCGCGGCCAGCGGCATGTACCCGCCGGTCAACCCTTTGCTGATCGCCATCAGGTCAGGTGTCACGCCCTCATGCTGGCAGGCGAACATCTTGCCGGTCCGTCCGAAACCGGTCGCCACTTCGTCGACGATCAGCAATACGTTGTAGGTCGTGCAGAGCTCACGCACGCGTGCCAGATATCCGGGCGGGGCCACCATCATCCCGGCTGCGGCCTGCACCAGCGGCTCCACAATGACACCAGCCAGCTCGCGATGCCGGGTCTTGAGTAATCGCTCGAGCGGATCGATACAAGCCATGTCGCACGACGGGTAGGTTCGGCCCAGCGGACAGCGATAACAGTAGGGCGGCTCGACCTGATGGGTGGGAAAGAGCAGCGGCTTGAAGCGCGCATGGAACAGGTCAATGTTGCCCACACTGACTGCGCCGATGGTGTCGCCATGGTATGCCATTTTCAAGTGCGCGAAGGACTGCTTCGTTCCGGCCGCAGGCTTGATTTGCTGCCAGTATTGCACCGCCATTTTGAGTGCCACCTCGACCGCCGTCGAGCCGTTGTCGGAGTAGAACACCCGCCGCAAACCTTTCGGCGCAAGGCGAATGAGTTCGCGGGCCAGACGAATCGCCGGAGGATTGGTGAGTCCGAGAAAGGTGGAATGCGCGATCTTCTGAAGCTGCGCGGTCAGCGCGCGATCCAGCCGGGGATGCCGGTGCCCGTGAAGATTCACCCAAATGGACGCGGTGCCATCGAGATACTTCCGTCCTTCCGTATCGATGAGGTAGGAACCTTTGCCCTGTTCGATGATGAGGGGCGTCTCCTGTTCCCATTCCTGCATCTGCGTGAACGGATGCCACAGATACGCGTGGTCCCAGGCAGCGAGCGGTTGGCGTGTGGATGGATGTGTCATCTGGTACTGCGGTGTGACGTTGCGAGTGCACGGCAGTGGACGCGGCAATGCATGAAACGCCGCGCCGATGGCGGATTATAACGGCGGGCGATTTCTTTGACAACGTTAGAGGCGGTCACTATAATGAACCGATTTTGGGGAACATGAGCCAGGATTTGCAAAGTCTCATCCGAAATTTCTCGATCATCGCCCATATCGATCACGGTAAATCGACCCTCGCCGACCGGCTCCTCGACGCAACTGGCGCAGTCACTGCCCGGGAAGCGAAGGAGCAGATCCTTGATGCGATGGACTTGGAGCGTGAGCGTGGTATCACGATCAAAGCTCACGCCGTCGCCATCCGCTACAAGGCTCAGGACGGGAAGACCTATTTACTCCATTTGATCGATACGCCGGGTCACGTCGACTTCACGTACGAAGTATCACGCAGTCTCGC
>VOPT01000011.1 GCA_009594865.1 Nitrospira sp. | reverse complement strand
GCGGATCCAGGTCGAAGAGCCGATTTACATTCGGCCGGCCGAGCGCGTGAACTGGCTGTAAGGCCATCGCAGGCGGGTGGGGGGAGAGCCCGATGCTCCTTCCACCCTTGCTATGTATTCTACCGGTCACTCCTCCCCAGGGCAGAAGGACTCGCACCGATTCATGGACATACGTGGCCGGTTTATTGGACTTGTTTTCGTCGCCACAGCGGCGTTGGCAGTTTCGTTTCTCGGACATGTCTGGCTGTTTGAGCAATGGCGCATCCAGCAGGAGCGGCAACTCCATCGTTCGACCATTCTCACGGAGGTGTTACGCCTGCAACGACTGGTCATGGATGTGGAAACGAATTTTCGCGGCTATCTCCTTACGGAACAGCCATCGTTTCTTGAACCGATTAATCAGGCCGAACGCCGGCTGGAAGCCGGCATGGCCACGTTGACCGAGCTCACCGCTGCTGTGCCGGGCCTGCAGGCCGGAAGAGGCGTGCTGTTCGCGCGTCTGAGGGAATTCATTGAAAGCAAGAAAGCGCTGATCGCCGCGGTCGGCACAGATAAGCAGGAGCAGGTCAGGTTCTATGTGCGAGGAGGCAGCGGTCGAGCGTTGTTTTTGACTATTGAAAAGGCCATCGGCGATTTCGAGATGCGGATTGAGCGAGAAATTCCTTCGGCGTCCCTCACCTATGAATCATGGCTTCATCGGGCCAGATGGCAGCTGCTGTTTCTGGAGAGCCTGGGCGTAATGGTCTGCATCTACCTCACCAGAGCTGTCGGCCTCCCGAAGAAATCCTACCTGGAACGACCCGCGCGTATTCCTTTGTGAGCAGTCGTCATCTTTCTCCTGGTTCCCTTCGCAGTTATCCAGCCTGAAATTCCGGCCCATCGTAACCGCACAGTGCGACCTGTGCGAATCCGCTCATGTTTCGGTCTCGAATCGGCAAAAAACCGTGAATTCTGTTTGTGCCCTGGTGGCATATGCCTTGCTTTAGTGGCTGGTATCACGTGAGCGTGATCAGAACAGAGAAAGGAATGAAGCCATGGTGAAGATCATCAAGAAAGTCGGGGATCGGGAGTTGGCCTGGGTGATGTTGGCCGTCGCGGCCGTCGCGTTGTGGAGCACCTGGGGGCTTGCCAGCTAAGGTCACTAAGGTTGATCCGCTTTTCGATTTGAGCGAACCTCTGTATCAGCCAGATGTGTGTGAACATGTTCTCATGGTCGACTGCCCCATAGAGTCATTTTCTCTCCTCACGGTCTAGCAGCTCCTTCAATACCACCGCCTGATTGTGTTTCTCATCTGACGCGCCGAACAACAGCGTGAGCGTCTGCGATCGCGCAACGTGGGCGAGTTCCTCGAGAGCCTTTCGTTGGTCCGGTTGTGCTAATTCGGCGAGGTAGCGCGAGCGGAACTCATTCCATTTCCGTGGATCATGACCGAACCATGTGCGAAGTGCGGTGCTGGGTGCCAATTCCTTCTGCCACCCATCGAGCCGGGCCCGCGCTTTCGTACAACCCCGCGGCCATATCCGGTCGACCAAAATTCGAAGCCCGTCTTGCGAACTGGCCTCGGTATAGATGCGTTTGATTCGAACCACGGCGATTCCGGATCCCGCCCGGACCTCTGCGGCTAGTCTTCAATGGCTACGGCAAGCCCGATGGAGGCCCGTAGCAGATCGTGTCTCGTGACCGAATAGGTCACCGTTCCGTCTTCCTCGACAGGGAGATTCAGGAGATGCTTGTCTGCCATAATTTTGATTGCTTCCGCAATGGGCGTGGATCGGTGGACGGCAATGGGGTTGTGCACCATAAGCTGTTCGGCGGTGAGTGCAGTCAAGTCTTGTCCTGCCGCGAGTGCCTTGAGGATATCGACCTCGCTGATAAAGCCGATATAGGCGCCGTCCTGATCGACCACCGGCGCGCCGGAGATGTGCGCCGACAGCAACTCGATCGTCACAGCCATGCCGTCCTGTTTGGAATGGAGGCGTACCGGATTCGTACCCACGATTTGCCCGACGGTGTTGAAGCCCTCGGATGGAATGCCTGCAGTGGTCATGATGACTCCTTTCGCTATGGCGCCGTCGACTCGGAGAATGGAAGAGGGGGAGCGACACGCTGTCGTTCCGGCGAATCGCCTCTCGATTCCGACGCATGGAGTGAGCAAGCGGAATGCCAAGGCGAGTGTGACATCCAACTCTGCAATTCTTTTGTCCGCACAAGTGGCATCGCTGCGGAGTTTGAGCGGTTTTGCACAAGGTGCGCAGTGCGAAATGATATGGCGTGTCATCCGTGACTCAATAATGACCGTTGCAGAGCCTTGCTGCACGCTGAGACTATCGATGTCATGGAGTACTTATGGCGGGACCATATATTGCAACGCCTGGACATCGTGGATCGTGACTCAGAAGGAATAAAGGATCCGCTTCTTGAGGAGGAGGAGGTGCGTGATGGGACCCCAGTCTACGTCAGCGGTCGAGGACGTGCTTGATAATCAGATCCTGGTCTTGTTGCAGCATCAGCGGCGAGTGACATTTCTCACGTTGGCGGACTCGTTTCCGTTGTATACCTGGCAATCGCTCTTTACGGCGCTGAACCGGCTTCGCGGTCAACACCATGTCGAACTGTTGCCTCTCCCTGCGGACTATGAAGTGGTATGGCGGCGTGGACATGAGCGGTCGTCGCTGTCGCCAGGAGGGGGGTAGCCCCGAGGAGGGATCATGCGATCATCGTGGCGGGGTGTGATCGGATGGGTGGTACTCGTTGAACTCTGCATGTTGTCCGGCTGTGGAACTCGCGTGACCGAACTCGACCTGAGGACCAATGATCCGAGGCAAGACCAGGGAAAAATTGCGGCATTTCATGCCCACGAAGCCGCGAGGCTGAGGCAAATGGCCCACGATCAGCAGCATCGTGCGGTGGTGTATGAGCGCTTGTTCGGTCAGGATTCAGATTGGGTGAAGGGCGCGCGCTTGTTGGCCCAGTCATATGCAGATGCGGCTGACGAACAGGAACGGACGGCGGAGCGACATCAGGGGGTGGCTCGTGACGGACGGCTCTCGCAGGCAGTCCGCCCGACAGTCCCGTGAGTACGACTTCGGGCAGGAAAGGGGGAGACCATGTGGCGATCTGCGACGATCTGTGTGGTCATCGTGATGCTGTGCGGTCTGCAGGGTTGCGGGACGACTGTGAGTCCGGGACAGCGGGGTCTCCGGTGGTATCCGCTGACGGAAGGCCTGACGACCGAGACGTTGAAGTCGGGCTTTTATTGGCGGGCGCCGTGGAACGACATTTATGTCTATGACGTGCGGTTGCAAAGTTATACGGAGATGGTCGATGCGTTGAGCTCCGACGATCTCCTGGTCAAGTTGAAGACAGCCATCATCATGCGTCCGATCGCAGAGGAAGTGTATTTCCTTGCGCAGGAGATCGGAGCGGACTTTTATCCGAGGGTCGTCCGACCGGAGCTGCTCGCGGCGGTGCGGAGCGTCGTGTCGAACTATCCGATGGTGGTCGTTCCAGAAAAGAGCGCTGAAATCGCCAGCAAGGTGCAGGCGGTGGTGGTGGAAAAACTGAAAGGCCGCCATTTGGATGTGCACAGTGTCGCGTTGGCCGACATCGAATTGGCCAGGATTGTTCTGGAGGCGGTCGAGCGTAAACAGTCCAAGGAGCAGGAAAAAGAGCAAAAGGAGTTCGAACTCACCATTGCGGAAAAAAACGCGGAGATCATGCGACGGTTGGCGCGTGGCGAGGGCGATGCCGTCAGGATTCGCTCGGAAGGCGAAGCCGAGGGGCTGAAGATCCGGGCGCTCGGCCAGGCCAAGGCGCAGGAGACGATCACCAAGACATTGACCCCGGAGTATCTCCGCTACAAGTTGTATGACAGCCCGAATGCCAAAATGGTGTTGTTGCCCGATAACCTGCGTGTGCCGATTCTGATCAACCCCGATCAGGACCGCGGAACGAAGCCGACTCCGGAAAGTCTGATGCGTGCAGACCAGGACCTGATGGGGCGGGGACGCTAATAGACCGGTGACGAGCGAATGAGACTCTTCACACTCACAGGTCGTACGTAGGGATATGACGATAACCATAAGGCCTGCAGCAGGGGCAAAACGGCTGTCCAGCGCGTCCGTAGTGAGCGAGGACGCTCACCGTGCCCTGAGTCGTACGGTGAGCGTTTGAGCGACGCGAGAACAACGTCGTCGGTCCTTTTTCAACAGCCTGCTGAATCGCATTGAGACGCGGTGACCAATCGAAGGAGGCCACGGATGGCATGCAGTCGATGTCAAGGCTTGATGGTAGACGAGATGCTGTTCAATCCGAGTGAAGGGGTGAGCCACACCTGGGTGCCCGTCCTCCGCTGTCTCAATTGCGGCAATCTGGAAGATGCGTTAATTCGTCTGGCTCGCGGCCTCTCCGGACGTCTGGGGCGCCGCACTAGGCCAGGGCCGCAGCGCAGGGGGGTGTGGAGCGAGGAGATCCGCGGACAGCAAAGGAAATGACACGGCTGTCCGTGACGGGTGCGGCAGGGATGGCGGATGGGGACTGTTGCGATGGACAAGAATGAAGGAGGCGCCATGGAGGGCTATGGGAAGCGTGTGCTGATCGCCGACGACGAAGAAAGTGTGCGACGGTTGGTGGCGATCGTGCTGGAGCAAGCCGGATATATCGTCCATGCGGCGGTCGATGGCGTCGAGGCGTTGGGCGAAATGAAGAAGCGACGCTTCGACGCCGTCATTTCTGATTTCCACATGCCCCGGTTGGACGGGGAACAATTTCTCCTGCTCAGTCGCCTCATGTGGCCGGACATTCCGGTCGTCTTGCTCTCGGCGGAGTTGCGTGAACTCCCGGCATCCCTGAAACAGCAAGGCGCGCGCATCCTGGTCCCGAAACCGTTTTCTCCGCAGGTGTTATTGCAGGCCTTGCATAAATCGGTCTCATGGCCTCACAGCGATCAGACGCCGGAGCGACTCATTTCCAAGGCGTCATAAATCTCACTTCCATTCATTCAATGACGCGTGGTTGCCCTGGCGCGCTGGTGACCTGGTATGCCTGCCGCATCCCAATGCGTTGATTCCCATAGTCACTCCACCAATCCGAGCGCTAGACGGCGCGATTCCGCACAGGCCGAACGGTGCGGATCCGCGTGACGCTGGTTGTGCTCCGTTATGCGCGCATTCCTCCACACCGATCTGAGAGGAGGGCACGCGGTTTGTCCGCTCCTCTCTTGCCCTCGACCGGCAGGATCATATCTTGCTTCGGTCAATCGTGCCGCGACTCGAGGGACCGACGGGAAAGAGGAGGCTCATCATGAACGCTCTGCTGTCACACGCATGTGCCATTCTTGTCGTGAGTGGACTCGCCGGATGTGCGGCCATGTCGGCTCGAGAGCCGTCTCCTGCCGTATCCGATGTCTCGGGGGCAGGGACCGCGCGAGGGCCATCCGAAAGCCGGCTTCAATGGCGTGAAGACGCGCAAGAGCTGCGGACATTCGCAGCGCACCATGAGGTGGAGGCTGAAATGTTGCTCCAGCACCCGGTGCCGACGGATGCGCGGTTGATCCAGCAGCGGCGGGCCCTCGCGCGGCAGCTGCGGGTGGCGGCGGACCAAATCGAACAACGGGCTGGTGACATGCCATAGCGCCGGCCTGGATGCTGAGAATGCTCACCCGATAGGCCACGTGAGGGCCGGCCTGGCCTGTGGGGAATCTGAACGATGCGAGGGGAGGAGGGACGACGATGAATGATAGAAGCTTCCAGCATGACGCATACGATGTGGATTCCGCAGTGTGGACATATTTGCAGCGTTGCCGGATTTGTTCGATGGAGGAATTATTCCGCCATGTGCCAGCGTTCACAGCGAACCAACTGTTCCTCACCGTGGATCGGCTCAGCCGGGAAGGCAAGGTAGTCCTTCGGTACAGGAACCGTGCTGAATATGTTATGGTGCGAACAGGTAGTACACACGAGTGGCCCCACGAAATGTCGGGCGCACCGTTTGGAGACAGACCATGAGGGAACCGGGGATGAAAAAGAAGACCGTGCCGAAAAACGCTGCCACACGCCCGGCGAAGAAGACCGCTAGGCCATCTGTGACGGAGAGGCGGCCGGGGCCGGCGCAGGATATTCAAGTACGGATCGCCGCCAGGGCACATGAGCTGTATGAACAACGAGGCTGCCTGGATGGCTACCACCTCCGTGACTGGCTGGAGGCGGAACGAGAGATTCTGGGGCATCCGGTCGAGATGGACAAATCTTCCGAACGTATTTGATTCCCCGTGCCGACCGTTTGCGGCGGCGGTCTCTCCGATGTGATCCCGAACCGTCCTCTGTCAGACCTGGCGGTCCCGCCTTTCGCTCATCTCATCGTCTCTTCCAGTTGATCGACCATTCCTGAAATCGCATCGAAGCCGGATTGCCAAAACGCCTGGGAGTTCATGTCCACACCCACCTGGGCCAGGATGGCCTGCGGGGCCTTCGACCCGCCTGCCGCGAGGAGGTCCAGATATTTCGGCACGAACGAGCTCCCCTGTTCCTGGTACATGCGATAGAGCGCCAGCACGAGCAGGTTGCCGAAGCTGTAGGCATAACAGTAGAAGGGGCTGGCATACAGATGCGGGATGGTGAGCCATTCCCATTGGAACTCCTGCGGCACGCGCAACGATTTCCCGAACTGCTGCCTGAGCAGAGTCATATAAGTGCCCGCCAGATCATTCGTCGTGGCGCCCTGGGCGACCATGTCGTGGGCCGTCCGTTCGAAGGCGACAAAGTACGCCTGGCGCATGACCGTGGCGTAGATGTCGTCCAACTGATTGACGAGCAGGCTCTGCTTCACCGACCTGCTCGACTCCGAAGCCATCAAGGCATCGGAGAGAATCCGCTCGCCGAACACGGAGGCCGTCTCCGCAAGCGGCAACGTCGAGTGGAAGGTAAAGACATTGTGCTGCTCCGCCATCATGGCGTGCACGGCATGGCCTAATTCGTGAGCCATGGTGGCGATGTCGCGCGCCTCGCCGGTGAAATTCAGCATCACATAGGGCGTGACGTTGGGCGTCACGCTGTAGCAGTAGGCACCGCCCATCTTTCCCGCCTTCGTGCGCGCATCGATGTGCCGATCGGCGAAGACCCGTTGTGCGAGTTCAGCCAAACGCGGCGAGAATCCGTAATAGGCGTCTAGCACCATCCGGACCGCATCCGGGTACCGGTACGTCTTCTGCTCGGCCCGGTGCGGCGCGTAGATATGGTAGCGGTTCATTGTGCTGATCTTGCACAGCTTCGCCTTGAGTTTAAAGTAGCGCTGGAAGATGGGGGCGTTTTTCATACAGACGGCCAGGAGCGCTTCCACCGCGGAATCGGGAATATCGTTGCTGAGGTTGCGGGAGGCTAGCGGCGTCTTGAAATGGCGGAGCTGCAGGTTTTCCGCCTTCCAGTCATTGATCAACGTCTTGTAGATCTCTCCGAGCAGATCCTGCTGGGATTCGTACACGCGATACATTTCCCGGTAGGCGGCTTCCCGCATTGCGGCTTTCGGGCTTCTCAAATAGGCCGTCAACGCTTCGCGGTTCATGGTCTTATTCTTCCCCTCGACGCGCAGCGTGAAAGTGAAGCCGTTGGTGACTACATCGTAGAGCTGATGCACGGCGCTTTGTCCGGTGATGTTCTTGATGTTGACGATTTTCTCTTCCGGCTCCGAGAGGGTATGCGGCTTGAAGCGGCGGATGGTTTCCAGGTGATACCGGAAGTCCCCGCTGTTGGCCATTAAGCGTTCCGCATTCTTCTCATCCACGCTTTGCCACCACAGATCGAAAAACAACAGGCGATTCTGGAGGCTAGTGAGGTGCTCTTCCACTTTGGTCTTGAACGAGCGGGCCTGCAGCTGCTTGGTATCTTCGGAAAACCAGAGATAGGAGTAGGCTCCCAGCCGGCCGGAATCCCGGGCGATCTGTTCCAACAGGGCCAGGAGATTCAAGAAGTGCTCTTCGGACATGGTTGGGGAGAGGTCTGGGCGTGCCGCTTCGAAGCGCGTCACTTTGGCCGTCAGGTCTTTCAGATAGCGATCGAATTGTTTCGCGGGATCGGCGACAAGGTCGGCCAGTTCCCACCGATCGGCAAACTCGCGGGATGTTGTGGAACGACGGGCTGAGGCGGCAGACGCAGTCTTGCGGGAAACGGCCATAATCGGGGCTCCTACAAAATGAGTGATAGCCGGAATCATACCATCCTCGCCAGCTTCAGGCGTGTAGATTCTTTGAGGGCAGACGTTTGCGGGCAACGCACCGTTGACAGGTCCGGCTTGAATGTTACAATCCGCCCATGGTGGGGAGCGGGGACATGACCGAACAAGAGATCAACCGGGCCATTCAATATGTGACGGCGGCGACCTCCTACGGCCGGGACACGGTCGCGGAGATTCTCCGGACCGGCCTATCGGAGCTGTCGCAATTATCGACACAATCGACCCGGCGGTTCGAACGGGAAGATCTGATGGGCTATCTCTGCCAGTGGACGATGAAACGGACCGGCCATCCGGAGCCGTTGGTACGCGAAGTGCTGGATGGGGCCGGTCGGTGGTTGGATGACGTGGCGACCACGTTAGCCGAGCAGCGCGAGGCAGAGGCCAATGCCGGAGATGACGATGAAACCGGCGCGGCCTCGGCGTAGGCGTCGCCTGGGCGAAGCCTGTCGTTCGCGAAACGTCTCTCGTGAAGCGCCTGGGCAGGCGGCGTCAGGCCGGGAGGCTGCTCTTCAACGCTTCGAGATTCTTGGTGACCATCGCGTCTCCGTTCTTGGTCGACACGTCGATCCCCTGGTCCGACACCTGGCGGCATTCATCCACACGGTTCAGTTTCAACAGCGACTGCGCCAGCGCGTAGTATGCGGCGGAATAGGTCGGTTTCACGGTAATGCACTGCCTCAAGGCCTTGGCCGCTTCCTCGAAGTTGGCATCTTCCATATAAGCTTTTCCCAGCCCGAACCAGGCGACATCATCGTCCGGCTCCATGGCTAAGACTCGTTTCAACGGTTCGATTTTCGGATTCGGCATCGTGTCCTCCCTTGAGACGACGATAGCAGCGTTCTCTGCGCGTTGTCTACGCAGTTTGACGCGTGTTAAGGTCAAATGATCTGTCGTCGGCAATGGAGCTGACGGCCTCCTCGTTACGAGTACAGCATGGGAACAACCGGCCTCGTTTACGATCCTCGTTATCTCGACCACGATATGGGCGCCGGACATCCGGAGTCGCCCAACCGGCTTCGCGCGATCATGCAGCGATTGGAGCAAAGCGGGTTGGCCGCTGAACTCACGCGGATTGCGCCGAGAACAGCCGAGGATGAATGGATCACGTTGGTTCATCGACCAGAGTATGTCGAGCATCTCAATCGGGAAGCGCCCAGCAGCGGCCGGGTCTCCCTGGATGCCGATACTTCCATGTCTCCGGGATCGTTGACTGCTGCTTACCTGGCCGCCGGCGGGGTCTTGGCCGGGGTGGATGCCATCATGGTCGGTCAGGTGCAGCATGTCTTTTGCGCCGTGCGCCCCCCGGGCCACCATGCCGAGGCGGGGCGGGCCATGGGCTTTTGTCTCTTCAATAACGTCGCCATTGCGGCGCGCTACGCGCAGAAACGCCACGGGCTGCAGCGGGTGCTGATCGTCGATTGGGATGTTCACCACGGGAACGGCACGCAGCACAGTTTTGAGGCTGACCCGTCTATCCTATTTTTCAGCACGCATCAGTATCCCCATTACCCGGGCACCGGTCGCGCGACAGAATCCGGCACCGGCGCGGGGGAAAGCTTCACCATCAACGTGCCGATGGAAGCGGGGGAGGGCGACGACGAGTACCGGGCGGTGTTTCAGAAAGTGCTGGTTCCCGCCGCGGATGCGTTCAAGCCAGAGTTGGTCATCATTTCCGCCGGCTTCGATGCACACCGGGATGACCCTCTGGCCAGCATGGGCCTCACGGAAGAAGGATATGCCGAGTTGACCTCGATTGTGTCCGGTATCGCCAGGCAGCACTGCCGCGGCAAACTGCTGTCCTCCCTCGAGGGCGGCTATAACCTGACGGCCTTGGCGGCTTCGGTGGAGCGGCACATTCGAGCGCTGGTGGCGTCATGACATGGTGGTTGAAGCTCTTGCTCGGCCTCGCGGTCATCTCGGGAGCGGTCTACCTCTATTACACGGAAGTGAAACCGGTCGTCATTTTCGGGCTCCGGTCCGAGTATGCGCATGCGATTCCGTTCCAGAAGATCCCCGAAGGATTGACCAGTTTGAAGGCCGAATCCTGCGGGCAATGCCACCGGGAGATTTATGAGGAGTGGAAGACGAGCATCCATGCGCATGCCTATGAGGACCCGTTTTTTCAGGCGTATTGGAAAAAGGACAAGCACATCTGGGTCTGTTTGAACTGCCATACGCCGCTGGAGAACCAGCAGCCGACACTCGTGAAGGATATCCCGCGAGGGCGTGTGGAAAAGGCCACGCAGGAACCGAATCCCCATTTCGATGCGGCGCTGCAAAAGGAGTCGATCACGTGTGCGGCCTGCCATGTACGCGACGGGGTTATCCTCGGCCCCTTTGATGATTCGGCCGCGCCCCATCCGACACAATTCGATCCCACATTCCGCACCGCGCAGTTTTGCTCGCGCTGCCACAATGTCGTTTCAGGCCCCGCGCAGTTCTACAATGTGGGACCTTGCGGCACCTATGCCGAGTATGAAGGCAAATATTTCATGCAAGAGCGGGGGTTTATCTGCCAAAGCTGCCATATGCCGGAGGTGGATCGCCCGGTGGCGGAGAACAGCCCCATCAGGCGAGGGCGCCGGCATCTCTGGCGAGGAGGCCATGATCCCGACATGGTGAAGCGGGCGGCAGCGATTCAGGTGAAGGTCAATCCCCCCAGGCCCAAGCCGGGCGAGCAGGTGACGGTGGCCCTCACTCTGACAAATGCCGGGGCGGGACATAAACTCCCCACCGGTGACCCGGACCGGCACTTCACCGTCGAGTTTACGGTAAAAGATGCCAATCAGCAGGTTCTGGCCGAAAAAAGTCATACCATGGGCCGCTGGATTATGTGGCAACCGGCCATTGTGGAGTTGTACGATAACCGCTTGTTGCCGCTGGCGAGCCGGGACTATCAATTCGCCTACCGGATGCCGGAGACATCCAAGGGGTTGACGTTGAAGGCCCGTGTTCGGTACCACATTCTGACCGACGGCCAGCATGACATGTTGAAGAAGAAATACGGCCTCATGGCGGATGATCCATATGCCTTTACGGTGTATGAGCGCGAGGTGCCGCTGAACGAAGAGTTGGCGGCGGCTTTTGCCGATCCGTTGCCTGAACCGCCGTCGATGGCCTGTGCGAATCCATCAGTTCCACAAGGGTAAGTATTCACCGACCGAGATCGAGGAATCCATGCAACATCCACTACTCATCGATTGCGAGACGCTTCAAACACGCTTAGGGCAGCCGGGCCTGGTAGTCCTCGATGTGCGGGGACGGTCCACGTACGAGTTCGGCGGCCATATTCCCGGCGCTGTCCATTCTACCTGGCACGAATATAGCGATCCCGAGGCGATCGCCAAAGGATTGCTCGATCCGGACCTGAAACGGATTGAGCAACGGGTGCAATCGCTCGGCATCAACCGGGACAGCGAGGTCGTCATCTATTCCAATCCATTCGATAACTGGGGCGATGAAGGCCGCATGTTTTGGATGTTGGAATACCTGGGCCACAAGAATCTCAGGGTGTTGGACGGCGGATGGGTCAAGTGGATCCACGAGCGCCGGCCGTTCGAGCATGGCGCGGTCAGGCCAACGCCCGGCAACTTTACCGTGTCGCCCGTGGCCCCGGCGATCATCATGAAAGATGAGTTGAAAGGCATCGTGCGGAAACCCCACCCGACGACCACCCTTGTCGATGCGCGAAGCCTGGAAGAATATCTCGGCAAGGAAGTGTCAGGCATTCCGCGACCCGGCCATATCCCCGGTGCGGTGCATGTGGCATGGAGCGGGTTCCTCAACGCGGATGCCACGGTGAAAGACCTGGACGCTATTCGGGCCCAGTTGGAACTCAAGGGCTTGAATCCGGGGCATGAGACGGTGTGTTACTGCACGGGCGGGGTGCGTTCGGGATGGCTTTATTTTGTCCTGCGCCTCGCAGGGTTCGAGCGGTTGCGTAATTATCCGGGCTCCTGGTGGGAGTGGAGCCGGGATTTCGCCTGCCCGGTGGAGAAAGATCTGCTCGCGTTGCAGAAACTCCTCGGCCTGTCGGAGTCGCAGGTGCCGACCGGCATGCGGCCGTCTTGACAGGATAGGGGGGCGTCTTTATGCTGAATCACAGAGGATACGGAATCATGCAGTGCACATACTTACAGAGGAGGCGTTTCATGCAGACTGCTATGTGGCGGGGAGTCGTGGTGGCCGGAGTCATGATGGCGCTCGTCGGAGCGCCGATGGTGTCCAGTGTGGCCTTCGCGGCGGGGAATAAGCATCAAGCGGAAGCCGTGGAACATGCCAAGGAAGCGGTGGCGCATGGGAAGCAGGGCCATGCGGATGCGCTGGTGAAACATGCCGAAGCCGCGCTCAAGCATGCCGAGGGCGCGATGGCGGAGACCAAGAATCCGCATGTGGGTGAAGCCATCAAGGGCCTGAAGGACGGGATCGAACACGGCAAGGCGGGCCATGCGGATGTGGCGACCAAAGCGGTCGAAAACGCCCTCCCCCATCTGTCCGAAGGTATGTAAGCGGTTCTTGCGCATCGACGACGCGTACGATCAAACGGGCAGGGGCATCCCTGCCCGTTTTTCTTTGTGGAGAAAGGCAGCCTCATGCGGGTCGGATATGTTCAGTGTGATCCGGTGTTCGGCGAGGTAACGCACAACCTTGATGTGATGACGGCTCAGCTTGAGCAGGTGGAGGCCGATCTGATCGTGCTGCCGGAGCTGTTTGCGACCGGCTATCAATTCACATCGCAGGAAGAAGTCTCGCGGCTGGCGGAAGCGGTGCCGGATGGACCAACGACGCAACGCCTTCTGGAGATCGCCGCGCGCCGCAAGATGACCATCGTCGCCGGATTGGCAGAACGGGCGGGGAGCAACTATTTCAATTCGGCGGTCGTGGTCGGGCCGAAGGGATTCATCGGCTGTTACCGGAAGACGCATCTCTTTTTCGAGGAAACGCTGTTCTTCAGCCCCGGTGACAGCGGCTTTCACGTGTGGGATATCGGCGCCGCCAAAATCGGCGTGATGATCTGCTTCGACTGGTACTATCCGGAGGCGGCTCGCACCCTGGCGCTGCTGGGCGCCGAGATTATTGCCCATCCCTCCAACCTCGTCCTGCCGAACTGTCCGGATTCCATGGTGACGCGTTGCCTGGAGAACCGCGTGTTCAGCGTGACGGCAAACCGGATCGGCAGCGAGGCCCGCGGCGGAAAAGACCGGCTGACGTTTATCGGTCTGAGCGAAATCGTCAGCCCTCGAGGTCAGATCTTGCACCGTGCGCCACGCGATCGCGAAGAGGTGACCATCGTCGAGATCGATCCTGCGGAGGCGAGGCGGAAGGCGCTCAATAGGTACAACGATCTCCTGCGCGACCGCCGTCCGGCCATGTATGGTGTTTGAACGAAGGTTGCCAGCGCCTTTCATCTCGACTTGCGCCCCTTACGGCCTCACGATAGGATGAACCATGACCACTCCACTCAGTAAAGGCGTGCTTCTCGTGGCGACGCCGGCGTTGAATGATCCCAACTTCAGGCAGGCGGTCGTGCTGCTCTGTGAGCATGGGCCCGAAGGCGCCTTGGGCGTGATCGTGAATCGTCCGACGGCCATGTCCATCTCGGAAGCGCTGCCGCAGGTTCCCATCTTGGAAGGCCAACCACACGTGTTGTATTCGGGCGGCCCGGTGCAAACCAATCAGGTGATGATGCTCTATCGCATCAGCGTCACGCCGGAGAATTCCCATCAGGTGTTCGATGGTGTGTGCCTCGGCGGCGACCTGGAAATCATGGAACGGATTCTGATGGAGCAGCCCGGAAAGGAATCGTTTCGCGCCTATCTGGGGTATTCGGGCTGGGGACCGGGGCAGCTGGAGTCGGAAATGCAGACCGGTTCGTGGATCACGCTGCCGGCTGATCCCTCGATTGTCTTTGAGAAAGAATCGGCACGCATCTGGTCGGATATCGTGCTGTCGCTCGACGAGACCTCCCGCCACTACGCGGATATGCCGTTCGATCCCTCTGCAAACTAGCCTGATCTTGCGGTGGGCCGCCGGCTGCGCGCTCGCGTCACTCACCATCCTCGACGCATAAGTATACCTACGCATCGGTGTGTTGGGCACTGCAGCCTTGCTGAACGTACCGTGTGAACATCCTGCATTTCCGCTCTCGTTCGTTTCTCGCAAGAGGCAAGGGCTCCTCGCTGAGAGCTAATGGCACATGGTTCGATCAGACTGGTCGGTTACCTGACTTCAACGCTCCGATTCTTGCCGAGATACGATTCACGCTTCACGAGAGACGTGACTTCCGAGCACCTTTGCCAGGAAACGGCCCGTGTGCGACTGGGCCACCTTTGCGACTTGCTCCGGTCGACCTTCGGCCACAATGTGTCCGCCCGCCTCACCGCCTTCCGGGCCCAGATCGATAATCCAGTCTGCCGTTTTGATGACATCGAGATTGTGCTCCACGACGATGAGCGTGTTGCCGGCATCGACGAGTTTGTGCAGCACGGTTAGCAGCTTTTTGATGTCGTCGAGATGCAGGCCCGTCGTCGGCTCATCCAAAATGTAGAGCTGGTTGTGCGCCGACGGATCTTTGAGTTCGGCGGCAATCTTCAGCCGCTGGGCCTCTCCCCCCGACAACGTATTCGCCGCCTGGCCAAGCCGCAAGTACCCTAAGCCGATCGATGAGAGGAGATACAGCTTTTCCGTCAGCTTGGGGGAGCCAGAAAAAAATGCCTGGGCTTCTGCCACCGTCAGGTTCAATACGTCGTGAATCGTTTTCCCGCGATACTTGATGGCGAGAATCTCCGGTTTGAATCGTCGGCCGTTGCATTGTTCGCAAGTGGCATAAATGTCTTCGAAGAAATACATCTCCAGCTTTTCATACCCGTTTCCTTCGCAGCGCTCGCAGCGGCCGCCGGCCGCGTTAAAGGAGAAATGCCCCGGCGTGAGGCCTTGTCGCAGCGCGTCGCGTTCGGAGGCGAAAAGCTGGCGAATCTCGTCAAAGGCCTTGAGGTACGTAATCGGGTTCGAGCGGGGCGTGCGGCCGATCGGTTGCTGATCGATGAGACGCACCCCTTTCAGATGCTCCAGTCCTTTAATCGCTTGAAATTTTCCCATCGGGAGGGATTCGATCCGGAAGGCCCGCGCGGCGGCGCGGTAGACCGTGTCTTCAATGAGGGTGCTTTTCCCCGAGCCGGAGACCCCCGTGATGCAAACCAGCATATGAAGAGGAATTCGGACTAACAGATGTTTGAGATTGTGTTCGGCGGCCCCGGCGATGCTCAGCACCTTGCCGTTCCCGGACCGGCGGCTTTTCGGAAGCGGGATCCGTTCTTCCCCTCGGAGGTAGCGGGCGGTCAAGGAGTTCTGGGCGCGGATGAATGGCGCACGCGGCGCCGCGCAGACCACCTGTCCGCCCTGTTCACCTGAAGCTGGTCCCATTTCAACGATATGGTCGGCGGCCTGAATCATGAGGGGATCGTGCTCAACGACCACAACCGTATTCCCTTCATTGGCGAGGTCGCGCAGGATGCCCGCCAAGGTGTCGGTGTCTCGCGCATGAAGGCCGATGGTCGGCTCGTCCAGCACGTACAAGGTTCCCACCAATCGGGAGCCGAGCTGGTTGGCCAAGGCAATTCGTTGCGCTTCTCCGCCGGAGAGGGTCTTGGTCTGCCGGGAGAGCGTGAGATAGTTCAAGCCCACGCGCAGCAGAAAATTCAGCTTGGCCTGCAATTGCCGCAGGATGTCCTTGGCGATCTCCGCATCGAATGCCGGTAACGCGAGCCGTTGAAACCACTCCATTGCGGCCTGAATGGTGAGGCCGTTCAATTGAATGAAATCGTGCCCGGCCAGTTTGACGAAACGCGCGGCCGGTTTCAGCCGACTGCCCTGACAGGTCGGGCAGGTGGCCGGGCTGCGGTAGCGACTGAGCAGGACCCGCACGTGCAGCTTGTAGCGTTTGGTTTCCAGGTACTCGAAGTATTGCCGGACGCCTTCCACCTGGTCGCTGCCTTCCCAGATCAGCTGCTGCACGTCGCCCGGTAGCTTCTGAAACGGAGCCGTCAAGTCGACATCCAGCTTCTTCATGGCGAGCAAAAGTTGTTTCTGCCACCAGTCCGATCCCGGTTTGCTCCAGGGTTCGATCACGCCGCCGGCCAGTGATTTGTTCCGATCTGGAATGACCAGGTCCTGGTCGTACCGCAGGATGTTTCCGAAGCCCTTGCATTCAGGGCAGGCACCCAATGGATGGTTGAATGAAAAGAGCAGAGGCCGCAACGGCTCGAAGGTCCGCCCGCAACCCTGACAACGAAAGTGCGTGCTATAGGTTCGCAGTCCATGACCGATGACATCAACTTGGCAGATCCCTTCGGCTTCCTGAAACGCGACTTCGATGGCCTCGATCAGGCGATGGCGATTGTCGGGTCTCAACACAAGGCGATCCAGCACCACCTGAAGGCCGGATTCGCGGGTTGCCGGAAGTGCGATCTGGTCGTGAAGGTCCAGGATCTCATCTCCGCAGCGAAGTCTGGTGAACCCTCGCTTGATCAACGAGTCGAGCAGTGACCGGTCGTGCCCTGGTCCCAGATCGTTCACAGGGAATAGAATCATGGCCCGCGCATCGGGAAATTGCGCCAGTAGTTCTTCAGCGAGTGAGCCGGGATGGTACCCGCGAGCTTCCTGATTGCAGTCCGGGCAGACCGGTTTGCCGATCTTGGCGAAGAGCAGGCGCAGCAAATCGGCGACTTCGGTTGCCGTGCCGACGGTCGAGCGCGCCGTGCGAATCGGATTCTTTTGTTCGATGGCAATGGCGGGGCGGATGTTGGTGATGCGGTCGACGTCGGGGCGATTTACCTTGTCGAGAAACATGCGCGCATAGGTCGAGAGCGATTCGACATAGCGCCACTGTCCTTCCGCAAACAACGTGTCGAACGCGAGGGAAGATTTGCCGGATCCCGACAGGCCGGTGATCGCCGTGATCCTATTATGGGGGATGCGCAACGAGATGTTTTTCAGATTGTTCTGACGTGCCCCTTCGATGATCAGTTCGTCGGTTGATCGAGTCGGGGGTGTACGGGATGCCACGGAGAAATGCTCCTTTGAATGAATGACCGACCATCGTAGCAAGCGCTGCGGTGGTCTGCAATGTCATCCACCGGCCAGCAATGAGACTCGTGCGATCAGCTGGAGGAATTCGTATAATGGCGCCATCATCTGAACGGCTGAGAGGATCGTGTGATGGATCGTTCTGCGTATCTCGCGCGAATCGGATATGAGGGGGCGCTGACTCCGTCCATCGAGACCCTACAGGGCCTGCATCGGGCCCATGTGATGACCGTGCCGTTCGAAAATCTGGATATCCATCTGGGGCGTCCGATCTCGCTGGACCCTGCCGACCTGTTTCGGAAGATCGTTGTCGATCGACGCGGCGGCTACTGTTTCGAGCTCAATGGACTGTTTGCCCTGCTCCTGGAGGATGTGGGGTTTGCCGTCACCAGGCTGGCGGCCCGGGTGCTCTACGGTGCGGAGGGGGTGAGGCCGCGAAGCCACCAGTTGTTGCGGGTTCAGCTCGGGGAGGCTGCATGGATCGCGGATGTTGGATTTGGAGGTAATGGATTACTTGAACCTTTGAAGTTGGCGGATGGGTATGAGGAGCGGCAGGGAGCCGATCGATTCCGCCTTGTCTCGCACGAGCAAGAAGGCTACCTGCTGCAGTGCGACATGGATCGTGCCTGGACGACTCTCTACTCCTTCGCCCTGGATCCCTGGCTACCCATCGACTTTGCCTTTGCTAACTATTACCACTCCCATTCGCCCGATTCTCTGTTCATGCAGCGACGGATCTGCACCATGCCGACGCCGGAGGGGAGGACGACGCTGATGGATAACCTGCTAAAGCTTCGAGGGCGAGAGGGGATGCAAGAACTTCAGGTAACGAGTGAAGATGAAGGGCGACAGCTGCTCCAGCAGCACTTCGGCCTCACTATTAACGATCACTTGAGGTTTTAGGGTCGGGCGTTGAGTCGCGTGCGGCGGGGAGATGTGAGCAAGAAAGGGGAGGCTCGTGAAGGCACGATTAGGCCGTCGGCCCAAAGCATATAGTCAGGCAGAGCGGCTTGCCAGAATGATCCGGGCGCTCTCAAGCCGATCGATGTCCATTGGCGATTTGTCCGGCGAGTTCGGGGTCTCAAGGCGACAGATCTACCGCGACATCGATCGAATTCAGGAAGAAGGCCATCCACTGGAGCAGTCTGATGGCGGTGGAGAAAAGTCGTGGCAATTGCCATTGGGTTACAAGGGGCTACCGCCGATTACCGTGACTCCCTACGAACTCATGGCGCTCCATCTTGCCAAAGCGCACGTTGCCTATCTGGCAGGCACTCCCTTCGTGGAGAATCTCGACAGTCTCATTGCGAAAGTGCAGGCCGGGTTACCCCACAAGGTGGCGAATCATCTCGCCCGCATCAACGACGTCTTTGTGCCTCGCCCGGGGCCCCTTCGTGACTATTCCCATCACGGAGACGTCTTGGCCAAATTGGAGAAGGCGCTGCTCCTTCAGCGGACTGTGACGTTGCATCACATCAGGCCGGATTATGAGGAATCTGCCGAACATCGTGTGGATCCTTACCGCGTGGTGTTTCATCAGTTCGGCGTCTATGTGTTGGGATTCTCGCATCGTGCCCAGGCTCTTCGCCTCTTTGCGGTTGAACGCATCGTTGCTGTCGATGTGTCTGACCAGTCCTTCGAAATAACCACGGACTTAAACCTTGACGCGAGCTATGAACGGCTCTTTGGTCTCATCGACGAACCGGCGCAGACGGTGCGCATTCGTTTCAGTGCCGAAGTGGCATATCTCATCAAGGAGCGTCGCTGGCACCCCAGTCAAAAGAATGCGGCCCAGAAGGATGGCTCTATCGTCGTCACCATTTCCGCCGGTGGCATGGATGAACTCGCTTCGTGGGTGCTTTCTTGGGGACAAGACGCCAGGGTGTTGGAGCCTCTTGCTCTTGTGGAATCCGTAAAGTCTCGCCTGGCAGCCGCCATAGAACACTACCGCTAGAGTCATAGATCATTCAGCCCAGAGGCTAGCCCATTGCCAACGGGATAATCTTCCGGGCCTGCATCCCCTCTGGGTTTTGTCTGCACGCGATTCGCCCGATCCGTGACATTCTCTGTCACGACTGCATGGTAGCCTCCTGTCATTCACCTATGAAGGAGGGGGCATGTTAACGAGACGGACTCTGTTCAAGTTCGCCGCGACATTCGGGCTGGGTGTCCTTGTGCCAAGGTTCGACCAGGTTGCTCACGGGGCATTGCCGGAGGTGAGGTTGGGCCATGACCAGCTTTGTGACGATTTTTTCCCAGAATGCGAAAGATCGCTCCTGGATCTGGAATATTTGGAGAACCTCAAAGATGACTTGGACTGTACTGAGGTGGTCGCTCTCTGTGGTTCGCCCTTGAAACGCCCATATCGGCCAGGAGCTGATCTGGCGTGTGGGATATCCCCTTGTCCCTTTTGCGGCGAAGCTGGTTTTCGCGTAAGACCAGAGTCTTTCAGCTGCAAGTGGTGCGAGGCGGAGGGATCGGCGATCGAGTTTTATGGAAGAGTCGAAGGAATACCTCAGAATGAGGCGGCAGCGCGTCTTGATGCGCTGTTGAATGAGGGGAGCTTAAGAGGCCGTCGTTGTGAGAATGAACATGCGTCCAGGATGCTGGAGGAAGCGCAGCGCTTCTATCATGAACTGCTCTGTGAAAAACCGGAAGGGGCAATGGCCCGAGAGTGCCTGGCTGGACAAGGGATCACGCTCTCCACCATCAAACGGTTTCGGCTCGGCTATTCGCCGACTGAGCCGGATGATCTCTTGAGTCGCCAGTTAGTCGCTGCCGGTTATGTGATTCCCAAGCTAATGCAAATGCTGTACGTAAGCGACGACGGCGAACAGAAGTTGATCGATCGATTTGGGGGCGGCAACCTGCTCATCCCGATCTGCGACTCTGCGGGGCGCAGCTGGGGATTTATGAAGCAGAAGATTACGTCGCCACAGAGTTCATTGTCGGTAGGATGGACAGAGGACACATTGTCCGTCTCTGAGCGCCGGCTGCGTAGGCTGATCTTTCCCCATCCAGCCTGGCCGGAGGATTTCATCCGCCATCGGAGATTGCTGATTGCAGAGACGCCCTGGGAGGTTGTGGCATTGCACAATGCCGGTATCGGAAATGCGGTGTACCTCTTTGACAGCGCGACCGATCCCATTCGGCTACGGACCCTGCTGTCCGTTGGTCGGGACTTTGTCTGTGTCTTCGATGCCAAAGGGGACAGGTCGGCGACCGCGTTTCGTTTCCTTGAAAGGTTGAAGCGTGAGACGCGCCGGCTTTTTGTGATGGAGGTCCCGTCAAGGGGCGGGCTTCTCGCATTGCTGCAGTCGGGCGGGCGCCAAGCGGTGCAGGATGCCATGACTCAGGCGATCCCGTTTCATCAGTGGATAAGGGAGTGAGCGTGGAAGGGAGGTTCGTCATGGAATGGCTGTTGCCGCTCATATTGCAGTTCGTGATCCCCGCCGATTCACTCATGCAACTCACCCTGAACAAATCCCTGGCGCAGGTCATTCAAGAGCAGATCAGTTGCCGGAAAGAGTTCAATGAGGCGAGGCCGGAATTTGAGCAGGCGAATCAGATCGAGGACCCATTTCAGCGCCTGAATACCGTGGACAGGTTGCGGAGGACTGTGCTACTACGCTGCGGCGTGAGGGTGTGAATTGTTATGCAGTTGACGAGAATGGAAAGGGACAGTCCTGAGAGGCCGAAGGTATTTTCATTTGAAAGATAGTCTTACTGGAGATGAGTCCAAATGCTTCATGCATTCCTGCACGGTAAAATTAGGACCTCCCTTGATGAGGCTGAGATCGGGGGAAATCTAGTTGAGAGATTTCGAGATTGTGAGGATTTCTTAACCGCAGCGGTTTTTGAGCGTTTGCGATACCTCCCAGGTGACCTTTTCTGGAAGGTCTTGCGCAAGGCGATGATTCCAGTCGGAAGCATGCCGCAGATAGTTGGAAATCTCACCCAATCTGAATTCTGGCCCAGTTGGGATGTCTCAGCGGTAGTAAATGATAGGAAAAGATGTGAGCCGGATGTGTGGTTATCTTTCGATAGCGTTGACTTTGTTGTTGAAGTTAAACGTTCCGATGATGTTCGTTCGCAGGAGGCCAAACAATTGGCTCTGGAGTGGATTGGATTTCATGAGCAGTCAAAAGAGCGGCCGATGTGGTTATTGATGGTCGGTGGGCTAGGAGAGAAAGATGTCACTGAATTCTGTGTGCAAGGATACTATAAGGAAATTCTATCAGTACTAAAAGACTCATATGGAAAAGTTGGGAATGTGCAGTTAGCCGGAACCTCATGGCAACTAATCGCGAAATCATTGCATGAAGTCTTAGGCGACGAGCAAGTTGGCGCAAATAGTCAAATTGTGATTGAGGACATACTGGCTGTCCTTCAGTGGCATGATATTCATTGGCGGCAATTTGTCTGGTTGGAAAGTTTAGGTCGTAGCGCAAAACATTATTGTTCGATTCTAGATACAAGTTTGGAGGGATTTGCAAGGAGGTTTCATGGGCGCCGATAGTAACGACCTTAGTCAGGCATTAGTTGATGTCAGGAAAGCTTTTCGTTTGTTGTTCATGTACCAACAGCGAATTTATGATCTCGCTCAGACATTCGCGGAGGAGTGCGCTCTTCGTCCCTATTGTGTGGGTTATGGATTCAATAGACCTTCTACAGGAAATCCGTTCGGTAATTGGGTGTGGGATATGCTTCCAATGTATCGAGCGAGTTTCCTATTTCTTTCTCCTGATACCGACAATAATAAGGCGAAGAGGGGAGAATGGTTGCTTGATATCCATCTGGTTTCGGACTCTGGGTATCCTGAGGGGCATAGCTGGAGAAAAGGTCAACCAAACCCTGAAAGCTTTCCGCCCTCAGAGGACTGTCTTTCATATATCGGGGTCTATGCGCTGAGAAATGACAGAGATGAGGTGCGAGACTGGTATGCGGATGTATGGCGTCCTACTGTGACTTATCCCTCCAGCTACCCATCGGGTTGGAACGCGATGAACAATGGCAAGACTGGCGTGACAATTTGTGGCGCCCAAATTGATATTTTGAAACTTTCTACCAAGGAAGCTGTTCTCAGCGCAGTGGGTCAATTTAAGGAGGTTCTTGCGCGTGAATTGCAGATAATTGTCCCTGAGAGGGCGCTTTAGAGGTTAATTCTCCGTGACCTTCTCTGTCACATTCCCGTAGTACGCTCCCCTCGTTCATCCAACATGAAGGAGGGGAGCCATGTTTACCAGGCGTACCTTGTTCAAGCTCTTGGCGGCAGTTGGCGCTGGCTCGGTGTGGCCGAATCAGGCGTGGGCTCAAAAGCTTCGCCCAACCACCTCAAACTCTCATTCATCAGTTCCGGCTCCTCAAACTTCTTCGGACATTCTTTCCGCAATCAGGGACTCGCCTTCGATTCTGTCCGCCGTCGAGCAGTGGGAAAACCTGCAGGATGATCTGGATGGCGTCGAATTGATCGGCCGCTACAGTCGGCTCACGCCGGTTGGTGATGGATCGCGCGACTATTGGGGGCCCTGTCCGTTCTGTCGTCAGTGCCCTGATTCGCTCATGGTCGCTAGCCGTGAGGATTCGTATTTGTGTACTGACTGTCTCGCAAGCGGCCACGCGTTGGATTTCTACATCAGAATGGAGCAGCTGACTCCTGCAGAAGGGATTCGTCGACTGGCTGGCTTGCTGGCCTCCGGTGTTTTGACGGGGAAGCGCCTCAGGCTGGAGCGAATGGGTGTTGTGCTCGAGGAAACGCGACGATTGGCCTGCGAAGCGCTGCAGCATGGCTCCGCTGGATGTGATACCCGTGACTGGTTGAAGCGGGAAGGGATCACTCAGGAGACGATCGAACAGTTTTCTCTCGGCTTCCTGTCGAACGAGGTGCGACACGCACTCATTCCGTACCTTCGCACAAAAGGATTTGATCAAGCCGGAGACACTAAAAGGTACCGGGAGTCTTTTCTTGGAATAGAAAGGCAGAAGATGGATTGGGTGTCATGTGACAGCGGGTACAGACGTAACCAACTCCTTCAGCCCACAATACGTGACAGTGAATGAATCGCTGAGCTTCTGAAAGGTCTGCGCCACCTGCGCCACGACTCAGATTTCGGTCTTGGGATACTGATGGACGAAGGCCTTGAAGGCGACCAAATGCAATGCGTGGTAGCGTTTGGTACGACCAACTGCAACCGTACAGTGAGAATCGTTGCTGTGCTGTGACCTTTTCTGTCACATCCCCGTGGTAGGCTTCCCTCGGTCATTCTGAACATCTATTCGCTACAACAAGACGAGGACGGTCCGCGATGCGCGAGGTCGGGATTCTCGCGTTCCGCGACGATCGACTCCCGCTGGTGCACAACACGTTGATAGGAGGCCTTTCGATGAGCAACTATATTTATACCAACTGGCGGGGCAAACAGTTTGTCATTGACGAGAGTTTCATCGACGATATGAAGAAGCGGATTTCCATGGACGATGGGTCTGATCCGAACGAACTCGCCTATCTCACGCCGGAAATATTAATGGAAATGATTCCAACGATGGAGCCCATTGAAAGATATCGGCAATTGGAGGAAATGTGGGACGGTTTGGTGAACCCACGTGGTCGGTGATCTGGTCGCCGTTCTAGCTGCTTCAAACAAAATAGCAGCTTTCTTTCCTGTCTTCTTGTGACCTTTTCTGTCACATCCCCGTAGTACGCTTCCCTTGTTCATTCTGACCGTTCGTTCACTTCAACCGAAGGAGGGGAAGCCATGTTCACGAGGCGCGCGCTGTTCAAAATGTTGGCGGCGATCGGGGCCGGTTCGCTCTTGCCCGCTGTCGGAGAAAATGGAATGGCGCGATTCTCTGGCATCGGTGAGGGTCTGGCCTTTGACAGCTCTGCGCAGCCAAGGGACTCTCGGGCCAAGCCTGGTGAACAGGCGGTCGAAGTGTCGGGCATCGAGCAGTGGGAAGACCTACTGGACGATCTGGATGCTGTCGAGCTGATCGGCCGCTACATCTCGCTCAGGCCGACCGGTGATGAATCTCGCAATAGCAAGGGCCCTTGTCCGTTCTGCCGACAGGGAGCTGATTCGCTGCTGGTCGATGGGCGTGACGATTCCTATTTCTGCACCGACTGCCTTGCGGGCGGGCATGCCTTGGATTTTTATGCGCGTATTGAAGGGCTCAGTTTGTCGGAGTCGGTGCGCTCCGTGAGAAGGCTCATGGAGTCGGGAGTGTTGCAAGGCAAGCGGCCCAGGCTGAAACGATTCCAATGTATCATCGATGAAATCAATCGGTTTGCTCATGAGTCGCTGATTCACGGCCGGGAAGGGGTTTTGGCTAGCTCGTGGATCGATCGGCAGGGCGTCACGGCGGAGACGGCAGAACACTTCTCGCTCGGAATCATGTCGTATGCCCTTGCCGAGCAACTTCGCGAGCGGCTGTTCGCGATGGGGTACAGCAAAAATGAGCTTGAGCAGTTTGGGGTTGAGGGATGGATTTCTTGTATGGAAGATCGGATGCGAGATGGAGCGTTGGATCTTGCCCTGCTTCTTCCTCTGCGAAATGCCGAAGGGTGCATCTGCGGCTTTTACGAACAGGGAATTGAGGATGCAGCGGGCAGCCTGTGGTCAGGGGATTTCTTGCCCTATGGTTTCAAACTGTTGTTCCCGCGACAGGCCGGGCGGTTGGTGTTTTCGAATTTCGACCCTCGGGATTCAGCTAGAGCAGTGGTGCTGGTCGGGCGGCCTTGGGACGTGGTGTTACTTGCGCAGGGAGGGATGGATCATGCGGTGTATGTCAGTCCGCTCGATCTTGCTGACTGCCGGGATCGCCTGGGCAGGTTCTTGATGTGCGCCAGGAAGATTATCTGGCCCGTCCATCGGTCGGAGGTGAACGTCGGGTTTGTGCGAAATCTCCTCAGTCTATCCGATCAGTCCATCGGGCGACTGGCGTTCATGCTATTGCCCGAAGGCGAACGCCTGCCGGAATTGCTTCGGCGTGAAGGGTTGGCCGCGATACAGACGTGCCTTGCCGGGGCGGTTCCTCTGAAAGCATTGTTATGGGTGTGATGGTTGGTTTGTGAGGGAAAGTTGAGCGGTGATAGCACCGAAGGGGCAACGGTTTCTTGCGAGACTTGGAGAGCGATAACCTGTGCAGAACTGTGTGGGGAGGACGCCTAGCGATAGACATCCTTGCGATGTTCAATTGAGAGGATATCCAACCACTCGCTGCCGGTCTTCCGGTAGAGGATTCGGTAGGGCCAGACTCGGTAGGACCAGACCTTATCTTTCTGAAATTTCCCTTTGAGCGATTTGCCATCGAGGGGATGGTCTGCGAGGTGGCGGATGGCGTCTTTGACTTTGTCGCGGGTTCCGGCGTCGAAGGAGGCCACATCCTTGATAGCTTGTGGGGTGAGCCTCGCTTGTCTCACTGCTTTTCGCCGAACACGTCCTTAAACGACCGAAGTTTCCCTGCTTTCGCTTCTTTCAGTCCTTGCTCAAGAGCCTTGACCGCTTTGGGATTTGAGAGCAGCTCCAACGTTTCAACCCAGCTTTCAAATTCTTCCGCCCCCATGACCACTGCTTTAGGGGTTCCATTTTTTGTCACGATTACCCGCTCGGACAAACGATCGGCCTTGTCTACCAAGGAGGAGAATCGGGACCGGGCCTGCTTGAGCGACATGGTTTTTGTCATCGTCATACCTCGTTGATGTGGAGTGTACACAATTGTGTCTCATCCGACAAGTTGTAAGCCCTACCGCGCCAGGAATTTCACAAGCGCGACGCAGCACATGTAGAGGACCAAGGAGCCCGCCATCGAAAACCAGAAGCCGATGCGCTCGACGCCGTAGATCATACAGCCGACATAGACCAGCCAGGGCGGCACAAACCAGAGCAGGTTTTTGGCGTAGGTGACGAGATGCTCATTGCCGCCGTTGAGATAGATGAGGACGAACGTCGCGCCGGTCATCGCGGGGAAGGTGCTGGCGAAGGCAGCGAGAAAGGACCGGCCTTGCGAACCGAGATAGGTCGAGATACTGACGATTGTGCCGCCCAACAGGAAGTACAGTGCGTACTTCGCCCACTCACCCATCCCAGCCTCCTTCATGTCCCGCGAAAAGCTTCCCGCGCTTCCGCCTCGATCTCATGTCCCAGGCCCGTGTACCGTGGTGAAAAGTGGAACACGATCAGCTCGCGCACGCCGGCTTTCTTCGCCAGGATGCCGGCCTGCCTGGCCGTGAGGTGGTACCGGTCCCGAGCCTTCTCCGCATCCCGGTCCAGATAAGGGGCCTCACAGTAAAAGATGTCGGCGCCCCGCGCAAGCTCCAGGATCTTGCGTTCGTTGTCTGCATCGTAGCGGGCATCCACGACATAGGCGATTTTCTGGCCGCGCGTGATGGTGACGAATCGTTCGCGGATCTCGCCCAGGAGAAACTCGCGCTCTTCCTTGTGATGCTCTTGGTACAGCGTGGCGACGAATCGAAAGTCATCCGGCTTGCCTTGCCAGAAATAGTGCTTCACCTCTTTCAGCCAATAACCCACCGGAAGTCCGGCGGCGTGTAATTGCTCCTTGTTGAAGTTCACATGAAACTGCTCCTGCAGGGCATAGGCGAAGGAGGGGATGCGGTGATTGAGCGATGTCGCCTGCACGATGAACATGGGATCACGGAGCACCGTAAACGCGCCGTCGTCCGTGCAGCCGCTTAACGGAAAACTGGGTTCATCGTGACGCTGAAAGCCGTTTGTGGCAAGGAAGGTCGCGGTCTTGATGCTCTCAGCGTGGAACTCGTGCACGGTAATGGTGAGCGGGTATCCGTCCACCAGGTTCCACGTGTAGCCGCGTAGCTTCCCCTCGACATTGGCGATGAGGCCAGGTGGCCCGTGGAGCCGCAGGGTTTTGCCGCGGCCGAGGGCGACGCGTAGCAGGGCATCGAACCCGATGAAGTGATCCATATGGGTGTGGGAGATGAAGATCTCGCTGGCACGCAACAGGCGGGTCGGTCCAAGGGCATCGTTGTGGCCGAGGTCGAACAAGAGGGCGCGTTTCGACCATCGTACTTCGACGAACAGCCCGGGGTCACCGAAGACGTCGTTGACGAGGAAGCTGGAGAAGGAGGGATTCATGGGAAAATTGGATCAGGGCTTCATCGACACAGTGACGCACATCGTTGTCTCCAACAATGTCCTGTCAAAGTCGAGCAAGGGGTTCAGCTCCTATCCCAGTACCACTCGCATGACGCTGTACAGCAGGATCACTTCCACGGCATGGGCAACAATGGTCAGGTACAGGTTTCTGAAAGCGACCCACAACCCTCCCCACACCAAACCGTCCCACACGGCAATCCAGTGGAGATGTTGAAAGGTTGCCACCAAGAAGGGATCGAACGCAAACAGCAGGGCGCTCAACGGTATGGCCATGGAAGCGGGCAGTCCGAGGGCCAGCAGCCGGCCTAACAGAAAACCGCGGAAGTTCAGTTCCACCATGGTAGCGATAAAGAGAATGAACCAGGGCACCATGATGAGCAGCGGAATTTTGGCGTGGGGCGTATCGGCGAGAAACCGATAGTCCGCTCCGAGCCAGGGCGCGAGATAGAGGATCACCAGGAGATTCATTGTGCCGAGTACCAGCCCCGTGGCCGTGCCCCAGCGGAGGCCTTGTGGGATGAGGGACCGTGTGAGGCCGAGTCGTGTGATTGTTTCGCCGTTGATGCGGCTCCACGTGAACAAGGCGGCATAGGCGAAGACTTGAGGCAGGAACTGATAGAGGGGCTCCTGCCGAAGTTCGCGAGGGGAGGCGTAGTACAGGAGCGTGGTGAGAAGGGGGAGCAGCGCGAGGGCCGCCCCCCGTTCGATGGTCTGAGTCGCACTGGTGACTGGCGCCTCTTCAGACCTGATCATTAGCGGATTATTCGAGTCGCAGGCTATACCGTTCAAGCGTGGTCGCCTTATTCCTGGCGAGATTCGACAAGGATTTGTTGTAGTCCACGGTGGCCCGGAGTTCGTTGCCTTGTGCCGTGGCCAGGTCGCGCTGGAAGTCGAGCACGAATCTGGTGGTGCTGAGGCCGACCTTTAAGCGCTCTTGCTCGGCCTGTAACTGCTTTTCGGCCATGATGCGGGCCGAGCGGGTCGTTTCGATCCGTTTGAAATCGGTGTGCACGCGGCGGACGGCTTCCCGGACTCCGACGATGATCTGTTGCCGAACGCTTTGCAGCGATGCCTGGGCGTTCCGGGATTCCAATTGCCGTTTATTGTAGGTGCTATAAGCCGAGCGGTTGCCGATGGGGTAGCTGAGGACTAATCCGGCACCGTAATTGTAAAAGTCTCCACCGAAATTCCGCCTGGTGGCATCTCCATAGTCGGCGCCAAGGCCGGAGAGTCCCATCGTGCCTTGCACCGACAGGGTGGGGAGCAATTGATTCTTGGCAAACTTCACATTGAGGTCGCTGCTCTCCACGTTTTTCCCCGCTTGTAACACTTCGGGGCGGCGTTCCATGGCGATATCGATGGCTTCCTGAAGACTGATGGCCTCCAGCGAGGTGGTCGGGGGATCGGTCGGCATCAGTCGCAGGTCCTGTCGGAGTTCTTCCTCTGCCGGATTCAACAGCCGCCGCAGTTGATCTTCCTGGTCGCGAATGGATTTTTCAGCGACAAGGATCTGTTCGACCCGCGACGCGACGGCCGCTTCCGCCTGTAGGACGTCGACGATCGACATGACGCCGGCCTTGGCTTTAGCCCGGTTGCTGGCGAGGAGTTCTTCCGCTGCTTTGAGCGCCGCCTGCGCAACCTTGAGATTTTCATTCGCAAAGACCATCTCCCAGAATGTCTGCTCGACGGTGGCAATGACGGTCAGGACGCGATCGAGGAAGACATGTTGTTCGACGGTGGCGTTGTTTTGTGCGATCGAAATGAACGTCCGGTTTACATCCGTGCCGAAATTTCTCAATAACGGCTGCGTGACCGTGAGGGCGAGGCCGCCTGTCCAAGCCGGGTTGAACAGGAAGGTATTGGGCCCGCCGACAAAGCTGCGTTGAGGGCTGTAGTTCAGGTCATAGTTCGCGCCGGTCGGGAGATTCTGGGTGATGTCGGCGGTGACGCTGGAGGTGTTCTGATCGAACTTCGTAATGTCCTGCAGATTCGCGCTGGTGAAACCCAACAGTGGCCGGTTGAGTGGCGCGACCTGCCTGTTGTATTGGCCGTTCAAGCTGATGGTCGGGTCGAATTTTGCCTGTTCAATGATGATGTCGGCCAAGCGGCTTTCTTTGGTTTGCCGGCCGATGTGGATATCGAGGTTATTCTGCAGTGCTTTCAGGACGGCGTCGGCCAGTGACATGGCTTCACGTCGTTCGGTCGGGACGGGTTTGGTCACCTCGAGACCGAAAGAGGTGGAGGCCGTCCAGAGCCACAGCGCGGACGCGCTTGCGAGGACCAGGCAGCCCCGGAGCATTGGATTCGTCATAACAAACTCCTTGATGGGAGATGCGGGTTGAGCCATACTGAATTCATCATGAATGTGGCGTGGTATCACAAACGGAGAGCAGTGTCCATGCTGGCGCGCAGGGGCGGGACGATCGTGCGCGCGATGGGCATCACGCTGATTGCGGTGATGCCGGGGCTGTTGTCGATGTCCTCGGCGGCCGCGCAGTCCGTCTCAGGTGTGCGAGGCTTTAATGGGGGCGTGGCACCGTTATTCAATCTCGCGGGCCCGGGGAATTTGTACATCGATAACCAGGGCACGCAGGGGTTCATCTACAATTTCGGAAATAACTTCGAGTCGTACAATTTCCGCAATCCCACCACTGGCCAGGCCTGGAGCGGCGCCGTCATGACGCTGGGGCCGCAATTGTCGGTGGGTCTCATTCAGGGAGCGAATCAATCAGGTTCCCCCGTGGTGTTTCCTCCCGTGCCTCGTGATGTCGGGCCCGTGCCTCCGATTCAATCGGGCTTGCTGGAGGATATTCCTTAGCCAGCGGATCTACTGTACAGGGCTTTGCCTGCCTTCCAGCAGGGAACACACACTCCGCGAACTCATCTACCCATCGCTTTCTTCCTTCCGATGTCATTACCGCCGTTCAGTCGTGCAATTTTTCCAGGGTTGGAACGTCTGTCCTTGTGGCGGTTTGGTGTATGGCTGCAAGTCTGTCACAGCGGAGAGCTGTCGGGCTCTTGATTGTCCACAGAATCCACAGGCTGCACCTCATCAACGGATCCTCGCGACAACGGGGTGTTAAATTCATAACCAATTGATTTACAAGTAACTAGCAAGCTATGAGGATTGCCGATTGATGGAGAAGGCTTCGACGGTATGGCGCTTGCTTTGACTCCGCAGCATTGCGATGTATTTCCTGTTTCGTAACGAGACGACAAAAACAATGCGCTCGTGTCAAAGATGTCAATTGAATCGCCTAGGGAGAACGGAAAGAATGCCGACAGACGGTGGTAGGTGCGGAGCAGTACGAGCCGCCGGGTTTGAGCCCCTGTCATCGAGCCTTCACGATCAAAGGAGATTGTTTCTATGAGGATTGCCCAGGTATCGCCGCTTTGGGAGAGCGTCCCTCCGAAATTGTATGGAGGCACTGAACGCATCGTCTCCTACCTGACGGAAGAACTCGTCCGCCAGGGCCATGAGGTGACGTTGTTTGCCAGCGGTGATTCGGTGACCAAGGCGAAGTTGGAATCACCGTGTCAGCAGGCGTTGCGTCTGAATACCGGCATTTTCAACCGCGAAGCGCCGCTCATTCAGATGATGGAGCAGGTGTTCGCCGCCGCCGACCAGTTCGACCTCATCCACTCCCATCTCGACTTTCTGGCGTTTTCTCTGTCTCGCCGCTGTCGCGTGCCGGTTGTGACCACGCTCCACGGCCGGTTGGACTTGCCCGAGCTCGTGCCGGTCTTCCGTGACTTTGCCGAGCTGCCGTTGGTATCCATTTCGGACTCGCAGCGCCGGCCGTTGCCCTGGTGCAACTGGGCCAACACCGTCTATCACGGGTTGCCGAAAGATTTGTATAAGTTCAACGCGGAACCGGGCAAGTATTTGGCCTTCCTCGGCCGCGTCTCTCCGGAAAAGTGTCCGGACCAAGCCATTGAGTTGGCCAAACGTGTCGGGTTACCGCTGAAGATGGCCGCGAAGGTCGATCCCGCCGACCGTGCCTACTTTGAGCGAGTCGTGGAACCGCTGCTCGACCATCCGTTGATCGAGTTTGTCGGAGAAATTACCGATGCGGAAAAGAGCGACTTCATCGGGAACGCCATCGGGCTCATCTGTCCCTATGACTGGCCGGAACCGTTCGGCCTCGTGTTGATCGAAAGCCTTGCCTGTGGTACACCCGTCCTCGCCTACCGCCGGGGATCCATTCCGGAAATCATCGGTCATGGTGTGACGGGCTTCATCAGTGAAAACCTCGATGAAATGGTGAGCCAGGTATCGAAGCTCGGCACGATCGATCGCCATCGGTGCCGCCAGGTCTTTGACGAGCGCTTCACCGCCCAGCGCATGACCAACGACTACGTAAAGATTTATCAACAACTCATCGCGGATGCCGCGACGCTTCCCGGTAAAGCCGGGCAGCAGCACGCTTCGAACCTCTAGTCAGCGCGATCTCAACCTCGCGGAAGGATCAGCATGGCAGACGAGTCACAGTCCAGTCCTGAATCTAGTGTCACCGGCTGGCGATTATTGGGGACCCGAGATTTCGGATGTCTCTGGGGCGGCCAGGTCGTCTCCCAGATCGGTGACGGCCTGAATAAGGTCGCGCTTCTGTGGTTTGTGTATGAAATGACCGGGTCGGCGCTCAAAATGACCGCCATCGGGTTGTTGCAGACGATTCCTCCTCTGGTCTTCGGTCCCCTCATCGGCGTCTATCTCGACTATCTCCCCAAGAAAACGGTCATGATCGTCGTTGATCTGTTACGCACGTTGATGGTGTTGCTGATACCGCTGTTCTACACGTTCGATATGCTGACGCTTGAACGTCTGTACGTGCTGGTCTTCCTGATCTCTATCGTGTCCACCGTGTTTGGGCCGGCGCTGGCCTCAGCTGTGCCTCTGATCGTCCAGCGGTCGCAACTGACCACGGCGAATGCGTTTCTGCAGAGCACCACAAACATCGGTGTCTTGTTGGGCCCGGCCATGAGCGGCCTGGGTATCGCCCTCATCGGCGCCCAAAATGTTCTGTACGTGGATGCCGCGACCTTTTTCGTCTCCGCCCTCTTCTTGTTTCCCATTCGTGTAAGAGAGAATAAATCGGTGAAAGACTTGAAGGTGTTGGGGACTCCCGTCATGCAGGACATGATGGTGGGCTTTCGTTTCGTGTTTCTGCAACACCGGGTCGTGTTCTCATTGATGATTACGGCCGTTCTGTACAATCTTGCGATCAGCGCGTTTGTCTTCCTGCTTCCTGTGGTGGCAAAGGAACTATTACAAGTCGGACCGATGGAACTGGGGTGGTTGTGGTCCGCACTAGGCATCGGAATGTTGGCGGCGTCTATTTGGTTGGCGCGAATGCCGCAGGGGACGTTCCAGGAGCGTATCGGCAAGATCGGTCGCTCGTTGACCATCGGAGGTCTTGCCGTCTGCGCGTTGGGATTGATTCAAACACCGGTGTTGTTCAGCACCTTCTTATTGATCGTCATCATCGGTGGCAGCACCTCGCTGTTCTACCCGGTCGTCTGGGCCATGCTCCAGGAAGTGACGCCTGAACATCTGCTCGGGCGTGTGTTCACCACATTTAGTGTCGGCGGGATGGCTTCGGCTATGGTCGGCATGGCGGGATTCGGCTGGGCTGCCGACACCCTCGGGCCTGCCGTCAGTCTCATCGGTATCGGATTGCTCCTCTTGCTCACTGCGATGGTCACGATGCAGGTTAGCCGCCGTGGCCTCGTGGTGAGTCCGGCTGTCGCGTAACCTCCTTTCACAAACCATCGTTCCGACCTTTGCGGCAGCTCGCGGTAAGCCTTGCGTGAGCTGCCCTCTGAACGACCAAGACAGGCGATGGGTGGAGTTGCTTTCTGCCCGTCCCTCGCGTATGTCTTTTCTCTCGGGCGCTGTTCGGGGCGAATCCGGGCCTGCCTTCCGGCTCGGCTTACTTTTACACATGAGGGGCATATGCCTATGCGGACTATTCAGACCGTGTGTGTGGCAGGGATCTTGTCGTTTGTGGTGGCGTTCGGGTTGGGGAGCGTTGGCTCAATGGCCTCGGAACAGCAGCCGTCAGAGGCAAAACCGGACGGGACACCATCTTCGGGATCCAAGGATGCCGAGGGGAAGATAAAAGAATCGGAGGCGAAACCAAAGGAGCCGGATTCAAAACCGAAAGAGCCGGACGCCAAGCCGCCCGACCAAAAACCCAAGGACAGCGACACGAAGCCGAAAGAGACTGAGCTGAAAAATAAGGAGGGGGACAGTAAACCCAAATTTTCGGAACCGAAAGCCAAGGAATCAACGACCAAGCCCAAGGAGCCGGAACATAAGGCGAAGGACGGGGAGTCCAAATCATCTAAGGAGGCGGACCAAAAATCCAAGGAGTTGGAGTCGAAATCAAAGGATGCGGAGTTGCCGGCCGAGCATCCTTGTCCTGCGGTGCCGCAAGCGGCCGACGCGAAGCCTCCGGTGGAAACGCCGGTCCCTCCAGGTGATTCAGGCACGGGAGAGCGCCAGAAACCCGAACCGGAACCCAAGAAGCCGGTTCGTTCGTCGATGGTCACGGCCAAGTTGGCCCTCATGGCGGATCCGCATCTGTTTCCGTACGACATTGAAGTCGATGCCAAGGATAAAGACCTCGTCTTGTTGGGCAAGGTCGCGCAGGAATCGGATAAACGTGTGGCCACCGATATCATACGATGTCTCGAAGGCGTTCATGCCGTAGAAAACCGTCTGAAAGTCGAAGCGGACGCGGCCCACGGACTGTTCGCGGAGCGCGACAAGATCATTACCCAATTGGTGAAGGAGCGGTTCGAGAAAAGCAAAACCTTGCAATCAGTTAAGTTCGATGTGAAAACAGAAGACGGCATCGTCACGCTGAATGGGACCACGCGGTTTCAGATTATCGTGCTTGAGGCGGCCCAGGCGGCACGACAGGTGCCGGGCGTCCGCGCGGTGAATACCGATGCGGTCCGTCTGGTGGTCGGAGAATGAACAGGCATGATACCGATGCCACAGGAGGTTCGACACGCAGTCTGCTGACGCTATAGAACCGGGGCGCGCAAGCGGGACAGGGCCTGGACGCCCGAATGTGAAGTGGTCGCCGCATCTGTTGACGCGCGATTTCACACTGGTCTGGTGGGGCCAGATGGTCTCGCAGATCGGCGACGGCGTGTCCAAACTCGCGTTGCTCTGGTTTGTCTACTCTATTACCGGCTCCCCTCTCAAAACCACCATGATCGGGCTGCTGCAAACGCTGCCGCCCATTCTGTTCGGTCCCTTCATCGGCGTGATCGTCGATCGTGTTCCGAAAAAGCTCTTGCTGATCAGCAGCGATCTGATTCGAGCGCTGGTGTTGGGCGTGTTGCCCTGCTTGCTGCCGGTGGATTCGTTTAGTATTGAGCGCCTGTATCTCATGGTGTTCGTCCATGCCGTGGCGTCTGCCGTGTTTGGACCGGCCCTGACCGCCGCAATTCCTTCCCTGGTGTCCCGTCACGAATTTACGGCGGCCAACGCCTTGCTCCAGACCACCACCAGTATCGGCATCATCGTCGGTCCGGCGTTGAGCGGGGTCGGCATCGCGACGATGAGTTCTCAAGAAGTGCTTTGCGTGAATGCCGTGAGTTACGTGATTTCAGCGCTCTGCTTTTTGTTCATTCGGTTTCCGCGTATGGAAATGGCCCCGACGTCAGGGGGATCTCTGGCCGGCACGTTTCGGGATGTGGTGGAGGGGTTTCAGTATGTGCTCCACCGGCAACGAGTCATCCTCATGTTGATCGGCGCGGCCTCCATGTACACTTTTGCCACCAGTGCGTTCAGCACACTCTTTCCGGTGTTCGGCAAGAAGCTGCTTGATCTGGGACCGATCGAGGTCGGGTACTTGTGGTCGGCGTTCGGTGTCGGACTGCTGTTGGTGTCGCTGGGGTTGGTGTCCCTGTCGTCCTGGTCGCTGCCGAAGCGGATTCAGTTGATGGCGCTGTCCAGTTTCATCAGCGGCCTGACGCTTTTGGGCTTGCTCTTCACGTCGAACCGGTTGGTGGCCGCTACGCTCATGGTCATCATCGGCATGGGCGCCGGCACGCTCACGCCGGTGGCCTGGGGCGTCCTGCAAGAGATCGCGCCAACGACGTTATTGGGACGAGTCTTGGCGATCTACAATCTTGGGGCGATGACCTCGGCCATTGCAGGCATGACGATCTTCGGCTGGGTGACCCAGGACTTCGGCGAGCGCCCCAGCGTATTCGGGATCGGAGTTGGTCTCTTTTTATCGGCGCTGGTGTCCATGCGAGTCGCGCGATGGGTGCAGGTCCATTGGGCCGAGACGAGCCTCCCTGCCGAGGAGACGGCCCGCCCCGTCGTCATGGTGACGCAACCGACCAGTCATTGAGTCCCTATCCGGATCCGGTTCCTCGTGGAGGCCCGGAGACGGTCTCACAGAAACGAAGCGAGCAGAATGCAGGACTGGTGGGGTGTGGTGGCGAAGGCCGCGCGCATCGCATCGATCGATCAGGGATGACGGGAGGAAAACGTGGAAGAAATCATTAGCGTGAATGATCAATTTTATATCCTGGCCAGTTCATCGATGGCGGATGACCGGACGCGTGTGCTCAAGCATGGAGAAACGTTCGGCGTGTTCGACCGGTATGGCGACATTCAGCCGGTGGGCCGGGGGACGCAAGGCGTGTTCCATCAAGGAACCCGGTTTCTCTCGCGGCAGGAAATCTTTCTGAATAATGATCGGCCGATGCTGTTGAGCTCGACGGTGAAGGAAGATAATGCCTTGCTCGCCGTAGACCTGACGAATCCGGACCTGTATCGGGACGGACGCATCGCGATCCCGCGCGGAAGCGTGCATGTGTTTCGCTCGCGTTTTCTCTGGAACGGCGTGAGTTATGAGCGGTTTCGTCTGTCGAACTACAGCCTGGCCTCCGTGAAGATGACCCTTTCGATCCGGTTCGAGGCCGACTTCGCCGACATCTTCGAGGTGCGCGGAAAAAAGCGCGAGCGCAAAGGCCGCATGTTGCCGAACGTGTTACGGAAAGATCTCCTGGTGCTGCGGTACGAAGGTCTGGACGAAGTGACGCGGGAGGCGCGGATTCAGTTTTCGCCGGAGCCGCTGGAAATTACCGCCTCACAGGCGACCTTCGGCATCGAGTTGGAGCCGAAAGGGGAAATTGCCGTCGCGGTGATGGTGGCCTGCGATGAGGCCGACAGTCACAGGACGCTCTTGTCCTACGACGCAGCGATGGCGGAAGCCGGTCTGGCATTCGGCGCTGAGCCGACGGAAGACTGTACCATTCAGACCTCCAACGCCCAGTTCAATGAGTGGTGGAATCGTTCCGTGTTGGATGTCCGCATGATGGTGACCGATACGAGCGAAGGGCCGTATCCCTATGCCGGCGTGCCCTGGTTCAGCACGCCCTTCGGGCGGGATGGGGTGATTACGGCGCTGGAGTGTTTGTGGATCAAGCCGGAATTGGCACGTGGGGTGTTGGCCTACCTGGCTTCAACCCAGGCCAAGGAGGTCAATCCCGCGCAGGATGCGGAGCCGGGAAAGATCCTGCACGAGACCCGCAAAGGGGAAATGGCGGCGCTGCACGAAATTCCCTTCGGACTGTATTACGGCAGCGTCGATTCCACCCCGTTGTTCGTCATGCTGGCGGGGGCCTATTACGAGCGCACGGCAGACCTGGCGTTCATTCAATCGATCTGGTCCAATCTCGAAGCGGCATTGACCTGGATGGATACGTACGGCGATATCGATCGGGACGGATTTGTCGAGTATGTGCGAAAATCGCCCACGGGCTTGGATAATCAAGGGTGGAAAGATTCCCATGATTCCATCTCGCATGCGGACGGCTCGCTGGCCGAGGGGCCGATCGCACTGTGCGAAGTGCAAGGCTATGTGTATGACGCCAAAGTGCAAGCGTCGAAACTTGCGGAAGCGCTGGGGTACGTCGACCGCGCCAGTCAGCTTCGACGGCAGGCCCGGTCACTCAAGGAGCGGTTCGAGCAGGCCTTCTGGTGCGAAGCCTCGTCGACCTATGCTCTCGCCTTGGATGGGCATAAGCGACCCTGTGAGGTGAAGACATCGAATGCCGGTCACTGTCTCTATACGGGCATTGCCAGCGATGAGCATGCCCGGCGCGTCGCGGAGACGCTGATGTCCGACGAGTTATTCAGCGGGTGGGGCGTGCGCACCCTGGCCGATTCCGAACGTCGGTATAACCCGATGTCGTATCATAACGGCTCGATCTGGCCGCATGACAATGCGATGATCGCCGTCGGTCTTGCGCGGTACGGCCTCAAGTCCGGCGTGGAAAAAATCATGACCGGGATGTTCGAGGTGAGTCTGGTCCTCGATTTTCACCGCTTGCCGGAGTTGTTTTGCGGGTTTGTCCGCCGACCCGGCCAGGGCCTCACACGCTACCCGGTTGCGTGTAATCCGCAGGCCTGGGCGGCCGGATCGGCGTTCATGGTGTTGCAGGCGTGCCTTGGCTTGTCGATTGTCGCGTCGGAACAGAAGGTGATCTTCAATCATCCCATCCTGCCAGATTTTATCGACAAGATGCAGATCAAAAACCTGACGGTCGGCACTGCGTCGGTCGACCTGTTGCTCCGGCGGCATGACCTGGATGTCGGCATCACGGTCATCCGGCGCGTCGGGAAAGTCGAGGTGGTCTCAGTCAAATAGCGCAGGAATGCGCGGGCCGCTCGGCCGAGTTATGGCGCGTCAGCCAGCTGCCAGAGCATCGCGAGGACATAGCGGGCGGCCGCTACAAGAATGTCCGGATTGACCGTCTCGGCGGTGTCCGTCGGTTGGTGAAAATGAGGATGAACGCCGCCGCTCACGACCGTGACCGTGGGAATCCCCGCCTCCTTGAACGGCACATGATCCCCGCCGGGGAAAAAGCCGAAGACATCGAGGCGATCAGCCAATCCCGCCGCCTGTCCGGCCTGCTGTGCGGCCGCTTTTTCCGTGCCGGTGACGCCGATGGTCAGGCGTCCATTTCCAACCGCTGCGTGGTCGACGTTGAGCATCGCCAGGGTCGAGCGTAAGGGCACGACCGGTTGGCCAATATAGAACTTCGATCCTAACAATCCCTGCTCTTCTCCGCTGAACGAGATCAGAACGATCGACCGTTTCGGCTTGACTGGTAGTGATTGCAGCACGCGAGCCACTTCCAGCAATACCGCTGTTCCTGAGGCGTTATCGTCGGCTCCGGCGAACAGCAAGCCGCCTTGCTTCCCGAAATGATCGCGATGCGCACCAACGACGATCGCTCCTTCTGCCTTTGCCTGGTCGGTTCCCGGCACGATAAAGACCACGTTGTGAAGCGTGCCGTCCTGCTCGGCGCTATGCCAGCGCATGGTGACGACCGTATCCGTCGCCGTTGATTGCGGAAGACGCCCCTCATTGAGGTTCTGTTGCAACGTCCGCAGCCGATCGTCGTTCGCCGCTCGGCCGGCGTCGAGTATAGCCATCGCACGGGCGGTGCTGATCCAGGCACCGGGAATCGTACGACCCGGCTCCGTTACGGCGTAAAAGGCGCTCGGTTGGCCCGTGACTCCGCGACGAGTTTCATAGGCATTGAGGATTGGCCCGGTTGCCGTGAGATATGCGAGTGCGCCATGGGCGTGGGCGGCATGGACTTTCTCCGCATGGGAGACCTGCTTGGAATACCGATCCGGTTTGCCGCGGAGAAACAGCACCACCTTGTCGCGAACATCAATGCCTGCATATTCGTCGAATCCACCTCCCTGATCGGAGATGCCGTATCCGACGAACACCACTGGCGCATGCACGTTGGCCGAAGGGGAGTCGAGGACGGGAAGGTAATCAGACCCGATCTGATCCGGAGGCGAGTCGGGGGTGGACGCGAGTTGCAGGATCGAATGTTCGCCGATCATCGTTGGCCGGTGGGGGGTGGACTGTATGTGAATTGATTCATGGGCGCGAGCCGGTTCGGTAGGTGGTTCAGGCCAGGCTGGTTGTGACCTGTTCGATTCCACGAACCGTTGCCGTACGAATTCGGCTGAGGCAAGGTCGTCGGGGGTGCCGGTCTGACGGCCATTGAACGCTGGGCCACTCAGGATGCGGACATCCTCCAGCATGCGTTGACCGGATACGAGGTCCAATGAGTGTTTGAGCGGCTGAGGGAGTTCCTGTTGGTATTCGGCCAGGACCGTGAACGGCGTCAGCGCAAGCCAAAGACTGATGATCAGTGGGCGGGCTGCATGGTGGCGGAGGAGATGGCTGAAGCAGGAAGTATGACTCCTGCGATGCGTGGCGGCTTTGAATAGCATCAGATCGAGGTGGCGTTCGCCTTCTGGGCCGACCAACGTTGATACCAGCGCCAGAGCGGTCGTTGCAGACATTGTGGAAGCGGATACCCGACGCCGCGAGTATACCCGTCGTCCCGATCGAGCACGGCGAACGCCCACTGATACTTGGCCTGAAAGGCTGCGCACCGCACCTGGATTTCTTCGGTGGTGAGAGGAATGTGTTGCCGGAGGGCCGCGCCGATCGCCTCGTCGGAGGTCATCTCACGAACTAGCGGCTCAATCTGGGCCGGCGTAATCCGGAGATGCCGCATGAAGGATTGGTCCAACGCAGAAGGATAGGCATAGGCCCCGAGTGTCCCGGCCTGAAACGCCCGCACCTTATCGATCAGGCGTGGCAGCCAGATCAAGCCGGCCGTGGTATCGCTCCATCGCCGGGGTGGATGCTCTCGAAGGTCCATACTGTATCCGTGATTCGGCGCGACAACGCAGGCTTCGGGATGAGGCACTATAGCACAAGGAAAGAGCCCCGTTGCAGAGAGCGAAGGGCTCAAGGTACTATCGGTTCCCGGGCCCGCTCGGGACCAGCCTTCCTGTGGATGGGGCGGTCCCGGACCGCGAGAACAGCTCGACCGACAACGCAAAAGGAATCAGCTATGGCAGAGCAGGGCAAAGGTCTCTACGACTATCAGTACGCACGGTTTCGGGACAATCAGGGGACGCATCAGGGCTATGAATTTCAGCATGGGCCGGCAGGCAGTGTGCCTCCGCCCGTGGTTACGTTCATGGATAAAATAAAATGGTGGACGTTACGCGGATGGAGACGGAAGAAGATCCTGGCTGAACGTGATCGGTATCAGCAGGACATCATCCAGATCAAAGCAGCGCATCCGAAATCGTGAGGTCCGCTCGAGGAGGAGTACGTCCGTGCACTATGGAGATGAGCGCGTCAGGCAGATACAGATGGATCGCGAAGGTCAGTGGAGTGTTGTGACATTGTTTGTCCGGGCCCTGCGGTGTGTCGGCATCGTCGCCGCTGCGGGTGTGCTGGCAGGCGGGATAGAGGCGGCATGGGCCGTGCCGAAGGAAACATCCAAAGAGAAGGCCGAGCATTTGCGGCAACAGGCCAATCCTCAGCTCTTCAACGATTGGACGTTTGACAAGGATGAAGTGGGGGCGATTCCAAAGGGGTTCGTTGCCGTCGCATCCGGAGATCAACAGGCCGGTTCATGGAAGGTGGAGGCGCAAGCCGCCGTGCCTTCCGCTCCCAACGTCTTGCTGGGAACTTCCGGTTGCGCAGGGTGTCACGAAATTCTTATCGCGCAGGGCTTTCAGTATGAGTACCCCGACTTGGTCGTTCGCGTTCAGCAGGGAGCCGGCGCTCCAGGTGGGCAGGTTGGTGTGGTGTTCGGGATGAGAGATGCCCAGAACTATTATGCGACGGTCGTGGATGTCTCCCAGAAAATCATTCAGGTTGTACGTGTCATCGAGGGGAAAGAGTCGGTTCTCGGCCGGGCGGCGATCAAGGTCAAGCCGGTTGAATGGCACACCCTTCGCGTGCAGCGGAACACGATTATCAGCAAGGATTTCGTCGAAACATTTTTTGACGGCAGTCTCGCCTTATCTGTGGAGGATCAGGCGCTTGGAGTGGGGGAGGTTGGGATGTTGGTGCGGGGAGACGCCTCGGCGCGCTTCGATAATTTTAACGCCGCGCCCTTATATTCCAGCCGTCCGTTGTCCGCTCCGGCGGCCTACTAGGCGCGTTCGGAAGAAGAATAAAGACGAGATCGACATATTTCCCTCGAGACGATTTCACGCTTGCCTTTCCCATTTCGGTAGGATACAGTGAAGGTGCTTCATTGCGAAGAGCCTTGGCGATGAAGTAGAAAAAGAATTACAGGGCTCGATTCGATGTTGTTTTGGGTTCTTCCCGGGAATTTCGGAAGCCAGAGCTAAGATTGCCGCTGTGTTTGCATCTTCGCCCCATTCCTTCCTCGTTTCTTTCTCGAGTCCCAGACAACACCATTCTATTCTCAAAGGAGGAACCCAATGGGTTCGAAGATCTACGTTGGCGGCTTGCCGTATTCAACCACCGAGCAACAGCTGAGTGACCTGTTCGCGGTGCATGGCGCGGTGACGTCTGCGCGTATCATCACGGACAAGTTTACCGGCCAATCACGGGGCTTTGGCTTTGTGGAAATGTCGGGAGATTCTGAGGCGCAGGCGGCAATCAACGCCTTGAACGGGACACAATTCGGCGGCCGGACCTTGACGGTCAACGAAGCCCGCCCGCAGGAGCCCCGCTCCGGTGGCGGTGGACGTGGAATGGGCGGGGGCCGGCACTAAGCCGCGCCCGTTTCTATATACCTATTCAGGGGCTGCCGACAGGGTAGCCCCTGCGTTTTTCTTACCGTGTTGTCCTCTCTTTGGTCTGCAGGGCCATCAGGTTGCCTGCCCCTGTTTCCCCAGATAGAGATTTAGGAGTGTCGTTGCATGGTGTCGTTTGCCGAATTGTCTCTTACATCGTTTCTCGCTGACCGTTTACAGCAGGCCGGGTTTACCGCGCCAACTCCCATTCAGGGCGCGGCAATTCCGTTGGCGCTGCAGGGGCGCGATTTGTTGGCCCAGGCCAAAACGGGGAGCGGGAAAACGCTGGCGTTTCTCATTCCGTTGATTGAACGGGCCGTCAAGGAAGGGTGGAAGCCCGCCGGCCATGCGTCCGCGCAGAACGGGCCGTCCCGATCGCCGCGTGCCCTGGTGTTGGCGCCGACCCGTGAGTTGGCCCTCCAGATTGAAATGGAACTGCGCAAGTATGCGCCACCGGCGGTGACGTCGCTGGCTGTCTACGGCGGTGTTCCTATCGAACGGCATTACCGTGCCCTTCGCCAGCCACCGATGATTGTGATCGGGACCCCGGGACGTCTGCTGGACGTGGCCGGCACTCGTCATTTGGATTTGCGCGGCATTGAATATGTCGTGATGGACGAGGCCGATCAAATGCTCGATCGCGGCTTCCTGCGCGACATCCAGCGTATCTTACAGCTGCTTCCTTCTCAGCGGCAGACCATGCTGTTTTCGGCGACGTTCTCGCCGGAGATTCTCACGCTGGCAGAATCGATGCTCAAAAATCCTGCTCGTACGGCAGTGGATCCCGGCGTCAACACGCCGACCACTATCACGCATGCCTATTACGTGGTGCCCAGTGAAGCGTCGCGGGTGCAACTGATTCATACGTTGCTGCAATCGTCAGAAGCCGGTGATCAATCGATGGTGTTTTGCGATCAGAAGTACAAAGTGAAGCGCCTGGCTGCCCGCTTGGGCGGAGAACCGGCCTCAGTGGGAGCTATCACCGGCAACCACTCGCAGGCTCAGCGTGAGCGGACGCTCACGGCGTTCCGTTCGGGTCGGTTGCGCTCGCTGGTGGCCACCGATGTCGCGGCGCGTGGATTGGATGTGCCGACTGTCTCGCAGGTCATTCATTATGAGTTGCCCGGTAACCCGACCTCGTACGTTCACCGTACCGGTCGGACGGGCCGAGCGGAACGATCCGGCGCAACGCTCTTGATTCTGTCTCCGCAAGAGGAGCATGAATATTTAGCCATGGTGCGACGGTTGCGAATCCAAACCAAGCGTCTGACACTGCCGACTTTGGCAGCGTTGCCGCCTCCTGCGCGTGAGACGGAATCGACCGGCCATCCGCGGCATGATGGACGCGGGCGTGATGCCCGGCCGCGTCGTTCCGGAGAGCGCCCCAACTCCATGAGCCAGGACGCCAGGGGCGGACAGGAACGTCGTGGCTGGCGTGCCGGTCGTCCTGCCGCTCCGCGCCGCGGCAATAGTTGATGCAGTACATGGCCGGATGGACATGCTGTCCGGCAGATTGAGGAGGATGCCGCGATGAATTCTGCACGGAATCTATTGCTGAGCCTGACGGTCGCCGCCGGTTGCCTGGGAGTCGGCGAGCGCGCCTTCGCGCAAGGCGATCTTGTTATTGCCGACGGCCTGAAGGTGTCGTTGGAATATACGTTGTCGCTTCCCGACAAAAGCGTGGCCGATTCGAATGTCGGTCAGGAGCCGATTACCTTTGTGCAGGGAGCGCATGAAATCGTTCCCGGCCTGGAAAAGGCCCTCGACGGCATGAAGGCCGGACAGAAGCGGCGCATCGATGTGTCGGCGCAAGATGCCTACGGCCCCTATAACAATAAACTGCGGCAAAGTATCGATAAGGATAAACTTCCCAAAGACGTGAAGGTCGGAGATATTTTGCAAGCCTCGGACAACCGGCTGGTCAAAGTCTTGGAAGTGAACGAGAAGAAAGTCCTGATTGATCTCAATCATCCACTGGCGGGAAAGACGCTCACGTTCGACGTGAATATCCTCAAGGTGGAAAAAGGCGATGCCGCCGACGCTCCTGACAAGAAAAATCCCTGAGTGATCGCTGCTCACCTCGTGGTAGCCCAGGCCGTCTGGTTTCTCTCCCCGTAAGATACTTTCCGAATCGCCGTGACGGTCAGCGTCACGGCGGCAAAGTCTGCTTCGACTCTTCCTTCAAGCGGTGCCGGCGCGCTTCGTTCTGGGTAGGTGGCATGTCGTTCGAGACATGTTTGGGAAGATCGTCGCCTCGTCTAGCGCGGTCACATCTTCAAAACCGGCGAACGTCACCGCTTTCAAGAGAGGAGGATTTGATTGGCGCGCATGCTATGATGAAGCGATTATGCCTCCATTTAAGCTCGATGCTCCATTCAAACCCTGCGGCGATCAAGGCCAGGCGATTGACAAGCTGACGTCCGGAATTTTGGCCGGCAAGCAGCACCAGGCTCTGTTGGGCGTCACTGGATCCGGTAAGACGTTCACAATGGCCAACGTCATTGAGCGGGTTCAGAAGCCCACGCTCGTCCTCGTGCACAATAAGACGCTGGCGGGGCAACTCTATCAGGAATTCAAACAGTTCTTTCCGCACAATGCCGTCGAATACTTCATCAGTTACTACGATTACTACCAGCCGGAAGCCTACATTCCGCAGAGCGACACGTATATTGCGAAGGATGCCTCGATCAATGACGCGATCGATCAGATGCGCCATGCCGCGACGACATCGTTGCTACAGCGGAACGACGTCTTGATCGTGTCGTCGGTCTCCTGCATCTATGGTCTCGGGTCTCCTGAGGTCTACCATGACATGTTGGTGTATCTCGAAGAAGGCATGGAGGTGCGGCGCGAGAAGATTCTGGCGAAACTAGTCGATATTCAGTATGCGCGCAATGATGTGGATTTTCACCGGGGGACATTTCGCGCGCGCGGGGATGTCATCGAGATTTTCCCCGCTTCCTCAGAAGCCAAATCAGTCCGCATCGAACTGTTCGGCGATACGGTCGACGCCATCCATGAGATCGACCCGCTGACCGGCAAATCGTTGGGCAAGTTGCCGAAGATCGCCATCTACCCCAACACGCACTACCTCATTGCGCCGGACCGCTATGAACGGGCGATCACAGGCATTGAGGAGGAGCTGGATGCCCGAGTGGTGGCGTTCAAGAAGAACCGTCAGTTGTTGGAGGCGCAACGGATCGAGCAGCGGACCAAGTTCGATCTCGAAATGATCCGCGCCATGGGATATTGCCACGGGATCGAAAACTATTCGCGCCACTTGAGCGGGCGCGCCCCGGGAGATCCCCCGCCGACGTTGCTGGATTATTTTCCGAAAGACTTTCTCTTGATCATCGATGAATCGCATGCGACGGTGCCCCAAATCGGCGGCATGTACGAAGGCGATTTTTCCAGGAAGCGCACGCTCGTGGACTATGGATTCCGGCTGCCTTCTGCCGTCGACAATCGTCCGCTGAAATTTGCCGAGTTCGAGCGGATGCTCAAGCAGGTGATCTATGTGTCGGCGACGCCCGGCCCCTATGAGCTGGAGCATGCCAAGGGCGAGGTCATTGAGCAGATCATTCGCCCGACCGGCTTAATGGATCCCCTTATCGACGTGCGGTCGGCGAAGGGACAGGTGGATAATCTTCTGACGGAAGTGAGGGCGGAAGCCGCGAAGGGCAACCGCGTTCTGGTCACCACCCTGACTAAGCGTATGGCTGAAGATCTCACGGAGTACTATCACGATCTCGGGGTGAAGGTGCGGTATCTCCACTCGGACATCAAGACGCTGGAGCGGGCAGAGATTATTCGAGATCTTCGGCGCGGCGTGTTCGATGTGTTGGTCGGGATCAACCTCTTGCGGGAGGGGCTGGATCTTCCGGAGGTTGGCTTGGTGGCGATTCTGGATGCGGATAAAGAAGGGTTTCTCCGGTCGCACCGATCCCTGGTTCAAACGGCAGGACGTGCGGCGAGAAATCTCGACGGCCGAGTCATTTTTTACGGGGACACGGTAACGGACTCGATGCGGAGCGCGATGGACGAGACGGCGCGCCGTCGGCATATCCAGGAGGCCTACAATATCGCCAATGGCATCACGCCGGAAAGCATCAAGAAGCTGATCCCAGCGCTCGACTATGTATCCGGAGGCACGAATGCCGGTCAGCTCGAACTGGCGGCGGAATCGCCTGGGGACTATGCGCCGACAGCGGATACGGATCAACTGATTCGCCGTCTGGAGGTCGAGATGAAGGCTGCTGCCAAGAAGTTGGAGTTCGAACGGGCGGCAGAGTTACGGAATCGGATCAGGTCCTTGAAGTTGAAAGCGTTGGAGTTAGCGCAGTAATGGCCGAGCCGCATGACGCGCGACCGGTAGAAACTCCCTCGAATCACATCTGTTTGTAGAGGTAGGCCCCCAGGAACATTCCCAACACGCTGAGCAGATTGACCTTGATGCTGAAGCCGAAGGTCAATTTGAGGAGAACCAGGTCGACGGTGAGCGGCGGATTGATCCCGGGAGAGAAATTGCTGGCAAAGATGTTTTGAATCGCGCCGTTCGGGGCCATCACGCGCAGAATTTCACCGAAAATCCCGCCCAGCATTCCGCCGATCAGGATAAAGATCAGCAGCACGCCGATCGATTTTCTCATCCGATGCCTCTCCCGGTTCACACTGTCGGCGGTATGTGCCGACTTGAGGCACCATATCGGAAGCGTAAAATGATGTCAACAAAATGCATGCCAGATACCGATCGGCACGCATGTGACTGATTGGAATGTTCGCCCGGCGCGTGTGAGGGGAAAAACTTCGCATGCCGTTTGTCCGCAGGCAAAAGACTGGGACTGCTTCTGAGAATGGCGAAGGCCGGCGGGGAATGTCGAACATAGTGTGGCGTGACGGCTCTCGGACATCGTCAACGGCGGTGCTGAATATCTTGACTTCACGCGCCCCCCTTCTATAGACTGCCCGATGCTATTTTTTTGATGTTTTTCGAGGCGATCGGAGCTCTGGCTCGAACCCGGCTTCGATGGCCTTTTTCTTTGGTGATTGGTGCTTGACGCGCTGAGCGAAAAATTTGAACGGATCCTCAAAAAGCTTCGTGGGCAAGGTGTGCTCACGGAGGACAATATTGCCGAAGCCCTGAAGGAAGTCCGTCTCGCGTTGCTCGAAGCCGACGTGAACTTCAAGGTCGTCAAGGACTTCCTGGATCGCGTGCGTGAAAAAGCGATCGGTCAGGAAGTGCTGAAAAGCCTGACGCCGGGTCATCAGGTGGTCAAGGTTGTCTGGGACGAACTCCGCGGCATGATGGGCGGTGAGCGGTCGGGCATCAGTCTCGCCTCCAGGCCTCCGACGATTCTCATGATGGTCGGATTGCAGGGAGCCGGGAAAACCACGACCGCCGGCAAACTGGCTCGCTTATTCAAGAGCCAAGGGAAACGGGTGTTGCTTGTGGCGGCCGACCCGCGTCGCCCTGCCGCAGGCGATCAGTTGGCGAGCCTCGGACACGACCTGGGGATCGATGTTCATCGGTTCGATCAAGTGGATGCTTCGCGGGCCGATGTCGTGCGTATTTGCCAGCGCGGCGTGGAGCGGGCCCAGGAGCAGGGCTACGACCTCGTTGTGCTGGATACCGGCGGCCGGTTGCATGTCGATGACGAATTGATGGCCGAACTCGTTGCGGTCAAAGAAGCCGTGACTCCGCACGAGGTGTTGCTGGTTGCCGACGCGATGACCGGGCAGGATGCGGTCAATATGGCCGGGCAGTTCGACCGGCAGGTCGGTCTCACCGGGGTGATTCTGACCAAAGTTGAAGGCGATGCCAGGGGCGGCGCAGTTCTGTCTATCCGGGCCGTGACCGGGAAGCCGATCAAGTTTCTCGGAATGGGAGAAAAGCTCGATGCGTTGGAGCCCTTCCATCCGGATCGGATGGCCTCGCGGGTCCTTGGCATGGGCGATGTCCTCTCGTTGATCGAAAAAGCGCAGGAGACGTTTTCGCGGGAAGAGGCGGAAGCCGCGCAAAAGAAACTGACGAGCAGCACCTTTACGTTGGAAGACTTTCGTTCGCAACTGGGGCAAATGAACCGGCTGGGATCATTCGAACAGATCCTGGGCATGCTGCCGGGCGGACAAAAGTTGAAAGACCTCGCGAACAGCGGGTTGCCGGAAAAAGAAATGAAGCGGGTTGCGGCCATGATCGATTCCATGACCAGCCGTGAACGGCGCGATCACACGCTGATCAACGGCAGTAGGAAAAAACGAATTGCACGCGGCAGTGGGACGAGCGTGCAAGAGGTCAACCGTCTGATCAAGCAGTTTTTGCAGGCTCGAAAAATCGCCAAGGTCATGTCTGGCGGAGCAGGCGGACGGCGTCAGTTGGCCCAAATGCTTCGAGGAATGTGAACGGAGCAACGTGAGAGCGCATACGTAATCACTGGTGAAGTAGAGAGTGTTAACCGAGCAAACCCAGCGATGGCTGAGGGCTCATTATTGTAGGAGGTTCTAGTGGCGGTTCATTTACGATTGGCACGGACGGGACGACACAAGCGACCGATGTATCGAGTCATTGCAGCGGATTCTCGTAAGCCGCGCGACGGCCGGTTTTTGGAAATTCTCGGCATTTTCGATCCGCTGAAGAATCCGGCGGTGCCGGTGCTGAAGTCGGAACGGGTGCTCTCGTGGTTGCGGCATGGCGCTCAGCCCACGACGACGGTGCGCACGCTGTTGAAACGGCACGGAGTCTGGAAGGAATTCGAGACTGAGAAGAGTGCGAAGGCTGAGAAGCCGGGAAAAGACGAGAAGAGCAAAAAGTAGTCGGATCCCATGACGCCGCTCGATCAGGCAGAGCTTGTGACCATTGGAAGGATCGAGCGATCCTTCGGGGTGCGAGGCGAAGCGCGTGTGCGGTCGCTGAGCGATGTGCCCGGGCGATTTGAGGCTCTGCGTGAGGTGACGATTGTTGCGTCGAGCGGCAAAAGCCTCTTGACGCGGGTCACGCACGTTCGGTCCGGTGGGCCGACATTGATCGTGGGGTTCGAAGCATTCACGACGCCGGAGCAGGTCGCCGAGTTTCGCGGTGGACTTTTGCAGGTTCCGCGTGGGGACTCGCCGGCGCTGCCGACCGATCAGTACTATCAATGTGACTTGATCGGGATGGTTGTCCAGGATGAAGGCGGAACGGTATTGGGCCAGCTGGAAGACGTGCTGGCCCTGTCTGATAATCAGGCCTTCGTCGTGCGGCAGGACGGAAAAGAATTGCTGATTCCTGCGGCCAAACAAATCGTGGTGTCGGTGAATGTCGCGAAACGGGTGATGACGGTTCGGTTACCCGAGGGGTTCGGAGATCTCTAGGATGCGGTGCGCCGTTCTGACATTGTTCCCCGATATGGTGGCCCCGGTGCTTGGCCAGAGTATTCTCAAACGCGCCCAGGAAAAGGGATTGTTGGAGGTCTCTGTTCAAAACCTGCGGGACTATACGTTCGACCGGCACAAGACGGCGGATGACGTACCGTACGGCGGGGGCGCGGGCATGGTTATGAAGGCCGAACCGGTCCTGCAGGCCGTTGATGCAGTGCGCGCCCACTATCAAGCCTCTCATCCCGGGACGGCCTTGCGAGTGATCATGCCGTCTCCTCAGGGGCGGCCATTTACGCAAGCGCTGGCGCAGTCTCTGGCGAACGATGATCGTGTCCTGGTATTTGTCTGCGGGCATTACGAGGGCATGGATGAGCGTGTGAATGTGGCGCTGTGTCCGGAACAGATTTCCGTCGGCGACTATGTATTGACCGGAGGGGAATTGGCGGCGCTGGTCATGATCGACGCCGCGGCCCGCTTAGTCCCCGGTGTGCTGGGTGATGCGGCATCGGCGGCCGAGGAATCGTTTACTGAAGGTTTGTTGGAGTATCCGCATTACACCAGGCCTGCGGAGGTGCGCGGGATGGCGGTTCCTGAGGTGCTGGTATCGGGGCACCATGAGGTGATCCGCTTGTGGCGCCGCAAAGAAGCGTTGCGAAACACCTATGTGAAGCGACCGGATCTCCTGCGGGATCGCGAGCTTGGAGTGGAAGATCGACGGTTATTGAGTGAAGTGATGCAAGAGAGTCTAGTACAGGTACCTGTTCGTTGAGAGGAGGAGAGAGACTATGAATCGGCTAGAGCGGATCCAACGATCCTTAACCAAAAAAACGGCGCCCAAGTTCGAGATCGGGGATACCGTTCGTGTTCACGTGAAGGTCGTTGAGGGTGAAAAGGAACGTATCCAGGTCTATGAAGGGACGGTTATCGCCAGAAAAGGGACGCTGAATAGCGAAACCTTCACTGTGCGGAAGCTGTCGTATAACGTCGGTGTGGAACGGACCTTTCCGATCCATTCACCCAGCGTGGCGAAAATAGACGTCGTCCGGCAAGGGCGAGTCCGTCGCGCCAAGTTGTACTATTTGCGGACGAAGAAGGGCAAGTTCGCCAAGGTCGAAGACCGCGAGTTCAAAGTCGAGAGCAAGGCACAGACGGCAGCGAAGGCCGAAGCGGCAGCTGCGGCAAAGGCCTAACACCGGCCCTTCGTATACGCTCAGGACAGAGGCACACGTTTGGTTGGTAGCCTGAACCCGACGACAGGGGGACCCACCGAGGAATTTGAGGTGGAGGCTCGGTCGCGCGGGTACCGGCATATTGCCGGTCTGGATGAGGCCGGACGTGGGCCTCTCGCCGGTCCTGTGGTGGCCGCGGCCGTATTATTGCCGCGACGATGTCGCCTGCCGGGACTCAACGACTCCAAACAAATCGTCGAATCGGATCGTATTCGGCTTTTTGCTGAGATTGTCCGCCGCGCCACCGGTGTGGGCATCGGTGCTGCGACGGAGGCGGAAATCGATCGCCTGAACATTCTTCAAGCCTCTTTATTGGCCATGCGCCGGGCATTGATGGCCCTTCCGGTCCAGCCCGATTTTCTGCTCTTGGATGCGGTCACTCTCTCCGGCCTCTCAATTCCCCAGCGTCCCATCATCAAAGGCGATGGCTTGTCCTGTTCCATTGCAGCGGCGTCGATTGTTGCCAAGGTGACGCGCGACCGCCTGATGGTCGAATATCACCGGTGGTATCCCCAATATAATTTTGCAGAGCATAAAGGCTATGGAACGCCGGAGCATCTGCGCTTGCTGCGCGAGCATGGGCCCTGTGCGATTCACCGGCGAAGTTTCGCGCCGGTACAACATTGCTCTGCGGACGATGCGACGGTAGACCGTTCGCTGTCCGATGAAAGTGAGAGCCTGCTCGACTGATGCGTGATCGACGCCGCCTGCTCGGAGACGAAGGAGAAGGGCAGGCCGAAGCCTATCTTCGCCGGCAGGGGTTTCGAATCCTGGGGCGCAACGTCCGCTCCGCATTGGGCGAACTGGATTTGATCGCGGATGACGGGGGGGTGCTGGTGTTTGTCGAAGTCAAACGCCGGCGATCAGGGGCCTATGGCGGCGCGATCGAGGCCGTGGATGCGCGCAAACGCGCCAAGCTCATTCAACTGGCGGCTCACTATCTCGCACAGCATCGCCTTCATGACCGTGCCTGCCGATTCGACGTCGTGTTGATTCAAGACGATGCCGGAACTGCTGCAGCTGTGCAACATATTGCGAATGCATTCGACGTCGCCGGGGATGATCTGCGATGGTAGGATGCCATTGAGTCTTCGAGGGGTTGTGCCGGGCCTCTGTCGTGCCATCCCATGCGGAAAGGGTGACGTCGTGCTGCATTCTGACCGCTACCGTTATCACCATTCATGATTCAACTTTTTCACGTCTCAAAATACTACGACCGCCGCCCGGCCCTTTCCGATGTCACCCTGGAAATCGAGAAAGGTGAGTTCGTCCTGTTGATGGGCCCCAGCGGTGCGGGCAAATCGACTCTGCTCAAGCTGTTGATCGGGGCGGAGCGTCCGGAAGAAGGCCAGATCCTCGTGCAGGGTCGAAGCCTGTCGAAACTCCGCCCCTCCGAAATCCCTGTCCTGCGTCGGAAGGTGGGCGTCGTTTTGCAGGACTTCCGGCTCTTGCCCAAGAAAACCGTGTTTGAAAACGTTTCGCTGCCCTTGTTGGTGCAGGGTGCGTCCACGACGGAGATCCGGCGCAAAGTCGCGGAGGCGTTGCGTGCGGTCGGCCTAGACCATAAGAAGGATCTGTTTCCGCCCGGCCTCTCGACGGGAGAGCAGCAGCGCATTTGCATTGCCCGCGCGATCGTCAACGGGCCGATCATGCTGCTGGCCGATGAGCCGACCGGGAATTTAGACCCCGATCTGACAAGCGAGATTATCGAGTTGTTCAAGTCGATCAATGCCCGGGGGACAACCATCATCGTTGCGACGCACGATCCTCACGTCCTGGCACGGGTCAATCGGCGGGTGATCACTCTGGATCACGGAAAAGTGGTGTCGCGTGAGCAGGGGGCATCGTGAGGCGCCTTCTGTATCTTTTGCGAGAGGCCGTGGGCAATGTCTTGACGAATCGGACCACCACATTGGTCGCGGTGGCGACGACGGCCTTTACCTTCGCCTGTGTCGGCGTGTTTTTGTTGCTCTATGTGAATTTGAAGACCATGGCCTCCTCACTGGAGCAGGATATTCAGGTCATGGTGTATTTGCAGGACGACCTGACTGAGCAGGCCCGAATCGACATCGAGCAACAGTTAAAGATTGATCGAGCGATCGCCTCGTTGACGTTTGTGTCCAAGGAGCGGGCACTCGCGGATTTTCAGGCCCAATTCCCCTCGGAGTCGCGTCTGCTGCAGGGACTCGGGCACAACCCGCTTCCTGCCTCATTCGTTATCACGTTGGCTGCGGAGTCTCGCTCCTCCGACGCTATGCGACGCTGGGCCAATCGAACCCAACTGATTCCCGGCATCAGTCAGGTTCAGTATAACCAGGAATGGGTGGAGGCCCTGGCCGGCATTGTTCGATACATTGAGGTAGCGGCCATCATTGTCGGCGTGATTTTGTCGGCCGCTTCGGTGACCATCATCGCCAATACCATTCGTCTGGCCCTCTATTCCCGCCGCGAGGAAATTGAGATTCTGGGTCTCATTGGGGCGAGCACCACGTTTATCCGCGTGCCGTATTTGCTGGAGGGTGCGGCATTAGGGCTCTGTGGCAGTGCCCTTTCACTGGTGATCTTAAAAGGCGGGTTTGAGTTGTTCCGGCATCAAATTCACTCCGCCACACGATTTCTGGGTGTCGATGCGCTGTTGACATTTTTTTCGTTCGACATGTGCCTGGTGCTCATGCTGGTGGGACTCTTTCTGGGGTGCGCCGGGAGCTTCCTCTCGCTGTTGCGTTTTGGCGAGGGACGGGCATGACAAGGCTTCAGTGGGCATGGGTGATAGTGAGCCTCCACGTCGCGGTGTCGATGGTCCCGATGCCGGCACATGCCGAACGGAAAGACTCTTATGCCGATAAGATCGAGCAGGAAAAGAAAACGCTGGAGAAATTACGCGGAACCATTGTTGAGAAGCGTAAGAAGGCGGACGAGGCCGAGAAAAAGCGCGAGTCGATCCTACAGGGACTGCAGTCGTTGGATGAGCGCCTGGTGCGGTATCGGCAGGAGCACCAGGATACCGTCAGGAAGCTGAAGAAAAAGGACGTGGAAATCGAGCAAATGAGCGTGCAGCTGAGCCGTCTGTCCGAGCGTATCGATGAACGGCAGGATGCCATTGCCGCCCGGTTGCGGGTTCAGTACGTCGAAGGACGGTTCTGGCAACTCAAAACCCTTCTCGCCGCCAGTTCATCCGGTGACTTTCAGCGCCGCTTCCGCTACCTCTCCGCCGTGACGCAACGGGAATATGAGATCATGGAGGGCTATCGGAAAGATGCCGAGCGGATCGCCGAGGTGGAACGGAGCCGTGAGGAAGCACGCCAGGGCATTCTGGCCTATAAAATCAGTACAGAAGAGAAGCTGGCTCAAATCCATGGACTCAAGAAGCAGAAACGCGTCTATCTTGCGAAAATCACGCAGGAAAAGGAGTCGCATGATCGGGCGGTGGAAGAGCTGGAGCGTTCCGCGAACCGAGTCGATAGCTTATTAAAGGAGCTTGAGACCAGACGCCGGGCCGCCCTGGCGAACCGCCCTCCATCCGCCGGAGCGGGGCTGCGGGCGTTGCGAGGGACGCTCTTGTGGCCGACAGAGGGGCAGGTGGTCTCCTACTTTGGCCGGCAGAAGCATCCCACCTTCAACACGTACATTCAGCGAAAAGGGATTGAGATTCGCGCGGCGGAAGGGAGTATTATACGATCGGTGCTTGCCGGTCAGGTTGTCTATGCGGACTGGTTGAAAGGCTACGGACTCGTTATAATCATGGACCATGCCAACGGGGTGTTTTCGCTCTACGCCCACGCATCAAAAATTTTAACGTCGGTGGGCGCCCGGATTGAGGCGGGAGATGCAATCGGGGAAACGGGCGACACCGGCATGACAGGTGAAAATACGCTGTATTTTGAGCTGCGCGAGGGGGCGGAACCGGTAGATCCCCTGGTGTGGCTGTCAAAGCGGTAGGCCTCGGAAGGAAGGAACCCACGTATGGAACAGCGGCGGAGCCGGCGGTGGTTATATCTTTTGCTGATGGTGACAGTGGCGCTGGGTGTCGGGATCGTGCTGGAAAAAGGGTTGGAGCGAACCGGGCACGCGTCTGAAACTTATGAAGAGCTGCGCACTTTTTCCGAAGTGTTGACACAGGTTCAAAAACACTATGTCGACGACACCAAGGTGAAAGACCTCGTGCAAGGGGCAATTCGTGGAATGTTGTCGACACTGGACCCCCACTCCGCCTATATGACACCCGAAATGTACAAGGAGATGCAAGTCGAGACGAAGGGCGAATTCGGCGGCGTCGGCATTCAGATCGGTGTGAAGGAGAACCGGTTGGCCGTGATTTCTCCAATCGAGGGCACTCCCGCGCACAGGGCCGGGATTAAAGCCGGTGATTTCATTACCAAGGTGAACGATGAACCCACCAAAGACCTGACGCTGATGGATGCGGTGCAGAAGATGCGCGGTCCGAAGGGCACCAAAGTGAACCTGACCATCCAGCGGGACGGCACCTCGGATCCACTGGCATTTTCGTTGGTTCGGGATACCATCAAGATTGAGAGCGTCAAGTTTAAGGTGCTCGACAACACGATTGGCTATGTGCGCTTGACCCAGTTCCAGGAAGCCACAGGAAGAGATCTCGGGCGGGCATTGAAGCAATTCAAAGAACAAAAGGTTCAGGGGACCATTCTTGACTTGCGGAACAACCCCGGCGGGTTGCTGACGGCGGCGGTTGATGTCTCGGAGCAGTTTGTAGGGAACGGGAAACTCATCGTGTATACGAAGGGGCGCGAGGGGAAAAAGGACGAGTGGTTCTCCAAGACTAAGGAGACGCTGGAGGATTCCCCCATGATCATCCTCGTCAATGAAGGCTCTGCGAGCGCATCCGAGATCGTTGCCGGGGCGTTGCAGGATTGGGGACGAGCGGTGATCGTCGGGACCACCTCGTTCGGCAAGGGGTCCGTGCAGACGATCCTGCCGCTGGGCGATGGTTCAGGGCTCCGCCTCACGACGGCCAAGTATTACACTCCCAAGGGGCGTTCGATTCAATCTACCGGCATCACCCCGGATATCGTCGTCAAACTGCAGGCGCAGACGGTGGCGAAAGCGGGCGACAAAGACGCAAAAGAAACCGAGCCCAAGACGGCGAAGGCACCGGCCTCCGGTAAAGACCCGGCCTCTTCCAAACCGGCGGATGAACCTGCGCATAAAAACGGGGCGGCGTCGCTGGGGGATGCGGGCGGGGATATCTCCGTGGAGGATGATGTTCAGTTACAGAAGGCTGTTGAACTGCTGAAGACCTGGAAGATCTTCAAGGAGCTTCGACCGGCGGCGTAGCAGCGTCAGATGCACGCTGCCGGCGGATTACGGCCAGTAGGTCATCTTCCGACCCCGAAAATCCTGGTTGCGTCCTCAAGAGGTGGGACGCAACCAGGGATTCCAAATCCGCCAATGTGCGAATGTTCAGCCGAAAGTAGAGATAACTCACCAGCGCATCAGACAGCCCCGGCAATGAAGCCCATTCAGCGACTTCCTTCGGTAATGGAGTCCTGAGTTCTTCGTAGGCGCGAATCGTTCCTGTCGCGAGAAACTCTTCGATTTTTCCTGCCAGGTCCTTGCCGATCCCCGGAATCTCCTGCAGTTGACGACGAGCCACCAGGTCAGTGAGGTCTTCGGTGATCGTCAGGATGGCCTCAGCCGCTTTTCGGTATGCGCGCACCCGGTAAGGGTTGGCCCGTTGGGCCGCCAGCAGATTGGCCATGGCGCGAAAAATCTGGGCGAGTTGATTGAGACGGTCATCCATCGTGACGAGCGGCATGGAGTGTGATGGCCCCATTGTGGAGGGAATGCCTATCGAACGGCAAGGCCCGTCGGACCTTGGTTGACAAGCGGTTTTCCCGTTTCATAGGATGACTCGACACATTCAGGAGTGGTTGTGACGATCCAGGTCAATGGGGAATCTCGAGGAATCGGTGATGGGCATACGGTCGCGGCCTTGCTTCGCGAGTTGGACATTCGTGCTGACCGGGTGGCTGTCGAACTGAACCTGGAGATACTGGACCGCAAGGATTTCGAAACGCGCGGTCTCCGCGAAGGAGATCGAGTAGAGATATTGAGCTTCATCGGCGGCGGAGCGGAATAAGGGATGGATACGATGAATGATCGGTTGGTGATCGCCGGCAGAGAATTTCAATCGCGCCTGTGGGTGGGGACCGGGAAATATAAAGATTTCGCGGAGACCAAAAAAGCCATCGAGGCTTCCGGCGCAGATGTGGTGACCGTCGCGGTGCGCCGCGTGAATATTACGGATCGTTCCAAAGAAAACCTCCTCGACTATCTCGATCCGAAGAAATACATCATCCTCCCGAATACGGCCGGTTGTTACACCGTGGAGGATGCCGTGCGGTATGCCAGATTGGCACGCGCGGCCGGCGTCTCCGATCTGGTCAAGCTGGAAGTGATCGGCGACGAGAAGACGCTCTTCCCCGATACGGCGGGATTGATTGAAGCGGCGAAGATCCTTATCAAGGAGGGATTCATCGTGTTGCCGTATACCAATGATGATCCCATCGTGGCCAAGAAGCTTGTCGACATCGGTTGCCCGGCGGTCATGCCGCTGGCCGCTCCGATCGGCTCTGGTCTCGGCATCCGCAATCCATACAACCTGAAGATCATCATGGAAACGGTCAAGGTGCCGATCATCGTTGATGCTGGGGTGGGAACGGCGTCGGATGCGGCACTTGCCATGGAGTATGGCGCTGACGCGGTCCTGATGAATACCGCCATTGCCGGCGCTCAGGATCCGATTGCGATGGCAGAAGCCATGAAATATGGCGTGTGGGCCGGCCGACTGGCATACAAGGCCGGCCGTATTCCGCGCAAACTCTACGCGACGGCCAGCAGTCCTATCGAAGGCATGCTCTGAGATTGTCAGCGGTGAGTGATGAGTTCAACGTTCCACGTTTGATTCAATGCGCCAACTCAAGACTCATAATTCCGAACTCACCTCTTCCCGCTGATGCCTCCTGTCGATTTCCGTCTCTACCTCGTCACTGATCGTCAGCAAACCGCCGGGCGTCCGCTTGTATCGGTATTGGCGCGGGCCGTTCGTGCGGGCGTGCGCGCAGTTCAGCTCCGCGAACGCGATCTGCCGGCTCGCGAGCTACATGCATTGGCCAGGGCAATTCAGCGAGAGTTGCCGGATGCACGGTTGTTCATCAATGACCGCGTCGATGTGGCGCTGGCCCTGCGCGCCCAAGGTGTCCATTTGCGCGAGAGCGGTCTGCCGGCGGAAGTTGTGCGAGGTTTGCTGTGGCCCTCGCAACTGCTGGGTCTTTCGGTCCATTCCCTCGACGGTGTGATGGCGGCCGAACAGCACGGAGCCGACTTCGTGGTGCTGGGGCCCATCTATGATACTCCGTCGAAGCGCGTCTACGGACCGCCGATCGGGTTGCCGCTTCTCGAACAGGCGGCGAAGAAAGTGCGTGTCCCGATCTTTGCGATCGGCGGGATCACGGCCACTCGCGCGCGTGCAGTACGACAGGCGGGGGCATTCGGTGTCGCCGTGGTATCATCGATTTTAAGCGCCGTGAATATCGAACGGGCGACTGAAGATTTACTTGCTGCAATCGACATCGAGTCGTGATGCCGGGCCGGGACGCGCAAGGTTCATCGCGCGAGCAGTCGTGGCATCGGTTGCCGCTCCTGCTGCAGTTGACCACCCCATATGCGGATGATAGAATCCGGAACAGTACTGATGACCGTCATGGACAAGGTTTTTCATCCATCCGACGAGTGGGGCGATGGCCGAATCAAAAGGGAGTTCAGGCCGACTCCGGTCTTTCCGTGATTCCGTCAAGCGCCTGACTCGATCACTTTCTGACGGAGATGGAGTCGTGACGCACAAGAACGACGAGCATGCCCGCGAGGTCGAAAAGCTTCGCACCCAAATCCAGTCGATGGAGGAGGAGATTCGTCGGCTCTACCAGTCACGCTACCAACTCGAGCAAACGACGAAGCAAAACGAAAAGCTCGTCGCGACCCTCCAAGAAGCGAAATCTCAAATCGAAACCTTGCGAGCCGAAGTTGAGAAGCTGACGGCTCCTCCTTCTACCTACGGCATCTTTTCCAGCTTGGATACCGACGGGACCGGGAATGTCTATGTCTCCGGGCGCAAGATGAAGGTGAGTCTCCATCCGTCCATCAAGGCGAAGGAACTGCGCAAAGGACAGGAAGTCATTCTCAACGAAGCGCTGAACGTCATCGCGATACGCGGGTTTGACGTACAGGGCGAAGTGGTTCGTTTGAAGGATGTGCTCGAAGGCAACCGCGCGCTGGTGACCTTGCACTTCGACGAAGAGAAGGTCGCTGAGCTCGGCGAGCCGTTGTTGAGCGAGCGTCTGAGCGTGGGAGACCACCTCTTGTACGATCCGCGCTCGGGCTGCGTCATCGAAAAACTGCCGAAGTCGGAAGCCGAGGAACTGGTGCTCGAAGAGGTGCCGGATGTGGACTACGAGCATATCGGCGGGCTTCAGCGAGAAATCGAGCAGGTGCGCGATGCGGTGGAGCTCCCGTTCCTGTACCCGCATATTTTCTCCAACTTTAAGTTGAGCGCGCCGAAAGGCGTCTTGCTGTACGGCCCTCCCGGTTGCGGGAAGACGTTGATCGCGAAAGCCGTGGCCAGTTCCATTGCCAAGAAGCTCGGACATTTAAAAGACCGGCAGCTGCGTAGTTATTTTCTCCATGTGAAGGGCCCGGAGCTGTTGAATAAGTACGTTGGCGAGTCGGAGCGGCAAGTGCGCGAAGTCTTCAAGAAGGCCAAGGAACGGGCCGACGACGGACATCCGGTGATTGTGTTCTTCGACGAAATGGATGCGCTGTTCCGCACACGCGGCACCGGCATTTCGTCCGACATCGAGTCGACTATCGTGCCGCAGTTTTTGTCCGAGATCGATGGCGTGGAGCGACTGACCAATGTTATCGTCATCGGGGCGAGTAATCGCCAGGACTTAATCGACCCTGCGGTGCTGCGTGCAGGTAGGTTGGACGTGAAGGTGAAGGTCGGCCGGCCCGATGCGACGGCGGCCCGGGACATTTTCTCCAAATATGTGACCACAGACCTTCCCTTTGCGGAGGAAGACCTTGCGCGGCACGGCGGGGATACTCGTGCGCTCGTCGATTCCCTGATGAATCTGACGGTCGATGCGATGTATGCGACAACCGACGAAAACAAATTTATCGAAGTCACCTACGCGAACGGCGAAAAGGAAGTGCTGTATTTTAAGGATTTCGCCAGCGGCGCCCTCATTGAGGGCATCGTCTCGCGAGCCAAGAAATTTGCCGTCAAACGCGCGATCGCTCAAGAGGGAAGTGGTCTGCGGGCCGATGACCTGATCCGCGCGATTCGCGAAGAGTTCAAAGAGCACGAAGACTTGCCGAACACGACGAACCCGGACGATTGGGCGAAGGTCGCCGGGAAAAAAGGCGAGAAGATCGTCCATCTCCGGACGATCAGCGGCGGGCCGTCAGAGGCGCGCCAAATCGAAACCGTCAGCACGGGCCACTACCTGTAGGCGCGCGATAATCCATGAACGAGACCCATTTGCACAGCCTGTCCCGTGTCATCGGCACGGAGACTGAATTTGGTATTGCCAGCCGGGATCCGAACGCAGCCGATCCGGTGGCGAACTCCATTCACGTGATCGGCTATTACCCGAATCTTCCCGCGCCGCAGGCCGTGTGGGACTATGAAAATGAAAACCCTCTGCTGGATGCTCGGGGATTTGAAGTCGATGGCGAACGCGAGCGGCCCGGGCCTGACTACAATCGCCAACTCAATAAGGTGTTGGCCAACGGCGGCCGGTTGTATGTCGACGGCGCGCATCCGGAATATTCCACGCCTGAATGCTCCAATGCCCGGGAAGTCGTGGCGTTTGAGCGGGTGGGTGAGCGTATCATTGCACAGGCCCTGACCGGAATCACGGAGGCGCGCGGCCGGGATCAATTCGTTCTCTATAAGAATAATTCTGACGGGAAGGGCAACAGTTACGGCTATCACGAGGATTATCTGGTCTCGCGAACCGTATCCTTCGATCGACTCACGCAGGTGCTTACCCCGTTTCTCGTGACCCGACTCATCTATGCCGGGTCGGGCAAGGTCGGAGCCGAAAATCAGACGCCGGCCGTCGATTATCAGATCTCCCAGCGGGCCGATTTCTTCGAAACTCTCGTCGATCTCAATACCATGGTTCGGCGGCCGATCATCAATACCCGCGATGAGCCGCATTCCGATGCGGCCAAATACCGGCGCCTGCATGTGATCGTCGGCGATGCCAATATGGCGGAGGTATCCACCTATCTCAAAGTCGGCACGCTCTCGATTGTGCTGGACTTGCTGGAGGCCGGTGCGGATCTTCCACGGATCAGTCTCGCCGACCCGGTGAACGCCATCAAACAGGTGTCCCGGGATGTGCAGGTGAAGGAGAGCCTGAAGCTGACCGACGGCACCGCATCGACTGCGATTGCGGTGCAGCGCGCCTATCTCAAGGCCGCGCAGAGTTACTATGCCTGCCATGAGCTCAATCAAGTCACGAAAGATATCCTGGTGCGGTGGGAGGACGTGCTCGACCGCCTGGAACGGGATCCGCATTCGTTGGTGCGGGAGTTGGACTGGGTCGCCAAGCGGTACCTGATTGAGTCCTACATGGACCGCAAATCCTGCGGGTGGGACGATCCGCGCGTGCGATTGATGGATCTGCAATATCATGATGTCCGCCCGGAGCGGGGGTTGTATTACACGCTCGAACGCAGCCATAGGATCGAGCGGGTCGTGTTGGATCATGAGATCGCGCGAGCGGAGATGAACCCTCCGGTCGGAACAAGGGCCTACTTCCGGGGCCAGTGCGTCAAGAAATACCCGAATGCCGTCTACGGGGTGAGCTGGACGTCGGTGCTCTTTGATGTCGGGCAGAACAAGATCAAGCGGATTCCGTTGCTGGACCCCCTCCGCGGTACTGAAGCGCTGACGGGGGAACTACTGGCTCAGGCGGAAACCGCAGCTGCGCTGCTCGAAAAACTGTCCACCTGACTGCGACCACTACATGAACCCTATGTCTTTTCTGCCACATCACGATGGGTCCAGCTTCTTCGATTTCCTCACCCAGCACCATCCCGAGTTACGGCCAGGATTACACGACATCACGATGCAGCGCGCCGGGGTTTCGGTGGACCTCGGTCGACCGAGTATGCTCCCGGTGCCGCACGGAACCACGGTGCTGGCGTTGAAATATCGGGATGGGGCGATTATTGCGGGCGACCGACGCGCGACGGAAGGCTTTCAAATCGCCGATCGTCGGATTGAAAAGGTGTTCCGCATCGATGAGTATTCAGCCATGGCCATTGCCGGCGCAGCCGGACCCTGTATCGAGATGGCCAAGCTCTTTCAAACCGAGCTTGAACATTATGAAAAGCTGGAGGGGGTCCAGCTGTCGTGCGAAGGCAAGGCCAACAAGCTGGGCCAAATGGTGAAAGCCAATCTGCCGATGGTGTTCCAGGGATTGGTCGTGATGCCGCTCTATGTCGGGTACGATCTGAAGCGAAAAGAGGGGCGTATTTTTAAATACGATATTACCGGCGGTCGGTATGAAGAGTCCGACCACCATTCCATCGGGTCTGGCGGCAAAGACGCGCGCAATACCATGCGCGAACATTACCGGCTGGGGCTTGATGAAGAAGCCGCGCTCCGCGTCGGACTGCTGGCCTTGTACAATGCGGCGGACGAGGACGTCGGCACGGGAGGCCCGGATTTGGTTCGAGGAATTTATCCGACGGCCAAGCTTGTCAGCGATGCCGGCATCACCGATGTGCCGGAATCGCGCGTCCGCGCCCTGTACGAAACCATGATTGCGGAACGAAGGAGATCGTAATCGATGCCATTGCCCTACTACGTCTCACCTGAACAGATGATGCAGGATAAGGCGGAGTATGCCAAAAAGGGCATCGCCAAGGGACGTTCGATTATTGCTCTGGAATATGTGGATGGGATTGTCCTGGCGGCAGACAATCCCAGTTCTTCTCTGCACAAGGTCTCCGAAGTGTATGACCGGATCGCGTTTGCCGGGGCCGGCAAATATAGCGAATTTGAACATCTCCGCAAGGCAGGCATCCGCCATGCCGATCTGACCGGCTACATGTACAGCCGGGAAGATGTGAGTGCCAGAACCCTCTCGAACGCTTATTCGCAAAGCCTGGGGACAGCCTTCAGCACGGATGTGAAGCCGCTGGAGGTGGAAATTCTGGTCGTGCAGGTTGGGATCAACGGCCAGGCAAACGAAATCTTTCGCATCTCATTCGACGGCAGCATTGTGGACGAAAAGAGTTTTGCGGTGATCGGCGGCCGGTCCGAAGCCGTACAGCAATACCTGCGTGAACATGCGACGCCGCAGCCGCCGACGCTCAAAGACGGACTCCGGCGTTGTCTCTCCGCTCTGGAACAGGTCGCCACACAGAAAATCCCCTCCGAAAATCTCGAAGTCGCCGTATTGGACTGGCATCGTCAAGGTCGCAAGTTCCGACGATTGACCAGTGCCGATATCTCCCTCCTCCTGGTGTAACGTTCCTGCATAGAGGGCTGAACTCCAGTTAGCCGGTGATCGGTCCGTGGATTGTTCGACGGCGCCTGGCCACGAAATGCTCACCGGACTCTGTTGAAGCCACTCGCGTCAGGGTGTATCCTGACAAGAGCCGCACCGGAAGCAGGTGTCTCCATGCAACAACGAATCTTCGGCCTTGAAAACGAGTACGGCCTGATTTTTTCTCCCAACGGGAAGATCTATCTTCCCATGGAGAAAGTGCTGGGCTATATCTTTGAAGGGCTGATTCCCAACAGTTGGCCGTCGAACGCGTTTCTGGTCAACGGTGCGCGATTCTATCAGGATACCGGCTGCCATCCCGAATACTCCACGCCGGAATGTGACAACATTCTCGATCTGGTGATTCACGATAAAGCCGGTGAGCGCTTATTGGAAGCCTGTTTGCCGGCGGCCGAGGAGCGTTTGCGGGAAGAGGGGTTGTCCGGAGAAATCTATATCTTTAAGAACAATACCGACTCGCTTGGGAACACCTATGGGTGCCATGAAAATTATCTCATGCGCCGGGATGTGGATTTTTGGAAGGTGACCGAGCAGCTCATCCCGTTTTTTGTGACCCGGCAGATTTATTCCGGCGCGGGCAAGGTGCTGAAGGTCTCCGGCAAACCGCAGTATTTCATTTCTCAACGCGCGCAGCATATCCACGAAAAGACGTCCTCCTCCACGACCTCGTCGCGCAGCATCATCAATACGCGGGATGAGCCCCATGCCGATGCGGAGAAATATCGACGGCTCCACATCATCGTGGGGGATTCCAATATGTCGGAATATGCCACCTATCTGAAGGTCGGCACTGCCACGTTGGTTCTCTCCATGATCGAATCGGGATTCTCCGTGACCGGCATGGAACTCGAAGATCCCGTGAAAGCCATTCGCGAAATCTCCCGCGATCCCACGCTGAACAAGAAGGTGAAGCTGGATGACGGGCGGCAGATGACCGCGATTGAAATTCAGCGCGTCTATGTCAAGCGCGCCACGGAATTTCTGGCCGCACAGGATCATGATCCGGTCTTGGATGACGTGCTGGACAAATGGATATCCGTGCTGGATCGCCTGGAAGACGATCCGATGCAGCTCGTGCACGAAGTCGATTGGGTGATGAAAAAGCATCTGATCCAATCGTACACGGACAAAAAAGACTGCGGGTGGGACGATCCCCGAGTGTTTCTGTTGGATTTGCAATTTCATGACGTGAAACGGACGCGCGGGCTGTATTATTTAATGGAGAATCGTGGCATGGCTGCCAGGATTGTGGAAGAAGAGGCGGTACAACGGGCCATGTCGGTCCCGCCTCAGACCACCAGGGCGAAAGTCCGCGGCGATTTCATCCGCTTTGCGCGCGCCAAGAATCGGTCATATACGGTCGACTGGACTTATCTGAAACTGAACGGGTATTGGGAAGAGACGATTCTCTGCATGGATCCGTTCAGCGCAGTCAACCGGCGAGTTGAAGAGTTGTTGTCACAGGTCTCCGGTGCGCGACTGTACCGATGAGACGAGTGGATGGAGTGAGTCGAGCCAAGACCATGTCGTTTCTCGATCGCTTTCTTATCATCTCGGTCGTGCTGCTCGCCAGCGTGTTTCCTGTTGAGCTCTTTCCGAACACGGGACCTGTGCCGCGCGGAGGAGACGGTCAATTCAGTGGCAAGCAGGGGCAGGTCGTCGTGGTCACCGTTCCCGATCTCAGGGAAGCCGCCAGCGTCAAAGGGAAGTTCCTGGGCCGCACCGTGACGCTGTTCCCGAATCCCGCCGCCGGTGGAACGGGCTATATCGGATTGCTCGGCATCGATCTGCAGGATGAACCGGGCACGCATGAGCTGACGATCGATGCGCAATTGGGCGAGCAAACCAGACATTTTTCCTATCAGGTCCTGGTCGTGAAGGAAAAGTTCGCCGTCGAGCATCTCAAATTGCCTAAAGATAAAGTCGATCTCGATGAGAAAGCGACCGCGCGCTGGAAGGCCGAGCAAGAACAGGTTCGCAAGGCCTTAGCAGAAGAGTCCGCCATGCGACTCTGGCAGGCGGGGTTCATCGAACCGGTTCGCGGAAAACGAACCGGGATTTTCGGCAGCGTCCGCATCATGAACGGGCAGCCCAGGAACCCGCACAACGGAGAGGATATCGGCGCGCCGATGGGGACGGATGTTGTGGCGAGCAATGACGGGGTCGTGCGGCTCGTCGTCGATCATATTTTTTCGGGGCGAGGCATTTTTGTGGATCATGGCCTCGGTCTGTATTCGATGTATTTTCACCTGTCTGAGGCGCTGGTCAACGAAGGAGATCTGGTCAAGGCCGGCCAGGTCATCGGGAAGGTCGGCGCGACAGGGAGAGCGACCGGCCCGCATCTCCATTGGGGGATGAAAGTCAACGGCGCTCGCGTGAATCCCTATGCGCTCCTCGATCTGCCCTTTCCGCAGAATCCCGCCGCCGCCCGCCCGGTATTGGCTGGGCCGCCGGTTCCCACTCAGGAAGAATCAACCCCGACAGCGGCCGGCGGTGACGGCCGATAGGCCGTCTCTCGCGCTCACTCCTCCTCGCCCTGCATGCTCTTCGAAGTTCCTGAGGATCAGTGTGACCGATCCTTGCAGCTTCCCTGCCGAGTCTGTGATTCCAATGTCGTGGCCACAGCTTTCGTGAGCGACTCGGGGGTATACGGTTTCGGCAAAAAGGTCACCTGGGTATCGAACGTTTTCAACCGTGTTTCATCGCGCCCAGAATAGCCTGACGTGAGAACGACTTTGATATCCGGTTGAAGGGTCTGCAGCTCCCGAGCCAGCTGGGCGCCTCCCATGCCCGGCATCACCATATCGGTCAGCAGCAGGGCAATGTGGCGGCCCTGCCGGCGCACCATCTCTAACGCTTCTTCGCCGGACCTGGCGGCCAGGACATGATAGTGCTGGGCCACGAGGACGGTATGGGCCAATCCTCTCACCATATCGTTGTCTTCGACCAGCAGGATGGTTTCCGACTGTTCGCTTGTGGCTTTGGGCTGTGTCACCGGGCGGGGTGCGTCCGTGCCTTCTTCCAGGCGCGGCAGGTAAATGGTGAAGCTGGTGCCTTTTCCCACCTCGCTCGTGATTCCCACGGTGCCGTTGCTTTGTCGAACAATGCCGTAGACGGTCGACAGTCCAAGGCCCGTCCCTTTGCCCAATTCCTTGGTGGTAAAAAACGGTTCGAAGACATGGGCCAGGGTTTCGGCGCTCATGCCGCACCCCGTATCACGAACGGCCAGGGTGACGTAGGGGCCGGGAGGCAAGGGGTCGGGCCAAAACGGATCGGAGTGGGAGATCAGCACCTCGCCGGTTTCCAATTCAAGCCGTCCGCCATGGGGCATGGCATCCCGGGCGTTGACGACGAGATTCATCACGACTTGTTCAATCTGGCCGGGATCCGCTTTGATGCGTCCCAGCGTGGGATTCAGGGTCAAGACGAGATGAATGTCCTCGCCGATGACTCGTTTCATGAGTTCGACGATATCGCTCACGCGCTCATTGAGGTTCAGCGACTGCCGTTCGACGACCTGATGGCGCGTGAAGGCCAGCAACTGACGCGTCAGGCCGGTGGCCTTGTTGCCGGCTTCCCTGATTTGCGCCATGCCGCGTTGTGCCCGTGAGGTCAGGCTGGGCTCGTCCATCAAGAGCTCGGCCCAACTATTGATGATGGTCAGCAGGTTGTTGAAGTCGTGTGCCACGCCTCCTGCCATCCGCCCTAGCGCTTCCATTTTCTGCGCCTGCCGCAATTGCCGCTCCAGATCTTTCCGATTCAGAAACTGGCTGATCATGGCGCCCAGCTCGGAAATCCGCTCCATGCGGGACAGGGCCGGGTGGAGCACCTCGACCGTAAAAAACTCCATGATGCCGAGAATCTCTTTCCCGGTATGGATCGGAAACGCGATCGCGCCATGAAGGTCCGCGTCTCGCGCCGCCTCATGTGCGGGGAAGTCGGCCTCATGCCATATGTCAGGGCAGAAGGCCGGGGCGTCCGTCTTCCACGCCTGTCCGGCCAATCCCATATCCTGCCGCAGGAACTGGGTGCGATAGGCCTGGGCGAAGGGCTCCATCTGCTGGCCTGAGGGGTGCCACAGCGCATTGCAGCGCAAGACCGCGTGTTGCGTATCGACGAGCCACAGCGCACCCAACGACCAGCCTTGCAGTTCGCACATCGCGCGCAGAATTTTTGGCACTGCCTCATTCAACGACACGGACTCTTCCAGCGCCAGGCCGACGGTCAACTGGACGGCATGCATCGTTTCCGCCTGCCGGCGATCGGAAATGTCGGTTTTCGCCCCGATCATCCGGTAGGGTATCCCGGCATAATTCCGAAGCACATAGCCATGGTCGATGACATAGGCATAGGTGCCGTCCGTTCGTCGAAAACGATATTCAGCGGTCCACAAATTCTTGTCGGACTCCAGTGTCTGGTTGAGGCCTAAGAGGATCGACGTTCGATCTTCGGGGTGGATCTGATCCGCCCAGGGAATCCGGCTTCGCTCTTGCGCCTTTAGTCCGGGGCCATAGACCGTTTGATAGGCGTCGTTGAACCAGGTCTCGCCGGAAGTAATGTCCCAATCCCAGATGCCGTCCCGAGTCGCGAGGCAGGTGAGATGGAATCGTTCTTCACTTTTTCGCAAGGCTTGTTCGACGCGATGCCGTCCCATCGCATACCGAATGGCACGCTTCAATCCGTCACCGGTCAATCGGCCTTTCACCAGATAATCCTGCGCACCGTGCAGCAGGGATTTTTCCGCCACGAGATCATTGTCGAGCCCCGTCAGCACAATCACGGCCGCTTCGTGGGATTGCGCTCGCACGCGCACCAGGGTTTCCATGCCCTGGCTGTCCGGTAGCGAAAGATCGACCAAGACGGCGTCAGGAAAGCTTTCGGCGAGTTTCAGCAGGCCGGTTTCAAGGCGGTCGGCCCAGGTGAGCAGCACATCGTGTGGCGACTGTTCACAGAGCGCCTCACGGATCAATTCCGCATCATCTTCATTGTCTTCGATCAGCAACACCTGCATGTGTTACCTCTTGAGCGTGGGAACCTTGGAGACGAGTGTCCAATACAGTTCGAACTCTTTGACGACGGCGATAAATCGTGTAAATGTGACGGGCTTTCGAATATAGGAACAGGCGCCCTGTTCGAACGATCGGACAATATCTTCCTCCCGCTCGCTGACCGTCAGGATCACGACAGGAATCGCGCGAAAGCGGGGATCCGATTTGATCTCCGACAGGACCTCGAGCCCCGTCTTCTTGGGCATATTAATATCCAACAGGACCATGCCGGGAAGCGGGCACTGATGAAATGGCCCTTCTCCGCGCAGGTAGGCCATCGCCTCGGCGCCGTCTCGAACCACTGCGATCCGATTGGTCATATTCACGGTTTCGAACGCCTCACGAATCAGCAGAATATCGTCCTCATTGTCCTCAGCGATCAGAATGTCGAAGGATCTCAGCGTCATAGTCGTACCTCTTTCGCAACATGCCGGTTAATGCCGAATGTAATATAAAAATCCGATCCTCCACCCTCACGGGGCAAGACCCAGGCGCGGCCTCCATGCCGTTCCGCCACCTGCCTGACGATGGCCAGGCCGGCTCCGGTTCCTTCGATGTCCCGTCCCACTGCCCGCCGGAACAACTCAAAGATGCGCTCACGCTGGTCGGGTGGAATGCCGGGGCCGCGGTCGCGGATGACCAGGCCCGAACATTCCGTGCCGTCAGCATCGATTTCCATATGGGGCGCGATCTCGATGTCCGGTGGTTTGCCGTCGGCGACAAACTTTAAGGCGTTCGACACCAGGTTGTAGATGCCCTGGACTGCCCAGGTGGTATTGATCCGGAGGCGGGGCAGCGGCGCACATACCGTGATGGTGGCTCCGCTCTCTTTGATGCGGCTTTCCAGCCGCCGTAAGACTTCTTGGACGAGTTGCTCTGCCTCGATATCGTCGACCGGCGGCTCCATGCGCTGAGCGCGGGAAAGGTCCAGAATGTCGGTGAGCAACTGGTCGAGCCGCTGCGTGGCGCGGACGATACGGCGAAGGAAATCCTGGCCTTTCTCATCGAGCCGATTCGCATATCGTTCCTGGATGAGCACGGAGAAACTTTCAATGGCGCGCAGCGGTTCCTTCAGGTCGTGCGAGGTCACATAGAGCAGGGTTTCGAGGTCCTTGTTCTTTTTTGCGATCAATAACTCAGCGTGGCGTTGCTCGGTAATGTCCCGGTTTGTTTCCAGCACAAGACTGCGGTCGCTGGTTTTCATCAGGCCCCAGCGGCTCTCCACGAGCACCTCCCGCCCGTCTTTGGTGTGATGGTGAAGTTCACCGGTCCAGGCACCGGATTGTTCCAGCTCTGCGAGGATCTGTTCGAGCGGATAGAGCGCTGTGCTTTTCAGCAAGTCATGGCTGTTTCGTCCGATGGCCTCCGCGCGTGTGTAGCCGTACAATTGCTCGCATCCGCGATTCCAATCCACGATGCCGCGTTGGGTGTCCCAGGAAAAAATCGGCTCATACGACAGTTCAATGAGTCGGCGTTGTTGACTCAAGACGTCCTCGGCGCGCTTGCGTTCCGTGATGTCTCGGGCAATCGTCGACACAGCCCGCACCTCTCCGTTCACATCGACAATGGGCGACACGGTCAAGGAGACCTGGATAGGATGGCCGTCCTTATGGAGACGCACGCTCTCAAATTGCTGGATGCGGATTCCCGCTGTAATCTGCTCGATGAGAATGGCTTCTTCCGGACGGCGGTCGGGCGGCAAGATGCAGGAGATAGGCTGGTCCATGATCTCTTCACTGGAATAGCCGAACATCAACTCCGCGCTTTTGTTCCACGAGAGAATCCGTCCGTCCAATCCCTTGCTCATGACGGCATCGGAAGAGGATTCCACGATGGCGGCCAGCCTGGCCTGGATTTCCTGTGCTTGTTTGCGATCGTGGGTGTCGGTGTAGGTGCCCACCCACTTCAGCACGCGGCCATCTTGATCCCGGAGGGGCGTCGCGTGCGCATGGAACCAGCGGTAGAGGCCATCCGCCCGCTGGAACCGCAGTTCCGTGTCGAGGGGCTGGATACGCGCCACCGCGTCGCGCCATTGCTCGGTGATTCTCGGGCGGTCTTCGGGGTGAACGTGCTGGAGACATCCGGTGCTGAAGGGCTCGTCTGCAGATCGTCCCGTATACGTCACCCATCGGGGGCTCAGATAGTCACAGGTGCCGTCCGGAAGGCAGGTCCAAATCGGCAGCGGCAGGGACTCGACGAGTTCCCGAAACCGGCTTTCGCTGGCAGTGAGCGCCTGCTGGATGTGTTTGCTTTGCGCCAGTTCCTGCGCTAAACGACGATTCGCTTCCTGAAGGGCGGCAGTACGTTCTGCAACCAAGGCCTCAAGCGACTGGTGGCTCAGACGCAAGGCCTGATCCACGCGTTTGCGATCTGTGATGTCAATCAGCGTGGTACGGCTCAGCAGGTAGCGCCCCTGCGAATCTGTCACCGCCGTCGCGCTGAGCAAGACTGTAAAGACGGAGCCGTCCTTGCGAACGACCTCAAATTCCAAATCTTTGACGAGGCCTTCCCTGATGAAGCGGGCGAATCGTTCCTTGAACAGGTCGGCACTCGCCGGCGTCATCAAGTCCGAAAATCGGATTTTCCCGATGAGCTCGTCTTTCGTATAGCCCAGCCAGTCCACCTCGGTCTGATTCACCGCCACAAGGAGACCGTTCACATCGAGGGAGTGGTACCCGCAGGGAGCGTGGTCGTAGAGATCCTGTACCTCTTCCGCGGTCTTTCTCAGCAACTGCGATCGGTCCAGCAGGGCCTTGTGCTCAGCAGCGATGGTGGCGGCCTTCAGTCGTTCGGTGGTCAAGCGCTTTTGACGGTCCACGACATAGGCAATGAGGGGAAAAAGGAAAATGCTGAACGAACGGCTGATCTGGGGCAGCCAGGTGGGCACTCCCGGCACATCGGCAGAGAACACATAACCTAGGAATGTGAGGCCCGCACAGGCGGCTGCTACGGCGGGAGAGCTCCAGCGATGCGGTGTCCAGGCGGTGAGGACAATCGGAATGGTATACAGGACCCACCCGGGAATGCCTCGTGGGGTGAGGCAGTCCACCACAAACGTGGCGCCGCACGATGCGGCAATAAAAGCGGTTATGCCTAGTTCGCGAATGCGGGGTGTCAGTTTGTCTGTCATTGGCCCGCAGAGACCATTGCTGGTCATGGGGCTCCTGCTTTGTGGCGCACCGTGCCGTCGGTCAGATAGGCAGAGAGCGACAGATCAATTGTCTGCTCAGTATGAGTAAGAAGAGCAAAGTTCAATAGATGCGATATGCCCTAGTGCAATTCCTAGGGTTGTCGCTTCCGGGCTGTGATCCATTCTACGGCTGTGGAACGGCAGCAGGAGTAGCAATTTATTGACGATTAGAAATTCGTCTCGATACTGGACGGAGTCTTATTCAGCACGGTCGCAGCGGCTCTGGAGAGGGCGGCGTCATGGGTGTGATCGAGCGCATAGATACGAAATTGCACCAGACGGGTGGGAAGCAGGTCGAGAAACTCTTCCAATGGTTCAGTTGAAAGACCCTTGGTACCGGGATCGTAGACGAGCAGGGGAATGCCACGCGTATCCTTGGGGTCGGGGCGAGGATCCAATGGCGCCATATCGACGCGGAAGGGCAGGTCTTGTAACTTAGGCGGCAAGGCCTTTTGAATCTGCTGCTGAAACTGCTCGTGGCTGGGAAAGTCCATGCCCCGCTCGATACCTTTTTCTTTCAACACCGTGCTGTAGGCCATTTTCCATTTCACGTCGCGGCTGAGGATATGCGCCCATTCCTGATGCAAGCGACGCAGGCTGCTCTGCCCGGCTTTTTTCCATCGCCGCACATCTTCTAGTAGCGACCAGTCCGTGAGCGTCAGGTACTCGTCCATGTGCTTGGCCGGATTCGACGGGAACAACAGCTTCATGGTGTCGCCGAAGATGTCGCGGAGATGAATGTCGATGGCCCTGGTCGTCCGGTGATAATACACGTTCGAATACAAGTACATTCTGGTGTTCAAAAACATGTGCAGGGCCGGGAGTCCGGTTTTATGGATCGTGAAGCCCTTCTCGGTCACGATGGTGTAATGAATCAATCGCGTGAGGTCGACCGGACCAACCGCCACGCCACACATGTAGGCGTCGCGCAGCACATAGTCCAAATTGTCGGCGGTATAACTTCCTGAAACGACCGGCTGGAGCACATTGATCCAGCGGGGAATTTTTGAATTGTCCTTTCCCTTCTCCTTCAGGATGACATGGGCGATATGATCCGGATTCAGTTCCTCGCCGCGATCGAACGGACCCGACGGGCTGCGTCGGATTTTCTTGATGATCGGACCGAGATGTTCTCGGACGATGATCTGGCCGAGCTTTTCATGCGAAAGGCCGAAGCTGTGCAGATAGTTGTCATCGAAGAAATGGCAGAACGGGCCATGCCCGATGTCGTGGACGAGGGCCGTGATGCGCAGGAATTCTTCGACAAAGGCGGCAGAGGGAAGGTCCGGAACGGCGTTGCGCAAAAATGGATACAGGTGTTGTGCGAACCGTCCGGCCACATGCATGGTGCCCAGTGAGTGCACGAACCGCGTATGCTCGGCGGACGGGTAGACCCAGCGCGCGCTCTGTAGCTGATAAATGTAGCGCAGCCGTTGAACCCAGGGAGAATCGATCAGGTCTTTCTCGGTTCGTTCCGACGGGTCGGGTGTCGCATAGGGCACGGTGAACGACACGTATTCGTGAATGGGATCGGCGATGAGGGCCGATCCGTCGTATGGAGCCGGTGGAGTGGCGGGTGGTAGTTTCATAGGATTACGACCGACGGGCGATCTTAGCCCAGCCCCGATGGCGGGGGCAAATGGGTGGAGCGTTCAACCGCTCTCGCACGGCGATAGCGCGTGAGCAGCATATACGCGACCGGGTAGGCCAACAGCCCGCCTGCGACGCTCAGGACCATCCCCCCGAGGACAAACGGCCAGGCATAAGGGGCGACCTGGTGATAGATGCCCGTGAATGACAAGTCGGTCCAATCAAACGCGGGAAATTCGCGCACACCGAGTAAGACCGCTCCAGTCCAGTACGTCGCGCCGAGGATCGGGATGAGCGTCCAGGGGTTATTGAGGAATGCGCCGGCGAGCAGCGCCACGACGTTCCACCCGAACGCCCAGGCGCACATGCCGACCATGACCATATGGAGCCCATAGGCCGGAGAAAATCCGATGAAGACGCCGACGGCAAAGGCCAGCGCGGTCCGGTGCGGCGATTCATCGAGGTGGAGAATCTGGCGAAACAGCGATCGTACGTCGGCCATAAAGCGTTTGATGCCGGGCTCGGTTACGTCGGTCTGAGAAAATGTTCGTAACTGGTGAGTGGCAACGGTTGTGTGGTGCCCGGGTCTGTCCTCAGGCGTAGACCGGATGCCTTTGGTGTGATTGAACCGATACAGGTCATGCGAAATCCGCTCTTTCCGATCAGTCGTTCGAACCGGGGCTGCATTCGGCGAGAGACGGTAAACAGCAATTCATAATCCTCGCCTCCCTGTAGAGCGATTTGCTGAGGGGCGAGCCCGCGAGCCATGGCATAGGCTCGACAGGCCGGCGAAATGGGCAGCGAACCGGCGACGATTTCCACGCCGACCCCGCTTTCCTCGCAGATATGACGAAGGTCGCCGGTCAGGCCGTCCGAGAGATCGATGGCGGCTCCGGCGAGCCCTTGCTTGACCAGCCATAACCCTTCGGCAATGCGAGCCGACGGACGATGATGCCTGGCCAGCAGAAAACGCGTGTGTATCGGTCGGAGCTTCGGGCGCCGGCGCGACGTCAGGAGATCCAGGCCGGCTCGGGAGTCTCCCAGTGTACCGGTGACGTAAATCAAGTCCCCGACACGCGCGGCGCTGCGCAACAGGGCCTGGCGCGGTTTCACGACACCGGTGAGCGTAATGTTGAGAAAGAGACCGGTTTTGGATGCGGACGTATCCCCGCCGATGAGGCGCACGTGATAGGGCGCGCCCGCCTGCGTCATGCCTCGGTAGAGTTGCTCAATCTGCGCCTGCGAGCAGGTGGGCGGGATCGCAATGGAGACCAGCATGAACCGTGGCGTGCCGCCCATCGCGGCGATGTCGCTGAGATTGGCGATGGCGGCCCGGTAGCCGATGTCTCGAAATGAGGATGTGGCTGGATCGAAATGCACCCCCTCGGCCAGCAGGTCCGTGGTGATGAGGGTCCATTCGGTCGACGATGTTTTGATGACGGCGGTGTCGTCGCCGATTCCTTTGATCACCTGCGGGTCCGGTTGGGCGGCCTGTGCCCGGAGCCGCCGGATCAGAGCGAACTCGCTGTGCACCGCATTGGCCTGGCGGGATCGGCCTGGCGGCATTACTCCACCTTCTTCCAGGCCGGTTGCCGTACCCAATCTTCCGTGATGGCAGCAGCAGTCCTCATGCAGCGGCGGGCTACAGAGACAACGAGCGGGCAGTCCCGGGTTGAGGTTGCGCGCGCCGTGGCGAGGCGGCCTTTCGCTTCGAGGCAGTCGCGCGGGCAGCTTTCTTCAGCGGCGTTTTCGGTGCCGCAGCCTTAGCTGTACGCGAGGGAGCCCGTCGCAGGGCGGCCTTGATGACATCGTCCACGGTATCGACGAAGATCAATTCAATCCCCTTCAGGATATGTTTGGGGATCTCCTCCAAATCTTTCTTATTGCGCTTCGGGAGGGCGACGGTGGAAAGTTTGGCTCGTTTGGCCGCGAGGATTTTTTCTTTCAAGCCTCCGATCGGCAGCACCCGGCCGCGGAGCGTGATTTCTCCGGTCATGGCAAGATCGCGCCGCACGGGGATTTGGGCCAAGGCCGACGCAATGGCGGTGGCCATGGTAATGCCGGCGGAGGGTCCGTCTTTCGGCGTCGCCCCGGCCGGCACGTGGATATGGATGTCGTTTTTGGCAAAGAGGTCGGGGCTGATCCCCAGCGTCTTCTCGCGTGACCGCACATAACTCAAGGCAGCTTGCGCCGACTCTTTCATGACGTCGCCGAGATGTCCGGTCAGGGTGAGCTGGCCCTTGCCCTTCATGACGGTCGCTTCAATATAAAGGACGTCTCCGCCGCTTTCGGTCCAAGCCAGGCCTGTGGCGACGCCGATCTCGTCCTTTTCCAGTTCCGCTTCGGGGATGAATTTCGCCACGCCCAAAAATTTGTTCAAGTTGGTCTGATCGACGGCATGACATTCAGCCTTGCCCTCGGCGACCTTCTTGGCCACTTTCCGCATGAGATTGGCAATTTCCCGCTCCAGGTTCCGGACGCCGGCCTCGCGCGTGTAATGAGAAATCACATGGCGAATCGCCGTTTCGGAGACGCGGATATGTTTTTCGGTGATCCCATGCTCGTTCATCTGCCGGGGAATGAGATACTTTTGCGCAATCCCGAGTTTTTCTTCCTCCGTGTATCCGGGAATATCGATGACTTCCATGCGATCCCGGAGGGCGGGGAGAATCGGATCCATCAGGTTGGCCGTTGTGACGAACATGACTTCCGTCAAATCGAACGGCACGCCGAGATAGTGATCGGTGAACGTGCTGTTCTGCTCGGGATCCAACACTTCGAGGAGCGCCGCCGAAGGGTCGCCGCGAAAATCCATCCCGACCTTGTCGACTTCATCGAGCATGAAGACCGGGTTGTTCGTGCCCGCCTGCTTCATGCCTTGGATGATCCGTCCCGGCAGCGCGCCGACGTAGGTCCGGCGATGGCCGCGGATTTCGGCCTCGTCGCGCACGCCACCCAGGCTGATCCGGACGAATTCCCGGCCCAAAGCCCGCGCGATCGATTTTCCCAACGAGGTTTTGCCGACGCCGGGAGGACCCACGAAACAGAGGATCGGGCCCTTCATTTTTTCTTTCAGCTTGCGCACGGCCAGGTACTCGACGATGCGCTCCTTCACCTTTTCGAGATCATAGTGGTCCTCGTTCAGGACCTTCATGGCGGCTTTCAGGTCGAGATTGTCCTTGGACTTTTTATTCCAGGGCAGCTCGACCATCCACTCCAGATAGGTGCGGACGGTCGCCGATTCGGCCGTGTCCGGATGCATTTTTTCCAGCCGCTTGAGCTGCTTCTCGGTTTCCTTGAGCACCTTCTCGGGCATCTTGGCGTCTTTGATGCGCTTGCGGAATTCGGCCACTTCCTCCGCGCGCTCGTCCAACTCGCCCAGCTCTTTTTGAATGGCTTTCAATTGCTCGCGCAGGAAATATTCCCGCTGGGTCTTGTCCATCTCGCCTTTGGCCTGCGCCTGGATTTTCTGCTGCATCGAGAGGACATCGATTTCCTTCGCGAGAATTTCGCTGATCTGCCGCAGCCGCAGGATCGGGTCCACGATCTCCAGGACGGCCTGGGTGATGTCGACTTTCAACCCGAGGTTGGAGGCCACCATATCGGCAAGGCGTCCCGGATCCTCCAGGTTTTCAATCACGACCATCACGTCAGGAATCAGGACTTTGCCGAGGCTGACGATTTTTTCGATCTGCTCCTTGACGGTGCGCATGACCGCCTCGGTCTCCAAGGTGGAGCCGGGTTGCTTGGTCTCGACGAGTTTTTCGATTTTGACGGAGTAGTAGGGATCGTTCTGAATGTAGGATTCAATCCGGCCCTTGGCGAGGCCCTGCACCAGGATCTTGATCCGCTCATCGGGCAGTTTGAGCATCCGCATGATGATGCCCACAGTTCCCACCGAATGAATGTCCTCCGGCTGCGGGTTTTCCACATCCAGGGATTTTTGTGTCGCGAGGAACAACATCCGGTTGCCCGCCAGCGCCGCCTCGATCGCTTTGATGGACATTTCGCGGCCGACGAACAGGGGGAGCACCATATACGGAAAGACGACGATATCTCGGACGGGGAGGAGGGGAAGCTGATCCGGCGGTTCAAGGTTCTGATTGCTCGAAAAATCTTGTTCTACTGCTTCAGCCATGAGGCTCCAGTCTGCTGGTGTATGGTCTCAGTGACGATGTCGTGCGAGGGCACGGTTCGGGTGACGGTGATCCATCATGCCCGGGGCTAGGTCGTCGCGCGTCCCCGGGCCGGGCCGCGGCGACGGACGTCGGCGGTAGTCGGTCGGAGTCGCTGCTGCAGAAAATCGCCGAATGCAGGTCCCAAGGACGGGTTCTTCAGGGCCAATTCCACCGTGGCGATGAGAAATCCGAGTTTGTCGCCGGCATCGTGCCGCTGCCCTTCGACTTCATGCGCGAACATCGGCGTGTTCTTCACGAGTTGCCGCAGGGCATCCGTCAATTGGATTTCTCCGTTCTTGCCCGGAGGGGTCTTGCGGAGGATCGGGAAAATTTCAGGCGGCAGCACATACCGTCCGATGACGGCGAGATTCGACGGTGCGTCGGCGGGCGCGGGTTTTTCGACCAGGTCGTCCACCCGGTGCAGACCGCTGCGCACCTTGCGCGCCGAGACGATGCCATACCGGCTCACTTCCTGTTGCGGAACTTCCTGCACGCCGAGCACGGCGCCTTTGCGCTGCTTGTAGATATGGATCAATTGTGCGAGACCGGGAACCGCCGCATCGATGATCTCGTCACCCAGAATGACGGCGAAGGGTTCGTCGCCGATCAAATGTTGCGCGCACAACACGGCATGGCCCAGACCCATGGCTTCCGGCTGGCGCACGTAGCAGAAGTTCGCCAGATTGGAAATGTGGCGCATCTGGTTCAAGACCTGCCCTTTGCCGCTGCCCTTGAGGTTTTCTTCGAGTTCGAGAGAGCGATCGAAGTGATCTTCGATCGCGCGCTTGCCTCGCCCCGTGATGACGATGATGTCTTCGATGCCCGACGCGACCGCTTCCTCGACGACGTATTGAATCAGCGGTTTGTCGACCAGCGGCAGCATCTCTTTCGGGGAGGCTTTGGTGGCGGGAAGAAAGCGTGTGCCCAGTCCGGCAGCGGGAATAATCGCTTTACGTACGTCTGTTCTTGTCATACGGGCGATAGTATGTGATGGGGTACATGAAGTCAAGATTTGTCGGCTCTTTTCGATCGCTGCCGGCGCGCCGCTGTGCGGGGAAACTCCTTTACATTGAAAAATGTGGTCAATATAATCCGAGAGTTTTTCTGCAGACGTGCGGTGGTGCTGCAATGAACGCGGCGCATCGGTGACTCTTATGGCGACAGTTCGCGTCCCTTCGCCCGACCATCGGTTTGTGGCAAGCAACGCGGCATGGAATGTGACGATTTCTCATCTCGAGGGTCGAAAGAACCAGTGCTTGCTCTCCCAGACGGTACGGAAGGATTACGGTGACCAAGTCGGGAGGCAGGCGGTGGGTGCCGATTCTCGTGCTCGTCCTGGCGGCGCTGTTCGCGATCGGCGACGCAGAGTGGGTGCGAGCCCAGGTCAGTGCCCCGCTGGTCAGTTCCGTCACCATCCGTGGTCAGAAACGTATTGAACTGCAGGCGATCCAGGGGCGTCTCACCCTCAAGGCCAATGATCGGTTTACTCCTGACGCGCTCCGGGAACAGGTCAAGATTCTCTACGGTACCGGCTATTTCGAAGATGTACAGGTGGAAACGGAGTCGGCCGATGGCGGCGTCGCCGTCGGCTTCATCGTCCGTGAGAAACCGTTCATTACCGAGATTGTGTTCGACGGCAATGAGGAATTGAGCGACGACAAGCTCAAGGAAAAGATCACGATCAAAAGCCAAACCTTTCTCGACCAGCAGCAGGCGAAAGAGAGCGCGGAGAAGATCCGCCTCGCCTACCAGGAAGACGGCTTCTACAATTGCCAGGTCATTCCGGTGATTCAAGCCGTCGATGAGGACCGCAAGCGGCTGACCTATTTCATCAAGGAAGGCACCAAGGCGAAAGTCCGTCGGATCAGTTTCGAGGGCATGCGCGCGGTGACGAAGGAAGAAGTCTTTAAGGTGACGGCCACGCGCGAGTGGATACCCTGGTACGGCCTGGTGACGCAGCTGAAGCTGCCGTCGTTGCTGTCGGATGCCGGTGTGCTGAAGCGCGAGGAGCTCGGCAACGATATCGAGCGTATCCGTGAAGTGTATTTGAATAAGGGCTATTTGAATGTGCAGATCAGCCAGCCCACCCTGGAACTGAGCGACGATAAGAAATGGTTCGAAATCAGCTACTCGGTCGTCGAAGGTGAACCGTTCATCGTGCAGGAGGTCGGCTTCCGCGGCAACACGGTCTTCGAGGACCATGAATTGCGGGAAGGGATAGGGATCCGGCCGGGCGAAATCTTTCAACGGGCCAAAATCCGCGGCGAAATCACTCGCATCACCGATCTCTATGGCGCGAAGGGCTACGTCTTCGCGGATGTCGTCCCCAACGTGACGCCGGACAACAACGCGCGCACCGCGACCATCACCCTCAATGTCAAAGAGGGTGAGATGATGCGGATCCGCGAAATTCATGTCACCGGCAACGACAAAACCCGGGACAATGTCGTGCGCCGGGAACTGCGCTTGGATGAACAGGATGTCATCGATACGCTGGCCTTGAAGCGCAGCTTTCAGCGCTTGAACAACCTCAATTTTTTTGAAACCGTGGAAATTCTTCCTCAGCAGGTCGATGTGGATAAGGTCGACCTTAATGTGAAGGTCAAAGAGAAACCCACCGGCCAGTTCAGCATCGGCGGCGGATTCAGCACTCTCGATAAACTGGTGGCGATTGCGGATATCACGGAAGGCAACCTGGGCGGGAACGGCTGGCTGGGCCGTATCCGCGGGCAATTGGGCCAACAGCGTTCCTTGGGCCTTGTGACATTCCGGAATCCCTACGTGAACGATTCTTACAATGCCGTTCAGCTGGATATTTACCGCTCGATGACCAACTATATCTCCTACTTCGAATCCAAGTCGGGAGCCAGTGCCACCTGGAGCCGATGGCTGTCGGAGTATGTGAACGGGAGCATCAGCCTCTTCGGCGAGCAACTCAAGTACAGCGATCCGCAGGCGGGATTGTGCCCGGATCTGATTCCATTGATCTGTCGCCAGCTCGGAACGCAATCGTCGACCGGGTTCCGCACCTCGCTGTTTCGTGACACGCGGGACTATTATCTGGATCCTCGCACGGGATGGCGCTTGAGCATCGGGGCCGATTACGGAACGCCCGCGCTCGGAGGCACGAACCATTTCTATAAGGTGTACTTCGACGTCATCAAATACACGCCGCTCGTCTATGACACGCGGTTCTCGGTACATGTCCGGTACGGGCAGACAGAGGGGATCGGGGGCCGGCCCATTCCCCTCACCGAGCGCTTCTTCGTCGGAGGCATCAATACCATGCGCGGATTCGTGTTCGGCCGAGCAGGCCCCGTGACGCCATCGGGCTCGCTCCTCGGCTCCGCCAAGCAGCTCATTATTAACAACGATTTTATCTTTACGATTTCCTCCGAGGCGAAGTTGAACGGCGTGTTCTTCTTCGATTACGGAAACGGATTCGACGATAACGAGCCGGTGCAATTCAGTAAATTGCGGAGCGCGGCGGGATTTGAGGCTCGGTGGATTTCTCCGTTCGGTCCCTTGCGGGCGGCCTATGGAATCAACCTCGATCCCCGGCCGACCGAGCGAATGGGCGTCTTCGAGTTTACGATCGGATCGTTGTTCTGAGGCCGGCGATGCGGCGCGGGTGTGGGAAAGGAATCGGACGAATGCGTGGACTGGCGGACTGGAGAATGGCGCGAGGAGCCGGGTGGAATGCATGGTGCCTGGCGCTGCTGACCGTGATACTGCTGGTCGGCGGCTGCCGGTCGAATCCATCGACGGTGCCGACGTCCACACGCGTCGGTGTGGTGGATCCTCAGCGTATTCTCGGCGAAACCAATGCCGGGAAACGAGCCAAGGACATGCTGGCTTCCTTTGCCAAGAACCGGCAGGCGTTGATCGAGCTGGAAGAGAAAGAACTGCGCCGCATGGAAGAAGACTTCGTCAAGCAGGGCAGCGTGCTCAGCGCGACCGCCAAACGTGAACGGGAAGAACAGTTCCGGCGCCGGATGGCTGAATATCAGCAGAAAGTCACCGATCTGAATCGAGAAGTGCAGGACAAACAGAAGGAAGTCTTGGACGGATTTCGGGATAAGATCGAAGCCCTGTCGGCCAAGGTGGCCAAGCGGCTGGAGTTGCAAGTCATCCTCGACCGCGGGCGCGGAGGGCCCACCCTCTATTTCGATGAGGCGGTGGATGTGTCGTCGCAGTTGATTGAGGAATTCAACAAAACGTATCCATGAGAGGGAATCCATGAACGTACGTAATTGGATGGCGACCGGTGTTCTACACGTCCTGGTGGCCTGGGGGGCGCAGCCGGTCTTGGCTGCGGATTACCTCAAGGTGGCCATGATGGATCAACAACAGGTCATTGAGCGGAGCGTGGCCGGGAAACGCGCGTTGGAGGAACTCAAGAGCTATTCGACGACGCGCCAGAAGATCATCGATTCCGATGACCAGGAATTGAAAGAGCTGGAAAAGGGCATGCAGGACGCCTCCATGTCGGAGGAGGCGCGCAAAGAGAAGCAAGACCATTTCCGAACGAAGCTCGAAGCCTATCAGCGCCGGATTCAGGACTTCAATCGCGAGGTGCAGGAGAAACAGCGCGGCATGGTGGCGGAGTATGCCCAAAAGATTCAGGCCGCGGCGGCGGCGGTCGCGCAGAAGGAAGGCTTCACGGCCGTCCTGGATAAGGGCAGCGAGACGACCGTGAAGATTGTGATCTACAGTCACCCATCGGTCGATTTGACGGAACAGATCATCAAGGAGTTCGACCGACAGAACAAGTAGCCGTGTGCCGTAATCGTCTACGCAACACAGGAGGCGGGGCTGATGTCAGTGATGGACAGCGTTGAGATTCAATCGATCCTTCCCCACCGGTATCCGTTTTTGCTGGTCGATCGCATTCGCGAGCTCGACCCTGATCGCCGGATTGTGGGCATCAAAAATGTGACGTTCAACGAGCCGTTTTTTCAAGGGCACTTTCCGGGACGTCCGGTCATGCCGGGCGTGCTGATTCTCGAAGCATTGGCCCAGGTCGGCGGCGTGCTCGCATTCAAATCCCTCGGCGCGGTCGGGCGTCCGGTCGTGTACTTGACCGGCATCGACGGGGCGAAGTTCCGAAAGCCTGTCGTCCCCGGCGATATTCTGCGCTTGGAAGTGGATGTGCTCAAGAAGCGCGCGCCCTTCTGGAAGATGCAGGGCAAAGCCTTTGTCGACACCGAATTGGTCTGCGAAGCGGAAGTCACGGCCATGGTGATGGACGAAAAGGCGGCAGGCGAGAAGGCCGCGGGGTAGAGACACCAGATTTTTCCCGGCCGGACGGCCGGGGAGTCCAGGGGAACCGCAGGCTGTATGCATGCGCCGTTCAGCGGGATGATGACCGCGCTGACCGGTGGTGCGGCGGTCTGCCAGAGGGCGAGGAGGTGTGCGTGAAGATTCATCCGACCGCGGTGATCCATCCGAAAGCGGTGCTCGCAGATGACGTGGAGGTCGGGGCGTATTCCGTCGTCGGTGAACACGTCACCATCGGTGCCGGGACGCGCGTCCTGTCTCATGTGTCGATCGACGGATGGACCGATATCGGGGAGCGATGCGAACTGCATCCGTTCGTGTCGGTGGGCGGGCCGCCGCAACATATGCAATACAAAGGCGAACCGACGAAGGTCATGATCGGCCACGATAACATTTTGCGCGAGTATGTGACCGTCAATCGGGCCACCGTGCAGGGCGGCGGGGTGACCACCGTGGGCCATTCCAATTTTCTGATGGCCTATGTCCATGTCGCGCACGATTGCCATCTGGGCAATCATCTCATTCTGGCCAACGCGGCCAGTCTGGCGGGGCATATTTCTATCGGCGACCATGCCATTATCGGCGGGCTCTCCGGCATTCACCAGTTCGTGCGCATCGGCGCCTATGCCATGGTCGGGGGCTGTTGCGCGCTCGGCCAGGACCTTCCGCCGTTCATGCGGGCGGCCGGAGGCTATCGTGCCCGGATGTACGGATTGAACTCGATCGGGCTGCGCCGGCACGGATTTTCAGCCGAACGTATCGCGGCCCTGAAGAAGGCCTATGAGGTGCTCTTTCGATCCGGTCATCGGGTCGCGGAAGCCGTCAAGCTGGCGCGAGAGACGTTCGGTGCGAGCCAAGATGTCATGCAGGTCGCCGATTTTATGCAAGGCACGAAACGGGGCATTTGCCGCTCAGTGGGCAAAGACCAGGAAGGCGAAGAGGAATAACCGAGGTGGGCGGGCATGCAGGGTATGACGGTCAGGCGCCAGAGGGCCAGCGGATCGGACTGATCGCGGGCAACGGCCGGTTTCCGATCATTTTCGCCGACAATGCGAAACGCCTCGGGTACTCCGTCTTTGCGGTGGCGCATGAAGGCGAAACCGATCCGGAATTGGCCCGGCACGTCGACAACATCCACTGGATCAAGATCGGGCAATTCGGCAAGTTGATCGATGCGCTCAAAGGGGATGGCGTGCAGCAGGCCGTCATGTTGGGCGGCATCAAGAAAACGCACGTCTTTAGTACGGTCCGCCCGGACTTCCGCGCCTTGGCGCTGGCTGCCAAGCTGGTTCATCTCAAGGATGACGACATTCTTCGGCGGGTCGCGGAGGAAATCGAGCAGGAAGGCATTCGAATCTGCGAATCGACCTTCGGGCTGCAAGGGATTCTTGTGGAGGCGGGCACGCTGACCAGGCGCGAGCCGAGTAAGAAGGAATGGGAAGACATTCGCTACGGCTGGGATGTGGGCAAGCAGATTGGCGCGTTGGATATCGGCCAGTGCGTGGTGGTGAAAGATCGCGTGATCGTCGCAGTCGAAGCCGTGGAGGGCACGGACGGAGCCATTCGCCGAGGCGGAGAATTGGCGCACGGAGGCGCGGTGGTCGTGAAGCGCTGCAAGCCCCAGCAGGACCTCCGGTTCGATCTTCCCGCCGTCGGCCCGCGTACGATCGAAGTCATGGAAACCGTCAAGGCGTCGGTGCTGGCCTTGGAAGCCGGACGCGGCATTCTTTTAGATCGCGACGACACGATTGCCAAGGCGAACCGCGCCGGCATCGCCATTGTCGGGATGACATGAGGCCAACCGCCATGGGTACAGAGGCCGGGTTCGTGAGACGGGAGTGCACGCGATGACGCCGCTTCGTGCCGGGGTGATCGGCGTCGGTCATCTCGGGCAGCACCATGCGAGGCATTATGCCACGCTACCCGGTGTCAGGCTGGCCGGCGTGTATGATGCGTCACCAGACCGCGCCAAGCTGATTGCCGAGCGTCACGGTGTGCAGGCCTGGACGAACCTCGCTGAGGTGCTGAAACAGGTGGATCTCGTCAGCGTCGCAGCTCCAACTTCCGCCCATTTCGCCGCGGCGAAGGCCTGTCTGGAAGCCGGCAAACATGTCCTGGTGGAAAAGCCGATTGCCGTGACCTCCACCGAGGCGCACGAACTGGTCGAACTGGCTGCCCGGCACGGGTGCCTGCTGCAGGTGGGGCATAGTGAGCGATTCAACCCGATCATGCAGCGCATGCGTGGCTCGATCGAACGTCCGGCCTTCATCGAAGGCCATCGGCTGAGCGCCTTCGGCGAACGGGGCACCGACGTCGATGTGGTGCTCGATTTGATGATTCACGATTTGGATCTCGTGCTGTCGTTTCATCCCGGCCCGGTGGAAGAGGTCCGCGCCGCCGGGGTGCCCGTGCTCTCGTCCAATATCGATATCGCCAATGCCCGCATCGCCTTTGCGAGCGGATGCGTGGCGAATCTGACGGCGAGCCGCGTGTCCACCAATAAGATGCGCCGGTTGCGATTCTTTCAGCGGGACCGCTATGTCTCGATCGATTTTCAGTCCCGTCAGGCGATGGTCTCGCGGCGCTTGCAGGGCACTGGGCCGAGGCCGACAATCGATGTGGAAACATTCCAAGCCGGGGATGAAGAACCGTTGCGGTTGGAACTGGAATCCTTCATTCATGCCGTGGCGACCGGATCGCGTCCCGTCGTGTCGGGCGAGGACGGCGAGGCCGCGCTCAACCTGGCTGCCCGGGTGTTGGACGCCATTGGTCAATTCACGCAGCGCCATTCCGCCGGCGACGTATCTGCCGCGGCATTCGGCCATGACAGTCTCTAGGAGGGCCATGTCGATGTTGGTCCGCCTGAGCAGAGCGACATGCCACGTATCTTAATCGTGACCGGAGAGGCCTCCGGCGATCTCCACGGAGCCCATTTGGTCAAGGCGTTGAAGGATCTCGCTCCGTCGCTCCAGCTCGTGGGAATCGGGGGTGCCTCGATGCGGGCGGCCGGCGCGGAACTGGTGAAGGATATTCCTCAACTGGATGTGATGGGACTCATCGGTCTGTCAGCGGTGAAGACCATGCTGCAGAGGATCTCCCGTATCCGCAAGTTGATCAAAGGAGAGCGCTGGGATCTTGTGGTCTTGATCGACAATCCCGGACTCAACTTCCATTTTGCTCGCGTCGCCCGGGCCTGCCGACTGAAGGTCGTCTACTACATTGCGCCGCAAGTCTGGGCCTGGCGGCGTGGTCGGATGCGTTGGATTCAGCAGCGGGTCGACCATGTCCTGGCGATTCTGCCGTTCGAGGAATCCCTCTACAAGAACGCGGGTGTGCGCTGCACCTTTGTCGGGAATCCGATCCTCGACGAAGTCGCCCTATCCTATGATCGGGAGGCGTTGCGCCGCCAATTCGGGTTGTCGGATGCGGGGCCGGTGATCGGGTTGTTTCCGGGCAGCCGCAAGGCCGAATTGCTTGAGCATGTTCCGCTGTTGCTAGAGACGGTGAAGCGGCTGGCCGAACGCCATCCGACCATGCAATTCATTCTGGCGCAAGCGTCATCGGTGCAGGACCAGTTTCTTGCGGATCTGTTGAAGAATAGCCCGGTTCCCATCAAAGTCTTTCGCAACCAGGCGAGCGAAGTGATGGCCGCGGCGGATCTGCTGGTCGTCAAATCGGGAACCTCCACCTTGCAGGCGGCGGTGGTGGGAACGCCGATGATTTTGTTTTATCGGGCCCCCTCGTGGATTACGTACCGGTTGGCGCGGCTGTTGATCCGGGTGCCGTGGATCGGGTTGGCGAATCTGGTGGCGGGCCGTGGCATTGTGCCCGAGCTGATTCATGACGAGGCTACGCCGGAACGATTGGTCCAGGAGGCCGAGCGGCTGTTGGTGGATCCGCGCGCCTATGCGGAGATGAAGGCCGCCCTGCTGTCGGTGCGCCAGGCGTTAGGCACACCGGGTGCCTCCCGACGGGCAGCCGAAGCCGTGCTGACTGAGTGCCGATCATGAAACACTATCTTCGCCTCCTCGCCTATTTGAACCCCTATCGATTCCGCTTGGGCGCCGCATTCGTGTGCGCGCTCCTCGTGGCCGGCCTGTCCGCCGCCTATGCGTGGCTGGTACGTCCCGTGCTCGACGGCCTCTTCATCAGCAAGGATGAAAGCCTGCTCCTCGTCCTGCCGGTGGCGATTCTGGCCGTGGCGGTACTCAAGGGGGTGTTCAACTACGGTCAAACCTATCTGATGAACTATGTCGGCAATCAGGTGATCGGGGACATCAGAGAACAACTCTTCTCGAAACTGGTTCGCTTGCCCGTCCACTTTCACGATACGAATACGTCAGGGAGGCTCGTCTCGCGCGTCATTAACGATGTGAACCAAATGGCGAACGCCGTGACCGGCGTCCTGAAAGACTTATTTCAGCAGGGGCTGACTTTTCTGGCGATGATCGGGGTGATCATCTATCAGAATTGGAAGTTGGCCATGGTGTCGATGATCGTGGTGCCGCTGTCCGTCGTCACGATGGCGCGGATGGGAAAAAAGTTGCGCGGGCTCGCCACACGCGGCCAGGAGCGTATGGGCGACATGGCCTCCACGCTCCAAGAGGCGCTGGCCGGTATCCGGATGGTGAAATCCTTCGGCCGGGAGGAGGACGAGGCCAAGCGGTTCCGTCAGAGCAACGACGCCTTCATCCATACCACGATGAAAGCCATCCAGGTCTCTTCCCTGGGGTCCTCCCATATGGAGGTCATCGGCGTGCTCGGGGTGGCGGGGATCATCTGGTACGGCGGCTACCTGGTGATTCACGACGAAATGACGCCCGGCGCTTTCTTTTCCTTCCTGGCCGCGATGTTCATGGCCTACACGCCCATTCGACGCTTGTCTGGTGCCAACAATACCGTTCAGCAGGCACTCGCGGCTGCGGAGCGCGTCTTCGACGTGCTGGATCTGCCGACCGAGCAGGTAGCGAGTGGCGGGCAGACAGAGTTGCCGCAGATTTCCCGCTCGCTCGAGTTCCGGCAGGTCGCCTTCCAGTATGAAGGCCAGGGAGTTGCGGCGCTGAAGGCCATCGACCTGACGATACGTGCGGGCGAGGTCATTGCGCTCGTGGGTAGCAGTGGAAGCGGGAAGACCACCTTGGTGAGTCTCTTGCCGAGATTTTATGACCCGAGCGACGGTCAGATTTTGATCGACGGTGTGGATATCCGGACCTGCACCCTGCAGTCGGTGCGCGGGCAGATCGGGATCGTGTCGCAGGAAGTGGTGCTGTTCGACGACACGGTCCGTAATAACATTGGCTATGGGCGACAGGGAGCGACGCTCGACGACGTGATGCGGGCGGCGCAATTGGCCTATGCGCATGACTTTATCGCGCGTATGCCGGATGGCTATGACACATTGATCGGGGAGCGCGGGCTGAAATTATCGGGCGGCGAGCGCCAGCGTCTGGCGATCGCACGGGCGATTCTGCGCGATCCACCGATTTTGGTACTGGATGAGGCGACGTCCGCGTTGGACACCCAGTCGGAGCGCATCGTGCAGATGGCCCTCTCCAACCTGATGCGGAACCGGACCACCCTGGTGGTCGCGCACCGGTTGTCGACCATTCAAAATGCCGATCGTATTGTGGTGCTCGACCGAGGCACGGTCGCGGAAGTCGGCACGCATGACGAGTTGTTGCGCAAGGGCGGCCTCTATAAGCGTCTGCATGCCATGCAGTTTGCCGATGCGCTTCCGCAGTAACCGAACGATGGAAGGTGAAGCCGTGAACGACCTCCTGACAAACAGACCTCCGGCAGTGCCCCACACGAAACAGGCCTGGTCGAAGCGCGTGACGAATGCGCTCAAAGTCGCGGTGGTGCCGCCCGTCGGGTATTCGGTGATTCGGCTACTGCAACGCACCATGAGCTGGAGAACCGACGGCCTGGAGCACGTGTCCCGGATATTCGGACAGGGACAGCGGACGATCCTTGCCTTTTGGCACGCGCAGCAACTGATGATGCCGTTGGCCATCCCCGGTCTCAAAGCCCATATCCTGATCAGCCAGCACCGGGATGGCGAGTTGATCTGCCGGATCGTCGCGCGGTTCGGGTTGGACGCCGTGCGGGGGTCCAGCACCAGAGGCGGCGCGGAAGCCTTTCGCCGGCTGGTTCGCCTCGGACGGTCTGGCGGCAACCTGGTGCTGACGCCAGACGGACCAAAAGGCCCGCGCCAAGTCGCCAAGGTGGGCGTGGTGCAGTTGGCCAGGGCCACGGGCTTGCCGATCATCCCCATGGCCTTCGGTTGCTCAAAAAAAAACTCTTCGCGAGCTGGGACCGGTTCATCATGCCCTATCCGTTCTCGCAGGGGATCTTCCTCATCGGGGCGCCGATTCCAGTCCCGCCGGATGCATCCGCTGATCAGTTGGAGCGCCTGCGCGGGGAGTTGGAAGCGACCCTGAACCGCATGACGATCGAGGCCGATGCGGCGGCCCAGCGGGCGCGTCCGTAATGTGGTATCTGCTCTATAACAGTCTGCTCCTCCTCGTCTCCCCGGTTATTCTCGGTGTGTTGCTCGCGAAGCAGCGGTGCCGGCGCGGATTGCCCCAGCGGCTGGGTCTGCTGTCGGAGTCGCCGCGTGAGTCCGGCTTGGCGACAACCTGTATCTGGGTTCACGCGGTGTCCTTGGGTGAGGTGGTGGCCGTGGCGCCGCTGGTACGGGAGCTTCGCCGGCGGTATCCCGAGGCGAGAATGGTGGTCTCGACCGTGACCGAAACGGGACGGGAGGCGGTGGAGCAGCGCTTGGAAGGTGTGGCAGAACATCGATACGCTCCGTTGGATTTTCCCTGGGTCGTCAATCAAGCCATCGACCAGCTCAGGCCCAGTCTCTACGTGTTCGTCGAAACCGAGCTCTGGCCCAATCTGCTCCGGAGCCTCAGGAGGCGGAACATTCCATCGGTCCTGGTCAACGGGCGGCTTTCCACCAGGTCGTTCGAGCGACAGCGTCTGCCCGTGGTCCGGGATTTTTATCGCACGATGCTGAATCTGATCAGCAGTTGCCTCATGCAATCGGAGCGGGATGCGCAGCGTATGATTGACTTGGGCGCTGACCCGTCGCGGGTTCGTTGCACCGGCAATATCAAGTTCGACCAGCCGGTCCCGCAGGTCGCTGCCGGCGGCACGCCTGTCTCTAAGCAGGTCATTGGACTGCGCGAGCGCGAGCGGCTTGTGGTAGCAGGCAGTACTCATCCCGGTGAGGAAGAAATCATCGTCGGCGCCTATCAGGCTGTGTGTGAAGAGTTCCCCGATCTCCGTCTCGTGCTGGCTCCGCGGCATATCGAACGGGCGGCGCAGGTCGAGCAGATGGTGCGAGCCAAAGGGTTGCCCGTGTCTCGACGCAGCACCGGCAGTACGGAAGCGATGGCCACATCCGGTCCGCGCGTGGTGGTCTTGGATACCCGCGGTGAATTGGCGTTGCTGTATCGAGAGGCTGACGTGGCATTTGTCGGTGGCACATTGGTTCCCGTTGGCGGACACAATCTGTTGGAACCGGCCGTGTGGGGAAAACCGGTGCTCTTCGGACCGCACACCGATCATTGCGCCGAAGTGGCGGCGCTCTTGTTGAATGCCCGGGGCGGGCGCGTGGTGGAGGGGGAACAGGGTCTTGCGCAGAGCCTGCGGGAACTCCTCGGAAGTTCAGACGATCTGAAACGGATGGGGCAAGCCGCGCAGCAAGTGGTCGCGGACAATCAGGGCGCGCTTCAGCGCAGCGCGGAGATCATTGCCTCGTTTCTTCCGCCGCCGGTCACGCCGGCTGAATCCGCAGGCAATCCGCCTGGCGCGTTGTCGCGTCCACGCTCCTCATGACGGCGATGCTGCAATCCTGGTTGCGATGGGCCGGATATCCGTATGAGCTGGCGGCCAGACTTCGCCTGTGGGGCTACACACGCGGCTGGTTTGAGACGCATCGCTTGCCCCGTCCCGTGATCAGCATCGGAAATCTCACCGTGGGCGGCACAGGGAAGACGCCGGTCGTCATGCATGTCGTCGATCGATTGACGGCCCAAGGCAAACGCGTCGCGATCTTGAGTCGCGGGTACCGGCGTCGCAGCAAGGCTCCGCAATTACTCGTGTCGGACGGGCGGCAGGTCTTGGCGGGACCGGAAGAGGCCGGCGATGAACCCTATCTCATGGCGCGCCGCTGCCCCCACGCCATTGTGGCGGTCGGCGCGGACCGGTATGCGCTCGGTCAGTGGGTGTTGAGCCGTCAGCCGGTGGATTGTTTTGTGCTGGATGACGGATTTCAGCATGTGCAACTTCACCGCGACGTGAATCTGTTGCTCGTGGATGCCACCGATACCGCCGGGCTCAGAGCGGCGTTGCCGGTTGGTCGCTTGCGGGAACCGCTTTCGGCAGGGGCCCGGGCGTCGGCGGTGCTCATCACCAGGGTTGATCGCAAAGAGTCCGGTGAACAGGTTTGGCGGCAGCTGGTGCAGGCATGCCCGACCCTTCCGCCCCCGATCTGCGTGGGATTCACCGCCGAGGAATTCCGGCGCGTGGGACGGGATGAACGACGAGCGCGGGAGGCCTTTCACGGCCGTTCCGCCGTGATTTTCAGCGGGATCGGCAATGCGGGGTCGTTTCACGCCTTGGTGGAAGAATTGGGCATCACGGTGGTTGAGACCCTGGCATTTCCCGACCATGTGCACTATACCCATATCATGATGGAAACGATCCGTGCCAAAGCAAAAGCCGGCGGCGTCGATCTGCTGGTGACGACGGAGAAAGATGCGGACAAGGTCATGCCGTTTTTGAAGGCGGATGATGCCTGTTGGGCCATCCGGCTTGGCACGCAGATTGTGTCCAGGCAAGATCAACTGGAGCGGCTCCTGCGCCTCGATCCGGAAGACGGGCCGGCGAGTCATGCGTAAGGAAGAGATCCGTCGCATCGTCGTGCGCGGTCCCAACTGGCTGGGCGATGCCGTCATGTGCGAGCCCGCCCTCAGTCAGGTGCGCACGTTGTTTCCGCAGGCCGAGATCACGCTGCTGGTGAAGCCGGCCATCGCGGATCTGTTGGCGCAGCATCCGGCGGTGAATCGCACCCTGGTGTATGACGACCGGGGACGTCATGCGGGGTTGACCGGCAAGTGGACCCTGGCCGGTGTCTTGCGTCGTCACCGCTTCAATCTCGCCATCCTGTTTCAAAACGCGTTTGAGGCGGCGCTGATCAGCTTCCTGGCCGGCATCCCCCGCCGATTCGGGTATGCCACGGATGGCCGGAGTCTGCTTCTCACCGATCCGGTTGCCGTGCCGCCGCGCAGCGCGCAGAGACACCAGGTCGAATACTATTGGGACCTGCTCAAATCTTTGGGGGGGCAGGGGCGGCCTCCGGCGCCGCGTCTGTTCGTCACGCCCGAAGAATCCGCGTTGATCGGCCGCCGCCTGGCGGATGCCGGAATCGGTCCGTCGGATGTGGTCATCGGCGTAAACCCCGGTTCGACGTACGGCCAGGCCAAGCGATGGTTGCCGGACCGGTATGCCGAGGTCGTCAATCGTGTGGTGAAGGATGCGCAGGCTCAATCGGGGGCGCGCGTCGGGGTCGCCATTATCGGGGCCAAGGGCGAAGAGCCGTTGGGAAAGGCTATTGCCGACCAGATTCAGACTCGCACCGTCGTCTGTTCAGGCCAAACCACGGTGCGCGAGTTGATGGCGTTGGTGAAGCGGTGCCAGCTGTTTCTGACGAACGATACAGGGCCCATGCATGTGGCTGCCGCCTTCAACGTTCCCCTGGTGGCGGTGTTCGGCCCGACTGATTGGCAGACGACGTCGCCGTTCGGCGTCGATGCGCAGCTGGTCCGGCAGCCGGTATCGTGCGCCCCGTGCCTCTTGCGGGAATGTCCCATCGATCATCGCTGCATGACCGGTGTGACGGTGGAGCAGGTCCACGATGCGGCAGTACGACATCTACCGCTCGCCACCCCTCCCTCTATCAGTGCATCAGCAGCCGTGGAACCTGCCTTATCACCCACGGCGCTGGCGGGAGTGACCGTGTTTTTGGATCGGGATGGGACGTTGAATATCGACAGCGGGTACGTGAAGACGCCGGAGGAGTTCACGCTGCTTCCCGGTGTGGGCGCGGCGCTGGCCAGACTCAAAAGTGGTGGCGCGAAGCTGGTCGTGGTGACGAATCAGTCCGGCGTGGGACGAGGGTATTTCAGCTCAAAGGATCTCGAAGCGATTCATAACAAGTTGCGACTCCTGCTGGCCGAAGACGGAGTCACGCTCGACGGCTTGTACTTCTGCCCGCATCACCCCGACGATCGATGCAATTGCCGGAAGCCGTCCCGGGGGATGGTCGATCGGGCCTTGGCGGAGTTGCAGGTAGACCTTAGCCGCGCCTATGTCGTCGGGGACAGTGCGCGGGATATCGAACTGGCCAAGCAGGTCGGTGCGCGTGCGGTGCTGGTCATGACCGGCCCGTCAGGGGCGGAGGCGTTAGCCGATCTGACGGCGCGCGATCTGTCCCCGGACCATGTGGCCGCTGATCTGTCGCAGGCGGTTGAATGGACCATTGCGCATGCGACGCGTAAACCGGTTGCCGACCTAACCCGCTGAGCCAGCATCATCCTGGTGGCCGAATGACCGAGCCAGTCCGCCGCATCCTGCTCATCAAACCGAGTTCTCTTGGCGATATCGTGCACGCGATGCCGACGCTGTTCGCATTGCGCGAACGGTTTCCGGACGCTGAGGTGACGTGGCTGGTCAAGCGGCAATGGGTCTCCCTGGTGGAAGTCATCAAGGGGGTTGATCACGTCTGCGCGGTGGAGCAGGGGCTCATGGGCTGGTTGGGGCGCGTGCCGGATCTCCGCGCAGCCGGGTTCGATCTGGTCGTCGATCTCCAAGGATTGTTCAGAAGCGGCGCGATGGCCTGGCTCACCGGCTGCAGTCGGCGCGTGGGCTTTGCGAATGCGCGCGAAGGCAGTCCGTTCTTCTATACCCAACGCGTCGCCGTCCCGACCGGATCGATGCATGCCGTGGACCGGTATCTGCTGGTGACAGAGGCACTGGGCGCCGCGCGACCGAAAGAGCCGCGATTTGAATTCATTGACCGGGCTGAAGACCGGCAGGCCGTGGAAACGCTGCTCACCGCAGCGGGTCTCGCCGGTGTATTACCATGGGTTGCGATGAACGTATCCGCCCGCTGGGAGACGAAACGTTGGCCTCCGCAGCACTTTGCCGAGGCGGCAGATCAACTGGCCGAGGCGGGCATACCGATCGTCTTTATGGGTGGCCCGGCCGAGCGGCCCGAGACGCGTGCGGTGATGGCGCGCATGCGCACGAAAGCGGTTGATCTGACAGGACAGACACCTGTAGGCTTGCTGCCCAGTTTATTGCGCCGAGCAGCCGTGCTCGTGACGAACGATTCAGGGCCCATGCATATTGCGGCGGCTGTCGGCACTCCGGTGGTGGCCCTGTTCGGGCCGACCGATCCGGTGAGGACGGGCCCCTATGGCCGGGGGCATGTTGTCTTGTCCAATCCGGTCGAGTGCCGCCCCTGTTTTCGTCGCGAATGTTCGCGCGCCGTCACGCTCGAGTGTTTGACCGGCGTGACATCGGAGCAAGTCGTGCGCGCCGTCCAGCAGCAACTTGGGCGAGTCGGGACATCAGGATCATCGTGAACATTCTCATTGCGGAATCCAGCATGGCGGTCGGCGGACAAGAACTGGCCGTTCTGCTGCACGCGGAGCGCTTGTTGAAGCGTGGCCATCGCATTCGATTGGTCCTGGAGCCGCGCAGTCCCATCATGACGATGGCCCGGGAGCGTGGGCTTCCGGTTGAGCCATTCGTCATGCGGCAATGGCGCCTGCCGCTGTCCATCCTTGCGTTCCGGCAGTTGCTCACACGAGAGCGCCCCGACATCGTTCACGTCAACAGTTCCCGAGACAGTTGGATCGCCGCCCTTTCCACGCGTCTCCTCACTCCGCGTCCGAAAGTCATTCGCACGCGTCATATCTCGGCGCCGCTGAACAACAATGCCACCACGCACCTGTTGTATCGCCGCCTGTTCGATATGGTCATCGTCACCGGCAGCGAGCGAAACCGGCAGGATTTGATTCATCGAGACGGTCTGTCGCCGGATCGTGTGGCGGCGTTTCCGATTGGCCTGGATGTGGAACAGTTTTCACCGGCTCAGCCCAAGCACGATATCCGAGCGGAGCTCGGCATTCCGCCCGGGCATTTGCTGGTCGGGATGATTTCCTATCTCCGGGACTATAAGGGCCATCGCTACCTGGTCGAGGCGGCAGCCAAGGTCTTGAAGCAATATCCGGCGGCGGCATTTCTCATCGTGGGAGAAGGGCCGGAGGAGCAAAACATTCGTGCCCAGATCGAGCGCCTCGGGTTGACGACCGATGTCCGCATGCTGGGATTCCGTGACGATCTTTTGGATGTCTTCCGTTCATTGAACCTGTTTGTGATTCCCACGGTGGAGGGCGATACGATTCCCCAGGTGCTCATGCAGGCCCTGGCGATCGGTCTGCCGGTCGTGTCGACGACCACCGGGTCCATTCCCGACGTGATTGCCGACGGTGAGTCGGGTTTTCTCGTCCCGCCTCGGGATCCCGAGGCGCTAGCCGATCGCATCGTTCGGCTCTTGAAAGATTCCGAGCTTCGTACGGCCATGGGAACGCGCGGGCGGCACACCGTGGCGCAGTCCTATTCGATCGATCGGATGGTGGATGAATTGGAGCGGGTCTATCGGAAGGTCCTCGCGTCATGATGCGACGGTGGGCCGAGTCGGGAGCGTCTATCCGGAAGAGTGTCTTGTTCTGGTGGATTCTGTTCGTCGTGATCCAAATGGCGGAGCGGGTGTTTCTGCTGCGCGATGCACTCGACCAAGAGACGCCCACGGCGGCGTTGCTGCTCAAGACGCTCCTCGTCGGCGTGCGAGGGGATTTCATCACCGCCACCTTCGCCCTCGTGCTGGGCGGCATCGCGGCCGGTCTCTACGCGCTGTTACGACAGGGCTTGGGCGGATTACGTCACGCGTCGCGACACTTTTTGGCCTCCTTTCGCCCCGCCTTCCATGTCGGTTGTCTGCTCGCCGGATTGCTCCTGTTCGTGCTCTTGTGTGTCGACATGGGGTACTACGGTTTCAATCATCAACATATGGATTTTGTATTCCTGGAGTATATCGGCGATCTCCTCGCGCCGGCGACGACGACGGAGGGGACGAACGTGCAGGCCATGCAGCAGACCAGCGCGGAGCTGGGAGCGGCGGGGAAGTGGGCCTGGCGACTGACGGTTTTTCTCGCCATTCAAGCCGCGGGCATTGGGTTGTGGTGGTGGAGTTTTTCCCGCGCGGTGGTGCCGGCGCTGGACCGCTGGCGGCCGGGCTCAGGTTTTCAGGCCAATGCGTTATTGGTCGTGGCATTGGTGGCCGGCGGCGCCGGGTTTCACCATTCCGGTCCGTACGGCATTCGCATCGCGCCGATCGGCAGCATGGTGTATTACACGCTGGCGCAGAACCCCGTGCTGTTTGCCGCCGAAGCCCTGCGGATTGCGGTGGTGTCCCGAAATCCGATTGAACGGCGGGCCAATACCGAGGCCATGCCGTATGCCGTGGCCGTGCGTACGGCCCAACAACTACTGGGCCCCACCGAGACGTTTGTGGATGCCCGGTATCCATTCGTGCGGACGACGTCTCTCTCCCGCGATGGCGTTCGCCTGTCCAAGCCGGCCAACATCCTCTTGGTGTTTCTCGAGGGATTGGATCGCCGATATTTGGGGCAGACCTATGGCGAGGTGAAGGGCACCCCCTTTCTCGATCGGCTGAAACAGGACAGTGTCTATTTCGAGAACTTTTTTTCGAACGGCGTGCAAACCTCACGAGGACTGTTCGCGACGCTCTGTAGTACCTTTCCGCGACAAGGCGCCGCCGCGATGAAGACGCGCTATGCGCACGACTACCTCTGCCTGCCGTCCCTCCTGCAACGTCAGGGGTATAGTACCGAAATGGTGATCGGACAGCATCGGGACCTGAACCGGTTGCAGACGTTCGCGGCCCGTAATGGCTTGCAGCAATTGCTGGATGAGGGAGATTTCCCGCCCAATACGGAACGGGCGGGGCTCGGCATTGTCGATGGGGCGCTGTTCGACCTCTGTTATGAACGGATCAAGCAGCGCCAGTCAGAAGGGAAACCGTTTTTTCTCGCCACGCTGACGCTCTCGACCCATCATCCGTTCGCGGCGCCTGCGACTCATCCTGAGGTCCGGTTGCTCCAGCACCAGGTGCAGGATAAGTATGTCGGGGCGTTGCGATATACGGATCTCGAATTGGAGCGGGTCTTCACCAGGCTCGTCCGTGAGGGGCTCCTGCGGAATACGGTCGTCGTTATTCTCGGGGATCATGGCCGGCATGAGCCGGTGGGGAGTTCCGATATCGAGCGCAAGGCCGGGCATTTTGCCTCGCCCTTGTTCATCTGGATGGACGAGTCGTTGCGGACCCCGGCGACCTATCACCCCCGGACCGTGAGCACTATCGCCAGTCAGGTGGATCTGGCTCCGACCCTGTTGGCGCTCAACGCGGGATTGCCGGCGATGGGTTCGTTTGCGGGGCATGATGTGAGCTGCACTCTCGTGCGAGACTGTCTGCCCGGTCAGGTGGCGTATCTGACAAGCGTGTACGACAACCTGGTCGGACTTGCGAGCGCTGAGGGATTGCTGTTGTATTCGTTCGCGACCGAAACGTTTCAGGAAGCCACGCTGACCTTCGAGCCGATGCCCGATGAACAGACGGGCGGCAGGTGGCTGTCGGCGTCTCGTGACCGGGAATTGATGGCGCTCTACGAAGTCGCAAATGTCGCGCTGGATTCCAATCGTCTGTGGTCTTGGCGAGAGTTCGGGGGCCGATTGTGACCGGTCTGCGGCAAGCGCCCATCGTCGAAGCGCGTTGAAAAGGATCATTCTCTGTGGAACGTCTACCGGTATCGGCGGTCGTCATTGCCTACAACGACGAACCCAACATGCGAGCCTGCCTGGAATCCATCACGTGGGCGGATGAAATCATCGTGGTGGATTCTCACAGCACCGACGGGACCGAACGCATCAGTCGCGAGTTCACGGACAAGGTCTACCAGCATGACTTCCACGGGTTCGGTCGCCTCAGGAACGAAGCCCTGACGCATGCCACGCATGACTGGGTGTTCAGTCTCGACACGGACGAACGGGCGACTCCCGAACTGCGCGACGAGATCAGTCGGCTGTTAGCCGAAGGGCCAACAGCCGACGCGTATTTCGTGCCGCGCAAAAATTATTTTCTCGGGCGTTGGATCAAACATTGCGGCTGGTTTCCCGACTATCGGCAACCGCAATTGTTCCGGAAAAGCAAGTTGCGTTATCGGGATGAACTCGTCCATGAAAGCTTCGATCTGGATGGACGACTCGGCTACATGACGGCCGCCGCGCTGCAGTACCCCTTCCGCGATATCGATCATTACCTGGCCAAGCAGGAGCGGTATTCTGATCTCATGGCTAAGCGGATGGTCGAGCAAGGGCGCTCGTTTTCGTGGCATCAGCTGGTGTCGCACCCTTGTTTTACATTTCTCAAGATGTATGTCGGGCGCAAGGGATGCCTGGATGGGGTGCCGGGCCTCATTTTGTCCGGTCTCTACGCCTATTACACGTTCATCAAATATGCTCGGTTCTGGGAACTTCAGTCGCGAGACGGTCGGCAGCCGAACCAGGTTGCCCCGGCGAAACAAGGGTAGCACAGTAACGTGGAGCAGGGCGGGACGGCATGACGATTGCGGCAGTGGTGATTACCAAGGACGAGGAGCAGAATATCGCGGAGTGCCTTGAATCCCTGCGGTGGGCGGATGAGCTGATCGTCGTGGATGCGGAAAGCCGGGATCGAACCGTCGAGCTGGCAAAGGGGTACACCTCGAAGGTGTTTGTGCGACCCTGGCCAGGGTACGGGCCGCAAAAGAACTTCGGGATCGACCAGGCCGGAGCGGACTGGATCCTGGTGGTGGACGCCGATGAGCGAGTGCCAGACGCCTTGCGGCGAGAAATCCAAGCCCTGGTGACCAGTCGGCCATCTGCCGACATCGGAGGGTATGAAGTCCCCCGCCGGAACTTTTTTTACGGGAAATGGATTCAAGGCGGCGGCTTGTACCCGGACTATCAACTGCGGCTGTTCCGTAAGACGGCCGGCCGCTACGACGATGTGCGTCTGCACGAAAACCTCGCGCTGACCGGCCGGCGGGAGCGTCTCCGGGAGCCCTTCCTTCATTACAGCATGCCCACCGTGAACCATCACATCCGCAAGATGATGCGGTATACCACGCTGGGCGCCGATGAAAAGCTGAAGCGTGTCCGCCAGATCAGCGGTTGGACTATTGCCACGCACCACATTGGCACCATTTTGAAAACGCTGTTCACGCGCGGTGGTTATCGCGACGGTGTGCACGGGCTGGTGGTGGCGATGTTCGCCGGCCTCCATACCTTTGTGAAATATGCCAAGGCCTGGGAGCGGTTGAACGTCAGGCGTGGCGCATGATTTTCTCGATGTTCCATCGCCGAACTGTGACTGAGGTCTCGATCGTCTGATGCGTATCGGGATCGACGCGGCTTCATTGGTGGGCGATAAAGGTGGCGTTGGCTGGCATACCCATCATCTGCTGAAGGCATTGTTGCAACTGAATGAGACGACGGACTACGTCGGGTATCTCCGGCCCGGATCGCTGCAAAACGGTCAGCTGAGCGGATGGCCATCATGCTCACGCATGCAGTGGATCGAGACGCAACGGTGGTTGATGTTCTGGCGAGGCCGATGGGATCGGCTGGACCTGTATCACGGTCCCAACTTTAAGATGCACACGACCGGCCGGTACGGGGGAATCGTCACCATCCATGACCTGTGGCTCGTCCGGCATCCGGAATATTCACGCAAACTGTTGGGGCAGGCGGGGTCCTCCCGGCGCGCTATCGCGACGGCGAACCGGGCGCGGAAGGTCGTGACCGTCTCCGAATTTTCGGCCAAGGAGATCGAATCGCTGTACGGCCTTCCGCGAGATCATGTCAGGGTGATTCATAACGGCGTGTCGGAAGATTTTACCCCCCTGTGCAATGAGCAGATCAGAGCGGAGGTGCGGGCACGTTGGTCCCTTCCGCCGGCCGGCTTCATTCTCTTCGTCGGCGGGGCTGATCCGAGAAAAAATCACGTGGGCTTTTTGCAAGCTGTAGCCAAGTGCCGTGCGCAATTGGGGGGCCGGGTGATCGTGCTGGTAGGAGACGCGGTGCATCCGCAGGGAAGTTATGCAGCGACGGCTCAGTCCCTCGGATTGGAGCAGGAGGTTCGTTGTACGGGGCGTCTCGACCGTGAAGACCTGCGCCGGCTCTACTCCTGCACCGATCTCTTCGTCTTCCCGTCCCGCTATGAGGGATTCGGTATGCCGGTTCTGGAGGCGATGGCCTGCGGTGCGCCGACCGTGACGTCTTCGACCTCATCGTTACCGGAGGTGGCTGGGGATGCAGCATTGCTGGTCGATCCCGACAATGTCGAAGAATTAGCCCATGCCATGGTAACCGTGCTGTCCGATGCGAACCTCAGAGCGAACCTGCGGCAGCGTGGCTACGAACGGGCGCGGCATTTTACCTGGCAGCGTGCGGCCCTGGCGACCACTGCCCTCTATCGCGAGCTCTGCGCATGACGCCCCTCCGCATGCTGCGTCCGAAGAATATCCTGATCATCAAGTTGCGGCATATCGGGGATGTGCTGTTATCGACGCCGGTGTTACACGCGTTGCGAGAGGCCTTTCCCGCCGCGCAGCTGACGATGTTGGTGAATCGAGGGACGGAAGGGGTGCTGGCGCATCATCCGGATGTGGACGAAGTGCTGTGTCTTGAAAAGGGCGCATGGGCTGATCAATGTAAGTTCGTCTATCGTCTTCGGGAACGGGGATTCGATTGTGTGATCGACCTGACCGATGGGGACCGTTCTGCCGTCATGAGCCTCGCGACCGGCGCACCGATCCGGATCGGTTTTAACGCGGAGCATCGTTGGCGTGGTTTGTTGTATAGCAAGGTGGCGAAACCGCGCCCCGTCGATCAGCATCGCGTGGAGTATGACTTGTGCGCTCTCAGAGCGTTGGGGCTCGACCCCACACGAGGGATGCCGTCGGTCTTTGTGGCCGAGGCGGAAGAGCAGATGGTGGACCAATGGTTGAGGGAGCAGGGACTGACCGGCGACCATTGCCCGCCGTTGGTGCTGGTGCAGCCGGGGGCACGGTATTCGTTGAAAGTCTGGCCGCCTGAACGGTTTGCACAATTAAGTGATCGCCTGGTTCAGCAGTTTCGTTGTCGGATTTTGCTGGGTGGTGATCAGCGGGAGCGTGAGGTCGCCGAACAGGTCGCCCGAAAATCGCATTGCGCTCCAATCGTGGTAGCGGGGAAGTTTTCCTTGCTGCAGTATGCCTCACTGGTGAAACGGTGTGCGCTGTTCGTGGGAAACGACGGCGGTGCGATGCATATTGCCGCGACGGTAGGTACGCCGGTGGTGGCGTTGTTTGGTCCCACCTATCCGGAGCGATGGGGCCCGCGTGGCGGATTGACGCAGGTGATCTACAAAGGTCTGGACTGCCGGGCCTGCTACCATCCCAGCTGTTTGCGCGGAGACGATAGTTGCATGCGCCAGATCACGGTCGACGAAGTATTCGAAGCGGCGGGCCGGATTCTAGACCGTATGAGGTAGGAATGAAAAAGCGTGAAAGCCAGTAGGGTGGAGTAAGAGCGTATAGCGGGGATCGTCGATTCCGAGTGCGATTCATTTTTGGATCGTCATGAGAGAGAGGGAGAGAGTGGTTGCCATCGACCTTGGTTGTGGGAAAAATAAGCAGCAAGGCACATTAGGATTCGATTGTCGGAAGGAACCAGGGGTGAACGTGCTGTGCGACATTGAGCAACCGTTGCCACTGAAAAACGATTGTGCCGACGTCATTCACTTAAGTCATGTTATGGAGCATATTCAAAATCTCATTCCATTTATGGAGGAACTCTATCGTGCCTGCAAGGCAGGGGCCGTCGTGAAAATTGTAGTTCCATACTATACTTCTCGTGGGGCGTTTCGCGATCCAACGCACGTTCGCTATATTGCCGAAGATACGTTTCAATATTTCGAACATCCGACTGATTATGGTATTCGAACGGATTTTCGCATTGAGACGATATGCTATGAGATGCGGAAACCTTTCCGGTATTTGCCTGAGTTTGTGCGCAAACGCTGTCGGCGTCATCTTTGGAACGTCGTGGAGAACATGCAAGTTACGCTTAGGGTGAGGAAACCGTAAGCGTCGAGAGCTCCTCTATACACAACTCGCATGAAAGTGTTGTATTGCACAGATCCGCAGCTCGACTATCTAGCCGACCAGATTTACGATGGCCTCTGTGCCGTCCTGGGCTGGCAAAATGTTTTTGACTTTCCTCCAAAAGCCGCGTATCACGACCCCGGCGAGCGTGTGAGTTACCTAGCTCAGAACCCGGGACATGAATATGGGATGGAGGATGTGGTTGGAGTTATCCGCGACCAGTCAGTAGATTTGGCGATTGTCTCCTCTCCGCGGCAGGGTGCGGTCAAGGCCTATCGTCTTCTGGCAGAGCGAGTCCGCACTCCACCTGTCGTGATACTGGATGGTGAGGATGACAGGCACATTCGAGCGGAGCTTGCCCAGTCTATTGGTGCGGCATTGTACTTCAAGCGAGAAGTCAAGCTTGGCGTTCTCGATGAGGCCAGGGGCCATTTTAAATGGCGTGGGTGGCTCGGTAATGCTCGTTCTGCTCTGCGAACACATCCGCTGCCTTTTTCAGTGACTGGCGCGTCACTCAAGCCCGTGCCTGAACTTGATCGGGATATCGATGTGTCATTCGTCGGGAGAGCGTCTCATCGAAACCGTGTGAGAGCGGTTAGATTGTTGAAGCAGGCAACGGATCTTCATTTCGAGGGAGGATTCTATGTGGATCCATCCGATCGTGCGTCCAAAGTTGCCGAATCCTGGTTTGGCAGGATGGCAGCCAAGCTGATAGGGGATCCGCCTGCGCGGGATTCCATCCGAAAAATTCCCCCCGAGGCACATCTGGCCATGCTTCATAGGTCCAAAACCGCCGTATCGGTGCGAGGTGGCGGGTTCGATACCGTGCGATATTGGGAAATTGTCGCCGCGAAGACGCCACTGATCTCTGAGCGGCCCGATATCGAAATTCCCAACAACTTTGAACATGGCGTTCATGCCATCTTTTGTCGGCCAGACTTAAGGGATCTCCCCGAATGGGTACGGTATCTCAAAAACAATGAGGCCGAGCGACGGCGAATGGCCAATGCGGCGTTTGCGCATCTGCTCGCTTATCACACGACTGCACGACGAGCAACGTATCTGATAGATCTTTGCCGAGGAGCCATTTAACGGCACCACTCATGAAAACGCTTAGCCTGGTTATTGCTCTCTACAATCAACTTGAATTTACTCGCCGCTGTATCGCGTCTATCAAGCAGTACACCCCTGGTCCATTTGAGCTCATTCTCATCAATAACGGGTGTGTCGATGGAACGGCCGAGTATTTGGAAGGCTTGGATGCCACGGTCGTAACGAATGAACGCAACCTCGGCTGTGCTAAGGCCTGGAATCAAGGCATTCGGGCCAGTCATGGAGAAGTGGTCGGAATCTTGAACAATGACATACTCGTCACGCCTCAGTGGAGCGACGCATTGCTGGCGTTTATGGAACGGGAAAGCCATGGCATCGTTTGTCCATCAGCTCGAGAGGGACTGCTCGATTACGATCTGACCGCCTACGCACGAGCCTTTACGCATACGTGTGCTGAAGCCGTCCGCGAGGATTTGTATGCGCCCTGCATGTTCATCGATCGAGCGGTCTTTGATCGCATCGGCCTGTTTGATGAAGCGTTCACCTACGGAGGATGTGAGGATACGGATTTCTTCTGGCGGACGAAGGCCGCCAGATTTTCAGTCGCCATGACAGGGTCGGTGCTTATCCACCATTACTCCAAGGTGACGCAGGATGCCGTAACACGGACAGAGACAGACGATTACTGGAACAACAACATGGCTCACTTCCAAAAGAAATGGGGACGTACCATTCGTGGCAACTGGTTTCAGCGTCGCTGGACGGACTGGCACGCAAAGTGGGTCAAGCGGTCGGAGCAGCGACGGTTTGGCCATACACTCGTCGAAAAGTTGGTTCCCTCATTAGAGCTTCCGCCTAGTTTCGATTGAAGCGGCTCGTGACGTTATATGGTGTGGCTCTCATTTGATTGGGGAGACTGTGCAGAGCCTCTGGAGGGCACGCTTCGTTAGTGCGAGCCAAATCGACGAACAACCAAACGATTTCCTCGACGTCTTGTAATGCGTGGCCTAATTGAAAATGTGCGAGCGATGCTGGTTTGCTCCATGACGAGATGTCAAGGGAGATTGGTTGCTATTCCGCGATGGCAAACCGGGTTCGGATGACCGGAAATCATGTGATCATCATGCCAGCAAAGCAAACCATCTTGTTTGTCCATGGAGTCACTGAGATCGGCGGCGCTGAGCGGGAGCTGCTGCTCTATGTCGAGCGTCTGCCCGGGATGGGCTACCGCCCGGTCGTCGTCTGTCCTGCGCAAGGAGCGCTCGTAAGCCGGCTTGAGAATGCGGAGGTACGGGTCTGTGAGGCGCCGTTTCCTCCCTGGAGAAAAGTATCGAGTGTGCTGTATCGAACAGCAGCCGTTCGAACGCTTCGAACTGTGATTGAGCGGGAACAGCCCGCTCTGATTCATGTCAATGATATGTGGTGGGTGCCGCAGACCCTGCGAGCCGCGTCCGGTCTCGGCCTGCCTATAGTGGCGCATGTGAGGCAGGAAATCGAGTCGCCGAAAGTTTCGCGGTATGAGTTGGCACAAGCAGACCTCGTGATGGCAATTTCTCATCAAGTTCGAAAATCCTTGGTGGCCGGCGGAGTACCTTCTGAGCGTGTGGTTACACTATACGGCGGGCTTGATTTGTCGAATCTCCCTGTATGCATAGAAGGCAAGGATCTTCGGCGGCGACTTGAGATTTCTGACGATACTCTGGTCCTCGGGACTGTGGCGAACCTTTTTCCTCGCAAAGGGTATGAGGTGATGTTGCGGGCACTGTCGGTAATTCGATCCTCGTGTCCAAAGACGGAATATCTGATTGTCGGGACTGGCGATTCGACATTCGAGCGACGGCTTCGTAGGACTGTTCGAGAGCAAGGATTAGAGCGCGTAGTGCACTTCCTCGGATTTCAGGAGGCGGTGTACCCCTGTCTAGCTGCCATGGATCTCTACGTCCATCCTGCTTTGATGGAGGGTTTTGGTATTGCCGTGCTTGAAGCCATGGCTCTGCACAAGCCGGTCGTGGCGACGCGGACGGGCGGTGTTCCGGAAATTGTTCTGGAAGACCAAACCGGTGTACTTGTTGACCCCGGTGACGCTGACTCCTTGGCGCATGCAGTGCTGAAGGTATTGAACAATCCAAAATGGCGTGCCGAGATGGGCGAGGCAGGTCGGGCCAGGGTTGAGGCGGCCTTCACGGTTAGCTCCATGATGGAAGGTCTCGTTTCGGCCTACGATCGCCAATTGTCCCGCATGGCATCGTGAAACATTCATCCATCGCTCGGCCTCCTGGGAGAGCCGAGCGATCGTACTTTTCATGCGAATTTGGATCGTGTGGTAGGCCAGCCTCGTGGCTATTTCCGTTCTGCAACGCTGATTGCCGTAGGACCAATTTTCGGGCCGCTTCTATGGCTTCTGTGTCATCGCACATCAGCGAATTTTTCTCGTCTGAACGTGAGACAATACGTTAAGATCGCTCTGGTTGCCTATTCACGCGAGACAGGAATGCATAGTCCACAATTCGCTTGTTCAAGAGAAAGATCGTGTCGCGGAAGGGGGGAAGTATGAAAGGTGTCGTACTTGCGGGAGGGCTCGGATCGCGCCTGCTCCCGCTTACCAAAGTGACGAACAAGCATCTGCTTCCTGTCTATAACAAGCCGATGATTTATTATCCGATCCAGACGCTGGTGAACGCCGGTATCACGGAAATCATGTTGGTGACCGGGGGAAACAGCGCCGGCGATTTCCTGAAGTTGCTGGGGAACGGTCGAGATTTCGGCCTCAAACACCTTAGCTATACCTACCAGCAGGGCGAAGGGGGGATCGCCGATGCGTTACGGTTGGCGGAGCATTTTGCCGATGATGGTCCGCTCTGCGTCGTGCTGGGAGACAATCTGATCCAGGGGAACATCGCCAAGGCTGCCGAGGCGTTTCGTGCGCAGAAAACAGGCGCGAAGATTTTACTGAAGGAAGTGAAAGATCCACAGCGGTTCGGTGTGCCGCATCTGGACGGGAACCGCGTGGTAAGCATTGAGGAAAAGCCGACGCAGCCCAAGTCATCCTATGCGGTGACAGGTATTTATTTCTACGATGCTCGGGTGTTCGAGATCACGCGGATGCTGAAGCCATCGGGGCGCGGTGAGCTGGAAATTACCGATGTCAACAACGCCTACATTGCATCCGGAGAGTTGACCTGGAATGTGCTGGACGGGTGGTGGACGGATGCGGGCACGATTGAATCGCTCCTTGCCGCGAATCAGCTTGTGGCGCAGACAGGGGCGAACAGGATGGAGTTCTAAATGCGTATTCTCGTCACGGGCGGCGCCGGGTTTATTGGCTCGCATCTGGTGCGTCGATTAGTTCAGAGCGGCCGTCATTCGGTCGTGAATCTCGACGCGCTGAAGTATTCAGGCAACCTGGAAAATCTGGCGGATCTCGCCGGCCATTCAAATTACACCTTCGTCCATGCGGATATCGGCGATCAGAAGGCGGTGCATGCCCTGTTGCAAGAACACCGGATCGAGGGCATCATCAATTGCGCGGCCGAGACCCATGTCGATCGCTCGATTCTCGATCCCGGGGCTTTCGCCCGCACGGATGTGGTGGGCACGGGTATTCTGCTGGAAGAAGCGCGGCAGGCGGGGGTGCAACGGTTTCTCCAGGTCAGCACCGATGAAGTGTACGGCAGCGTCGAGCAGGGCAGTTCCGCGGAGGGCGACCGGCTGGAACCGCGCAGCCCCTATTCGGCAAGCAAGGCGGGCGGGGATCTACTGGTGTTGAGTTACTGGACGACCTACCATTTTCCTGTCGTGGTTACTCGGGGCAGCAACACCTACGGACCGAATCAGTATCCTGAGAAATTCATTCCGCTGTTTGCCACGAATGCCATCGATGGGGAGCCGTTGCCGCTCTATGGCGACGGGAAGCAATGCCGGGATTGGTTGTCGGTCTACGATCATGCCGCGGGGATCCAGCACGCGTTCGAAGAGGGCCAGCCGGGAACTGTGTACAATGTCGGCGGCGGGAACGAACGCGAAAATATCACGGTCGCCGAACAAATCGTGGCGGAGCTCGGAAAGTCGCGATCATTGATCCGGTTTGTTCAGGACCGTCCTGGACACGATCGCCGCTATTCCATCGATTGCGGCCGGCTGCGGGCTCTGGGCTGGACGCCGCAGGTGCCGTTCGAGGAAGGGCTGAAGCAGACGGTCGAGTGGTATCGCACGCATGAACAGTGGTGGCGGAAGATCAAGTCCGGCGAGTTCAAGGCATATTATCAGCAACAATACGGCCAGCGCTTGGCCAAAGGAACAGCGTGCGGATCGTAGTCACCGGGGCGCAGGGGCAATTAGGCAGGGATCTCCAGCAGGTTCTGCAGGGGCATCAGCTGACGTTACTGGATCTTCCCACATTTGACCTGACGCATGATGCCTGTGGGGGGGTGATCGTCGATGCCGCGCCCGACGTGGTGATTCATGCCGGGGCGCATACGGATGTGGATGGCGCCGAACGCGATCCGGGATTGGCGATGGCCGTCAACGCCGAGGGGACAGAACGTGTCGCGCGCGCTGCCGCTCAGGTGGGAGCCAGGCTCATCTATATTTCCACCGACTATGTGTTCGACGGCAGCGGCACGCGTCCGTATCTTGAAACCGATCAGACCAATCCTGTCAACGCGTACGGTGCCTCGAAATGTGCCGGTGAGGAGCGGGCTCTGGCCTGCTGCGAGAATACGCTGGTGGTGCGGACCGCATGGCTCTATGGGCTGCAGGGGAAGAATTTCGTGAAGACCATGTTGCAACTGGCGGCCGATCGTCCCTCCCTACGAGTCGTGGCGGATCAACGAGGGTGCCCAACCTTTGCGGAAGACCTGGCCAGCATGATCGGCAAGCTGGTGGCGCATTCCGCACGAGGAATTCTTCATGTGACCAACGAAGGCGACTGCACGTGGCATGAATTCGCGACGGAGATCATCAGGCGAGCAGGGCACCACGTTCCAGTCGAGCCCATCACGACGGCCGACATGCCTCGTCCCGCCAAGCGCCCGACCTATTCGGTCCTCTCGGCGGAGCGGCTTCACCATCTCGGCTTCCGCATGCCATCCTGGCAGGACGGTCTGCAGCGATTCATCAAGACCGACACCAATTCCAAAGCGCATGGGCACAAATAATTTGTCTCGCTCTGTGGGGCAGCGATGCTCGACTGGTCCGAGGCAATTCGACGGAATGTCTTACCATGAAGATGTGGAAAAATATTCTCTCCGCATTAGGAATAACGCATAAAAAGTCTTCCACATTATTTATGAGGCAGAATCCTCGGTACGTGGGCTTGGAGGTGGGAGAGGGGACATATGGACATCCTGAAATCGTAATCCCTGATGATGGAAGTCGTGTCCGGATAGGGCGGTATTGCTCCTTTGCGAGCGGGGTGGTAATTCTCACGAGCCAAGAGCATCATATTCGCTGGGTCTCTACATATCCTTTTCAATTGATTTTTGGGCATGAACGAGGTTTACCAAGGCCGTCCCATTCGAAGGGCAGTGTGGACATTGGGCATGATGTATGGATCGGTGCCGAGGCCTTGATTCTCTCCGGAGTTTCTATAGGGCATGGAGCGGTCGTTGGCGCTCGGAGCGTCGTTACCAAAAATGTTCCGCCCTATTCGGTTGTGGCCGGTGTGCCTGCACGAGTGATTAAATATCGCTTCGACGGAGCCGTCATTGCCAGCTTGTTGCGTATAGCGTGGTGGGATTGGCCCCGGGAGAAGATTGAATCAACGCTTCCGCTCCTCATGTCTGGCCGAGTCGAAGAGTTCATCGCGCAATGTGATCTGGATGCTGGATCGTCGTAGGATGCCGGTATCGAGCAGCTTGTGTGGAAAATCTAGATGGCCTTGTCCTACTACGGAGTAAAAGTGGTTTGCGGTTTACGTAGGTTGGTAAATGATGGCAACGGGAATCATGCCCGAGTGCATCTCTCGCCTTGATACGTCAAGCGGAGGTGTCTGTGGGATGACTAAAAGTTCGAATCTGGCAGGCAACCTGCACTGTGTCTTTTTTATGGCGAGAGACGTTCGCTAACACATGGTTCAGATCGATGCCTGCTCTATACGTTGATGCTGAATTTCTTCTGAGTTGCGCTGGGGATACACTCCCGCGCGATCCAATCCAACGAGGACGGTATTCGCTCTATTGTAAGGCATTGTCGACCGTACAGTGAGCGACAACGTCCGAAATATGAATTTGTGTTCCTGCGACGCATTTCTTGTGCAGGTCTTGTGTTTTCTCTATACTTCGGTCCCATAGACTCTCATGACTATATGCTCCGCCGTTTATGGCACCGATAAAGCGTCGAACGGGGCTATGCTTATCTGCCACATGAGATGCCTCTTGCATGGACGAGCCAACGAAGGCACTTCCATGCCCACTCTTATGTAGGCACATGGTCGGGAAGAAGCCGGGATGAGTGGCAGGTCAATTAAGTCAATCTCGCGAGTTGTAGTTGTTGATTCATGGATGCAGTGAGTTCGGCACGTTCGTATCCGGCCTTCCACTCTGTTTCCATCGAGAAGCAGAAGGATCCTGCTCCCGCCTTCTTCTGGAGGTTCCAAAGCTATGTGATGGTGGTCATTGCCTGCGCGAGTTTTTTCCCTCTGCTCTTCCGCTATCAAGAACATACGGTCATCGTTCTCGTCGTGCTCTGCCTGGGGATGTGTGCGGTGGAGAAAAAGAGCCCCTGGGTGAGAAATCCGTTGGACCTTCCGCTTTGGTGCTTCATGGTCTGGGTGCTTGGTACGATTCCCTTCGCAACTGATCCTGCCTATAGTTTTGCCGAATGGAAAAAGTTTGTGGCGCAGGCCGGCGTGTTCTATTGGGCCTTGTTAGTTCTGTCTCGTTGCCGAAACGAACGGTTGCCGCGGCTGGTGCTTCAGGCTCTCGTGGTGAGCGCGTCGTTGCTGGCCTGTTATGCCCTCGTCGAATTTGTGCGCCAAGGTGGCACCTGGCGAGATCGGTTTATTCGAGCCCATGCCTTTGGTTCCGACTATAACTGGCTCAGCACCTATATGGTGGTGGCGATTCCTGTGGCGGGCAGTCTCCTGGCCATCGCACGTGTGGCCTGGATGCGCGCCGCGCAAGGACTGGCTCTTCTCCTGGCAGGGGCTGCCCAGTTGTTTTCCTACACTCGAGGTGGGTGGCTTGGGCATGCCGCGCAAGGCGTAACCCTGGCATTGATGATCGGCGGCCGGCGTATGGTGCTTGCAGTATTGGGGTTGCTCGCCATGATCGGTGCAGGGTTGGTGGTAGCGTCTCATTCCGGTTTTCAGACCGACACGGTGGATGCCAAGACCGTCGATACCAGATTAATGGTGTGGACGATCGGTTTAGGCCAAGTGGCGACGCATCCCGTGGTCGGCATCGGCTTTGGAAACAATTCGTTTGTGAAAAGGTTTCCTGAGTACTCGGTTGAAAAGCAGGCGCACCTGCCGGAGCGTGACCGCATTATTCCTGCCGTGCACAACACCTTTTTAATGGTGGCGCTCGGCAGCGGCATTCCCGCCCTGCTGAGTTTTGCGTGGATCTTCGTTGCGCTGTTGCGGCGGCTCGTCCCGATTCCCTGGACGATTGGTCGTGATCGTGTCACCGCCGTGATCGCTGGGGGAATCGGGTTGGCGGTGATCGGCTTTGCCGTTCGCAATCTCTTTGACTACATGTTCATGGGGAGTCTGGCGCATCTGTTCTGGTTACTGGCGGCCGTCGGCATTACGCTCACCGGCTCCCGCGGACCGGATCATACGCAAGGCGGCATGAGTCATGGTCAAGCGTCGGCGGGGGCAACCTCGCGGGCCCCTCTGTAATCTGTCCGGATAGGTTTGGGAGTGCACATGTGGCTGGTCGTTCAGGTTCTGAAACGGTAGGATGGGTATTGTGAAGGCGTTGATCACAGGCATCACCGGGCAAGACGGATCGTATCTGGCCGAGTTTCTGCTGGCCAAAGGGTACGACGTGCACGGCATCATTCGTCGGTCCAGCTCGTTCAACACGGCGCGGATCGACGGCGTTTATCAGGATCCGCATACCTCGGGAACCAGACTGCACCTGGTTTATGGGGATCTCAACGATGCCAGCTCCCTGAATAGAATCATCCGTATGGTTCAACCAGACGAAATTTACAACCTCGGGGCCCAAAGCCACGTCAGAGTGAGTTTTGATATTCCGGAATATACTGCGGAGATCACGGCCCTCGGAACCGTCAGACTGCTGGAAGCGATTCGCGAGTCGGGACTACGTCCCAAGTTTTATCAGGCCTCATCGAGTGAAATGTACGGCAAGGTGCAGGAAGTCCCGCAGCGTGAAACGACGCCCTTTTATCCCCGGAGTCCATATGGCGCCGCGAAGGTCTATGCCCATTGGATCACGGTGAATTATCGTGAGGCCTATGGGTTATTCGCCTGCAACGGCATCCTCTTCAATCATGAATCGCCGCGCCGTGGCGAAACCTTCGTGACGCGAAAGATCACGAAGGCCGCGGCGCGGATCAAACTGGGACTGCAGCAGGCATTGTTCCTCGGCAACTTAGATGCCAAACGGGATTGGGGCTATGCCGGCGATTACGTTGAGGCCATGTGGCTCATGTTGCAGCAGGACCACCCTGATGATTATGTCGTGGCCACCGGGGAAACGCATACCGTCCGCGAGTTTCTCGATGTGGCGTTCGGGCACCTGGGGCTCGACTGGCAGCGTTATGTGCGGATCGATCCACGGTATTACCGCCCGACGGAGGTCGACCTTCTCATCGGGGATCCGGCGAAAGCACAACGGCAGCTCGGGTGGAAACCGACCGTGGATTTTCACCAGTTGGGAATCATGATGGTCGAGGCGGATATGGATGCCGAACGACTGAAGATGCAGGGGACCGCGTCGAGGGGAGCCTAGGGTGATCGACAAACACGCGCGCGTTTACGTGGCCGGGCATCGGGGAATGGTGGGATCCGCGATTGTACGGGCCCTCACGGCCCGTGGATACGACAATCTGATCGTGCGCACCAGCAACGAATTGGATTTGCGTGATAACAGGCAAGTCGCTGGATTCTTTTCGGAGACAAGGCCGGAGTACGTGTATCTGGCTGCGGCCAAGGTGGGCGGCATTCTGGCAAACAGCACCTTGCCGGCGGAATTCATCTACGACAATCTCGCGATTCAAACCAACGTGGTACACCAGGCCTATCTCCATGGTGTGAAGAAACTGTTGCTGCTGGGTTCGTCCTGCATCTATCCCAGGGATTCTCCTCAGCCGATGAAGGAGGAGTATTTGTTGACCGGCCCCCTCGAGCCGACCAACGAGTGGTATGCCGTGGCGAAAATCGCCGGGATCAAGATGTGCCAGGCCTATCGGCGCCAATACGGGTGCGATTTTATTGCGGCGATGCCCACGAATCTGTACGGCCCGAACGACAATTTTGATTTACACCATTCCCACGTCCTTGCGGCGTTGATCCGGCGGTTCCATGAAGCGCGCGAGCAAGGAAGCTCTCCCACGCTCTGGGGCTCCGGGACCCCCCGACGGGAATTTCTCCACACGGATGATTGTGCGGAGGCCTGTTTGTTTTTGATGGACAGGTATTCCGATCCCATGATCGTGAACGTTGGTGCAGGGGAAGAGATTTCGATTGCGAATCTTGCGGCGCTAGTCGCCGAGGTGGTCGGTTATCGAGGCGACATTCATTGGGATCGGACCAAGCCGGATGGCATGCCACGGAAGCTCATGGATTGCAGCCGCATGACTTCATTGGGATGGAGACCAAGAATTGCGCTTCGAGAAGGGTTGATGGATGCCTATGCTTGGTATCAAGGTCACATTGGGGCGCGTCACGATTGAGTCTCGGCCTCTCTGACAGGTTAAGGCGAGACCAGCCTTTCCATTTCCTGTGTCAGTGACCAGGCGGGCAATGCGGAGATTCATTGGAGTGTGTCTCATTGCATTCAGCGTCATCGACTGCACGCACATCGTTCCAGCGTCTTTCCCTCAAGCCTGACAAGGACCCGGCAGATTCCACTTCGGAGTTGATTCGTTGTCCGGCTCCTACCGTTTTCCTCTCTCTGCTTTTATGGGGCTTCAGATTTTGGAGAGGAAGATATCCTTGTGGAATCATGGGGGGTTCACTATACTTCCGTGCCACGTGTAGCCGGCGATTCCCGGGTCGGGTGGCCGCTCGACTGCTTGGGGAGTAAGCGACTGATTTGTGTCCGGTCTCCGTTCGGTAAGGCGTATCACGAAATTTACTTTCCCTCGACTTGCTGCCATGCCAAGAACCTGAGGGTTACGCTGCAGGGTAGTGATGTCGGACTCATCTTTCGAGAGAGCCGGACTCAGTGAATGTGACGTGAAATCACAATGGACCTTGACGCAGATGAAACTGATTTCTGTTGCCGGCAATCTTCAGTCATGACAAGGCTCCGCTCGAGCTCTCTACTCCCAGATCGGCGAAATCCTAATGTCACAACGATGCAAAGGGGAGGGTGATGCTCAACGGTAAATCTATACTTCTGACAGGAGGCACGGGATCCTTCGGTCGGCAGTTTGTTCGGTCAGTGCTGAGTCGGTACAATCCCAAGCGGCTGATCGTCTTTTCACGAGATGAGCTCAAGCAGTTCGAAATGCAGCAAGAGTTCCCTGCCTCAACAATGCGATTTTTTCTGGGTGATGTGCGTGATGCCGAGCGACTCATGCAAGCAATGCGAGGTGTGGACATTGTGGTTCATGTCGCAGCATTGAAGCAGGTGCCGGCAGCTGAATATAACCCGACAGAGTGCGTCAAAACTAATGTGCACGGAGCCGAGAATGTGATTGCAGCGGCTATTGCCAATGAAGTGGAGAAAGTAGTGGCGCTTTCCTCCGACAAAGCTGCGAACCCCATTAATTTGTACGGTGCCACCAAACTGGTTTCAGACAAACTTTTCGTTGCCGCAAATAATATAGCCGGTGGACACCGTACGCGTTTTTCCGTGGTGCGGTACGGAAATGTGGTGGGCTCCCGAGGCTCAGTTATTCCATATTTTCGGAAGCTCTTGGCTGGAGGAGCGAAAGAACTTCCGGTAACGGATCTCCGAATGACAAGGTTTTGGATCACGCTTCAGCAAGGTGTCGATTTCGTATTGCGAGATTTTGAACGGATGCAGGGGGGGGAAGTTTTCGTGCCGAAGATTCCCTCCGCGAAAGTTGTCGACTTAGCGATGGCCATGGCCCCACACCTCCCGATACGGGTAGTCGGAATCAGGCCGGGTGAAAAGCTGCACGAAGTGATGTGTCCGTCGGACGACTCTCATTTGACGCTGGAATTTGACGATCACTATGTCGTCTGTCCTTCGATACAATTTTCTCGGCCGGTCGATTACCGACGGAATGGCCTTCAGGAGGAGGGACGTCCAGTTCCGGATGGCTTTGAATATAGTTCCGGAACGAATAAATGGTTTCTGACCAATGATGAACTGGTAAAGCTAGTGGCAGCAACCTGATGATTCCGTATGGACGACAAACTATTTCTGAGGAAGACATTCAGGCTGTGACGGCCGTGCTTCGCTCTGATTGGATCACTCAAGGTCCCGCCATTCCTCGATTTGAACAGGCAGTCGCCACGTATTGTCACGTGCCATATAGTGTGGCTGTGACCAGCGCGACGGCGGCGCTTCATCTTGCGTGTTTGGCTCTCGATGTCGGCCCTGGCGATCGAGTGTGGACTACGCCCAACACGTTTGTGGCCAGCGCAAACTGCGCGTTGTATTGCAATGCCACAGTTGATTTCGTCGATATCGATCCTGCTACCGCCAATATGGGTGTGCAAGCACTCGCGAGAAAGCTGCAAGATGCAGAGGCTAAAGGTGGCTTGCCCAAGGTCGTAATCCCAGTCCATTTTTCGGGAGAGCCTTGCGATATGGTGGAGATGGGGAGACTCGCCCATCGTTATGGGTTTCGGATCATCGAAGATGCCTCACACGCGATCGGTGCAAAATATTCTGATGGCGTCGTGGGGGATTGTCGTCACAGTGACATTACGGTGTTTAGTTTTCATCCGGTAAAGATCATTACAACCGGTGAAGGTGGCGCGTTGACTACGCGACGGCCCGAGTTGGCTAGGAAGCTGGCACTCCTAAGGACCCACGGCATCACGCGCGACACGGCGGAAATGACCGGGAGTACGCACGGGACGTGGTATTATGAACAGGTCATGCTGGGGTTCAATTATCGCATGACCGATCTTCAGGCTGCGCTGGGAATAAGCCAGCTGTCTCGCATTGAAGAGTTTGTTTCGCGACGTCACCTGTTGGCATCCCGTTACAATGCGGCTCTTCCAGGCTTACCGGTCCGATGGCTTCCACGATCAACTACCAACCGTTCTGCGTTGCACCTCTATGTGGTGTATGTGTCTGCTGATCGACGCCGGCAGGTTTTCAATCAGCTGCGGGAGCGGGGTTTTGGCGTAAATGTCCATTATATTCCCGTGCACCTACAACCCTACTACCGACGTTTTGGGTTTCGCGAAGGGGATTTCCCTGCGGCTGAACAACACTATCATGAAGCGATCAGTCTCCCTCTCTATCCAAGTCTCAAAGAATCTGAGCAAGATCAGATAATCACTGCGCTTAGGGAGGTATTGCAATAAACGTTGCCGTAATTCCTGCCCGTGGAGGCAGTAAGCGAATTCCAAAGAAGAACATCAAGCTCTTTGGCGGAGTGCCTATTCTTGCCTATTCGATTAAGGCCGCGAGGTCCTGCGGCCTCTTCGATAAAGTGATCGTCTCCACGGACCAAGAGGAAATTGCCTCCGTTGCAGCTCAGTTTGGTGCAGAGACTCCGTTCCTACGTCCGCCTGAACTATCTGATGACTTCACTGGGACCAATGCGGTTACCAAGCACGCGATCCAGTGGTTAAACCAACGGGGAGTGTCCATCACCCACGCCTGTTGTATTTACGCTACGGCGCCGTTCCTCCAGGCGCGCTTTCTCCGGCAAGGTTTTGAGCTGTTGCACGGATCCGAACGGTCTTTTGCCTTTTCGGTGACCTCTTACGCCGCTCCCATTCAGCGGGCTTTGCGTCGAAGGCTGGACGGGACAGTCGAACCCTTTCAGCCTGAGCACATCATGACGCGATCGCAGGATCTCGAAGAGGCCTATCATGACGCGGGGCAGTTTTATTGGGGCACAGCTGGAGCGTTTCTGGAGGATGTTCCACTCTTCTCTCCGGCTTCCATCGGGATTGTAGTCCCTCGATATTTGGTTAAAGACATTGATACGATTGAAGATTGGCGTGAGGCTGAACTTATGTATGCAGCACTCACTCACTTTTCTGAGGTGTGGGAGCAGGAGTCGCGCGAAGAACGGTAACCCTCAGACTCATGTGGAGTGTCAAGCTCGGGGGGGAGTGTGGGAACAGGATTCGATGGAACGCCGACAGGTCGTGTTGCATTTCGTGTCGATGCTTCCGTGCAAGTTGGTATCGGGCATGTAATGAGGTGTCTGGCGTTAGCCGACGTGTTCCGGGCGCAAGGGGTCGAGGTTCATTTTGTTTGTCGCGCTCTTGCGGGGCACACGATGGATCTCATTCGGGAGTGGGGCTTCTCGGTTCTTCAGCTACGCGCTCCCCGCTCCGGAGAAACGGTGACAGACCGTCGGATGAAGCATGCTGGTTGGTTGGAAGTTGATTGGTCAATTGATTGCACGGAGACGATTGCCGCCCTCCAAGCGGTCGGTCCTATCGACTGGTTAATTGTAGACAGTTATGCCCTCGACAAAGCGTGGGAGCAGACGATTAGGAGGAACGTGCGGCAGGTCCTCGTGATCGATGATCTTTCTGATCGTGCGCATCACTGTGATGTTTTGCTCGACCAGAATTATTATCATAACCCTCGCGTGCGATATCAAAACTATCTTGATGGTTCCTCGAGACTGTTAGCGGGTCCGCAGTATGCGCTCCTGCGGGAAGAGTTCGCTGCCCTGCGCGCAACGCTCGGGAAGCGCACCAATATGCTTAAGAGAGTGCTTGTATTCATGGGTGGGGCTGATCCTACCAACGAGACATCGAAGGTTTTGGATGCCTTCGAAAATCCGGCTCTTGCCGACGTAGAGGTAGACATTGTGATCGGGGCTTCGAACCCACACAGAACATCTGTTCAGAAGCGATGTGCAGGGAGCTCCAAGTGGCGAGTGCATTCACATAGCCGAGAGTTTCATCGATTAATGGGCGATGCCGATTTGGCGATTGGTGCGGCGGGATCTGCGGCATGGGAACGCTGCGTTCTCGGGCTGCCCTCTATCATGCTTGCAGTGGCTGACAATCAACGCCATATCGGTGAGGCGGTCGCAAGTTTCGGGGCTGGAACGTATTTGGGACCCTCGGCAGGAGTATCTGTTGCAGATATTGTGGCTTCAGTGGAAGCCTGCATGCGTGATCCGAGTCGGTTGGGAGTCATGCGGCAGGCTGCGCGTAAGTTAGTGGATGGAAAAGGCGCGCACCGGGTGTCGTTGGCTCTGTTTCCTCGGAAACTCTCGATCGCGGTTGTCTCGGACAAGGACAGCTGGCTTAACGAATTCCTGCCGACTCTTATTGACTCGTTCAGGGCTCAAGGCCACATCGTTTCGTGGGTTCACCAGGTCGCAGATATTCCCGCCGGTGATTGCGCGTTTTACCTCAGTTGCGGCCAACTCGCGCGGCCTCAGGTACTAGCGCGTAATACAAACAATCTTGTTGTTCATGAAAGCCCGTTACCGTTAGGGAAGGGATGGGCTCCTCTTACGTGGCAAATTCTCGAAGGGAAAAACGAGATTCCCGTCTTGTTGCTTGAGGCCGCTGAGGCGGTTGATGCAGGGGACGTCTATCTTACCGATCAGCTCAGGTTTGCCGGCTATGAACTATGTGGCGACCTTCGGCGAGAGCAGGCTCGTGCAACCCTTGCACTCTGCCGTCGTTTCGTGGAAAGTTACCCCTGGCTTCTCACTGACGCGACGGTACAGCGAGGGGAGAGTAGTTATTATCCCCGAAGAACTCCAGAAGATAGCCGGCTAGATCTTGATAAAACGTTGCGAGAACAATTCGCCTTGCTTCGAGTTGTGGACAATGAGCGCTATCCGGCTTTTTTTGAATTGGATGGGCATCAGTACGTTGTCCGAATAGAGCACCGACGAATCCCTGAAGGAGGCTAGTGTGCGTCATGGCGTCTTGCGTGATCGCTTCGAGTCGAGTATGGCGGCCACAGATGACCGAGGAAGTGGCTCGAAGGACCGGTGTAGCCTGTTCGCTGATCACAACTAAAGATGCGCTCACCGTCGAGTATCTCAGCCGGATGAAACCGGACTATGTGTTTTTTCCGCATTGGTCCTATATCGTCCCGCAGGAGATTCATGAACAGTTTGAGTGTGTGATTTTTCACATGACGGATGTTCCTTTTGGTCGGGGCGGCAGTCCGCTTCAAAACCTTATTGCCCGGGGGGTGAGTGAGACCAAAGTCTCAGCACTCCGTTGCGTGGCAGAGGTGGATGCTGGTCCAGTCTACATGAAGCACCCTCTTTCTTTGCAGGGGACGGCACAGGACATTTATTCCCACGCGAGTCGTATCATTGAGGACATGATCGTGGAGATCCTGCAGAATCGTCCAATACCAAGGCCGCAGGAGGGAACTCCGGTGGCTTTCAAACGGAGAAAACCATCGGAAGGGAACCTTGCCGATCTGCGGACTGTCCAAGAGACCTATGATGTCATCCGCATGCTGGATGCCGAGGGGTATCCTCCTGCATTTCTACAGGTCGGAAAGTTGCGATTTGAGTTTTCTCGTGCGGCGCTCAGGGAAGACCGGCTACGGGCTGATGTGGTGATTACGGTGGTCGATGATGACAAATAGGATAGGTGTCATCTGTGCCCATCCCGACGATGAAGTCCTTGGTTGTGGCGGTACCATGGCGCGGTTGGCTGATTCCGGCCACGACGTGCATGTCTTGGTACTGGGGGAGGGGGCGACTAGTCGTAATCCTTTGGGCCATGAAGAGGGTAAGGATTATGAACTCGATATGCTGAGACGGGCCGCTCTTGCTGCGGCCAAGGTGCTCGGTGTGCAGAGTGTTGCTTTTGGAGGGTTTCCAGACAATCGGATGGATGGGACGGATTTGCTGGATATCGTCAAGCGCGTAGAACTGTTTCTCGTGGAGAGACAGATTCATACGGTGCTGACCCACCACAGCGGGGATCTCAATATCGACCATCAGATTGTCCATCGTGCTGTCCACACGGCCTGTCGTCCACTCCCTGGTTCAACGATTCAAACCCTGTTGTGTTTTGAGGTGCCATCTAGTACGGAGTGGAGCATCGCTCAACCATTTCACCCTAACTGGTATGAGGATATCGAACATACCTTGGCCCGAAAGCTCGAGGCGCTTCAGTGTTATCAAATGGAGATGCGGCCGTGGCCTCATCCTCGCTCATATCGAGGGGTCGAGGCTCTTGCCCACTGGCGTGGTGCAAGTGTTGGGAAGCAGGCCGTTGAGGCATTCGAGTTGTCACGGCTCGTCAGATAAGAGGACTGAGGCCAAATGATGGAGATCCGCATTCAAGGGCGAGTTGTGGGTAATAGCTCATCGCCATTCGTCATGGCGGAAATGTCTGGCAATCACAACCAGTCGTATGAACGCGCGATGGCCATCGTTGAAGCGGTCGCCCGTTCGGGGGCACATGCTCTGAAATTACAGACGTATACCGCAGATACCATGACCCTTGATGTTCGTGAAGGGGAGTTCTTTATCTCAGACCCGCAAAGCCTGTGGCGGGGACATTCGTTGTATGAGCTGTATCAGAAGGCGTATACGCCGTGGGAGTGGCATGAGCCGATTTTCCGGCGATGTCGTGAATTGGGGTTGATCGTGTTTAGTACCCCATTCGATTCCACGGCGGTGGACTTCTTGGAGCGATTGGAGGTGCCCTGCTACAAGATCGCCTCTTTTGAAAATAGCGACCTTCCGTTAATCCGTAGGGTCGCTAAGACGGGCAAACCCCTGATTCTGTCTACGGGGATGGCCAGCCTTTCTGACATCGAAGAGGCGGTGTCCGCCGCCCGAGAAGCCGGATGTCGAGAACTCCTGTTGCTCAAATGCACAAGCAGCTATCCTGCCTCGCCGGAGCATAGTCATCTGCTCACCATTCCCCATATGCGGGCTACGTTCGATTGTCCAGTTGGCTTGTCTGACCATACGCTAGGAATTGGTGCTGCAGTGGCAAGCGTGGCGCTTGGCGCGGTGGCAATCGAGAAGCACGTGACTTTACAACGCAGTGACGGAGGGGTTGATGCAGACTTCTCCTTGGAGCCGGCTGAATTGGCCAGTTTGGTGAATGAGACGAGTCGCGCATGGCAAGCTTTAGGATCAGTCACTTATGGAGTTCTCGATGAAGAGCGGTCCTCCCTGGTTTTTCGACGCTCATTATATGTTGCGCAGGATATGAAGGCAGGGGAACGGTTCACCCCCGAGACGCTCCGCATTGTGCGGCCTGGAATGGGACTTCCGCCAAAATTCTACGACGTCCTTATAGGGAAGTCGGTCGCCAAAGATGTGAAGAAGGGGACGGCCGTGACGTGGGAGTTGGTGAGGTAATGCTGTGAGTAAGGTGCTGTTCTTTGCGCCGCACTCGGGAATCTGGGTGCATGCCTTTCCTGAGGCACTTGTGGCAGAGACCTTGGTGAAGCATGGCCATGAGCTGATCTACATCACATGCGGCCAGGTGTTTTCAAAGCAGTGCGTGGTCATGGATGCTGCTCGGGTTGGATGGCAGAGCGAGGGGCACCAGCGCGAAGATATCTGTCGGCAATGTGTGGCATCAAGAGACCTCCTGCGGCGGGAATTTAGTTTGGCCGGATATGATCTTGGGCACGTACTCGATGCCGAGGACCATCACCAAGTTGAGGGTATTCTGGGGCAAACAACACCGGAAAATTTTCCGCATCTTGTTGTTGATCAGGTGCCAGTCGGAAAGCTGGCCACCTATGAATTGTTGCTCAGGCACAAAAAGTTGAGCTTGGCGTTGAACGACTCTGAGTGGAAGGAATATCAGATCAGTCTCCGGTATGTGCTGCTATCACTATTTGGTGTCCGAAAGATACTGGACAGGGAGCGTCCTGATCACATCGTCGTCTACAACTCTCTCTATTCCGTGAACCGGACCGTTTGCATGCTTGGTGAGCGACGCGGCATTCCCCACTATTTTCTGCATGCCGGAGGCAACCTTGCTCATCGCCTGCAATCCCTCATGTTTGGACGGGACTATACCTTTCGGTACGTGAAACGATTAATTGAGAAATGGCCGGAATTTCAACAACGACCGTGCCCTCCGGAAGTGATGCGGCAAATCACCGATCATTTTCTCGTATTGCTTGGCGGCAGCAGTGCCTTCACCTTTTCGTCGGGCGCCGGTAAGGGCCCCCAAGATTTGTCTCGCTTCTTCGGGGTTGCCGCATCACAGCGGGTGTTAGTCGCGACAATGAGCAGCTACGATGAGCGTTTTGCCGCCGAGGTTGTGGGTGCCTTGCCATCGGACTATTCACAGTTGTTCCCACGCCAGGTGGATTGGATTCGGGCCTTGGTTAAATGGGTATCGACCAGGCCGGATCTCTTTCTTATTGTCCGAGTCCATCCGCGTGAATTTCCCGGTACTATGCGTAGCGGGGGAAAATCGGAACATGCCAGGTTGTTGGAACAATTGTTTGCGACCCTTCCCTCCAATGTTCGCGTGAATTGGCCAACGGATGAAGTGTCGATCTATGATTTAGCCGACATTGCCGATGTGTTTTTGAACGCCTGGTCGACCGCGGGCAAAGAAATGAGCCTCCTCGGACTTCCTGTAGTAATCTACTCGCCGGAGTTGGTATTTTACCCATCGGACCTGAATTATGCGGGGACGACTGAGAAAGATTATTTTGCACAGATTGAGCGTGCTCTCACGGACGGATGGAGCCTTGAACATGTGCGGATGGCGTATCGATGGTTAGCCGTGGAGTATGGGTACGGGGTGATCGATATCCAGGATGGATATCCGAAAAAAGAACATGTGAATCCTCCTAATCTTTCATTTGGAAAGCATATTCTTCACCGGCTCCGGAGGAAATTTGATCCAAATTTTGATCAGCGAGGAGACTGTCGCCGGCGGCCGAAGGTGCTTGCTGGGGGAAACGATATCGATGCGTTGCTGCGAGGGAGCCTCGAGACGCCATTAGAGCTTGCCTCTCGAACGCAAGCGAGTCAGGTGACGCTTGATCTGGAAGATCGCATGTTGCGATATGAGATCACCCGCATCGCTCAGGCACTGTACGAATCTCAGCGGTCCTCCTTCGGAGGAAACTTAGCTCGGCGGCTGCAGGCGTTAGGCGAAGAACGCCGGGATGCCGCTATCGCTACCGTGTAATGTTGCCCACACATTGTTCGATCCGAGACACTATGATGGAATCCGACCTGGCCCTTCCTTGTATTCAATATGATCAACATCCGGCGTTCAGTGGCCTCACTGTCACATGCACGCTTGACGATAACGTTGTGTTCCGATTCATTGAGTCTATAGACAATGCCTATCTGGATTTGCTTAAGGCCGGAAGGCCCGATTCTGAGAATGTGTCGACTGAATTTGCGGCAAAGGCAGGGCCGCTGTTCACTGAATTGGAACAATACGTCCTTAGCGCTGATATGCGTGACGAACTGCGTCGGACCACGAAGCACGCCATCGATCGCGCCCGTCAATTTCTGAGCGATCAGCTCGTTTTCGATCGCCGCCGTGCAGAGAAACCTACGGATCCTCGTGCGTTGCCGGAAAACCTGACGGGGTTCGTAGACGGTCTTCGGACGAACGGGTACTACCAATGTCCGGTGACTGCTGATCTGGCATCCTCTGTTTGGCGCCAGACCTGGTGGGAGCGTTCTGTGTTGCGAAAGCGTAAAGAAGCCAGCCCAGGACGCCATTGCGCGATGCCACTCGATGCATGTTCACCCGCCACAGGCTCCATTCAGCGAGCGCTCCACTCGAAAGGCATTGTGTCGGCGGTGTCGCACTACATGGGATGTGAAATGGAATGGCTGTATGCAGCCTTGGATTTTTCGCATCATCGTCAGAGTTGGTATAAGGACTGCTACGCGGATAGCGACCTCCCCACAGCAAAAACGGTGTACATGCATTTTGACGCAGATCCCGATATCGTGAAAGCGATGCTCTATCTTTCGGATGTTGATTCGGCTTCCGGTCCTTTTCGGTATGTGAGAGGGAGCCATCGATGGCGACGTTCCCCGTTTCTGTTTGCTCTACACAAAGGATTTGATATGGAGCAGACAAAGTCATTCCCAATGGAGGCCGACGGATTGGACTATAAGCTCGGTTATTATCGTCCCCGGTTTTTTCTGAAGGATCACAGACGAGACCTTCTGACCTTACCGTCTGCATTTCGTGGGACTACGCATTTCGGCGATGACATCGTAGATGAAAGCGATTTGTCGCGGCGTTTGTTAGCCGGCGAGGATACGTTTCTGGGACCCTCAGGTACTCTCATTGTGTTTGATGGGTCAGCGGGAATCCACCGCGGGTCACAGGTTGAGAGGGGAGAGCGGTGGGCGGTTCAAATCGCTATGCGGGCCGTCTCTTCACGACGACAATCTCCTGCGTCCCGTAGAAGTATCGTAAAGGCGGCCATAAAAGGTCGTATGCGGTATGAGCTTTCCCGCACGAAGGATGTCATCAGTCAGCTGTTTTCAATTTAGCGAGTCAGTTGATTCACCAATGGTTTCTCTCGATCAAGCACTCAAGCTTCTTCTCAATGCAGAAGATCTCGTCATTGCGGATGTGGGAGCGGCATATGGGTTGCCCTGGTATCTTCAGGTGCTGGAGGAGTGGGCGACCCTGTGCTTGTTTGAACCGAACACGGCGCGGGCCGAAGAATTGCGAAAGGCGTACAAAAAATCAAATCGCCGGAACAAGGCTCATGTATTTGAAACGGCCCTGTCGGCATCGGGGGGCGAGCGAGTCCTCTATGAGACTCATGTCCCAACCGGCAGTTCTCTGCTGAAGCCTGGAAGCGATACGCTCAATGAGTTTGGTGATCCATCATATTTTTTCCCCATTCACGCGCATACTATTCAAACTCGTCGCCTCGATGACGTCTTAGATGAAGCCGGTATTCACCGCGTTGATTTTCTAAAATTAGACGTGCAGGGGGCAGAGATCGAAGTGCTGCATGGTCTCGGGGACAGGCTTCGACAGTCAACCCTAGGCGTCGAGCTGGAAGTGGGGCTCCCTGGTGGGTACCTTGAGCAACCGTCAATGGGACAGGTAGACGAGTTTCTCCGTTCTCGCGGGTTTACGTTGTTCGATCTGCGCCCTGTTCGCTTACACCGGCCGGTGCACGGTGACCGTACCTACTACCCTCGGAAGATTTTCGGAGTGCACGAAAACTCAACCAGTGTGTCAAAACGAATTTGGGAAGTTGACGCCTTGTACTTTCGTGGAGCGGAACATCTCCTGAAAACTGGCGACAGATCAGGTTTGCGGAAGCTGGTTGTTTTGTATTGTGCGTATGGGTTCTTTGCCGAAGCACACTATCTTCTGACGCGTGTGATGGAGGACCATATTCTTCCGAGCCCTGAAGTAGAGAGCTTACGCAATGCTGTGATTGCCTGGCATCGCCATCGGCACTATTCCATGAAGGAATCTCCGCGATGGTGGACGATCCGAGAGGTCATTTCCTCGTGGAGGAATCGTATTTCTCGGCTGTTCTGTCGCCCACGCAGCTCGACGTGGTTGGTCAATGAATAGTGATGATCCCGTCAAGCCCGGAGTGATCGGCCGGGGCAAGGCCCTGGTCGGGCTTCTTTCGTATTCGTTTCGCCAATTTCCCATCCTGTGTCTTGCGACCCTCCTTTCCCTCCTTTCTGTCAGCCTTGAATTGGCGGCTATGCTGAGTTTGTTCCCGGTTACACACTTGGCCTCCGGAGAGGAAATTGCTGCAGGCAGTCGCTGGCGATGGCTTATGGATGCCTTCGGCGCACCTTCGACTCTTCGCGCATTCCTGCTCCTGTTTCTCGGCCTCATGATGACGAGGCTGCTCACCGATACCGCCGCGAGCTTGACGGTTAGTCGTGTGTATCGGGATTTGATTGCACATTTTTCATCCCGTGCGTTCAAGGCGTTCGTCCAAGGGTTAAGCTTTCGCGACGTTCAGAAGAATACCATCGGCTATTACATTAGCCTCGCGGGAGACGAAGCGAACCGAGCTAGTCAGATCGTGATGTCAGTGAGTCGATTGGTACCAGTCATGGCGCTTGCCGGGCTCTATTGGTTGGCGATAACTGTGAAGTCACCATGGACAGGCGGGGGCGTGTCACTCTTCATCGCTATCGCAGGGGTGGCGTTGCTGGGGTCATTCCGTCGCTCGCACCAACTGGGGACGGAGCAGCAAATGCAATCGCGGATTCTGAATACCCACTTCGTAGAATGTTTGAACTCCCTACGAACGATTCGGGCCTACAATGCCGAAGGCTTTGTTGCGACACGCTATGCGGACATGATTGGCACGTACGCGTGGACGTGCTTCAAGGTGGATGCCTTGAAGGATCTGGCACGGACAGGGCCTTCATTGGTGTTGGTGTCTGGAGCGGCTGTTGCTACTGTTCTCCTCCTTGGTGATGGCAGCTTTACAGATCGCTATGCGGATTTTGTGGTTCTTGCGATCTTACTCCTGCGCTTCTTCCCGCTTCTTGGTCAGTCCCTCGACATCTTTATGCGAACGGTGTCTGATCTTATGGCAGGGGAGGAGGTCACCCGTGCAATGGCACTCGTGGCGGCCCTTGAATCGACTCCCGCGGAGGTTGGCACACAGTTGGAGAAAGGGATTTCTTCCATTGAGTTTGAATCGGTCGGTTTTCGTTATCATCGTGCAAAGCCCGTGATCGATCACTTAAACACCCGCTTTGAGAAGGGGCATAGCTATGCCCTGATTGGACCTTCAGGAGCCGGAAAATCAACCTTGATCGATCTCCTGCTGAAGCTGTACGTCCCCACCGAAGGCCGAATTCTTGTGAATGGATTTGATCTCGCGGGAATCAGCTCCTTTTCAGTGCGGCAGCATGTGGGGGTTGTTGAGCAGCAAGTCCCCTTGTTTCATGATTCAATTCTTCACAACCTGACTTTGGGCGTCTCCATGGATCGCGATGTTGTGCGGCATGCGTGCGAGATCGCGTGCCTCAACGATGTGATCGCCCGGTTGCCCAAGGCCGAGGAGACCGTCCTGCAATATCAAGGAAGCAACCTGTCCGGCGGGCAGCGACAACGTTTGGGGATTGCCCGTGCCGTATTGCGAAGGCCGGAAGTTCTTGTGCTGGATGAAAGCACCGCCGCACTGGATCATGATATTCGTGAACGTGTGGTGACCAACTTAATTAAAGAATTTCGTGACCGGATTCTTCTGTTTGTTACCCACGACCGCGGGATCGCTTCCCGTGTGTCCCAGGTATTGGACCTGGCAAGGCTCAGTCAAACATCGGTTTGCTCCGGACGGCAACCCGGCGGGGTTACAACTGACGCTTCGACTAAGATGAACTCAGCGGCAGAGTAGCGCTACGCGGGTCTTCAGAGCGTATTGTTTGACGGAGGGTTTCGTTGTCGTGCAGATCTGCATAGCCTCGGTGAGGAAGCCCCGTGGTGGCGATGGTCAATAGCAACGCCCAAGAGCGTGTTAAGAACAGTTGTCCATTCCTGCTCACTACACCATCGTATCCAGTGAGATGACGATTTCTTGGGAGGGTGATTTTCTGAGCCTCGGGGATGCTCCCGTACTGGCATTGGAATAATCACACCTCCGCAATGTATGCGCACAGTAGCCACATGAAAAAGGTTCAAGCGGTCAGCGAGTCTTGGGAAGCATTGTCGCGACAAATAGAGATTTTCACGAGGGATCTTATCTACTCGCCTGTTGCTCAGCCACCCGTAGACAATCGGTTTCCCAGGATTTCAGTCATCATTCCTTCATATAACCAGGGGCAATTTTTAGAAATGACCCTGCGGTCTATTTTGAACCAGGAGTACCCCAATACTGAAATTATCATTATGGATGGGGGGTCCACCGACGGTACTGTCGATGTGCTGAAGAGATATGACCGCCATGTGTCCTATTGGGTCAGCGAGCCTGATAAAGGGCAGGCTGCGGCCATAAACAGAGGAATGGCCATGGCGACAGGTCAGTTGATTGGGTGGCAAAATTCAGATGATCTCTATCTCCCTGGATTCTTTCATGCGGTAGCAGACGCGTTGCGCAGAAATCCGGATGGCGACCTGTTCTTTGGAAATGTGTATCTGATTGATGATCAGGGCAGAGTGTATCAGGAGTCTCGCTTTGTGCCATTTGCATTGCGTGAACTAACTTGTCTCGGCTGGAATCTCTCGAGCCAGGCCGTTTTCATTCAGAGAGGCCTTCTGGCAAGGGTGGGGCCTATGCGCGAAGATATCTCTGTCGGGTTCGACTGGGACTGGTTTATCAGAGTTGGCCAAGTAGTTTCTCTGCCCGTTCTGCTCGGCCGATCAGGAGGGTGCTATCGAGTACATCCGGCTTCCAAGTTGTCGACAGAGTCAGCGGCGAGAAGGGCACAGATTGAACAAGACATTCGGCGTGCGCATGGCATTCAGTCTCATGAGGAGAAAGGCACAATCGCCTGGCAGAGGAGTTGGTTTGTGCTGAGGAGGAAGTGCTATAGGGTGCTCCTTTACGGCAGGTTGCCGTTTTCTGTCTGGCTGAGGCCTCTGGTTGTTTGGGGATTAAAACGCGTGGGCATTATTTGCGAGGGATTTGCCTAAGCACTTCGACGCGACGGTTTGTCTGGAGGTTCCGGGACGATGATGTTGAATTTCTTTACCGAGCGGACCTATCTCCCGGCAGGGCTGCCGCATATCACCATGCTCTACCCGTTTTGGGGAAAAAATCCCGAGCCTCAGGGGGATCCGAATGCCGGTCGTTTTGATCGACTTGCCGACAATGGTCGTCAGTTTCTCTCTCTCACCTCTTTGAAGGATGCCGATGTAGCAATACTCCCTTTTGGTTGGGAGCACCGTGCCTTCAGTAAAGAGGGGATCGTTTTGGCAGAACAATTGGGTCAGCACGCACAGGCAGCAGGTAAGCCCATGGCTCTATTTTTTTCGAGCGATTCCATGAAAACGCTGCCGAACCCCCATTGGCTGGTCTTTCGTACATCATTGTTTCGATCCCGGAAATCTCCGAATGAATTTGCCATGCCGGCGTGGAGTGAGGATTTTGTCGATCGATACCTCCAAGGCGAGGGCCCTGTTCGTCGCAAGCGAGGGAAGCCTGTAGTCGGCTTTTGCGGCTTCGCGCCATCCCGCCCCATGATGCTGAAACGAGTGGCTCTGGCGGCGAGAGATTATTGGAGATCTCGAACAACCGGTGCAGATACCAGGGGCCGGTACGTCCGAGCAGCGGCAGTGCGGGTGCTGGCAGAAAGCTCTCGTGTCGAAACAAATTTTGTGCTAAGGGATCAATTTCTTGGGGGGGCTCTGTTGCCGACCGGAGAGCCGGACTGGCATGTATTGGCGCAGTCTCGTAAAGAGTACGTCGAGAATATCCGCGACAGTGACTACATTCTCTGCATCAGAGGCGCGGGAAATTTTTCCTGCAGATTGTACGAAGCGCTCTCCTGCGGACGCATTCCTGTTTTTGTCGATACCGACTGTTTGTTACCATACCATTCGGCAATTGCCTGGAAGCAGCATTGTGTGTGGGTTGATCACAGCGAGCTTGAGCAACTGCCTGATAAAATCACGCAATTTCATGATGCTTTGACAGACCAACAATTTATAGACCTTCAGAGAAGCTGTCGGGATTTTTGGCAGACGTTTCTTTCTCCTGAGGGGTATTTCCGAAACTTCTATCGGCATTTTCAGGGCGCTGGGGAGGAGACGCGGCCAATCCCCTCTAGCGAGCGGCATGCAGATCCAAAGCTTCGGGCCTTCCCAAAGGAATAGAATAGGTTAACGGATAGGCCTGCCTAAGTAGCTCGTGCAAGGGACGGCAACTGTGACACCTCTCGTGAGTTGGAGAGGGCCGTCGGCATGTCGGTTGCCACACTAGCCATCGAAGGACGTAGGACTCGGGTTCTTGATACGACGATTTTTGAGAGAGGGGTTCTTGCAATCAGCATGAAGCGCCAATGAATCAGGAAGGCTGGAAAAAGTGTTGTTGTTTGGAGAGGGCGACGTGACGACTGTAGTTCCAGTAGTACTGTTCGCCTATGCTCGTCCCAAGCATTTGCTGCAAACTCTGGCTTGCTTGGAGCGAGATAAGGTTCCGCTCTTGTACGTGTTCAGCGACGGTCCGCGGAATTCAGAGGTGGCATCACGTGTGAAGACTGTGCGTGAGATTCTTCACGGCATTTCCTGGTGCAAAACGGTGGTATGCGAAAGAGATCGGAATTGGGGGCTCGGCCGATCTATTCTTGACGGTGTGCAGCAGGTGCTCAAAATTCATGAAAGCGTCATCGTTTTTGAGGATGACCTTGTGTGTGTGCCGGGGACGTATCAGTATCTGTGCGCAGCCTTACACACTTATGCGCAGAGTCCGGAGGTGTTTAGCGTGACGGGGTGGACTCACCCGAGAGTCACTCCGGAGGATGTCGGTGATCAGCCGTATTTCGATGGAAGATCCGAGTGTTGGGTATGGGGTACTTGGGCCCGGGCATGGCAGGGCATGGATGTCGATGCGCTTGGCTTCATACGTGAGTGTAAACGAATAGGGAAGGATATTTATCGGTATGGAGCAGATTTACCCGCGATGGCCGATGAAGAACAACGCAAAAATATTTGGGCGGTGCGATGGCTCTATCGGCACATTGTCGCAGGTGGGTTGTGTTTCCGCCCTCCTCGCACCCTCGTAGAGCATATTGGGTTTGATGCCGATGCGACCCATGCGAGTGACGGAAGTTATTGGTCGAATCCACCATTGGAACCTTGTCCAGCCGTCCCTTCCAAATGGCCGACACCCATTGAGCATCCTGTTTGCCCGTCTCTATGGCGAAGTGCTTGCGGCGAAGAGCCATCATGGCCGTCACGGTGGCTGAATACTATACGGAAAAAATTGCCGGAGCCAGTTTTGAATGTCCTTCGAAAGGTAAAGCGTATTGTGCGGATGCTCGCCAACACGAACTTTCTAAGAATGGTGCTACCACCTGTGCTTGTTGCGGCATTGCGGCCGCTTGTGCGCTCGCGTGGTCGAGAGGCCAGTGAATGGGAGTATATCCCGGAGGGTTTCGGTCGGATGGAGACGGATCCGGCCATCAAGGGCTGGAATGTACCCGCGGTTCGTTCTTCTCAACGGTCCAGGTGGACGGCTTTTTCCCGCAAACTCGCCCTTGTCGGACCGCTGGGATTTTCTTTCGATTCCGAGCAGGATACGTATAAGAATCTTGCCTGTCACAATATTGTCATGAGCTATGCGTATGTGCTCGGCCTATGTGCCCTAGAGTCATCGAAGATCTCGATGCTTGATTGGGGGGGCGGCCTCGGACATTACGGCTTGCTCAACAAGGCATTGTATCCACAGTTGATTGTAGACTACTACTGTAAAGATGTGGAGTTACTGGTGGCAGAAGGACGAGCACTAAATCCTGAGGTACAGTTCTGTACTGACGAAGCGTGTCTTAATAGAACGTACGACCTTGTGAATGCCAGTACCTCGCTTCAATATGCGAAAGACTGGAGCGCTACCCTTCAAGGGCTTGCGCGTGCTACAGGTCGGTATTTGTTTGTCACGCAGCTGCCGGTAGTCAGCAACGCCAAATCGTTCGTCTTTGTTCAGCGTCCCTATCAATATGGATACAACACGGAGTATCTAGCCTGGTGCCTGAACCGCCAAGAATTTCTGGATGCGGCAAAGGCCGCTCGTCTACAACTGGTCCGTGAATTTATCGTGGGCTTTCAGCCTGTCATCAAGAATGCGCCAGAGCAAAATGAGTATCAAGGATTCCTCTTCAGGCCCGTGTCGGCCGCTGGGAATAAGAAAGAAGACCCACGGTCATGAACATACCTGCGAATCGCTTGCTTCAAGAATTACAGATTCGCCCCATATTGGCTGACATTGGGGCCTCGGTCGGGTTCCCAGAGATGTGGGGACCCATTGCCGCACAGTCAATTTATCTCGGGTTTGACCCCGACCTACGTGAGCCTAGAGAAGAAACACAAGGAGTGTTTTTGAAGTCTGTCATTGTAGATGAGGCGGTCACGGCAGATCCTTCGGTCACCGAGGCCGTGTTTTATTTTACAAAGTCACCTACTTGTTCCAGTACCCTTCGCCCGGATGCTCAATCGCTGTCAAACTATGTGTTTTCCGATCTTTTTACCGTCGAAAAAGAGGGGCGGGTTCGGGCGACCACGCTCAACGCAGTTCTCGAACGATTTCAATTATCCGGTATAGATTGGTTGAAGGTTGATTCGCAGGGAACGGATTATCGCCTTTTTGAAAGTCTGCGCCCTGATGTTCGTTCGCGAGTTCTCGCGCTGGACATTGAGCCCGGCCTGATGGATGCGTACCTCGGCGAAGATCTGTTTGTCGAAGCCCATCAAAAACTTGTGCGGAGTGGGTTTTGGTTATCGAATCTTGAGGTCCAGGGGACGGCTCGTATGAGCGAAACGACGGTGTCCCATTTGCTCACGAATGATCAGAGATTGTCCAAGGAGGGGCTCATGCAGGCGATCCGGACGAGTCCGGGTTGGGTCAATGCTCGATACCTTCGGACACTATCGTCTTTAGCCTCAGCTCGATGCGACCCCCGGCAATACGTCCTCCTCTGGATCTTTTCGCTCATCGACAATCAAATCGGGTATGCGGCGGATATCGTCCTGGAATACGAGAAGAAATTTGGCCATGACAACGCCAGTCGCCTCATGAATGCTGAGACGATCGGCGCACTCCAGCGTTTGGCAAGGCGGCGACATAGCATGCGTCAAATCGTAAAACGGTGGGTTCCTGCGCCGATTAAGACATGGCTCAAAGGGACCTTTCCGGCGCTCAGGAGAGCGGGGTCGTGACGAGTCAGGCATTCTGCGATAGTCGCATTCTGATCACGGGTGGCCTCGGGTTTATCGGCTCGACGCTCGCGATGAAACTAGCGGACCTTGGTGCCGATGTCACGGTCGTTGATAGCCTGATTCCCGAGTATGGCGGCAACTTGTCGAATACAAGCGGGTACGAGTCTCGGTTGCACATTAATATTTCAGATGTGCGTGACGAACATAGCATGCGGTATCTGGTACAGGGAAAGGACTACCTGTTTAATTTGGCGGGTCAGACGAGCCATATGGACTCGATGCAAGATCCCTCGACGGACCTGGAGATTAATTGCCGTGCCCAGTTGTCCATTTTGGAAGCCTGCAGAAGATACAACCCTGAAGTGAAGATCGTCTTCGCGAGCACTCGACAGATCTACGGGAAGCCTGATTCGCTCCCCGTGGCCGAAGATCATTTATTGAGGCCTGTGGACGTCAACGGGATCAATAAAATGGCCGGAGAGTGGTATCACATTTTGTACAATAACGTATACGATCTCCGCGCGTGTGCGTTGCGTCTGACAAATACCTACGGACCCAGGATGCGGATAAAAGATGCCCGCCAAACCTTTCTCGGCATCTGGGTTCGACAGGTCATTCAAGGTAATGCCTTCGATGTATGGGATGGCCACCAGGTAAGAGACTTTACTTATGTTGATGATGCGGTGGAGGCGTTCCTGCTGGCGGCTGCGAGCGATGTGGCAAATGGGCAAGTGTTTAATCTTGGCGGAGAAGCCGTCATCAACTTAAAGAGTCTGGCTGAGTTGCTTGTGAAAGTGAGTGGTTCCGGTACCTATGCACTGAAGACTTTTCCTAACGATCGGAAGAAGATCGATATCGGCGACTATTATTCAAACTTTGACAAGATCCGTTCCATGCTGGGATGGGAGCCTAAAGTGCCATTGTCCGATGGGCTGGCTCGTACCGTGGCCTTCTATCGCCAGCATCTAGCGAAGTACCTATAACAGAACGTCCTGGGCAGCCACCTCCAGGATGGCAACTGCCAATGGCTAAGTCGGACGATCAAAGTCACGCGTAATTCGGTGGAAGGACAGGAATCTTCACCTACCGAAATCGTGGTTAAGGAATGTAATGCGGGGGACATACGAACTTCCACGCTACATATACGAATGTCTCAAGCTGTCGATCAAGCATCGGCCATATTGTAGCCGTGAAGTGCTCTCGCGGTGGTATTCCAATTGGGCGCACAGCTTGCGTTCGGACGGAAATAGATTCATTGATCGTCGCCCATGGATCAACTTCGATGCGGTCGCCTCTTTAGAAAATTTAGTATCGTACACCTCTCGGATCTTCGAGTATGGGTGTGGGGGGGCAACGCTATTTTTTGCCGACCGTGTTAGTGAACTTGTGTCCGTCGAACATGACCCTGTATGGTTGAAATGTGTGCAAGCGGAAATGGGTGGGCGTACCCATGCGTGCTGGATTCCGCATCTAGTTTCCCCGGCCCCCTCTGTTGTCTCTGCTAGGCATCTACCAAGTGATCCGGATGCGTATGTTTCATCCGAAGAACGATTTTCCGGTCTTTCCTTCCGCAACTATGCGGCAACGATTGAAGCGTATCAGGATAACTACTTCGATCTCGTGTTGATTGACGGTCGGGCGCGACCCTCCTGCTTTAAGCATGCCCTCCATAAAGTGAAGTTCGGGGGCATCATAGTCCTGAATAATGCCGAGCGGCCACAGTATGCATATATAGATATGATGGCTCGTGCTCTCGGTTTCGAAATTAAGGAATTCTGGGGGCCGGCTCCCTACCAGCGGCAGTTCTCACGGGTGCTTATCATGCGTAAGGTGCAGCGCTACTTTGCTTTGAACGACCTCGACAAGAAACTTGAGCAGTATTTAGACTTTGACGGTGGCGTCTTTGTCGAAGCAGGGGCTAACGATGGCGTAAAACAAAGTAATACATTGCACTTTGAGGCTTGCCGTGGGTGGCACGGGTTGCTGGTCGAGCCTGTTCCAGAGCTTGCGAGCAAATGCCGACTCCATAGGCCACGGTCCATAGTAGAAGCGGTTGCTTTGGTTGCTCCAATAGAGGCGGACAGGCCGGTTACGTTGAGGTACGCGGATCTCATGTCGGTTATCAAGGGGGGAATGAAGACCGCAGAGGAAGAGCAAAAGCATGTGGAAGCGGGGATAAAGGTGCAGGCGCTCTCGAACACTTTTGACATAGAGGTGCCCAGT
>VOPT01000051.1 GCA_009594865.1 Nitrospira sp. | reverse complement strand
AAACTCGTCACCTTTAAGTACTTTTTCACGCGCAAGCTCATGTTCCAAAAAGAATCCCACGCGATTGCGCTCTTCCCGGGCGGGTTCGGCACCCATGACGAGGGCTTTGAGATCATGACCCTCGTGCAAACCGGCAAAAGCGATCCGAAGCCGATCGTGTGCCTCCAAGCGCCGGGTTGCGATTACTGGAACCACTGGAACTCGTTTATCACCGATCAGCTGTTGAAGCGCCGCCTGATCAATACGGAAGACCTTTCGCTGTTCACCATCGTCGATAACGTGGAAGATGCGGTCACGGAAATCCGCACCTTTTATCGGCGCTATCACTCACTCCGATTCGTGGGACGCCAGCTCGTCATCAGGCTGAAAACACCATTGACTGCGGAGCAAGTCGAAGAGGTGCAGCACCAATTCAAGGACATGCTCACGGAAGGCACCTTCGAGCAGCGGCCGTCACTCCCCGAAGAAATTGACGAGCCGGGATTGAAGGACCTCGCGCGCTTGACGTTTTCCTTCAATCGCCGCAATGCAGGCCGCCTCCGGCAATTGATCAATCACCTCAATCACCTTCCCGCAACCGCATAAGCGACGGCAGGCGATGCCGGCGGCCACGCCGGCATCGCACACAACCTGATATAGCTCTTTAGTCTCCATGAACGGACATGCTAAGGTGATCACCGTATGAGCGCGGCCACCATGCGAACGTTGTCGGCTTCTCCCCCCACATTGATCCTCTATCACGCGGAATGTGCGGACGGGTTCGGCGCAGCCTGGGCCATCTGGCGTCGGTATCCAGGGGCGGAGTATCGTCCCGTAAAACACGGCGAAGCGCCGCCGGCCAATCTGGCCGGTCATCACATTGTCATGGTGGATTTTAGCTACAACCGAGCGACGCTTGAAGCCATGGCCAAGGATGCCGCCAGTCTGGTCGTGCTGGACCACCACATCACCGCCGAACAGGCGCTCGCCGACCTCCCCTACGCCTACTTCGATCTGAACAAGTCGGGAGCCGTACTGGGGTGGGAATGGGCCCACGATGAACCGGCGCCATGGCTGCTCCGCTACATCCAAGACAAGGATTTATGGCACTGGGCGCTTCCGAACAGCCGGGAAATCAGCGCTGCCCTGGCGTCCTACCCGTTCGACTTTGAGCTCTGGACGCGTTTCGAGCAACGGGAACTGGAACGGGAAGGCCGGGCGATTCTCCGCTACGAAAACGAACTCGTCACGAAACTGGCCTCGCACGCGACATTGGTGGACTTTGAAGGCGCCACGGTTCCGTCAGTCCAGAGTGCCGTCCTCACCAGTCAGATCGGCGAACGGTTGTCCGCCGAGCATCCGTTCTGCGTGATCTGGCACGATCGTAACGGTCGCCGCTACTTCAGCATGCGCTCCCGCCAAGATGGGACCGATGTCGGCGCGATCGCGGCATCATTCGGAGGCGGTGGCCATACCCACGCGGCTGGATTTTCGGTGCCGCTGCAAGCCAACGGCCTCCCTCCAGCAAATCCCCGACTGCCGCGACCGGCAACCGCATAGCCCTTATGGCCCTTGTCTTCCAGGTGTCGTAATGCTGCCCCTGAGTGACGATAACCCGACTGAACGCACGCCGGTCATCACAGTCGCATTCATCGTCGCATGCTCACTCGTCTTCCTCTACCAAAGCTCCCTGGGGTCGGCCTCTGGCGAAACCTTCGTGTATCAATACGGAGCCATCCCTTCCATCGTGTTCGGGCAGGCCACGCTTCCCACGGAACTCGCAACCATCCCCGCCTATGCGACCATTCTGACGAGCATGTTTCTGCACGGCAGCTGGATACATTTGATCGGCAACATGCTGTACCTCTGGGTCTTCGGCAATAACATCGAAGACATCATGGGGCACGGCCGATTTATTGTCTTTTATGTGGGATGTGGAATCCTGGCGGCGTTGAGCCACGCGTTGACCGACCCGAGTTCGACAGTCCCTATGGTCGGCGCGAGCGGAGCCATTTCAGGCGTGCTGGGTGCGTACCTGCTGCTCTTTCCCCATGCCCGCGTCTTGCTGATTGCCCCCGTGGTGGGCGCCACCTATGTGCCGGCTGGGATCGTGTTGGGCTTGTGGTTCGTCATGCAGCTGCTCAACGGGGGAGCAAGCCTGGGATCGCAGGGAGGAGGTGTGGCCTTCTTTGCGCACATCGGCGGGTTTATTGCGGGCATGCTGCTGATCGGATTTTTCAAACGCCCGGAAGTACGATTTTTCAAACCCGGCCGCACCGAGACCTGGCGATACTAACGTCACAAGCCTCGCTTACACATCCAGCAATTCGCGGACTTTTCCGGCCAGATCGTGCTGCCGATAGGGCTGCTGCAGGAAATATTTTCTATTCACGCGATGACTGGCGATCGTCTCGTCAGAAAATCCCGAGACGAACAACGCCTTCATTTTTGGATGTTGCAGCACCAGCCGCTTCGCCAACTCGCGGCCACTGATTTCGGGCATCGAGAGGTGGCTGACCGTGAGGTGAATCGGCCCTTGGTATTGTTGGACGACGAGCAAGGCTTCCACCGCCGACCCCGCTTCGAGCACATGGTACCGATGGCCGTGCAGCGTCGACAGGGCCAGCTTCCTGGCGATTTCGTCTTCCTCAACGAGCAGCACCGTTTCAGCGCCCTTCGACAAGGCCTCAGGGAGGACCCTGGTATCACGCAACACCGCGTTCCGTTCGACCAGAGGCAGATAGACGCGCACCGTCGTGCCTTGTCCGGGCTGGCTTTGCACTTCCACCGTTCCTCCGCATTGACGAACGATTCCATACACCAACGTGAGCCCCAGACCGGCATGGGTCTCTTTGGTCGAGAAGAACGGCTCGAACATCTGGGACTGGACATCCAGATTCATCCCCCCACCGCTATCACTCACGGCAATCCGCGCCATGCATTTCCGGGGATTCTTTTCCAGTTGTTCTGCCGGCAACAACCCTCCGCTCACGACCTCCAGCGAAATATCCACCCGGCCGCTGCCCGGCATGGCATCTCGCGCATTCGCGACCAGATGCAACAATAGATACTCCAGGCTGTCATGCCCGATTTCCACCAGCACCGGCTTGGACTCGTCAGGTACTCGCACATCAATCCGCCCCGGAAGCAGTCCTTGAAGCGCTTTGCGCATCGACAGCATCGCCTCGCCGAGCGACAAGGTATCGCGAATGCTCGTTTCACGCACGCCTAGCGCAAGCAGTTGCGCCGTGAGGGTTGCCGCACGCTCACCGCTCCGGAAGATGTCCTCCACCGGCCCATGCAACGGATCATTGGGTTTCAACTTGGAGACGATAGCCCCGGTCTGAGCCCCGATCACCGCGAGTACCTGATTGAATTCATCCGCCAACCTGGAAGCCAGACGTCCCATTGCCTCGAATTTGTGCGCTTCGCGCAACTGCCGCTCCAGCCCGGTGCGCTCGACCATACCTTGACGAATTTCCTGGTTGGCGCGGGACAGGCCTTGCTTCAACCCTTGCACCCGGGTTTCCAATTGCGTTCGCCGTTCCTCCAGCACCTGTTCCGACTGCTTCAACCCCTGCACGTTTTCCCGCAACAAACGATTCTGTCGACGCTCGACCGCCACGGTTTCCAGCGTGAGGCCGTAAAACACCGACATGATCAACAGGACAGGAATGCCCAGCAGGTGCCCGACCGCCAGGGTGCCGGACTGCATCGCATGCTCATAGACCAAGATTCCATATCCAGCACAGATGATGACGGAGAGGCCGAGCAGTTGTTTCAGTGAAGGAGCAGATGAGGCAATCAGCAGCAGAAGAAAATACGTGAGATACAATTCCGAGCTGGCGTTCCCAGAGAGATAAATGGTTCCCGTTACGAGCAGCGTATTGATGCTGATCAAGGCGCCGGGAAACCAGGCGCTCTCGAGCGCCGATTTCGGCAGCAGGATGATTCCCATACTGATCAGGATCAATCCAAGCGCCACCATCCGGCTGACGTTCTGCCCGTAGATTGTCTCGTTACTGACCAGCAGTTCATAGGACAGAATGCCGGCCACGAGGCTTTGCAGAAACATCACGCGCACGCGCGAATGAGAGAGCAATCGGCCCAGTCCTCGCATGGTGGGATGTCGTCCGGTTTGATCGAGTTCGGAGGAGAGTGGAACGCTCACTGCTGTCCGTGCCTTTTGGAGAAAAGTGTGAACCCAGCGGAAAAGACAGCAAGTCCCATACCGATGTTCCAGCTAGGCAAGTCATCGCAATTTCAGGAGGAGGACAATCAGGGATGGCCATGAACGGCCGGTGACCTCTCCTCGTCTCACAAAAACGGACAGGCCCAGCCCGGCCGAACGATTTCAACCGACAGGAACGGATACATCCAGGCCATACCACCAGCCTGGTCATGTTGTGTGTGCTGTCGTTTTTACGATTGAGTTGGAACAAACCGCGAGCGGAATGTCGACGCGGCTGCGAGCGCCTCCGCGCGGGTAGGAGCGAGGAATGAGATGTGGCCCATTTTCCGCCTTGGTCGAATCACACGTTTTCCGTAGAGGTGCACAATCGCACCGGACACACGCAGAAGGTCATGCGATGCGGGCGAGTGCGTCACCAGTCGAACATCGTCACCAATCAGATTGAGCATCACGGCGGGACTGAGCAGTCGGGCTTCTCCGAGCGGCAGGCCGCACAAGGTCCGCACCTGTTGCTCAAATTGCGACACGGTACAAGCATCGAGGGTGTAGTGAGCAGAGTTATGCGGTCGGGGTGCGATTTCGTTGATCAGCAACCGCCCATCGGCCATGAGGAACAATTCCACGCAAAACACGCCCACCCCATCCAAGGCCCGCACGGCCTCACACGCGATCCTGCCGGCCAGGTCGGCAACCGCCGGCGGCACATCGGCCGGAACAATCGTCTGACAGAGAATGCCGTCCTCATGAACATTCTCTACTGTGGGATACGCCTGCGACGCGCCATCGGCTCCTCGCACAATCAGAATCGACAGCTCACGCTCGAACGGAAGCCATTCTTCCAGAATCCATCGCGAATCCGGCTTGCGATTCCGGGCCAACTCCTGCCGCACCGCCGCGCAATCCTCCGCTCGAAGGATTTTCCACTGGCCCTTACCGTCATACCCGGCTGTGGCGGTCTTGCACACCAGCGGATACGGGGGCATGGTCTGTCGACCGAGTTCCTCCGGCGACGATAGGGTCGAAAAGACCGGCACGGGTAATCCGCGACTCCGCAAAAACGTCTTCTGTTCGATGCGATCCTGAATCACCCGAAGCACGCGGCTTGATGGACGTACCGGCAGGTCGCGCTCCAACTGTTCGCAAAGGTCGGCGGGGACATTTTCCCATTCATAGGTGACCGCACGGACCCGTCGGATAAAGTCGGCCCGTGCGTCGGCGTCCGTGAAGGGGCGAATGAGTGAATAGTCGGCATTCCGGTGGGCGGGCGCTTCCGGATCGGGATCCCAGACCGCGGTCGCATACCCCATGCGACGGGCAGCGGTGGCAAACATCGCGCCGAGTTGCCCTCCTCCGAGCACGCCCAGGGTCGCACCGGGATCAATCACTGCGACATTCACGGCCTGCGGCTCGTCCTGGTACTGATTGGAATCGGGAAGGGCGGGGATAACCGGGCGTCATCCTGAGAATCGAGCACCTTTTGTGTTTGCGCGGCACGGAATCGTTCGAGGCGTTGCCTGACGGAAGCGGACTGCAATCCCAGAATTTGTGCCGCCAGAATCGCCGCATTTTCCGCGCCCCCGATGGCAACTGTCGCCACCGGAATCCCGCGGGGCATCTGAACAATCGACAAGAGGGAATCGAGGCCACGGAGATGTTCGGTGGGAATAGGCACGCCGATGACCGGTAACAACGTCTTGGCCGCCACCATACCCGGCAGATGGGCCGCGCCCCCGGCGCCGGCAATGATGACTTGAATCCCTCGCGCCACAGCTTGTTCCGCATAAGCGAAGAGGCGATCCGGAGTACGATGGGCCGACACCACCAGCAGCTCATTGGGAATCCCGAGCTCGTTCAACAGAGCCACGGCTTTCTCAAGAATGGGAAAGTCCGATGTGCTGCCGCCCAAGACCCCGACCAACGCCCGATCCGTATGCTTGTTCTTCGGCATGGACACAACACCCCTGGCTGAAGGAAAGAATGATGCGGCGAACCATAGCCCGTCTCCGGTCGAAGGGTCAAGCCAAGGCACGACGGAACCCCTCATTGAATTGACCAACTCCTTTGTCTTCCACTATGATACACCTGCGCATCCCTACAGGGACGGTGCGTGGAGGGTGACGTGCAGCGTATCCGTGAGGGACTTAAAACCCGATTCCGCACCCTCGTCACCCAGCGCACGGGCTTGGACGAAATGGCCGTCGATGATCTGGCGACATCGACCAAGCTGCAGTCCTGGGAAGCCGTCCAAATCCCCGAACGGCTTCGATTCTCCTCACGGCTGGCCATCCTCCTGGTCGGCTTCTTCATGCTGATTGTGGCCTTCGTCCCCTGGACCCAAACCATTACGGTGACCGGCCAACTCTCTGCCTACACTCCCTTTGAACGTCCGCAAGACATCGAAGCGCAGATTACCGGACGCATCAGAAAGTGGCATATCTTCGAAGGCGTGCGGGTCAAAGCGGGCGACGTGATTCTCGAACTCGACGACTACGACCCAAACTTCATGGCTCCGGATCTCTTGAACCTACTCGAACAGCGCAAGCAGGCGCTGGAAGATACCCGGAAGGCCGCCCTCAGTCGCGCCGATCAGCTCGATAAACGCATCAAGGAAATGCAAAACCTGGTGAAGGCGGCGGTGCCGTCCGCCGGCGCACGGGTGCTCGAAGCCGAAAGCAAAGTGCGTGAGGCACGGCAAAAAATCGAAGCGTCGAAGATCGCCGTGGCCACAGCCGAGCTGAATGTGGAACGGCATCAACAACTGGCACAGCAGGGCCTCGTCTCTCAGCGCGAATTAGAACTCACGATTCAGGCCGCCATCGCCAGTAAGGCGGATTTGCAGGGGGCACAAGCCAACTTGGCCGCCGCCGAACAGGGCATGAAGGCCTTGAGTTTTGGACGGGAACAGGTCAGCGCAGAAGTCCTGCAGCGACTCCTTGATGCGGAAGCGGCGCGGGACGCCTCGATCGGCGAAGCGGCGCGCGCCGCCGACCAAGTGGCGGACGTCTCTTTACGTCTTTCCAATGCCAACCAGCGGCGGGTCGCCAGCCGGATTATCTCGCCCATCGACGGTACGGTCGTGAAAATGGCGCAAGCGGGCGCCGGCGAAACCGTGCGGCCCGGTGAAAAACTCGTCCGGATTTCGCCCAATAGCACGGACCGGGCGATCGAAATGGTGGCGGACGGCATCGACGCCCCGTTGCTCAATGTGGGTCGAAAGGTCAAGATTCTGTTCTACGGCATCCCCGCCATCCCGCTGCCGGCCTGGCCGGAAATGATGGCCGGCACGTACAACGGGGTGATCAAGGTTATCGACCAGGTCGATGACGGCAAGGGGAATTTCCGCTTCTGGGTCGTCCCCGATCTGGAAGAACGTCCCTGGCCTCCGCAAGAACATGTCCGGCAGGGAACCAAAGCCATGGGATGGGTCATTCTCAATCGCGTCCCGCTTTGGTACGAGCTCTGGCGCCGGTTCAATCTCTTTCCGCCCGACTACCAGGAACGGCCTCCAAGCCTGATCGATACTCTCCTGCCGAAAGCCGGTCGCGGGGCCAAGTAACCGGTCCCGTCTCCCCGCGCATGCCGGAGCACCGACACCCTTCGACGCGTTTTCTCTGTCTTGTCATCTCAGAAAGGAGTGTATTTCATGAAGAACTCTCCATGGATCCTGGTCATTGCCGCCTGTGCGCTCTGCGGGCTGCCGGAAGGCAGCGCCAGGGCAGAGGATGCGGGCAAATCAAAAGCACTTCCGCCGATTCCCCTGTCGCTGAACGAAGTTCACGCCTGGATCGATCGCTCCCATCCCCTCCTGAAGGGGGCCGGCACGGAAAAGGTATCGGCACGTGGGAAAATGCTTAAGGCACTGGGCGCATTCGAACCGATCTTGGTGAATGATACGGAGATCGAGCGCTTCGTCGACAAGAGCACCAGCAAAACGCAAAGCGTCGGGTTTAACGATACCTTGGTCGAAGCGCGGACCCCTTGGGGCTTCCGAGGTAGCGCGGGTGTTCGACAGGCCATCGGTGACGCGAAGATTCCGGACCTCTCGTTCGGAAACGGCAACCAGCAAGTTATTCTCGGAGGCTTCCTGCCCCTGCTGAAAGGCCTCATGATCAACCCCGAGAACGCGGAACTACAGCGTTCGGAACTGGCCGACCCTCGCGCCGAGGTCAAAATTTCACAGACGAGGCAGGATCTCTTTTTAGCCGCCGCAAGCCAGTTCTGGGATTGGGTCTCGGCCGCGAAGTTTGTGGACGTGCAACGCCGGGCCCTCGGCGTCGCGGAGGAACGGTTGAGGCAGGTGGAGGGGAGAGCCAAGGCCGGAGCGGTGGCACCGCTCGACGTGGTCGAGGCCGGGCAGGAAGTGCAACGCCGCCGTGAAATCGCCATCGCCGCGCAGCGAGCCGTGGAGCAGGAACAATACAAAATGTCCATGTTCCTGTGGGAAAACCAGACGCCCACGGCGCCGCAGCTCGAACGCGTGCCCGATTTCCCCCCTCCCGCCGCTGTCCCGACGGCAGACGCCGTCAAGGCCGATAAGCTGCAAGCGAAAAGCGACCGCCCGGAGATTCGCGAAGTCGATATCGAGGCGAAGGTCAACAATATCGATCTGGAACTCGCCAAGAACAATCTCCTGCCGAGCTTCGATCTGGAAGCAGCGCCGGCCAGGGCCCCGGAAAAGTTTGTGTTGGGATTAGGTTATCGATTCGGAGCGGAGCTGCGCATCCCGATTCTTCAACGCAGAAGCCGGGGTGAGGTAATGGAAGCCCAGGCGCAGGCCGATCGCCTGGTGCTGGTGCAGAAATACCGGGAACAGCAAGTGGTCGTGGATGTCGACAATGCCGTGTCGGCGATCGAGCGGGCGAAGGAACGGGTGGCGGCAGCGGCGGAATCCCTTCGCATGGCCAAGACCTTGGAGGAAGGCGAACGCTTCCGGTTCAGCCTGGGCGCGACCAGCGTGCTCTTCGTGAACCTGCGCGAACGGAATTCCGTCGATTCGGAAATGCAACTCGTGCGGGCGAAGGCGGATTATCAGAAGGCCCTTGCCCTCTATCAATGGGCGACCGGCTCCTGGGCCAAGAGCCAGCCGTCGGCCGTCCCGGTCAATTACCGGGTCGGCGCGAGCTTCTCCAAATAGTAGTATTTTGCGGTGCGCTCTGATAGGTTTTAGCAGGTGTAGGCCTGCGCAGACAGGTCGCCGCAACCACATTATCCCGACGGCGCCACAGCACAGCCGGCGGTGTGATCGGGTGCGGCAGGGGTGGCAGGATGGCCCAGGATCATTCCGACAACCAAAGCAATCTCTTCCAAGCGGTCGTCGGCCATCTGGGCCTCCTGTTTCGTCTCGAACGGCGCATCCTCGGCCTCATCGTCTCCTATTCGATCGCCATCGGACTCTTCTCGCTGATCGTTCCTCTCACGGTCCAAGAACTCGTCAACACCTTCGCCTTCGCGCTCCAGCCCATTACCATTGTCACACTAGCCGCCGTCATGGTGGCGGGCCTGCTCTTCGTCGGCGCCTTCCGGGCCCTCCAATATTATGCGGTTGAAGTACTGGAGCGGCGCATCTTTGCCCGGGTGGCCATTGCCATGGCTCAGCAGCTGCCGCATTTGCGCTATCAGGGGTTCAAGCCTCGGTATGCCAATTACTTCGTTGAAACCATTCTCATGCAGCGGGCTGTGTCGGTCCTGCTGGTCGATCTGATCAACGTGATCGTGGGCGGGGCGGTCGGCATGACGATCCTTGTGTTCTACCACCCGTACTTCTTGCTGTTTAATGCCATCCTGCTGGTCGGATTCAACGTGGTATTTTTTCTCATGAGCCATGGCGGGCTGAAGGCCGACATGGCCATGTCACACGCCAAATACGACACCCTGCACTGGTTTCAGGAGATTGCATACAACCTGCTCCACTTGAAATCCACTGATAGCCAGACGCTGCTGATCAAAAAGACGGACCAGCTCCTGGATACCTATGTCGGGGTGCGCAGAACCCGCTTCGGAATTCTCATCCGGCAGTATCTCGGATCGCTCGGATGGCAGGCAATCGTCCATAGCGGTCTCATTGCGACGGCGGGCTGGCTCCTGGGCATCGGCCAGTTGACGCTCGGACAATTCGTCGCGGCGGAAGTCGTGGTGAGCGGCATCCTCTCCAGCTTCGACGGCGTCGTCAAGCGCATGGGGCATATCTATTATTTCCTCACCGCCTTGACCGAATTGAGTTTCCTCTTTTCGCTGCCCAAAGATCAGGACGCAGCCACACTGTCTATTCCCTTGCCCGATCCGACGGTGCACGGCATTCGCGTCACGTGCAAAGACCTCACCTTTGCGCCAGCCGGCGGCCCCCCCGTATTTGAGCACTTCAACCTGGAAGTGACGCCGGGTGAAAAAATCGGCATTTATGCGGACACGACGATGGCTAAAACGGCGCTGGCCCGCGTGCTCGGCGGGCTCGAATCACCCACGGCGGGCGTGATCCGCTACAACGGTGTCGATCTTCGCCACCTCAATCTGGATTCCGTCAATCGCTTCAGAGGATTCATCCTGGATTCACAACTGTCGTTGTTTGAAGGGACGCTGGAAGAAAACATCGTGCTTGGACGGGACTACATTCCCTACAGCGATGTGCGATGGGCGCTGCGCTTCACGGAACTGGAAGAAGAAGTCGATGCCCTGCCCCACGGCCTGAAAACGCATGTGCGGTCCGCCGGCACAATCTTCGCCCCGACCCACATCGTGCGCATCCTGGTGGCGCGAGCGATCCTCGGACGCCCGCAGCTCCTCATATTCGAAGGCATTCTTCACAATATGCACCCCGCGATGCGGGAGACGATTCTCCGCCGCCTGTGCAGCAAAGAAGAACCCTGGTCGGTCATCTTCGTCTCGAACGATCCGAATCTGACGCCACATGTCGACCGCCGGATCATGCTGAACTGACGGCCTGCCGCAGCGCCACCAGGCCACTGGCCCGAGACGTTTGCGTTTTCCTCCACCGCCCGACCACCGTGCGTCCCGTCCTTGACAGCAATGCGGCATTCGCCCACACTGCGCCCCACCATCGGCCGACACGAGTCCTCGCGTGAATCACAACGCCACCGAAACCACGATCACCACCCCTTCAGCCTGGACGATTCTTTCGCGTCTCAATCTCCTGATCGGACTTGAGCGGCGCATTCTCGCGATTATCGCCTCCTATGCCGTCGTGATCGGCCTATTTGCGTTGATTGTACCGCTCACCGTGCAGGAGCTGGTCAACACATTCGCCTTTGCCATCCAACCGATCATGATCGTGACGCTCGTCGCCATCATGTTGGGCGCGTTGCTGTTGATGGGGACATTCCGGGTCTTGCAGGGACGAGCAGTGGAAATCCTGGTTCAGCGGATCTATACCAGGCTGGCTGTCGCGTTCACGGAAGCGTTACCCCGTTTTCGAGAAGACGTCTTTCTTCCTCACCATACGAACACCTTCATCGAAGCAGAGCTGTTGCCGCGCGCGCTGGTCGCCATGCTGGTGGACCTCATCAATGTGTTCGTGTCGGGCATGATCGGCATGACAATCCTGATCATGTATCATCCCTACTTCCTCGGCTATAACGTCTTCCTGATGACGGGGTTTGCCTTTCTGCTGACCTTTTTTGGTCGCGGAGGGCTCCGTATCACTCAACGGGTGTCGAGCCTCCACTACCAGACGTTTCACTGGTTGCAGGACATCGGCATCAACCGGCTCCATTTCAAGTCCACCGACAGCTTGCCCCTCCTGCTCAAGAAAACCGATGCGCTGGTGCAAGCCTATGTCATGGCGAGGAAGACCCGCTCCGATATTTTGAGCGGCGGTCAATATAAGAGTGCGGTCATCTTTCAGGCCTTCGCCCACAGCGGCATGATCGGCCTCGGCGGATGGTTGTTGTCACAGGCAGATATTACCCTCGGCCAGTTCGTGGCGGCGGAAGTCATTGTCGGCACCCTGCTGCTCAACCTCGACATCGTCGCCCGGCGCATGTACGCCGCCATCTATGTCGCCACTTCACTGCAGGAGCTCTCCGCGCTGTTCGACATGCCGAAAGAGGAGGTCTCCGGTCCGATCGCCGCCTGGCTTCCGAATCCCACCCTGCAGGGAGCACATCTGACATGCAAAGACGTGTCCTTTGCCAGCCCGGACGGACCGATGCTGTTCGATCATTTCAATCTGGAGGTGCTGCCGGGCGAAAAGATCACGGTGCTCACGGGCACGAGCCAAAGCAAAACGTCTCTCGCACTGCTCCTGGCCGGCCTCTACCATCCCACCAGCGGGGTGATCCGCTACAACGACATCGACCTGCGCGACGTGTCGCTCAATTATGTGAATCGCTGCCGTGGCTTGATGCTGGATTCCCACCCCACGTTGTTCGATGGGACACTGGAAGAAAACATCACGCTCCAGCGCCCGTCGATTCAGTTTGCCGATGTGAGCTGGGCGCTCCGATTCGTGGAGCTGGAGGAGGAAATCGACGCACTACCCCAGGGCTTGGAAACGCTCGTGCACGGAAATGGGGCGAATTTGAGCCGCAGCCAGGTGCTTCGCATTCTTCTGGCCAGAATGATTGTGACCCGGCCGGAATTGCTGATTTTCAACGGCAGTCTTCACAATATCGACCCGACCGTGCGACTGACGCTCCTGCGAAGGCTCTGCTCCAAAGAGGAGCCCTGGTCCATTGTGTTCGTCTCCAATGACCCGGAAGTGGGTCAACTGGTCGAGCGCCGCGTGATCCTCGATCGACCGTCAGCGTTGTAAAACCGGCCTCGATTTCTTTCTTTAGGCACGATCTGCTAGACTTAATGGCTGAACCTCCCGGGCCACGCACTTCGCTTCCGGCCTGACGAAAGGGACCTCCGTGTCGTTTGCCTCGCGCTTCAAATTGTCCTTTCCCAGCACGAACCAATTGATCATCAGCATTCTGATCGCGGGACTGGGATGGATCAGCGGCCAGGCTCTCAGCCGCATCGATCAAGACCTGCGCATCATGTATACGGAGTACACGCTGGGGGCCGCCGACCTCGCGCATATTTCGGCCGACGTCATCCGGTATCGCAACACCATCATCCGTTCGCTGGAAGCGGAAAATCAGGTGGTCTTCGAGCGCATCACCGAATCTCTCCCGGCGCAACGCGCGCGCATTCAACATGCGGTGGATCGGTATGCCGCCGCAGGCCTGCGCGTGTCCCGGAGCGGACGCAGCGAAGAAAAAGACATTCAGGCTGTGCGTGAAAGCCTCGATCAATACTTCCATGTCGCCGGCAAAACGATCGAGCTGGTGGCGCAGGAATGGAGGGCGGGATCGGCGAAAGAGGCGGCGGAGCTCCGACGCAAAGCTGAAATCCATGCCGCCGACAACGGCGGGCCGAAAGTCATGCAGGTGAGTCTGGCGTTGGATCGTCTACTGGAAACCGTGGCGGAAGTCGCCAAGGACATGCGGGACGAAGGCACCAAAACGATCCGCTCGACCAGCTATTGGATCGTAGGCGGCAGTTTCTTCATTGCGTTGTTGAATCTCTTCCTCAACCGAACGACCAGAGCGCCACTGCCCGCATCCAGATCAGAAGAATCCTCATTAAACGTGCCTGGCAACCGGTCCAATACGGCACTTCGCGCCGAGTAGGTTCACCTCGCCCCGCCTTCACATCGACGATTCCGGCGGCCGGCCCAGAGCCTCGAACAGTCGGCGCCGTTCCTCCTGGGTCAAGTCCATCCACTGCCCTGCATGGAGCCCCTCGACGGTGATGTGCATAATCCGCACGCGATGGAGTGAGACCACCCGGTAGCCGAGCGCCTGGCACATCCGACGGATCTGCCGATTGCGGCCCTCGGTCAGGATGATGCGGAACCGACGCGGCCCCAGTCGCGCCATGAGGCATGGACGGGTTCGCTCTCCCAATATGACCACGCCCTCGGCCATCCGGGAGAGGAACGCGTCGTCGAACTCATGATCCACTTCCACGCGATACTCGCGCTCGTGTCCGTGCTCCACGCGCAAAATCTCGTTGACGATATCGCCGTCATTGGTCAGAAGAATGAGACCGGACGAATCCTTGTCGAGCCGTCCGATGGGAAAAATCCGCTCGCGATGATTGATTTCCGTAATGATGTTCCGCGGCACCTGCAGCTCGGTCGTCGTCGTCACCCCGACCGGCTTATGATATTTGATATAGACCGCGCGGTTGCCAGGCTGCAGGATCGTTCCGTCACGCGCGACAATATCCTGCGGCGAAACCTGATCGCCGAGCTTCGCCACCACACCGTTAATCGTGACCCGGCCTTCGGCAACCAGCCGGTCAGCCTCGCGCCGTGAACACAACCCCTGTTCCGTAAAGAATTTATTGATGCGCATGGCGCGGCCGCGCGAATGAAGAGGCGAGGGATACCAAGAACGGTACGTCTAGCGTCTCAGCGATGTGAGAAAAGAGCTGGCTGAGCGATTCACCATCCGCTTAATGAACCCGGCGGCCCGCTCGAATCCGCCCCAGCATGCGGTAGATCAAGCGAGCGATGCTGAACTGAGGCGCGACGAATCCTTCAATGGGCGCAATCTCGCTGATGTCCATGCCGACAATGCCCGGCCCATTGGCCAGCGCCGTGACTAAGGCGAGGGTGTCGTACCAGCCTAACCCTCCAGGTTCCGGTGTTCCCAAGGCCGGAACAAGGGACGCATCCAGTCCGTCGCAATCGAAGGTGAGATACACAGGCCCCGTGCAAGATGCCACCACGTCAGGAATCCAACGAGCGGCCCGTCCCTCGAACGGGCCGGAAGGATCCAGAATCGAGGCCGCAAAAAAGGTCTTGATCCGTGGAGTCTTGTCGATGAGCTCGATTTCTTCGGAGCTGATCGACCGGATACCGACCTGCACCAGCGGCAATCCATCTTGCACCACCCGGGCCATGACGCTGGCGTGGCTGTAGGGATTGTCCTGGTACGCCTGACGGAGGTCGCCATGGGCATCGATTTGGACGACGCACATGCCCGGATACTGTTGTGCATGCGCGCGGATGGCGCCTAACGCGCCGGTGTGCTCTCCGGTGAGGGTCACCAGGAATTTGCCCCGCCCGACATGCGGCTGCACAAACCCCTGAATAGCCTGTACCGCTTGCCCATCCACACGCCCGGCCAGATTGAGCGTGTTGGCCGTGGCGACACCGCCCCACTCGCGATAGGGCTCGTACCGTAACGTTTCGTCGTATAACTCAACCTGTTGGGACGCGTCGATGATGGCGGAAGGACCGCGGTCAGACCCGAGGATGTAACTCGACGTATGCTCGTAGGGAGCCGGGAGTACGTAGACGCCAGCCTGATCGGGATGGCACCAGGGTTCGTCGATTCCCAGAAAATTGTCGGCTTGCCCAAGCCACCCGGACGGAAGCGCCATCGCCGCCGCTAGGCCTTATTCCGCAGGCTCTTGGGAATGTTTTCCGTGGGGATAAACACTGCCAAGGCAATCACGCAGGTCCAACGGTTCGGCCGTCCTACTGCGGACTGTGTGATGTTGAGGGTCCGGACGATTTTCCCGCCCATCTTGAAAACCTGCTCGCGCTCTTTCCAGGCGACATCAGGATCGAATTCGATCCCCTGGGTCGTGGCAAGCATCTGGGCCGCGAGGTCCTCCGTATATTCGCCGGATTCTTCATCCGTTTCACCATAGGCATGGTGCTCGGAGAGATAGCCGTACGTATCACGATCGGTTGGAATCGCTAAACCGATGGACGCGGAGATGAGCCGGTTGCGTTCGTTGGTCTCTGACCGGGCCATGACGCAAAAGGTGATCTCCCCTGGATTCAACAATTTTTCGCCGCGTTTGCGGGGAAGGATTTTGCAGTTGGGAGGAAGAATGGACGAGACACTGACGAGGTTACAATAGGCCACGCCGGCACTGCGCAAGGCCTGCTCGAAGGCAGCCAGCTTTTCCTTGTGCACTCCGACGCCCCTCGTCAAAAACATGTGTGTTGGTACCATGTAGGTCTCCCTCTTCATCCCGCGTCGAACGCACTCCCGGTGAGTGTTCGAGGTATTGTCACAAGGCTTGGACCGCACGTCTGATCATGCGGCGACACGCGCGAAAGTTGTACCAAGTTTGTTCCGCATCCGCAATACGGCGAGCGGGTTTTTTTGTCCCGTCGCCGCTTTCTCTACGGACGCCGGAGATTCACGACCAGCAACTTCGGCTCGGTCATATCCTCGATCGCATACCGCACCCCTTCGCGACCGATGCCGGAATCCTTGATGCCGCCATAGGGCATGTGATCCGCACGAAAGGTGGGAATCTCGTTCGCGAGAACGCCGCCGACCTCCAACTGCTCGAAGGCCTGAAAAATGCGCCCGATATTGTTGGTGAAGATACCCGCTTGCAGCCCATAGTCCGACTCATTGACAGCGCGCAACGCTGCGTCAAACTCACGATAGGGCGTAATCGTCACCAATGGCCCGAAGACCTCGCGGCAGGAGACGTTCATCGCGGCAGTGACCTGGGACAAGACCGTGGGTTGTACCACCGACCCCTCACGCAATCCGCCCGACAGCACACGCGCGCCTTGCGCGACCGCCTCGCCAATCCAGCCCTCGATACGCTGCGCGGCTCCGGCGTCGATCAAGGGACCAACCACGGTCCGCTCGTCGCCCGGGTCCCCGGTCGCCAACCCTCGCACTCGGGCCATGAGCTGTTCGGTAAACGACTCGGCAATTGAGGCATGCACAAAGATCCGCTGAACGGAAATGCAGGTCTGCCCCGCATACGTGAACCCGCCGGTGACGCAGCGCTGAGCGGCATACTCGAGATCGGCGTCCGGTTCGATGATCACGGCGGCATTCCCGCCCAGTTCAAGCACGACCTTTTTCTTGCCGCACTTGGCCTTCAGCATCCAGCCAACGGGCGCGCTGCCGGTGAAGCTCAGGAGCTTGAATCGAGGATCCACGACCATGTGTTCGGCGACGGTATTGTCGCACGGCAGAATATTGAGTCCCCCCGGCGGCACACCGGCCTTGAGCAGCAGATCGCCAAGCAACAGCGCCGTCAGCGGTGTCTGGGGAGCCGGCTTGATTAAAATCGAGTTGCCCGCCGCCAACGCCGGAGCCACTTTGTGTACGACGAGATTGAGGGGAAAGTTAAACGGGGTAATACCGAGAATCGGCCCGATGGGAAACCGCCGCGTCACGCCCCAATAGGACTCCATGCCGGGCGACCAATCCAGCGGCACCACCTCGCCGCCGATTCGTTTGGCTTCTTCCCCGGCAATCGAAAGCGTGTGAATGGCGCGACCGACTTCACGACGGGCATCCGTCAGCGGTTTGCCGGCCTCCGCCGTCATCGTACGCGCGAATTCTTCCTGCCGCGCCTGCAGCGCCTGGGCTGCGTGGGCTAGCAGCGTCGATCGCGCATAGCCCGACAAGCGACGCATCGCCGCCGCACCCTCGACCGAAGACTGCAAGGCCGATTCCGCATCCGCCGGACTTGCCTGGCAGACATGGGCAATCGTCTCGCCTGTGTAGGGATTTCGTACAGGGGCAACCGTCGCGGATTGAGACCAGCGGCCGCCGATTAGAAATGGACGTCCATTTTCCAACGGACCAACTCCCGGAGAAACTATCGCTACTGCACGGACTCCACAGGAGGCGTCGCGGAAGCCGCCGCGCTGAGCGCCGCCTCTTCCTGCTGAGCGGCCGCGGCTTTGGCAATCAACTCATCGGTTCCCCAGTCCCGCACCGCCGCCAAGGTGAATGCTTCATAGGTGGAGACCCCGTGACAGGTCGGACAAGCGGGCATCGGCACCTTCCGGCAAAACACTTCGCTCAAACAGGACATGCACACCCACAGATCCGGCTCTCCATCCTTTGCAGGCACAGTCCAAAAAGCTTGTTTAGACCCCATAGTGCAGTTTCCTCTTTTCCTGGCTAAACGATGATGCTCGTCACGATAGTCACCCTACTGGCGTTTGCGCCCGTGAGAGCCGTTACTTCGCCTTCGCCCCCGAGGCCGCGAGCAGTTTCTCGATTTCTTCCTCAAACGCGGCAAAGGGGAAGGCTCCGGGAATCGCGAGCGCCGGATTCTGGGCCGTCGGCTGGTGCGTCGTGCGCATCAGAATGAAGCCGGGCGTGCCGTGAAATCCCCACGCATTGGCCTCGTCGCGATCCTGAAAAATCGCCTTCATATGCGGCGCGTCGCGCAAACATTCCCGAAACTTCGACTGGTCGAGCCCGATGGCTTTGGCATGCTGAAAGTAACTATCCACATCGAGCCGACCGTCGGCGGCGAACAGGCGGTCGTGCATCGGCCAGTACGGGCCCTGATCTCCCGCACAGCGAGCTGCCAGGGCGGCCGTCACACCGGGGCCCTGGTCGGCACGGGGATAATCCTTGTACAGAAACCGCACCTTCCCCGTCTCGACGTAACGTGATTGAATCTTGGGCCAGGTTTCCTTGAAAAATTTCAAACAGTAGCCGCAGGTGAAGTCCGAATACTCGATCAGGGTGATCGGCGCATCCGCCTTGCCTCGCATACGATTATCGACCGCCGGCAAGCTTGCCGCCAACGCCGAGGCCGTCGTGACCGCAAGCAGCACGAGTGGCGCCCAGAACCTGATCATCCAACCGGCCACGGGGATCATGCGGAAACACTCTTCGCGGCGCACCGTTCCAACAATCCCACCATGAGCAGCGGCCACACCAGCGTGGCGTCACTGAGCACTTCGGCGAAACGGCCGCCTTCGGCCGGCGGGACGAACTTGCCCCAGGAGATGCCTTCTTGATAGGTGCAGCCGCTTAATCCGCCCCAATAGTCCGGCTCAGGACAAATCCGCACGCCATAATGAAAGCGTGGAGGCGGGACATTGAGACCGAGACGCGTATTGGTGATTTCAATGTAGGGAGCCACCTGCTGCGCCCAATTGCGAGGCACGCCGCCGCCGATCGTGAAAATCCCGAGCTTCGCGGAGCCGAGGACTTCCTCTGCATAATGATTCAGGTCGAGATAGGGATTAAACACCGGGCAGATCTGATGCAACGCACGTAACACCGCCACGTCCCCGCCTTCTTTGATCTGGCTGCGGGTAAAATCGATCTGCTTGCCCATGGCCCAAGTCCCGACGTCCAGGCCCATTTCAGAATCGGTGAACGCGGGAATATACACCGGCACGTTCTTGAGATAAGCGCTCTTGAGAATGCCGGGTCCCTCAAACTCCTCGGCCAGGGTCTTGCCCAATTCGCGGGTCAAAAAATTCGACGAGAGGGGCTGGTCGACATTGATGCGCTTCATGGTCAGCGACACCACATGCTCGACATAGTTCAGGTTCGACTCCATCTCGAGCGTATCGTAGACGCGGTTATAGCCCTTCTGAAACAGCTCCTCATCGGTATGGGAGGGTTCGTGGCGGTAATGCAGCTTGCCCACCGATTCGCTCAATCCGTGCGCCACGAGCGCGCCGGTCGAGACAATCGCCTGCACCATGCCACGATCGATCATCGTGCTGATGATCTTCCCCATCTTGGCAATCGTCATGGCGCCCGAGAGGGTCAACACGACTTTGCAATCGGGATCCTCGATCATCGCGACAAGCGTTTCGTACGCCTCTCCCAAGCGACGGCCGCCGAATGCCGTCTTCCGCATCGCTTCCAGCAAGGCCGTGAAAGAATGTATCTTCTCGGGGTCGAGAGGCTCCAAGGCCTCCAGGCCATCCTTGGCTCCGTCGTGGAATTCCCGTCCCGCCATGATGAACGCCTCCCGAACAAAATCAGCTTGCCAATCAAGCAGACCATTTTATACACAACCGACTGTCGCGGGGTCAATTGAAGCACCCACCGGTAGCCCCGTCACGACTCATCCCTGCTTGCGTGACACGCACTGGGAGTGCAAGGGTTGGCGCCATCCGGACATGTGCAGGTGACGTACGGGAAGCGAGAGGAGTCTCGCTGTCGTGAAACCGCTCCGTCAGCTGCGCACGCCGCTGACCAGAGTCAAGATCATGGCCGTGAGATACATGATCGCGATGCCGGTAAATATGCCTGCCGACACTTGCACCCGACGCGTCGCCGTGTACGACATCACCGTGAGCGAGAGCACCACATAAAGCAGTGACCCGGCAGCCAGCGCATAAAAGCTGATCGAGAAATAGGACGACACGCCCTGCCCGCTGAGAAACGTTCCCACGCAGGTCGGCAACCCGGCGATCAGCCCGAGCAGCGCCACATCGCGCCAGGATATCGACGTTTTTCCTGCGGCCCCGACGATGCCGAATCCTTCGGTTCCGTTATGCAGACCGAACCCCGCCACCAGCAACGCGCTCAGCGTATATTCACCACCGGCGTAACTGGCGCCGATCGCGAGCCCTTCCCCCAGATTATGCAATCCCATCCCTACCGCAATCATGTAGGGCAACGACAGGATCCGGTTCCCGGCACGCGCGCCGAACACTTGGCTGGATTCCAGTGCGACCAAGCCGACGAAACTGATGCCCAGGCTGCCCAGAAACACCAGCCATGAGATGGGGTCACGCGCGCCCGTCTGCTCGGTGGCTTCGTGCATGAGATCGAAGAACAGATAGACGAGCACCCCGTTGGCCACCCCGATCAGCCCGCCCTCCCAGGTTCGTGGCAACACCTTCCCTAGATAGAGGGCGGCCAAAATCCCAAGGTAGACTGGAATGAGGCCCGCGACCGCACCGAGACCAACAACATCAAGCATGGCACGCTTCTATCAGAATCAAGGCTCCGGATGAAAGGCCGGCGGCGATCTTGAGTGCCTCGCAAGGTCAGCGAACAGTTTGCACACCCTGGACCGAATAGACCCGTCGAACTGCCTGGACTTGCCTGGCCGCTCTCTCCAGGATGCCTTCATAGACGGCCGTATAGGCGGTCGCGGTCTCGACCAGGGAGTCGAGCGTTTGCGCATGGCCGTCGCTGGGCTGATACGGGGCAGGAACGGGAATGAGGGCCAGCCACTTGAGGTCGGGACACTGCCGAATCTGTTCGGCCGATGTCGCCACCAGGGGCAACTCCTTAAACTCCCTGAACAAGCGCAACACTTCGGGCGCATGCAGCGACCCGTAGACGGTCGCCACGGTGGGCAGCGGACTGCGGCGCATCAGCGGGAAGGCGGTAAACCCCGCATGCACGTGGAGAAGATCGAAGGACGACCCCATGGAGAACGCTTTCTCGACCGCGAGCAACGTCAATCCTTCCGCCAAGTGTCGCTTGGGGGAGGGATAGTGCCGAAGCGCCTGTGGCGCCACCGGAACCAGCGTCCCTGATACGCGACTGTCTCCACTTGCGAAGACGGTCACTTCATGACCGAACCGGATCAGGCTCCTCGTCAAGAACTCCACACTCCGCGTGTCCGGGCGTTCACTCTGGCTGGAAACCTCTTCAACACACTGACTGACCTGAGCAATGCGCATGACGCTTTCCTTTCTTGTTCCTCACTCCCGCTCCATGCCCACCTGCACAACTGTTCGCCCACGAACTCATAGGGAGCGCCAATCCGACATGGCGTGACAGAGGGAACGGAATCGATCCGGCGCGATTCCCCACCAGCGCAAGCCGTCAGGATGGCTCTACCAGGCAAGCAGCGCTCTCCTGACGAGAGCATGGAGGGTACGACTCAAAGATGAAGGCCGACTGAAGACCGCATGAAATTTTGATGAGAAAACCGACGGGCAGCACACGAGCGCATCCGGCATCCATATCCTCAGCCAGGAAGATCACGGCTACAAAGAATGGGGTCCGCACACGATGGATGAGGAGAACCAGGCGGGGGAAATGCGGCGTGACCGCAGATGGCGGAAGTGCGCTCCTACCCCAGGGGCAGCCCCAAGACAATGAAAGAATAATGTGACAAGGAGGCAGGACCGGCGAGGGCGGCGCAGAAGTCGCCGCCCTCGACAGCGTGACAAACGAGTCCGTTAGCGTGCGCCGGCGAGCCGGGCCAGAGTCGGATGTCCGGTCATCGCCTCCTGCAATGCCTTGACCACTGCCACTGAAGAGACTTCTCCAGCCTCCGTGAGCGCGAGATACTGCTGTTGCGTCAACTGAAAAAATGCCGGCTGCTGTTCGATCGGCACGTTCATCAACGTCGCGAGTGCGGTCAGGTGTTCTCCACCACCCCTCGCCATGTCGGTTGACAGCGTGTCGAACGTGCTGGCGACGAACGCAGACGTCTCCTGCGACGCCATCACCTTTCCGTCGTTGGTGCAGCCGGAGGTGCCGAAGCTGATCCCGAATGTCTGGCTGCCGAACGTCCCATTGGTCGTGGCCATCATGACTTGGGGCGCAATATTTTTCGGCGTCTTGTAATCAGACCAGGCCAATTTCCCCAATCCGCATCCGGGTCCGTTGTCCGGGTTGACCGCGAAGGCTGTGCCGGACTGAACACCGATCACCACTCCGACGAACGCGACGAGCCATGGTTGCTTCATACGATCTCCTTTGTTTCGCTGTGGCCGCTACCCCGCACAAACGCACTACGCGATTTCTACCTTATCCGTCTTTTTTCCCCTGTCAACTGAAGCACTGATTTTTTCGGCCGTGGAGATATGAACGACGAACGACTGTAGGAGGACAAGAACCAGCGTAGGACCTGGCCGACGAGCAGCGATCTTTTGGGTCTGAATCGAAGGTGCACGGAGGATCAATCAAACGGAGACCGAGGGAGTTTTGTGGGATAGGCGTCTTGAGAACAAGGAGTGTCCTACTGTGCGGCTTGTGCGGAATCGCTCAGTGCCGGCGATAATTCCCGATCCTTCCCATGAGCAACTGGGCAACACGCGCGCGTCTATCCGCGTGGCAATGCCTCATGGCCGGCGGGATTTCACGCTTGTCTTGCAGGGCGTCGCGAGAACGACTGCACGCCTCGCCGAACAGGTTCTGTTATTGCATCGAGACGCATCAGGAAAGTCTGTCCGACCGTTCCCTGATGCCCACTACCGCAACGATTCCTCCAAAGACCCGGCCATCTCGCCTCGCCAGCATCGAGAGTTACCGCGTGGTGGCGATGCTCATTATCGTCTCCTTGCATTCGAACCTGATTGCGCGCCTGCATTTGATCGGGGGCGGGTATGGATTCCTCATGGACCTGCCGCTTTATCTACTGTTCTGGATGGCCGTGCCCTATTTCTTTTTGACGGCGGGGTACTTCTACGGGGTCACCGTCGACGCGGGAGCGGCGCCCTTCTCCCTGCTGCGTCGCTCGTGTCGCTCGTTGATGCGCCTCTTTGTCATCTGGGTGGCCGTGTACTCGGTGATCGGACCGAATTGGATCACCAACGTTTATACACAAGGGCTCTGGTCGACCCTGTCAACGCAAGCCGCACACACGATGGACATGCTCGTGGAGGAGCATGTCACGCTGCTTCTCGCCCCGAGACCTCCGATCTTCCATCTTTGGTTTTTGCCGGCCCTGATCGCGGGACTGAGCACAGTCGCGGTAGTGATGACGAGCCGTCTCAAGACATGGGTGGGACCGCTGCTCGTCGCGATCTATGTGCTGCTCATCGTGAGTGCCGTCGCGCCGCTCTCGCACTCTTCGCCCGGCTTGTTGCTCCTGGGGGTCTTCTTCACCCTCCTCGGGTGGCGGATCTCTCAACAAGCTGCCTTCTCCGGATCATTCGCGCTCGCACTCATCGCAGCAGGGAGTGTCTTGGCCCTGCTGGAAGGAGTCGCATTGAAACGCGTCTTCCATGCCTCCTCTCATCAAGTCATGGATTACCCTTATGCGGGGGCGGTGCTGCTGGTCGTCGGCCTGTTCTTATTGACGCTCGCGTACAGGACAATCGGGGAAGGCACTATTCTCCCGTTCTTGGCACGCTTTACCCTGGGAGTATATGTGTCCCATGTCCTCATTGAGTACACGCTGGCCCCCGTGCATGATCAGCTGCCGTCGCTGCCGATCATCTGGCATGTCCTTTACACCTTGGCGGTGTATGGGCTGGCGGTCCTCTTCACGTGGGGATTGTCGAAGATTCCGGGGGTGCGCCTTTCGGTGAGTCGCTAAGCCGATACCTGACTAAGGACCAGCCCTCCAGCGACAACACCGGTTCGATGGCACCACGAAGGAGCGCCCCATGATGAGACTTCGCGTCCACTGTTTCTCCATTTCCATTGACGGCTACGGCGCCGGCCCAAGCCAGAGTCTCGATCATCCACTCGGTCTGGGCGACCTGGCCTTGCACGAGTGGATCTTTCCCACGCGTACGTTTCGCAGCATACAAGGGGAAGAGGGCGGCACAACCGATGCGAGTGACCGTGTTGCCGCACGCGGGCTTAAGAACATCGGAGCGTGGATTTTAGGCCGCAATATGTTCGGCCCTGTCCGCGGCACATGGGCGGATGAGCACTGGAAAGGCTGGTGGGGCGAAGATCCGCCATATCATGTGGTCGTGCTCACGAACCATCCCAGGAAATCATTCAGCATGGAAGGCGGAACTACCTTCCATGTTGTCACGACCGGCATTCACGCGGCGTTGAACCAGGCCACCGAAGCAGCGAACGGGAAAGACATCCGTCTCCAAAGCTACGCATTGAAGTTAACACGTACGTGTACGTATACTTCTACAAGCCTGCCAAGAATCTCCACTCATGCAGGGCTATGGAGATTTCAGATCATTTCTGACATAAACCTAGACGCAGGACAAAAATGGAGGGAAGGTCTATGGGTAGCATTCTGCGGATCGTGCAGGTTGGAGTCTTGGGGTTTGCCTTATCTTCCTGCGCTCCCACCCCGTTGCCGTTGCACACCACTGTGGATGGCTTGAAAATGAGAAAGACCTCCCTGACTGCCACGCTGGTGATGCCGGAATCCCTCAAGAATGCTACGTTACGGAAAGAAGTATCGTGCGCTGGAACCTTCGACGTACCCATTGGAGCGGAACTGGAAACAGGGATGACGCAAGCGTTATCGCAGGTCTTTGAGTCGGTCGATGTGGTGGAGGACAAAAGCCTGGCAACGCGCAGTGACGTGCTCATTGAAATGGCCCTACCGGAACTACAGGCCGAGGGGCGTTGTGCGCTTCGAAGGGGATTGTATGCGACCGGACCCTTGTATTTTTTGTTTGCGATGTTTGATCCTTCGGATACCTATGAAGGACGTGCGGATCTCAGCGGAACCGTCACAGGGAGCGAAGGCCAGCGACTCCTCGCGGAGACATTCAACTCGAAGGTGCACACCAAAACCACCATCACCACCGACCGTCTCAACCGAGCATTTGCAGTCGAAACCGTATTCCGTGAGTCGTTAATCGATACGATTCAGCAGCTCATCCGCAGCCTGGCCAAGTCGTCGGAATTCCGCGAATATGCCGACCGACGGAATGTAAAATCATCTCAACATTGATAGGGCTAACTACATCAAAGAAAAATTCGTGCTCTGCAGGCGGTAACGACTACATCACTCCCAGATCTGGAATCAGACCAGACCGGTTTTTAAAATGCTGGGCGTTTCAAATGGTTCCCCCACTTGCCTGCACAAAACAGGTGCTCGCACGCATTTGTCGAGCGATTCGAGTCGTATGGGGTTTAAATTTTTGCGCGAATTTACGACATAAGCGCCAATCAGATTCTCGGCCTATGGATGCCAGATCCATCTCATCTCCTGTTCAGCAATCTATATAAATCGACCCATCGAGACAAGAGGCCCTTCGCAAGCGGCTCTGTTTTCTCGAGCACACCGACGACAGGGAACCGGTGACGCCGGATATGGTCACGACGGCCTTTCGGCGCGCCTGCGAGTCCGTAGGCGTGACGAACGTTCGCTTTCACGACCTGCGGCATACCTTCGCCTCCGCGCTCGTGCAGAGAGGCGTGGATCTCTACCGCGTGCAACGGTTGCTCGGCCACCGAGACGGACAGATGACGCAACGCTATGCGCATCTGGCGCCGGAGAATTTGCGGGAGGCGGTGCAGGTGTTTAAGGACGACTATCACAAATTTAGCACAATGCCGGGGGTGGGTCCGACCCGGCTTGTGCTAACTGCCTGAAAAGGTTGGTGGTCCCAACGGGATTTGAACCCGTGTCTGAGCCTTGAGAGAGCAAATCAGGTCGTTATGACCATTTACGACTGAGAACGACTGAAAGCGAGAAACAGCAGGAAAAATGATCAGTTATGGAGACTTTGATTGTGATGGAGTGTGATCCAGAGAGACTGAGAATGGACACTATATGGGCACTGAGTGGGCACCATATGGGCACCATATGGGAACCAGAAAATGAGGCCGAACTACAAAAGGCCGGCTGCAGCGTTAAACAACATATCCTTAATTCTCTTCGTCAACCATTTCTGCGTTGACTCTGACAGAGGCACCTGACGCTCACTTATTTCAGGACAATTGTGCAGCACAAGGCACAATGGCATCTTCACCTTTCCACGCCAGACTTGAATGCCCCGACAGATCTTGCCTGATGCGGTTGTAAGGTATACCTCTCGCGCTTCTCTCGTCTTCGTCCCCAGCTGCGGATAGAACTTCAGCTCGGCGTTTTGCAGGTCAGCTTGTTCTTCGTCGTTCATACTTTATCCCGGCCTGTCATGTGATGTGGGAATCCAACCAGACGACACGAGGACTTAAAATCCGATGCGATGTGACTCTTTTTGAAAGGCTTCTAGGATGCGATGGTACAGACTTTCTCTCGTCAAGTCGCTGATTGGGAATTCCTTGACCTCATATTCAGGCCGGTTGTCATAGGCCAACGTCACAGGAATTTCCATCGTGATCGACCATCGGCCCAGGACTCTATCCATGGTCCGAGAAAGAACGATTCCCATCACCTTTCCCTTCACAATGCTTCCCAACCGAGGAATCAAGTAGACCTGATGCGTCTTGACCCGTTTCTTATAGAGGGGCGGATCGAAGCTGACATCAGCGGCGAGTAGATCGTCTTCTGAAATCATATCTCTATGCTACTTCGCGTCTGCCTTTTGAGAGTCATACAATAGGCCATAATGTCGGCCTCATCCAGTGTCACGCCCAATTCGGTCAGTCGATCAACAATGACTCCGGCCTCTCTCTGGAGGGAGCTCATCACTTGGACCTCTACCTCTTCATGCTCAAAGCACCCTCTGGTTTTCAAGACATTAATCCCAACATGTTGCTCTTTTAAATGTTTGAGCATTTCCAGAAGATTGAGAATTTCTTCTGTCTTTTCGTCCGGATCCACCGGTGCCTGCCCAATGAGGTTCATAACATCCTCTTTCGCCTTGTTATGCTTGATGCGCAAATGGCCGTGGAGTCCTCTGAGCGTCATGACTTGTTGGCAGATTGGGCATTGTAGCTGTTGCTCACCGCTGACCATATCGAACCTCCTTAACGCTTCCAAGCTTCATACACTCGCGTACCAAACCATAAGGCCATTAACGCCGCGGTAACGAAAAATACCACCTTAACTTTGGTCCCAATATCGGTCTCTGTAAGAGCTTCTCCGACATAGTTAGGGACGGATTGATCACCACGGTTTGGGTTCGGTCGCCAAGGCGGTGGGGCACTCCCCCCACGAGCCTTGCACCAGTCTTTGAGAGGCCAAGGGAGGTCAGGGAAGCACTTCTGTGTGAAGCCCTGATCAGCGGATGCAGCATTCTTAGGCATAAGCGCTCCTAATGGCATACAATTCCCTCTTTACCACCTCAAACACGGCTCAGCGTGGAGGTGTCCGCACGCACCAATTGTAATGAGAATATCCCCATCGCCCATGGAAAGGCAGGTTTCTATCCTTGACGAGGTTATAGACTGCCATTCGATGCTTGACCCCTTCTGCCCTTAGAACCGCGTACCGATCACGAATTCTCCTGTACTGAAGCTCCATGTTTGCCAGAATATTCTCTATCCGCGTTTGCCGAAACCCTGCCTCAGATAATCGATCGACCGATCTCACCATCTGGTTCATGAACCGAAGGACTTCAACAGCAATGTCTCCCCACTTCTGATCAACAGTGATCGAGACCTCCACTTCTTTCGCTCCAGGAAGGACTCGATACGAAAGCTTGGGGTTGAATGTCTTAAACGTTTGGGCTGTGAAGCTGCGAGAAGCTCTTTTTTTGCTGTCAGAAGCGCTCATGAGCTCTTCTTATGAGCTTTTCTTAGGCTTCTCAATGATGCTTACCGATAACCTGCACTTGCGCACCGAGAGGAAGGCTTTGTGGTGGGGGCTTAACGGTTCACTTAGCTTCTCTTTTCTATCAACGCTTTATCTAAAAAAGGTGTCAACGTGTCAAAGAAATGAGAAAGAGGCGGTTTTTCAATATTTTATCGATGACACCTTACATCAACGAAGGTGTCACGAAGATGGCAACGTGTCATGGGTGACACCTTCGCGTGACACGTTGTTTTAAGAAGATGTCCGTGAAAGCGATAACGTTATCAGCTATTTGAATGCTAAATGACATGTTGACACCTTTTTCTGAAACTTAGGTGCTGGAAAAAATCCAGCCGCGCTTCCCCTGCGACCGATCATCCATGATTGAGACGCCAAGCTGAGACTTGATTAGCTCTTTGTTCTTTGAGAGCCAAGAACCTAGCGCATGCGGACTTCGGAAGGGGAAGTTCCTTTCTGAGCCCGGATACTTGTCTTTGAGTGAAATGAATAGCTGTTGGACCGAGATACTGATCTCGCCTAATCCTCCCGGAAACTGATCGATCCATAAGCGCACAAGGTCAAGGCGCTCATCACTCTCAGCTAAGAGATCGAGCTGAGACTGGTTAAGATTTTCCATCCCAGATTCAAAGAGAGATTCAACTCCCATTGATCGAGCGAGAAAGGTTCCTAACCGATGAAAGTCAGCTAGTCGATGACTTGACCGATACGACGTCACTTCAGCCTTCATCAATTCCACTGCCACATTGAGGAATTGAAGCATGCCTCCCCAAATCTTTGGGCGCGCTTGAAGAACAGTGTCTTTGAGTGTGCCTTCCGGCATGTTCCCGCCTTGCTGAAGCGAGTACAGGCGAATCGGCAAAAGCCTCTTCGCAACATCGTCTCGATTCCACCGCGGATCCCGTGAGGTTAGAGCGATAAACGTGTTCGGACGATAAGATATGAGATTATTGGTGGTATGGTATTGTCTCCGCTGAATCACGGCACCAGTTGCAGCTCGTGCTAGATGATCCCCTAACCAAGACGCTGGACTATCTGCATTGTCATAAACGGTTAATCGCTGATTGGTGATAGCTGCCAGAAAATCAGATTCCCCACTCTTGTCTGAGCGGAATCCCCCAACTTCAAAACGTTTTCCAAAAAGAAGAAGGCCGAGAAACCTTGCAGTAGAAGACTTTCCGCTATTCTGTTCGCCAAAGATGGTCAGAATAGGGCGAACCGGGAGGAGTTCCAGAAAGAAGATTGAAAGCACCCAGGTTTTCAGTACGGCCAGCGTTGCACCTGGAACAGGAAGGTTTTCAATCGGAAGAAATTGGAACGCAGTATGGAAGTCTTCCACCGAAGCATCTGAATCTGGTGCGACTGGCTCGAATAGAGACTCCTCATTAAAAAGGACTCCATCCGTTCCATTGTCGCTTATCTTGATTGCTGTTCCGTCGCATACGTAGATCGATCCATTCCCTGCCCAGATATATAGGGTGTGCTTGTTCTTGTCCCAATACGCGAACCGATGAACAACGGCTCTTTCTCCCCGTACCCGCGCCTGAGTGACAATCTCAGCTTGTACAAACCGGGTTTCCTCTTCGGTCTGATTTAGGCCAAGCCTGTCACAGAGAGCGGCAAGAAAGTCTGCCCCTTCAATTCGCTCCAAGGTCTTTGCCGTGGCATCGAAATACAGCAACTCATCATCGTCCGTTCTTATCAGCCGACCTCGTTCACGTAGATCCCTCACCGCATGATCTGCAATATCGCGCTTTTTCTCGAATGGTTTGAACGATTGATTAAGACGAATATCGTTCACAAGTTTCGCGAGATCTGTTTGTGCCAATGCCGCAGCGCGTTCTTGCCTTCGAGTCCACGCTTGCCACCATGCTGCAATTCTGTGCAGCCGAGAATCGGCAAGGTCAATTCTCTCCAGGTGTTCAACAGACAGTTGTGCTGAACCCGTCTCTTTCACTAACCAATCATCAAGGCCAATCTTCTCACCGGCGATATCGGGCAGTCGCACGATTCTGACTTGCGCGCCCTTACGCTGAAGCTCCATTCCGAGGGCGTAAAATCCGCCTAAAATGTGCTGCATCTTCTCGGATCGCCACGCATCGCTATCAGGGACAAGTTCGACTTTTCTACCGCTGAATACAAAAGCGTCTAGTTCGGGAATCGTAATTCTTTCACCGCTGTCAATCCGCACCCTCCAGTTCCATACGCCGCCTACTGCTGCCACGTTTAGCCCTTCCTGGCAGGCCTTCGCCGCTTTCTTCTCCCCCTCAGTAATAAGGAACGCCTGCTTGTGGTCACTAGCTATCTCCTGCCAGTTCCTAAGCGGGGGAAGGTAGAGGTGCGGCGCAGTCCCTCCAGCCTGAGTGTATTTCTGTGCGTGGCCATTTTCGGTTTTGAGGGGCGGAAATAATCTCGCGCGCGTAAATCCGTTCACTTCTCCGGTCAAGGAGAAATAGGGGATGCTGTACGCTGTGATAGCACCGGAGAACTGCCGCAAATCATGCGGTCGAACGGCAGTTATGCGGAGGATCCGAATCGTGTCATCGCTCAACCCCGATCTGCGAAGATCCAGCACATGGTCTTCGTGAAGCGTGTGGCATCCTGAGCCATGAATAGTCTTCTCGCTTGGCTCTAGGATCATCGATCACTGACGGCAATCGAGAGTCCGCCCTCTATCAATTTCTCTATGGCACTCTCCGGGATTCGGACATTGCGTCCAATTTTCACGAAGTCGATACGATGCTCTAGGATGCGACGGCGAATGGTCGAGGGCTTCACCGCTAGGCGGATTGCCGTTTCCTCAACCGTGAACAGTGAACCTATCGTTTCTTTCTTCAACGTACGTTCCTTCATACGTTCCTCCCTCATGCGTCGCTAGTGGTGTTGACACGGATCACGACAGGGTAATATTGTTGGTTATCGGCGTCTATATACGTTACCGATAACCAATATTGAGATGAAAAGTGCCTCTCAAAAAAAGAACGTACATATCTCCAAAACCTGACGACCCCAGATCTATTGAGAGCCTCAATACAGGGTTTCGAAAAAGCTGGCCTGTGGCAAGTGCCTACGAAGTGGTGAATGGCATTCTCATTGCTAAAACTTCAGACTCGCGAGATTCGTATCCAGTCGATCACAGATACAAATCCATCCCCATTCAGTTAGCCAAGATTCAAGAAGGAGATGAGGCGGGGCTCTTATCCTTCACCAGAAAATATGGAATGCTTGGACTGTCAAAGCTTCTTCCGACTTACCCAGAAGTACTGATAGCAAGGAGATTTAATACTGAAAGAGACTTGGAGGATGTAACCCTTCCCCCCGAGATCCCAAACGATCGTAAGGCACTATGGATACGAGAGGTCATCCGGGATGAGCGAGAACGGTTTTATAGATGTTGCAACGAAATCGCGCTGACAGACTCCAAGATGCAACAAGCTTGGCTCTTAAGTGGCGGGGGTGATCTCTTGTATTGGATCTGGGCTCACATTCGAACCCTTAGACTCTGTTGCGATCTTACCCTCATCATTCAAGACGAAAATGAAATGGATGAGTCGGATATTGTCTACCTAAACGAATCGGTAGCCTCTTACTTACGAAAATTTCAACCCCCACATTTAAGAGGATCAAAGCATCTAACTCTTGAGCTCACTCTTGCGTTTCTACATCAGACCAAGAAGATCCTCTGGTCTCAACCAGAGACGTGGACTGCACTTCAGTTTGCCAAACATTTAAGGCGCGACCTTATCAATAGAAATATTGGAGAGATTCGGCTTGCTATCGAAGCAGACGGTAAGGCCGAGAGAAGCTTCTTTCAGTACCACGCCCTCATAGAAATAGCCTATTGGCACCTACACAATTTAGTCATCAATGGCCGGATGAAGCGTTGTAAGCGAGAGCACTGTGGAGAATTTTTCATTCAATCCCATCGGGGAACGGAATATTGCCCGGAGCCCAAAACCCCAAAGGGAGAAAGTCGCTGTGCTGTGCTTGATAGAACAATCCGCGCAAAACCCAAGTATCTTCGACGGCTGAAAAGAAAAAGACAGAAACGGTAGGAGGGATTGCTATGGGGGTCTTCATCAAAAATGGATGGTACTGGATCGACTATCGGGACGCAGAAGGCCGTCGTCATCGTGAAAAGGCCAGCCTTGAGCATCGAATCGCCAAGCAAAAACTCAGGGACAAACTTGGTTCAATCGCCCGAGGCGACATTACCGGCATCCGTGAAGAAGGTATGTTGCTCAAGGATTTTATCGAGAAGAAATATTGGCCGACGATCAAGGAGAGTCTAAGTCTTCACGAGCAACGACGCGCCCGGCATACTATCGATCTCCACCTAGTCCCTTCCCTTGGTGGGCTGCGATTGAGCAAAATCCGCCATGAAGAGATTGAACGTTTCCAGGCTGAACGACTGACGAAAGTCGCCAGCGGCACGGTCAAAAAAGAGATGATGCGGCTCAAGCACATCCTCAACCGTGCCGTCGCATGGCGATACCTCAAGGACTCGCCTGCGAAAGGGCTTTCGAAAGTCACCCCTCCTCCTGGACGAGTCAGATATCTATCACCAGAGGAACGAAGCGCAATCCTGGCACATGCCAGGCCCGACCTTCGACTGTATATCCTAGCTGCGCTCCAGACTGGCGCGCGGCGTGGGGAATTATCCGCTCTGCGTTGGTGTGATATCGACATGAGAGGTCGAACCGTCGCTTTTGAGAAAACGAAGAACGGTGAGCGACGAGTGGTTCCCCTCACGGATACCCTCAGAGACACCCTGCAGAGCCTCTTAAGGCCTCTTGACCCTCAGGCCAAGGTCTTCCCCGCCCTCAGCGTGGATGCCGTTACCATCGCCTTCAGACGATTGACCAAGGATCTGGGCATTGCAGGGTTGCGATTTCACGATCTAAGACACGACGTTGCCAGCACATTGACCATGGCCGGAGTATCCCAGCGAGCCGTCATGGAAATTCTCGGTCACAAAGACCCTCGGATGACTTTGCGATATCAGCATCTCTCTCCAGGACATCTACAAAAAGCCATGTCCCATTTGAGTCATCAAGATCAGGAACCAGAAATTAAAGCTCAGAATGCTGGCGGGTGAATGTGCCAGAGATACCTGCGCCATTGCCCTAAGGAACACCGATCATAAGACGGTGCACAGCATGTGCCGACTTCACTTGCGATTGGACGGATGGATTCTGGCATCAAGGATGGCTATGATTTGCTCTCTTGTGTATGGATACTTTGGCTCGCCAAGGCCTTTCCAAGCATTGATCATTCTCGCATAGACTTCAGTCGTTGGCATGTGCGAGTTCTTTGCCGCAGGGCCAATCGTGGTCTCAAAGCGACCGTGCTTTCGCAGGGCGCGGGAAAAGCTGAGCAACTCCGCTTCATTGTTTCCGTCGAATCCAGGGAAATTCAATTGGGATTCTTCGATTTCTGACTTGTCAGAGAGCTTGTCGAAGCTGTCTCTCAAATCGCCATAGATGCCCAAAATTTCCAGAACATGCATAGCTTTGTTCTCCGGTAAGTTCTCACTCAGGCTTTCAAAGTACTGTTGATATAGCCATTCGTGTCCGTCCCGGAGCGTCTCCGACATTTGCGTGTAATGCTCATCTTTCTTGATATGACCAAGAATCTCGTACTGGTTAGCCAAGATCAACCGTTCAGCATCGGTCAATTTGAGATCAGACATTTGCGCTCTCCCTTGAGTGCTTTGAGTGAAGAGAACATATCCGGTGGGCACCATATGGGCACCGGAGATTTGCATGAACCACGTAAGTGGTGGTGGTCCCAACGGGATTTGAACCCGTGTCTGAGCCTTGAGAGGGCTCCGTCCTAGGCCAAGCTAGACGATGGGACCGGAGAGGTAGTCCAACGGCAGCGGAAAGAACCGGACTGTACCATAGCGAGTTTTGGCTTTTCAAACGGCAAGTCAGCGAGAGCGGCCTGGAGGCATAACAGGAGGCAGGTAAGGGTCGGTTCAACCAACCATGCTTGCAGAGGCTTTTGAATTAGCCTACAGTACAAGGATGCACGGTCGTTATCTCCATTATAGAGGCGCTCTTGTCGCGGGGCTGCTCCCCGCCCTGCTCACCTTGGCCGGCTGCGGGGCCAGTTTCCTTGAGGGCACCATCGCGCCGCCGAATTCAAGCGCCTGGACAAAGTGCGGCAGCACGACCAAAGTACGCGTGAAACCGCCGAAATCCACCATTACGGTCGCCTACACCGAACCCACCACCGGCACGGACGGTAAACCGCTGACCAACCTGGCCTACACCACCATTTACTATAATGCCGGGGATGGGCCGGTGATCGCCAAAGTTGTACCGGCCTCGCAAAAGACCGGCGGGGCAGCCGTTTCTCAAGTGATCATGATACCCCTGCCAAGCCAAGCGGAACAGGAGGTGACCGTCTGCGTGACGGCCACTGATTCCGACGACCGTGAAGGCCCTGCGACCCCCTAAGCACCGCTAGAACAGACTTGACAGCGCCCCGCTTTGGGCCTACCTTGCATCCGACTTGCTCAGGCCGGCACCTACGGCCGACTGCATCATCCAACCGGTCTTCAGGTCGCACTAGATGTCTACGCATGGAACTACGCAAACCTGACGCATCACATCCTTCCCACGAGGCCGAACCAGAGCGGCACAAACACAGCTTGGAGATTCGGCTCGGCTCCAACATCTTCCGCAATACCAACGGCGTGATCCGGGTGCAGGGCAAGGAGCAACTTGTCTTGGAGCTGGCCCCGGAACAGGACCGCATCCTGCTCACGATCGACTTATATGACGGGAGCGGCAACCATGTGGCGCATCTCCGCCGCAATCGTTGGGCGTTCAACGACGGCAATCGCTTCTCGCTGAACACGAGCGACTCCCCGCCGACCTTGTTTCCCAATCTTCCCTGGCTCAAGGTGACGGATCAGGAAACCGGCGACACGGTGTTGGAGGCAGCCGTGGCACCGGGCGAAAAGATCCACGTGGCGACGGGCAAATTTTATTCTCATCGCGGCCAACTCATCGAAATCACCTCGCACTTCTGCCGCATCGGATCCACCCACACCCTGTTCGGCGACGTGTTCGAGTCGCGCGGCGGTACCGCAGTGCTCGGCTGACGCCGGCCGGATGCTATGACTGAGAGTCCGAATCCCAGCATCCAGGCCTTCCTGGTCTGTGACAGCGTCATCGAAGACAGCCTCACCAAGAAAAAGTCCCTCATCGGCATTTTCACCCATCTGCAGGCCGTGATCTTTCCGTTTCAGCACCATCAATTGGGCTTGTACTTCTGCCTGACCGATGCTGAAGGGACCTATCACTTAGAGATCGATCTGGTGTATGTGAACAGCGATCAGCTGGTCTGCCGCGCCTCCCTTCCCGACATCGCCATTCACGATCGCCTGCAGATTGCTGATTTCGGCATCAATATTCCCGCGCTGCTGTTTCCCGCTCCCGGCCGTTACGAGTTTCGCTTGCGCATGAACGGCCGTGTGATTGCGCAAAAAGACTTCCACGTCATCCAATTGCCTGCCCCATCCGAGGCCTAGACTGGCTGCCTCACTGACATGCGACAGCGTATGCGATCAGGATGCTGCCCTGCATCCGAGACGGACAGCTCGCGCTCACCGTGACAGTTTGTGCAAAGAGGCCAGTCGAGAGGCAATCGAAACGAGGGACTGACTAGAAGGCCGTGGCCGTGGCGAGGCAGGCGTCGACGTACGCATCTTCGCTCTTGCGACAAGCTTGCGCCCGCTTATTCTTATCGTCGTACAGAGGCACGACCATTTCGCCGACGGTGGCATAGCAGTCTTTTTTGAACGGTCCATCGAGGCTCCGACACAGGGCCAGGCCGGGGTCGGGATTGGCATCGGTCAGAATGAAGTCCTTCACGGCGCCGATGAAGCATTGCTGAATCTGATCGCCCTGGCCGAGCCGGCACAGGGCATTCACCTGCTGAGCATCACGCAGCGTGTAGCCGCTGATATCCCGCCCCAAACTGCGGTAACAGGTCGTCCGATGCTCCCCCTCTACCCGGGCGCATTGCGTGAAGGCCTGCGCAAAATCGTAATTCAGGAAGGTCAGCACCGCAGACGTCTGCATCAGGTAGCAGGCGCGCAGATACTTTTCCGTCAGGACCGAGCAGGGATACAACAGATCCTGCGGGTTCAAAAAGCTGGTCGCCTCGTGATGATGATGGCCGACCGGTTGCGCACGGCGCGCTTGCTGAAACGTCACGATGTTCTCCATGAACACGCCGCCATAGCAGGATTCGCGGTCCCAGCTTCCCGGCAAGGCATCACAGAACGCAAGACTCTTCAGCACATCGTAGCGAAACTGAATGGTCAGGCCATGGCCCAATCCATGGAGACAGTTGTACCGCTGAAATGAATAGGCCGAGACTGTTTCGCTGATGGGGCAGAGAGGCAGAATATGCTCCGGTTCCACCGCGGCCAGACTGCTCAGGAACGCTTGCAGCACGCCATGGTAACAACCGGACCAGAACACGTCCCGGCAATGCGACATGGCGAGCGGGGCCGTCCCGTACCGCGTAAACGATTGCTGGCCGATGTGATGGACGAGCGGATGCGCCTCGCGCAGCGCTTCAGGATCCTGTGTCGTGATCTGTTCAAGAGCCGTGAGCGCCCCCTCGGTCCCTTCGGCTTGCAATACCGTTTCCAAATGCTGCTGGTAGCATTCCATCTTGGTCTCATAGGGCTGAGTGCGACAGGATTCCGGCGGGGCCGACTGTTCGGCCTGGACCCGATCCATCCCGCCCATGCCAAGCAGCACCACAAGCATCAAAAGCATTCGTTGACGGCGCATCATCCAATCCCCCTCACTGAATCACCACGGGTCAGCAAACCAAAATTGATTCTAAAATACTCCCCCCGATCGATCCAGCGAAAATCGACACGGCACAAGCGAGGATAAGCCCCCTTCTCCCACCCCGCCGTTCTGTGATAGAACCAAGCGCGTTTCATCATTGGCCACTCGACGGAATCGCGCCCAGTATGTCCAGCACGCCAGAACCTCCGACACGCTCAGACTTCATCCGCGAAATTGTGGCGGCCGACCGTGCTGCCGGGAAACATGATGGGCGCGTCGTCACCCGGTTTCCGCCTGAACCGAACGGCTATCTCCATATCGGCCATGCCAAGTCGATTTGCCTCAACTTCGGCATCGCCAACGAGCAACCGGGCGGGATCTGCCACCTCCGCATGGATGATACGAACCCGACGACAGAAGATCCTGAATATGTGCAGGCGATCCAAGAAGATGTCCGCTGGCTGGGGTTCGACTGGCGCGACAAGATGTTTTTCGCGTCCGACTATTTCGAACGGCTCTATGACTTTGCCGTCGTCCTCATCAAAAAAGGCCTCGCGTACGTCGACAGCCTCACTGCCGACGAAATGCGCCGATATCGCGGAACCCTCACGGAACCGGGACAGCCCAGCCCGCATCGTAGCCGCAGCATCGACGAGAACCTGGATCTGTTTCAGCGGATGCGGGCGGGGGAATTTCCCGACGGCGCCCATGTGCTCCGTGCCAAGATCGACATGGCCTCGCCGAATATCAATCTCCGCGATCCGGTGCTGTACCGCATTCGGCATGTGGCTCACTATCGCACCGGCACGTCATGGTGCATGTACCCGGCATACGATTTTGCCCATCCGCTGTCCGATGCGATCGAAGGCATCACCCATTCGATCTGCACTTTGGAATTCGAAGACCATCGGCCGCTCTACGACTGGGTCGTGGCACAATGCGAGACACCTCAGCGGCCGCAGCAAATCGAATTTGCCCGGCTGAATGTGACCTTCACGGTCATGAGCAAGCGTAAACTGCTTGATCTCGTCGAACGCAAGTTGGTCAACGGCTGGGACGATCCGCGCCTGCCGACGCTCAAGGGGCTGCGCCGCCGCGGCTTCACTCCCGAAGCGCTGCGCGCATTTTGCGAAGCCATCGGCGTGGCGAAACGGGATGCCATTGTCGAAATGCAGTTGCTTGAACACTTTGTCCGTGAAGATTTAAACAAGCGCGCCCCCCGGGTCATGGCCGTGCTGCGCCCCTTGCGCCTCGTGATCGAAAACTATCCCGAGGGACAGGTTGAGCAGCTCGATGCCGTCAACAATCCGGAAGATGCCTCCGCCGGAACCAGGCAATTGCCCTTTTCCCGCGTGCTGTACATCGACCAAGACGATTTCAAAGAGGATCCACCCAAGCAATTCTTCCGCCTCGCACCTGGGCGCGAAGTCCGATTACGGTATGCCTACATCATCACCTGCATCGGCGTCGTGAAGGATCCGGCCACCGGCGAGATCACGGAACTCCGCTGCACCTACGATCCCGAAACCAAGAGCGGCGGAGCGCAAGCCCAACGAAAGGTGAAAGCGACGATCCACTGGGTGTCAGCGGCCCATGCCGTCGACGCGGAAATACGGCTCTATGAAAGTCTCATGCTCACGGATCCGGGTAAGATTCCTGCCGACCAGGATTGGACGCAACACCTGAATCCCCGTTCGCTGGAACGGCTGCCGGCCTGCAAAGTGGAGCCCAACCTGGCCTCGATCGCTCCCGGCACCAGCGTCCAGTTTGAACGCGTCGGCTACTTTTGTGCCGACCCCGATTCTGCGCCAAACAAATTGGTGTTCAACCGCACCGTCACGCTCAAGGACGCCTGGGCCAAGATCGAGAAATCCCACACCCCCCGTTGACCGGCCTGTTCCGCCTTCAATCAGCCTCGTTCCCCCGCAAAGTACTGGGCCGCCAGCCTTCTGCCGCCTTGAACCCTCACGGGTCGATGAACGAGAATCACGCCTCACGCAGGGAGTGAATCCATTCCCCACAACCCGGAGCGACTCAGATGGTGACAGGATTGGGCAGCGAAGAGCAGCAGGAAGAGCGCGGCTCATTTCGGGAGCAACTTCTACGATTGGAAACCGCGATTCCCGGGGCAGCGACCAGTGCGCAACCTCTCCTTTTGAACATTCATCGCACTGTCCGTCAGCTGCACGATCAACTTCAGCGCATCGATGTGACGCCTCTCCTGCCCCGCACCCTCGTCAGCCACGTTCGCTGCTTCGATTGCGGGACTGCCAAGATGGAATCGTTTCATACGTCCACACAAGGCGGTTACCATCTTTGCCCCACTTGCTTTCAACATCGACTCCGCACGGGACGCGCCAAAACCGCTCATTAATCATTGCACTCGCCTTGGATAGCGACGTCGACCTCCCACAGGAAGCGACACCCCTGCCGCTAGCCCTGAGCCCTCCCCGCACCGTATACTGCACGCTTTCACTGTCGCGAGAGAGGTCGTCAGGGTATGCCCCCCAACATTCTATTGAGCTGCGAATCGATCAGTAAGAGCTATGGGGTGCGAGCCCTGTTTAGCAATCTCACTCTGGCCTTGTGCGAAGGTGACCACGTCGGCCTCATCGGCCCGAACGGGTCCGGCAAATCCACCCTGCTGAAAATCCTGGCCGGTCTCGAATCGCCAGACCAAGGCACACGCACCCTACGTGGTCATACCCGGGTGGGATATGTCCCACAGGAGCCAAGCTTTCCTGCCGGCTCGAGCATCGAACATGTCCTCCAGCAAACCCTCACGGATGCCGGCCGTGATCCTCACGAAGAAGGCGGCCTTATCGCCCGGGCCCTGAGCATCGGCACCTTTCCCGATCCGGAGCACTCTGTCGACACCCTGTCTGGAGGCTGGCGCAAGCGGTTGGCTATCACACAGGCGTTACTGCTCGAGCCGGATGTGCTGCTCATGGACGAGCCGACCAACCATTTGGATGTCGAGGGCATTCTCTGGCTGGAGCGACTGCTGAAGAACCGCGCCAAGGCCTTTCTCGTCATCAGTCACGACCGTCGGTTTTTAGAATCGATTGCGACCCGCATGGTGGAACTCAACCGTTGTTACGCCGAAGGCCGCTTTGAAGCCAAAGGCCGATATAGCGACTTTCTTGAGCAGCGGGATGCCGCACTGCAGGCGCAAGCCGACTACCAATCGTCGCTGGCCAATCGTGTGCGGCGCGAAGTGGAATGGCTGCGCAGAGGGCCCAAAGCCCGCACCACCAAGGCCAAGGGTCGAATCCAATCGGCGGGAAAACTGATCGAGGAACTAGACCAGGTCGAATCCCGCGCCGCACAGTCATCGATCGGCATCGACTTTTCCGCCTCCGGAAGAAAGTCGAAACAACTGCTGGTTGCGAAAGACGTCATGAAGCGCTTCAACGAAAAACCCGTGGTCACGAATCTGGATCTGCTCCTCGGTCCAGGTCAACGCCTTGGCCTCCTCGGCCCGAACGGCAGCGGGAAGACCACTCTTCTGCGATTACTCGCCGGCACGCTGGAGCCGGACTCAGGCACAATTGTGCGCGCCGACGGGCTGCGGATCGTCTCCTTCGAACAACACCGTGAGTCACTGGATCAAGAGGCTCCGCTGCGGCGCGCGCTGGCGCCTTCGGGCGGCGATGCGGTCGTCTACCAAGGCCGCTCCGTCCATCTCGCGTCCTGGGCGAAACGCTTTCTCTTTCGACCCGAACAGCTGGATCTTCCCGTGTCACGCCTTTCGGGCGGTGAACAGGCGCGATTGCTGATCGCCCAACTGATGTTGCAACCGGCCGACCTGCTCATCCTCGATGAACCGACCAACGATCTGGATATTCCGACGCTCGATGTGCTGGAAGACAGTTTGCTCGAATTCCCCGGCGCGCTGGTGCTCGTCACCCATGACCGGTGGCTGCTGGATCGAGTCTCCACCATTCTGCTTGCCCTGGACGGCACCGGTCGCCTCGAATGGTTTGCCGATTATGCCCAGTGGGAAAGCGCGCAGGAACGGGCCGCCGAGACCGAAATGGGCCCAAACGAGGAGAGCAGCGCCTCCGCCACCACCGACCAGGGGGCGGGGGCTGCAACGCTTCGCAAGCCCAAGAAACTCAGTTATCGGGAACAGAAGGAATGGGGCACGATCGAAGACAGTATTCTGAAAGCAGAAGAGCTGGTCGCGAACTGCCAGGATGCCCTTCAGGATCCGGCGGTAGTGTCGAATGCCGCAGAATTACAGGCGCGTAGCGAAACCTTGGTGGCAGCGCAGGCTGAAGTGGAGCGGCTCTACGCCCGCTGGGCCGAGTTGGATGAAAAACGTGCGCAGACCGTGCAAAGCTCGTGACAGGAAAAATTGGCTGGGGGACTAGGAATCGAACCTAGGTAGCCAGCTCCAAAGGCTGGCGTCCTACCGCTAGACGATCCCCCAGCGCGGTACGGAACCGAGACATCGAGCTGAAGAGCAAGGCGTGAAAAAGATTTTGGCTGGGGGACTAGGAATCGAACCTAGGTAGTCAGATCCAGAGACTGACGTCCTACCGCTAGACGATCCCCCAACCGGTCCACACAGTAATATAAGCTTCTCCATTGCGTCAAGATCGTGCGCGATTCTTGAGCGGCCCATCAGGATCTGGAGGCCTGCTCGATCCCCTTACGCAGTCGAATCAACGTACGTTCACGGCCGAGCACGTCCATCACCTCAAAAAGACCGGGACTCGCCGTCCGGCCGGTCAAGGCCACACGCACCGGCTGAGCCAGCTGGCCCATTTTGATTCCCTCTTCCTCGACCAACTTTTTGAACGCCTCTTCCCATTCATGCTTGGCAAATGAGGGAAAGGCTCCAAATCGTTCCGTCAATTTCACCAACAGCGGGGCTTGGGCCGGAGTCAGGAACTTCTTCGAGGCTTCCTCATCAAACGACACGGCCTCGCCAAAGTAAGGCCTTACCCAATGAACCATTTCAACTAACGTCTTGGTTCGCTCCTTCACCAAAACCACCAGTTGCGCAAGCCATTCAACCGATACAGCACGAACTTCATCCGTGAGACCGGCCTCTTCCAATAAGGGCACAAGTGCTTGGGCGATCTGCTCCGGAGGATTGGTCTTGAGGTATTCGGCATTGATCCACAGCAACTTGTCAGGGTTGAAGACAGCGGGAGAGGTCTGGACGTTCTTCCAGGAGAATTTTTCGATCAGTTCTTCTCGCGAAAAGAGCTCTTGATCCCCGTGCGACCACCCAAGCCGGACGAGATAGTTGACCATGGCCTCTGGCAGATAGCCCATTTCCTTATAGGCCATGATCGAGGTCGCGCCATGACGCTTCGAGAGCCGCGTCTTGTCGGAGCCCAGGATCATCGGCAAATGGCCGAAGCGGGGCAGCGGGAACCCGAGGGCCTGAAAAATGGGGATCTGGCGCGGCGTGTTCGTGAGATGGTCGTCTCCTCGCACCACGTGCGTAATGCCCATCAACGCGTCGTCCACCACCACGGAGAAATTATAAGTAGGAAAGCCGTTGGACCTGAGAATGATGACGTCATCCAGGATCTGATTGTCGAACACCACTCGGCCCTTGATCAGGTCGTCGACCACGGTCTGGCCTTCCTGCGGAGCCTTGAACCTCAGCGCCGCATCACCGGTTGGCTTGGCGATGCCCAGGTTTCGACACCGAGCGTCATATCTGGGTGATCCCCCCTTAGCCTCCGCTTCTTTCCGGCGAGCCTCAAGTTCTTCGGGTGTACACACACACCAATAGGCATGGCCTTGCTCAAACAACCGCATGGCATGACTACGATAGAGGTCCATGCGTTCCGTCTGCCGAAAGGGACCTTCGTCCCAATCCAGCTTGACCCAGCGCATGCCATCGAGAATGGCTTGGATCGAGGCGTCGGTTGACCGGTCCTGATCGGTGTCTTCAATACGAAGAATGAACACGCCATTCTGTTGCCGGGCAAACAGCCAGTTGAACAAGGCCGTCCGCACCCCGCCGATATGGAGGAAGCCGGTCGGACTGGGCGCAAATCGAACCCTGACCTGACTCATCGCGTCACCGTAGTGTGTGTGGGAAAAATGAACGGGGGGGTATCTATATCATGGCATCGAAACGATGTACAGAACTGGGCTGTTTCATTCTGAATCTGTTTTTGCTAAGAACAGTCCATGGCTGAACCAACACAACTTGCTGAAGTCGTCTCGCTTACTGCGTTGACACCCCATACCACCGAACTCGTACTCCGCCCGATCGAGTCGCCATTACCATTCAAACCGGGCCAGTGGATCTCCCTCCAATTGCCAATTGGAGACCACCCGCCATTGAATCGGGCCTATTCACTGGCAGAGCCCCCGACCTCCAAAGGACATCTCACACTGGTGTTCGATCATGTTCCGGGAGGTAAAGGGTCAGGCTATCTTTCATCGCTCAAGCCGGGCGATCGTCTTCCTCTCTCTGGGCCGTACGGGCACTTTGTGTTGCCCGAACCGGAAATGCAGCACCTGCTATTGATCGGTCGCTATTCAGGCCTTGTCCCGCTGCGCTGTATGGTCCGCGCGCTCGCAGAACAGGACCGCCTGCCCTCGACCACCCTGATCGCCCATGCACCGACCGCCAGCGAACAGCTGTACCACGAAGAGTTCACGGCCCTGGCGGCGAGGCACGCTCATTTTCAGTACCTGCCGTTTGTGAGCGAGGCCCCGGAGGGGCATGCAGACACGCTGGAGGCGATTAAACAACTGGCCGGAAACGGCAACCGTGTCACGCCCATGATCGCAGGGGTCAAGGCCTTTGCCCGCCCGTTGCGCAGCCTGTTTATGGATCTGGGATTTGATCGGCGAGAAGTGAAACTCGAAACGTACGACTGAAGCCTCTCCTGGCTTTCTCCACTCGGATTAATGACCTTCCTTCGCCAGATTCTTATTGATGGCGGGAATCTCCACGGTGACGTCTGTCGTCCCGTTCGGCACACACTGGCAGCCGAGTCGGGATTGCAACGTCGTGGCGGGAGCCTCATCTAACTGGTCAAACTCATCGTCCGTCCCCTCATTACAGGTCTCCAGCCCCTTCTTCACCATGACATGACACGTGGAGCAGGCGCAGACCCCTCCGCACACATGCTCAAGGTCGATGTCGTTCCCCATCGCGATGTCCAGAATGCTGCCCGGTAATCCCGTCGGGCCATAAGGAATCTTGCCCGGCTGCACTTCCACCTTCTTTTCGGTCTTATCCGGGAACACGAAGGTGACGGTATAGGCTTTCGACGGTAACTCGACGTCGGCTTTTTCAATGTAGGGATTGGTACCACCCATGTTGCGTCGCCCCTTTTCTGTTCAATGTCTTTTTAATTAAAAGTGAAATGGACGGTGACCAGCCGATCAGTCGACTCGTCACAGGGAAGCCACCTATTTCTCTTCTTTGGCTCCGCTCGCCCTTGACAGTTTTAAAGGTCACATGATATTTTTTATACGACCCATTTGGTCGGAGATCATTATAGTCTCCGACTTTAAAGATCGGCAATAGGCCATGCTGAAATTATCCAAAAAAGCAGATTACGGACTCATGGCACTGCAGCACATCGCCTCTAACCAATATGGCGATGTCGCGCATGCCCGGGTGGTGAACACGAAGGAAATCGCCGAGGAATATCATATTCCGGTCGAACTCCTGGCGAAAGTCCTTCAGACCCTCTCGAAGAGCGGCATCATTGAAAGCCATAACGGACCCAAGGGTGGGTATCTACTCGGAAAGAATCCCCGGGAGATCACCATTGCCCAGGTACTCGAAAGTTTGGAAGGGCCGCTCGGCATCATGGATTGTTCGCACGAGAAAGACGGTGATGCCTGCATGCAGCGTGAGCACTGTAACATCCGGACCCCGCTTTTGAAAATCCAGAACAGCATCTATCAGCTTTTGAACAACATGACATTGCAAGATATGCTGGGGGGCACCCCTCTCATCACCATTCAATCCGTCGCGACGGAACAACAAGGAGTCGAGCGATGAAGTTCCCGATCTACCTGGATAACCATGCGACCACCCCGATGGACCCGCGGGTGCTGGAATCAATGCTGCCCTATTTCATAGAGAAGTTCGGGAACGCCGCCAGCCGCAACCACGCGTTCGGATGGGAGGCTGAGGAGGGTGTGGAAACCGCCCGCAAACAGATCGCCAAGTTGATCCATGCGGATGCCAAGGAAATCGTCTTCACGAGTGGCGCTACCGAATCCAACAACCTGGCTCTCAAAGGCGTAGTGGAGATGTACCACGAGAAGGGCGACCACATTATCACCTCATCCACCGAGCATCGCGCGGTGCTGGACACGGCCAAAACGCTGGAAGCCAAGCGCGGCGTGAAGGTCACCTACCTGCCGGTCGACAAGTTCGGCATGGTGAAGCCGGAGGACGTCCGGAACGCGATCACCGACAAGACCATCCTCATCTCCGTCATGTTCGCCAATAACGAAATCGGGACGATCAACCCGATCAAGGAGATTGGAAAGATCGCAAAAGAAAAGGGCATCCTGTTTCACTGCGATGCGACCCAAGGCGTGGGCAAGGTCCCGATCAACGTGCAGGAGATGGGCATCGATCTCATGTCTTTCAGCGCCCACAAGATTTACGGACCCAAGGGCGTCGGCGCCCTCTATGTCAGAAAAAAGAATCCTCGTGTCCGCATCGCAGCTCAAATGGATGGGGGTGGACATGAGCGTGGTATGCGATCCGGCACGCTGCCTGTACCGTTGATCGTGGGATTCGGGAAGGCTTGCGAACTCTGCGAGCAGGAAATGGCGGCCGACGCTGCGCGGCTCTCGGTCATGCGGGATCGGCTGCATGCGACCATTACCAAGGCGCTCGAGGAGGTGTACCTGAATGGCCATCCGACGGAACGGCTCCCGCACAATCTGAATATCTCCTTTGCGTACGTCGAAGGTGAATCGCTGCTGATGGGATGCAAAGAAATCGCCCTCTCTTCCGGCTCAGCTTGCACCTCCGCAACGCTGGAACCTTCCTATGTCTTGCGAGCCTTAGGTGTGGGAGCAGAACTGGCGCATTCTTCGATCAGATTCGGCCTGGGACGCTTCACCCTCGACGAGGAAGTTGACTATGCCGCAAAGAAGATTATCGAAACTGTGACCAAGCTGCGCGAAATGTCGCCGCTCTATGAAATGGCTAAAGAAGGCATCGACCTGAAGACCGTGCAATGGGCAGCGCATTAATCTGAAACCACCATCTGATTGATATTTTCCGGAGGACACCATGGCCTATAGCGAAAAAGTCGTCGATCATTTCAACAATCCCCGCAATATGGGCAGCTTCAAGAAGGAAGAGGACGGGGTCGGCACAGGCATCGTTGGCGCGCCCGAGTGCGGCGATGTCATGAAGCTCCAAATCAAGGTGCAAAACGACACGATCGTGGACGCGAAGTTCAAAACGTTCGGATGTGGGTCGGCTATCGCCAGTTCCAGCCTGGCCACTGAGTGGCTGAAAGGCAAAACGGTGGAGGAAGCCGGCAAGATCAAGAACACCGATATCGTACAAGAACTGAATCTGCCGCCAGTGAAGATCCACTGTTCGGTCTTGGCTGAGGATGCCATTAAGGCGGCCCTTGCCGACTATCAAAAGAAAACCGACTCGAAGTAACCGACAGGAAGGAGCGCACGATGGATGTCACCACGAATACCGATGCCCAAGCCCCTGTAATTACGCTGAGTGATGCGGCCCTGAAGGAAGTGAAACGCCTGATCAATGTCCAAGGCATTGAAGAAGGCGGCCTCCGCCTGGGCGTCAAAGGCGGCGGCTGTTCCGGACTGAGCTACACCATCAACTTCGATGAAAAAATCGGTCAGTACGATCAGGTGTATGAATTCGACGGTGTGAAAGTCATCGTGGATGCCAAGAGCGCCATCTATTTGCAAGGGACTCAGCTGGACTTCCAGAAGGACCTGATGGGCGGAAACTTCAAGTTCGTCAATCCGAATGCCAATAAGACATGCGGTTGCGGCGAATCGTTTTCAGCGTGAGCGAGCGTACATGAACGGCCACACTCACAACACCGACGACCGCCGCGAGCTGCAGATGGCTCGCAGCATGTGCTGGCATTGCCAATCTGAAATGGCCGGCGAATACTTTTGCGATCGCTGCGTGAAAGTTCAACCGGTGTCGAAAGACCTCGACTATTTCACCTGCTTCGGGTTACCGCGGCGCCTCGCCATCGATACGAAAGTCCTCGAAGCGAAGTTTTACGAATTGAGCCGCGCGTTCCATCCTGATTTCTATCAAAACAAGAGCAATGAGGAACGATCCATCAGCCTTGGCAATTCGGCCATGTTGAACACCGCCTATCGCACCTTGCGGGATCCCATTCAACGCGCCGAGTATCTGCTTGATCTCGAAGCCGGCGCGGTGAAAGACATCAGAACGTCGCCGCCCGCCGATCTGTTCGAAGAAATCCTTGAGTTGCAGGAGACGCTGGACGAATTCCGCGAGAGTGATCGCTCCTCCGAACACGCCTCCACGCTACGTGCAAAGCTCCATACCGATCGTACGAATCTCGAGGAGCGGCAACGAGACATGGAAGCCAGGCTCCAACAGTTGTTCGTCCGGTGGGATGCGCTCCAAGACCGCGGCGAAGCTACTGAGCAGGCGCGAACTGAACGAACTCTCATCCTCAAAGACATGCGGGACATTCTTTCGAACCGCACCTATGTGAAAAACATCGTCAACGATCTCGTCGCAACGATCGCATAACTCCTATGGCACGCATTGTCGGAATCGATCTCGGCACCACGAACTCTCTTGTCGCCTACATGGACAAGGGAACCCCGCGCGTCATTTCCGCCCGCCATGAACGGGCCATGGTTCCCTCCGTCGTCGCACTGACCGATAACGGACTGATCGTCGGCGATCCGGCCAAGGAGCATCTCACCAGAAATCCTGAACGGACAGTCTATTCCGTCAAGCGCTTTATGGGCAAAAGCCTCGCCGATGTGCAGGGCGAACTGGCCTACTTTCCCTACACGCTCACGGAAAAAGGCGGAGTTATCCGGATTCAGCTGGGGGAGAAATCGTATTCGCCGCCGCAAATCTCCGCGATGATTCTGAAGGAGCTCAAACTGCGCGCCGAAGCCTTCCTCGGAGAAAGCATCACGAAGGCTGTGATTACGGTGCCGGCCTATTTCAACGACAGCCAACGGCAGGCCACCAAAGATGCGGGCATGATCGCAGGGCTGGAAGTGTTGCGCATCATTAACGAACCGACCGCTGCCTCCCTCGCGTACGGCCTCCAAGAAAAGACACAGGGCACCATCGCCGTCTACGATCTTGGCGGAGGAACGTTCGATATCTCGATCCTGAAATTGAAAAACGGCATCTTCGAGGTGCTCGCGACGAACGGCGATACGCATCTCGGCGGAGACGATTTCGACCAGTTGATTGCCGACCTGCTCCTGAAGGACATCCGCGCGCAGCATGGACTCGATCTAAGCACTCATCCCGACCATATGCAGACCGTGCGCTTGCAAGCAGAGCACGCCAAGATTCGTCTGTCAGACGAACTCAAAACCATTGTGAGCCTTGACCTGCCGGATGGGCAAGGTCGGTTCACACGCGAGCTGACACGGGACCAACTCGAAGGACTCTGCAGCCCGCTGGTTGAGCGCTCACTTGGGCCCTGTCGCCTGGCGCTGAAAGATTCCGGACTCAGCCCGACCGACATTGATGAAGTCGTGCTCGTGGGCGGCTCGACCCGCATGCCCCTGGTCCGGCAACGGGTGCAAGCGCTCTTCGGAAAAGAACCGCACTGCGACCTCAACCCGGATGAAGTGGTCGCACTCGGCGCTGCCGTGCAAGCCGATATTCTGAGCGGTGGCACCACCGATATGCTGCTGCTCGACGTGACCCCGCTGTCCTTGGGCATCGAAACAATGGGCGGCGTCATGAGCAGCCTGATCAGGCGAAACACGACAATTCCCGCCAGCGCCAAGGAAATGTTCACCACCTATGTCGACGGCCAAACCGGTGTGGATATCCATATTCTCCAAGGAGAGCGCGAGCTCGCCAAGGACAATCGGAGCCTGGCCCGCTTTCGCCTCAAGGTTCCGCCATTACCGGCAGGAGTGCCTCGCATTGAAGTGACGTTCCTGATCGATGCCAATGGCATTTTGAACGTCATGGCCAAGGACATGCGGACTGGAGAGACTCAGTCGATTGAGGTCAAACCGTCGTACGGATTGTCGGATCAAGAAGTCGAGCGCATGATCGAAGACTCCTTCAAATTCGCGGCGGATGATGTCAGTGCGCGAAAAGTCATTGAAGCCAGGCTGGATGCGGGGGCACTGATCACCACGACCGAGAAGTCATTGGCCGACGGCGGACATCTCGTCTCCGCAGAAGAAGTCGCCAAGATTCGCACAGCGCTATCGGCTCTCGCCTCCGCCAAAGAGGGAACAGACCCCCGTGCCATTCGCGGGCGTATGGCCGACCTGGAACAAGCAGCCAAAGGCCTCACGGTGGCCATGCTGGACGACTCCTTGAAGCAAGGGCTTCAAGGCAAAAAAATCTCTGATGTGACGTGATTCCCGACGCGAGGAGCTCTGATGGATTTAAAATGGCAGGATGCGGAAGATATTGCGATTCGCCTGGTGGAGGAGCACCCGGATGCTGATCCGCTGACCATCCGTTTTACGGACATGCACGCCTGGATCGTCGCCCTCCCGGATTTCAAAGACGATCCCAAGAAATCAAACGAGAAAATCCTCGAATCCATCCAGATGGCCTGGCACGAGGAGTATCAGGACTCCCGGCCCTAATCGATCCCTCTCCGTTGCTCCCCCAAATCCTCCCGCTGTAATGGCCGGCGCGCGAGCAGCGGCTACCAGCGAACGATGTCAACATTCTGTGGTGCTATTCCGTTACGGGAGAGGGGGAAGCGCTATCCTGAGCCTGGTCCAGCTTATAAAATTCGGTGGGATCGATCTTAGATCCCGCACTCTTCGTCGGTTCCGTCCCCTTGGTGAATAACTCCACAGTCCCACGCTGCTCATCTTGATCGGTCAGCAGCGCCGTCGAAGGATCAACTTTGACGAACATGACGCCTTCGGGGATTTCAAACGGCACCACCGGCAGTTGCTTGAGGGCTTCCTTCATGAAGGCGATCCAAATCGGCAAGGCCGCATGCGCGCCGGACTCCGTTTCACCCAAGGGGCGCCGATCGTCGAATCCTACCCACGCTCCAGTGGCCAGATTGGGCGTCGAACCGATGAACCAAGCATCGGTAAAATCATTGGTCGTGCCGGTTTTTCCAGCAACGGGACGGTCGATGACCGCTTTCGCCGCAATGCCAGTGCCGCGCTGGATCACATCTTCCATCATGTTCGTAATGAGGTAGGCCGTTTCACGAGACACCACCTGCCGTGGCTGAATGGCTGCCTGCTCCAATGTACGACCACCGCTGTCCTGGACACTCGCCACGGCGTAGGGCTCGACACGCACGCCTTGGTTAGCAAACACCCCGTAGACCGATACAAGCTCCATCAAGCCCACACTGGATGAACCCAGTGCCAGGGAAAGATCGGCGGCGAGCGGACTGACGACGCCCACGGTCCGTGAAAAATCGATCACGTTTCGAATCCCGACCTTATCCAGAAGGCGCACCGTGGCGAGATTGTGCGAATGGATCAGTGCTTCCCGCAGGCTGACAATGCCGTGAAACCGCTTGCCGTAATTTTCGGGCTTCCAGGTCTTGTCCTCTTCTTCCTGCTCGTACACCACCGGCGCATCCAACACCACCGTGGCCGGACTCATGCCCTGATTCATCGCGGTCGCGTAGATAATCGGTTTGAATGAGGACCCCGGCTGACGGCGCGCAAGCACGGCACGATTGTATTCACTGCGCGCGAAATCATATCCGCCGACCATGGCGCGAATCGCCCCGGTCTTGGGATCCACGGCCACAAGCGCCCCTTCGACGACCGGCGTCTGCTCCAACCGCAAATGCATCACATCTTTATCCAGCTTCTTCACCCCGACCTCGATCACATCACCGGGCGTGAGGAGCTGCTTGATATTCTTGACCGGAACGGCGTCCTTCGTGGGGTCTTTCCCCTTCAGATACTTGGAGGCCCAGGCCATGTCGTCGAAACTGAGCCGGCCCGTCGTCCCGCCGATCTGGACCAGCACATGATCCTTCGCGATCTTCGTCACCACCCCTTCCATCATATCGCCCTCGGCGAGTTTGACGGCAGGATCAGGCGCCGGAACCTCCAGACTGGACAGGTCAACCGTACGTAACGGCCCACGCCATCCCTGGCGTTTGTCCACCTCGCGCAATCCGTTAAACACGGCCGCTTCCGCGGCTTTCTGCATGTCGGCATTCAGGGTGGTGAACACTTCCAGTCCACCTTTGTAGACCATGGCCTCGCCGAACTTGGCCACCAACAGCTGCCGGATGTACTCAACGAAATACGGGCCGAGATGCTCACTGCCCGGCCGGCGAAAGTTGAGCTTTTCTCCAATGGCCTGATCCCGGTCGGCGACACTGATGAACCCCGCTTCCGCCATGCGGCTCAGCACATGCTCCTGCCGCTTCTTCGCCCGATCGTAGGCTTTGAACGGCGAGTAGTGACTGGGCGACTTGGGAAGGCCGGCAAGGAACGCGGATTCAGCCAGCGTGAGCTTCGGGAGTTCCTTGCCAAAATAGGTCTGACCGGCCGCCGCGACGCCATAGGCGCCCTGCCCGAAATAGATCTGGTTCAAATACATCTCCAGAATCTGTTCCTTCGTGAGCACTAACTCCATCTTGTACGCCAGGATGAGCTCGCGGACTTTGCGATCGAATGTCCGCTCCGCAGACAGGAATAGAGAACGCGCCAACTGCTGCGTGATGGTGCTGGCGCCCTCCACTTTCTTGCCGCCGTGACGCAAATTCGTCCAGGCCGCGCGAAGAATGCCGACGATGTCCAAACCCGGGTGCTCGAAAAATCGTGTATCTTCCGTGGCAATCACGGCTTGAGTCAGGCTCTTCGGCATTTCCTGGATGGGCTTGAGAAACCGCCGCTCAATGAAGAACTGGCCGATGACCTGCCGGTCGTCTGAATAGACACGCGTCACCAAACTCGGCTGATAGTTCTGGAGCGGATCGAGCGAAGGAAGGTCTTGAGAAAAATACCAGAGAATTCCAGCCGCGCCCCCGCCGCCGAGCACAACGGCGAGCAGCAGTCCGATCAGGACAATTTTCCACCAGCGCCGCGGACGACGTGGCTTTTCCGGCTTATCGAGCAAGTGATCGAGTTCGGACATGAAGTTGGGTGGTTGCGAGGAAAGAGGTCAACCCGCGACAACCCCACCATACAATGCGCACCGGACAAACTCAAGCAAGGTGCGAATCGTCGTCGAAAGAAGTTTCCGCCGCGCCTTTCACAATCAGCTTGCGGGAAGTGATTTGAATCGGGTATAGTCCATAGGCTTAGACGCCTTCATAGGAAGGCGTCTTTTTTTTGGCACTTTCACGGCATTGGAGATTATGAACAGCTCAGCGCCCTCACCCACCACTGGTTTGCACGCGCCGAAAGGTCGTCGGACCGACATTCGCAACATCGCCATTATCGCGCACGTCGACCACGGGAAAACCACGCTCGTCGATGCCGTGCTGCGGCAGACCCATGTGCATCGGAAAATCGATGACATGGGGGAACGCATCATGGACTCGATGGACCAGGAGCGCGAACGCGGCATCACCATCCGGGCCAAGAATGCCAGCGTGACCTATAAAGGGGTAAAGATCAACATTGTCGATACGCCGGGACATGCCGATTTCGGCGGCGAAGTCGAGCGCACGCTGCGCATGGTGGATGGCGTGCTGATCCTCGTCGACGCCAAAGAAGGCCCCATGCCGCAAACCACGTTTGTCTTGCGGAAAGCGTTGGCGCTCGGACATAAAGCCATCGTCGTCATCAACAAGATCGATCGTCCGGACGCCGTCATCGACGACGTGGTCAATCGGACGTTCGATTTGTTCGTGCATTTGGGCGCCACCGACGAACAGCTCGATTTTCCGATTGTCTACGCCTCCGCGATCAAAGGCATCGCCACCCTCGATCTCAAACAGCCCGGAACGGATATTTCCCCGCTGCTAGAAACCATTCTCGAGAAGATCCCCGCGCCGGCCATTAACCGGGACGACCCGTTCCAGCTCCTCGTGCTGGCTCTTGCGCAGGATTCCTATAAGGGCAAAATGGGGATCGGCAAAATTCAGTCCGGCTCGATCGCCAGACGCCAAAATGTGGTGACACTCACCAAGGACGGCGGCCAGGTTCAGGGGAAGATCTCCGACCTTGCGGTATTCTCCGGTCTCGAACGCAGTGACGTAGAGTCCGCTGAAGCCGGTGAAATCGTCGCTATCTCCGGGTTGGAAGAGGTGAACATCGGCGATACGATTGCCGACCCGGGCAGTCCCGTCGCGCTTCCGCGCGTCACGATCGACGAACCGACCGTGCAAATGACATTTTCCGTGAACAATAGCCCCTTCGCCGGCCGTGACGGAAAATATCTGACCTCACGCCACTTGCGCGAACGATTGTTCAAGGAATTGGAAACCAACGTCTCTTTGCGCGTGCAGGAAACCGACAGCGCCGACCGATTCCTGGTGGCCGGACGCGGAGAGCTTCATCTCGGCGTGCTCATCGAACAGATGCGTCGTGAAGGGTATGAGCTTCAAATCTCCCAGCCCGAAGTCATTCTGCATCGAGACGGGGATACGGTCACGGAACCGTTTGAAGAACTGACCATTCAAGTCCCTTCGGAATACCAGGGTCCGGTGATCGAAGAAATCGGAAAACGCCGTGGCGAACTCCGCCATATGAAACTTGTGCATTCCGAGGGCACCGCCAGCGAAATGCATATCGAGTATCACATCCCGACGCGCGGCATCATCGGCCTCAAGAATATCCTGCTTGCGAAGACGCGGGGCACCATCATTCTGCACCATGTGTTCTCGGGCTATGCCCCGGCCGACGAAAAAGCGCTGCTCGTGGCGCCCCATGGCTCGCTGGTGGCCTTTGAAGCGGGAACCAGCACGGCGTATGCGCTCTTCATGACGCAGGAGCGCGGCGAACTGTTCATCGGCGCGACGGTCGAAGTCTATCAGGGGATGGTCGTCGGGCAGAACAGCCGCGACGAGGATCTAGACGTCAATGTGTGCAAGCAGAAACAGTTGAGCAACATGCGCGCCGCCGGCACCGACGAAGCGCTGGTGCTCACGCCGCCGCGTGAAATGTCGCTCGAATTCGCCATGGAATATATCGGCCAGGACGAATTAGTCGAGGTGACACCCAAATATCTGCGCCTGCGCAAGCGGCTGCTTAACCCGGACGACCGCCGGAAGGCCAAGAAAAGCGCGAAGTAACCTCCACAGAACCTCGTCCCTTGTGCGGACTGCATGAAGATTCGGAAAAGGGCCCCGAAACCTGCGCCCGCAAAGCCTCCACTCTATGTCATCGGCTATCGAGGGATGCCGCCGTCCCTCGGTGAACTGAAGGTCTGGTACGACCTCCACTACGGAGGTCCCCTGACCTGGCTGGAACCGGTCGCAGAGGGCCGTGCCAGTGCCAGCCACGGTCCCTGGCGAGCGCACGTGTTGACGAGTCTGCCGAATACCGAAACCGCGCAATGGCAGCAGGTCTTGTCATGGGACCATCACGAGTTGAGTGCCGTTTCCCTCTCCTCCGCCACTCCAAGCACCATCGCAGACACCGTGCTGGTCACCGCTCGACTTGCCCGCGGCCTGACCTTGCTCACGCAAGGGACAGCCTTCGATGTTGCCTGCCATGAATACCTGAATCCTTCGGATTGGAATGATCGTCCGTTGGATGTATTTGTCACCACCGATCATGTCACCGTCCAACACAGCGAGACCGATGATCATTCTTCCGAATGGTTCTATACGCTCGGGCTGACGAAGTTTGGCTTGGACGAGTTGGAAATGATTCAGCCACGAGGCCTCCCCGACCGAGAGACCATCGTGCTTCTGCAATGTAGCGCCGACGCCGTGTTACGAACGGGGCAAAACCAGAAGGTGGGGTGCACAATGGATCTTCATGCAGTTGCTCACACCATTCGATTCATCAAGCATCGCACCGCCGCACCAACCGGCCGCATGATGGCCTTCCGACAAATCAGTACCGACCTTCTTTGATCTGCCTCGGTTCGCCCCAAACCATCGCAAAATCAATCGATTGTCGGTGTTCCGCCTCTTCGCCTAGGCCTTCTGGCCCCGTTGACAAGGTTTTTCCAGGCGTGGTACCACGATTGAGTTTGCGCAGTTCCGCAGGTCTAACCTAGGAGGATTTCAATGAGTGATGTGGCTGCAGAAATTAAAGTCGGCGATACCGCGCCGGATTTTACATTAAAGGATCAGGATCAGAAGGACGTCAAGCTGAGCGATTATCGCGGGAAGAGCAATGTGGTGCTCGCGTTTTACCCGCTCGACTGGAGCCCGGTCTGTCAGGGCGAAAACAAGTGCCTGACCGATGACTTCCCCAAGTTCCAAGGCGCCCATGCCGAGCTGTTCGGCATCAGCTGCGACAGTTTCTTTTCGCACAAGGCCTGGGCAGATTCGCTCGACTTGAAGCACCGCCTCTTGTCCGACTTCAACCGCGAAGTGGTCAAAAAGTACGGATTGTATTTTGAGCCGTTGAATTGCGGCAAGCGCGCCACGGTCATCGTCGACAAGAACGGCAAAGTGGCCTACGTCAAGGTTCAGGAAATCAAGGTCGCGCGGGAAGATAAGGACATTCTCGCCGCCCTCGCGAAACTGAGCTAAGCGACAAACGGGGACCGAGGGGAAAGGGCCATCACGAGGCCCTCCCCTCGATCATCTGTCCTAGACGAGGAGAGCCCATGACCGGCACAGTACAAGATGTTCGGGACGAGAATTATAAAGAATTCACCGAGAGTGCCGGTGCAGTAGTGGCCTATGGGCTAGCCACCTGCGAACCCTGCAAGCAGTACGATCCCATTTTAGAAGAAACCGCCGCAAAATTTCCCACCATCAAGATCGGCAAGGCCAAAATGCATGTGCCAGGCCGTTGTCGCGAGATCAAGAAAGCGCATACGTTTGAAACGTACCCCACCACACACTTCTTCGCCCAGGGCAAACTGTTGCTGACTCGCGAAGGAGTCGTCGAACCGACGGAGCTGGCCGCATTAATTTCCGACCATCTGCTGAAGTAGTCGTTCTGCAGGCCTGCATCCCGCTCCCGTCGCACATCTCCGTTCGTCCCTGCCAGGGACGAATGCCGCCATACGCTGCGCGCGTTTCGCCATCTCACACTTCCCAGCAAAGACGCGATACAATATGCCGGCCAGCCTGTCTGCATGGAATGATCGTGGATGAGCGTTCAACCGATGCGCATATGTTCTTTGCTGTCGTCTGTTTGTGCCGGGCTCCTCTGGCTCATGATTCCGGAGGTCAGCAGCGGCCAGGACACTCGGCCCAGCGCCTCTCTCGCCGGCCCTGCTGAATCCCGCGCCCTGCCAATTAACTCCCCAACGAGTGCTCCGATGGCCTTCGTCCCTGCCGGCGAGTTCGCCATGGGCAGCGACCGCGGCCAGGACGACGAGCAGCCGGTGCACCGCGTGACTGTCAAGGCATTCTATCTGGACACGCAAGAAGTGACCGTCGCGCGGTATGCCCACTTTCTCGCTTCACAAAAGTCAGATCCACCGTTCAAATGGAACGAGGCCACCGGCGGCTCCCACGAGAACAAACCGGTGGTTGGCGTCAATTGGTATGATGCGCGCGACTACTGCCGATGGGTGGGAAGACGCTTGCCCACAGAAGCGGAATGGGAGCTGGCAGCACGGGGCACCGAGGGACGGATGTATCCGTGGGGGGACGCGCATCCCACGAGGGGGCACGCCAATGCCGGGCGCACCAAATGGCAGGGCTACGACACGCTGACCCACGTCGGGCAGTTTGAATTAGGCAGGACTCCGCAGGGAGTCTACGATCTGGCGGGCAATCTGTGGGAATGGGTTGCGGATTGGTACGACGCGGCCTACTACCAGTTTAGCCCGCGAGACAATCCTTCCGGCCCCTCGACAGGGCCTCTCCGCGCATTGCGGGGCGGGGCCTGGAATAATGATGCCAAGACCCTTCGATCCACCAACCGCGCCGGGTATGCGCCCGATGCACGAAGAAACGATGTGGGGTTTCGCTGCGCCAAGGATGCGCCGCCCCCGAACGCGCGCTAAAAGAGGCGGGAACTCACGGCCGGCAATTCGAGCTGCCGCATGGCCTGCTTCACTTCTGCCGGTCGATCTGTGGAGCGCAATCGGATCTTAAAGACCACGCGGCGGCTTTTGTCCCGGTCGAGCACCCGCGACTGACCTACCACCAGATCCTGCCGACCTCGTCCACTGGCCGATGTTTTTTCATGGAAGCAGCGATAGGCCCAGGGCGCCGAATCTTTGATAACCTCGAGCCCTTTGACCATGACGTTCAGTGAGCGTTCCTGACTCAGCTTCAGATTGTAGATATCCGACCCGCGATCGTCGGTATGCCCTTCGATCACCAGCGAGTCGATGCGATCACGCATGGCGCCGCAGAGAAGCGCCGCGTAGGTCGGCATCGCATCCACCAGGAACTGATCCGCGACCGAGGAAAGCGTGCCTTTCCCGAACTCGAAGTTCAGCAAGGCATCGGGCACAACGATGCGTACCACATTGGGGTCGGCGGGGTCGGCATCAAGCGACAGATCGAACCGCTGGAAGTGGTCGCGAAGAACTCCCTTCAGATCTTCCGTTGTGCTTGTCACGGCATTCCGCTCAGGCACCTGTACGGGGACCTTCACTTTCGCTTGCACTTCGGTTTCAGACACCTTCGTCACGTAGGCGCTGAACAGCAGAATAAAAATGACGGCCAGCGAGGTCATCAGGTCTGTGATCCCGATCGTGAGTACCGAGGCTTGTTCGGAAGATCCCGGCGAATGATTGGCGCGCATATCAGGCTGCCCCCTTCATCGAAGCCCCTTGTCGCCAGTTCGCAAACCATCGCAACCCGAGCATGCTGTTATCGGGTTCGACATCCTGCTGGATGTCCTGCGCCTCCGCGGTCGGCACCTCGTCCAACGATTGGAGTTCAAACTCGTCCGACACCTCTTTGACGCTTCGATCCTGCTTCAGTTCCTCGACCGATCGAGCGAGCGTCTGAATCGCCTGATTCAATTCTTGAATCGGCGCGGCCATGGTCTGCTGCATCACCCGAGAAAGTTCTTCCGCCAAACGATCCGAAGATCCTGCACGTCCTCCCTGATCACGCCTGCTCAGCACTTCTACCGCTTCCCTCAGGGCGGCCACCGTAGGACTCAGTCGATCACTCAGGCTTCCCGCCAGACGATCACCGAGGTCGCCTGGCACCGCACCCACTGCAGCAGAAGCTTGCTTTGCCCCTCCACCCGGGCTGAAGTTTTCCAGCATCTGCTCTATGGTCTTACGCGGAAACAACTCGTCCACCAGCGTGACGAATTGCTGCTGCGTGGTCGCCAATCGATGCATCGCCGACTTCTCCAGCAACACAAACAGGTTGGCGCAGAGCAATCCCACGATCGACGTCAAAAACTTTCCAGCCAGACCGTTGATCAATCCCTGAATCCCGACGATATGGGAACCGTCTGCATGCAGCTTACTTAAACCGATCAGGATCGCTAAAAACGTGAGCAGCAAGCCGCCGCCCGTGATCAAGGAAGGAAATTGATGATAGAACGCGAGATTGAGTCGGCTGTTCAGCAGGTCGCGCGGGAAAAATTCGGCCGCCGTTCGTGTGGCAAATACCTTCGGCTCGATAAACCAGGCCGTACGTTCGACGACGAAGGTCTTGCGAAAGTGCAACCAGGCCTGTTCGAGGCGCGGCTCCCGGCGCATGACCTTGTCCAGCGCATGGAGATCGTCAAGATCAACTCGGTCGGGTTGCCCGCCGGCTTGATGGGTGACTTTCTTCACATCGCTCAAACTCGGCACCGTCAACCACTCGTTTTGCAGGCACTTTCGGCTGGCAGCGAGGGCCGTCAAGGTCGGCCAGACGCGCATATAACACGTCTGCACGCTGGAAATGGCCGTCGAGAGCCGGCCCGCGTGCCACAGGAACAAGGCGATCAGTCCCCCAGACCCGAGCCAACTCAACATCGGGCTATGGAGCTCTCCCAAGAGCGTCACGTCCCGGCTGAAAAATTCCCACAAAGACATCATGGCGCAGCACCTCCGGCTCGAAACACACACCGCCGACCTACTTCAGGCTGTGTTCGATATCAAGTTTCGGGCCAGGATATCTGCTCAGAGAAACCCCGAGAACGCTGGGAATTTGATCTGCCAGACCATCTCGGGACGAAGCGGCTCGGCAAGAATTGCCGACCTGACGAATCTTTTTGCAGTCCTCCGTTTCCCTTAGCTGCCTTCGTCGACCGACGGACCAAGCCCGAGTTGTGCCCGCAACAGATCATGACGGGTGATGGATCGAACCACCTTGCCGTCTTGCACCACGGGAAGGATTTGAAATCCCATTTCGAACATTCGTGCGACACAACTCAACGACGTATCTTCTTTGACTCCCACAAATGCCGTATTCATGATGTCTCCCGCCCTCGCTTGCTTCAGATCCATTCCCTTATCGATGGCGCGAATCACATCTCCCTCATTAATGAAGCCGAGGAATTCATAGTCTTCTCCGACCACTGGGGCCCCACCGACATGGCTGGTCACCATTTCAATCGCCACATCCATGGCGCTGTCCTCTGGCTTGAATTGCCGGATCGCGGTTCCAACAATATCTCCGACCACTTGATAGCCCTCCGCCGGATTGCCTGCCACACCGGTCACAACGTTCATGATCGCCTCCCTTGTGGTTCGGACGCATCGCCGTGGCGAGAATGTAAAACCTTTCATTCGAGCTTCGATACTGGGAAGATCCCTATGCGCCGTCATCTTGGCTCGACGAGGATAGATTTCAACATCCGTGCTATGTCATGAATAGGGGCAGGGAACCCCTGTTCGTACCGGACACGAAGGCATGACCATCCCCTGGACCACCGCGCTCCAAGTTGCCAGAAAGCTTTTGCCGGTGGTCATCGAGAAGGCCCCTGAGCTGATCAAGACTTTCGAACGGTTTCGCGGGGCTCCCCCGGTGACGGAGCCCTCCTCTGCCGATCCGACACTGTCCACACTACAGCTACAGATCGAGGCGCATCAACGGACCATTGAGCTGCAAGCCGACACCATTGTCGAGCTCCGTCGCACAGTGAGCACCTTACAGCGCGCGCTGACCCTCGCCAGGACGTTGCTGGCCGCAACGATTTTGCTGGGCGTGGCTACCATCGCCTACCTTCTTCTCCGCCCCTAAGATGTATACGATGAGCGATCTTGAGGCCCACACCGGAGCTCTGGCGGGGCATTGGCTAACACCGCATCCGGGCAGGGACGCGGAAGAGAGATTGGACGAACGGGAGTGCCTCAGCCGGCGTATTCGTAGGAGAGGTCGCGGGTTTGAACGAGTTTCACGAGTTGCAGGCGACCGGTCGGAACAGACGAGCCAATACGATCCCATACGGCTTTGGCAAGATATTCTCCCGTAACGGACGGAGTCGCTAACACCATGCGAAGATCGCGCCCCTCGAATGGAACTAACACGCGTTCCTTCAACAGCCGGTCAAGCGCGACGATATCGGTCACCATCCCGGTCTCGGAATGAATCGGCCCATGCACGGACACAAAGAGGTCCCAAGTATGGCCTCGATGTCCCTCGTGCACAGCGGTAAATGAGTAGCGCCGGGTGACCGACGCGACATCCAGTCCGGCCTCTTCCGTGAGGTCGGCACAGAGGTCTTCATCCTCATACAGAGACAGCCGCTGGAGCGTGCCGATGTCGTGCTGAGCCTGGAGTTTGTCCCAGAGCACACGCGCCAGGTTTTCGGACGTTGGAATCTGGTGAGTGAAGTAAGGCAGGTCGAGGTTCAGGTGCTTGTGATCGAATTCCTCCAAGACCTGCAGCAACACGCGCTTCAGGTCGAAAAGATTGACGACCATGCCGGTTCGCGGATCGACTTCGCCCGCGACGGTCACTTCCAGCATATAGTTATGCCCGTGCCCAGGATCGTTATTGCACGCCCCGAAGGTGGCGCGGTTCTTTTCGGCATCCCACTCCGGCTTGTGATAACGGTGGGAGGCGCAAAACTCGATACGCTTATTCAGAAGGACGGAAGCCATACGTGCACAGATATATTGTGAATGTAACGTGCTGAGTGCCGCTGATTATAGTTGAATTCCATCTTAAAACTTACAACTAAAAACTCGACACTTATGCCCGGAGGTCAGACAACCACTCCTGCCTCATCGCCCATGGCACCTCGGTGTCCGCCTCATATCCCGCATGGCGGACAGAGAGCGCCACACGCACAGCCGGATCGGCCAAAGCCGTGACCATGGCAGGAGTTGGACGAAAGCGGACAAAATGTACCGCACTGATTTTCGTCTCATGGCTGTGCCCGCCTTCAAACTCGCCGTATACGACCTCTCCCCCGGCTCGCAGACCGAGTTTCTGGCCATGATCCAACCCCATAAACAGATCCAGCCACGGTTTCATCGTCTCAGCCTCGGTGAGCTCGATCAACAGGGTCGCGCTCAATTCACCGGCACCCGGCAGCAGGGCATTGTAGACGTCGAGTTCATCCTGCACTTTCTTCTGGTCGACGATGCGCTCCGCGCGGATCATTTCCTGGATTTGGAAACGTACCGTGTCTCGATTCTCGAAGACCATCGTGATCTTCTCCCCGATACCAATCCGGCGGCGATGCTTGAGATTGATAATAGTCTGCCGGTACGCCTCGCGCTGCCGCTCGTACTCGTCAGAGGAAATCAGATCATGCTGCGTAAGCTTGTTCATGATTCGGTCCGGCCGAAGTTCGATAGGTTATGAAGCCTGCGGATCTCTGGGCAACCCGTAGGCATCGCGTACCACTTGAATAGGATGCTGTGCCGCCTTCCCGCCGACATGGGCTCGAGCGCCGGCTTGATCCAATTGAAGGCCTGCCAGCGGACAATCGGAAGCCACGAGATCAGCGGGGACCTGCTCGACCAGGCGTACGGCCTTCCGCGCAATCTTCATGGAGAGCGGGAAGAATTCTGTTTTGGCCGACCATGAACCATCATGGCCCGAGCATTTTTCAATCACCTCGACCTGCGCCCCGGCGCACTCCATCAGTTCCTTCGACTTGAAGCCGATGTTTTGGTCTCGTAGGTGACAGGGGACCTGATAGGCCACCCGTCCGGGCTTCTGAGTAAAATCCGTCACCAGACTGCCCTCTCGCTTGAGCTTCATGAGGTACTCACAGACATCGTAGGTGCGCGCGGCAACCCGTGTGGCATCTTCCCCTGAAACGAGATTGGCATACTCGCGCTTCACCATGAGGCTGCAGCTGGGAGTGGGAATCACGACATCATAGTCTTGATCGACCCACGGTTTCAGCAATGCGATCGTGTGTTCGGCCGCCTTCACCATGGCCGCCGTATCACCGGTATCGAAGGACGGCATGCCGCAACACGACTGGTCCGGAAACACCACGTGAATACCGTTTTTTTCCAGCACTTGCACGGTCGCCTTGCCGACATCGGTCGCCTGATAGTTGACGAGGCAGCTGGCAAACAAAGCGACCTTTTTACCTGTCGCCGCTGTGCTCTTGGACGACCGCCTGCCCCACCAACGCGTGAATGTCTCTTGCTGATAGTGCAGAACCTGCCGCTCCTGATGCACGCCCAGCACCGTTTGCATGAGGCGCCTCAACCACCGCTGGCCCAATCCCCAGTTGACCAGCGGCGCCAGGGCGCTGTTGAGTCGCCCCAACAGGTCGGTTCTGGTCAATAGCCAATCGCGCCATCGAATCCCCCGCTCAGCGGCCAGCCGCTTTTTCCACACGGCCATCAGAAGCGGAAAATCAATAGCGTATTGATGCGGCGGCGTGTAGGGGCAATGGTTGTAGCAGAGTTTGCAATAGTAACATTCGTCGACGACTCGATGATGGTCGGCGGCTGTAAACTTCGTCACATCACTCTCGTAGTCATCGATCCGGTCCAGAAGCGTGTTGAAGGACGGACAGAGATTAAAACAGCGGCGGCACCCGTCGCAGACATCGTAGATCCGCAGCGTTTCCTGTTCGAGAGTGGCCGGATCAATCGGCTGGAGAAGACGAAGTTCTTTCACGGAGGGGCATTCCTTCTGACGCTGGCCAAGAAATCTGGACACGGAGGTGAGGCGGAATGTTCCGCCCCACCCGATCATGATGCGCCTAAACCCGGCCGTGAGGCTGTTACTGCTTCAGGCTGTCGAGGCCCTTGGTAAACCGATTGGCATGGGACCGCTCGGCCTTGGCCAACGTCTCGAACCATTCCGCCAATTCCGAGAACCCTTCGTCACGCGCCGTCTTGGCCATCCCTGGATACATCTGCGTGTATTCGTAGGTTTCACCTTCGATAGCCGATTTCAAATTGGCTTCGGTATTTCCGATCGGTACGCCAGTGGCGGGATCGCCGACTTCTTTGAGGAAATCCAAATGTCCGAAGGCGTGGCCGGTTTCGGCCTCGGACGTGTCGCGGAAGAGTCCCCCGACATCGGGATACCCTTCGATATCGGCTCGGCGCGCAAAATACAGATACCGGCGGTTGGCTTGCGACTCGCCGGCAAAGGCGTGCTTCAGGTTCTCATGACTCTTGGTGCCCTTCAAACTGTTTCCCATACGTTCCTCCTTCGATAAATAACGCGGCTTACCTGCGACGTGGGGACACGTTGCGGTGAACCTGCTGACAACTCACACAGTATCCATGAAACTCGACTCGATGCCCCAAGACATCAAATCCTCTCGCCTGCCCGCTCGACAGGTGTAATCGATTCAATTCCTCGTCCATCACATCCATAATCTGGCCGCATCCCAGGCAAATGAGATGGTGATGCATGCTCACGTTCCCGTCATACCGCGCCATGTCATGGCCCACGTTCACTTCCCGAACCAACCCCGCGTTTCGCAAGACGCTCAGCGTGTAGTACACGGTATTGCGTGACATCATCGGCTGCTGACGCGTAACTATCCGATACAGATCATCGGCGCTCGGATGACTGGTGGTCTCCACCAAGGCCGCGTAAATGGCTGCACGCTGGCGGGTGAGACGTACGTCGTGCCGGCGAAAACGGGCTTCAATGTCCTGGAGATCGAGTTTCATGCCATTGGTCGCTAGACAGGAATGATTCCTACATAGCATGGAGGTCAGTCGCACAGCAAGACGGAAGGAGCCCCTTTCCAGTCTCAGCAATCGTCTGACGCTATATGGAAAAGGGGAGCGTGCGAAACGGGGCAGGTTCTTCAGATCAAGGGAAAGGTCGCACTGGCACAAGGGGAACCAATAATGAATCGGCAGAGTAGCGCATAGCTAAGGCGCCTGATAACGAGGCAACTCCGCCGTCATGTCGGCAAGGCATTTATAGGCTTGGTCCTTTGCCGAAAGAAGCGGGGCCGTGATGGGCCAGGCAATCGCCAATTTCGGGTCATTCCAGATAATACCCCGTTCATCCGGCGGCGAATACACATCCGTGCACTTATACAGAAAGCCGGCTTCTTCGCTGAGCACGCAAAACCCATGTGCAAAGCCCGGCGGAATGTAGAGCTGCCGCATGTTCGTCTCAGACAATTCTACCCCGTACGACTGTCCAAACGTCGGCGAGCCTTGTCGAATGTCGACGGCAACGTCATAGACCGTCCCTTTCACCACCATGACCAGTTTTCCCTGGGGCCGGGCCAATTGGTAGTGGAGGCCTCTCAACGTGCCGCGGACGGACCAGGAAAGGTTATCTTGCACGAACGGCTTCGTGATGCCTGCCACTCCATATCGCGACTCACGAAAGATTTCCACAAACTTTCCACGCGCATCTCCGAAAATATCTGGCTCGATCTGGAACAGGCCGCTGAGCGGCGTCGGTGTGATCTGCATGGCCCCTCCTGGATGGAATCACGATCCCCAGGCGCATCATACCCTCTTCTTCTCATGGGGAAAAGCTGATCACAAATCGCAAGCGCAGGGATCCGCGCAAAAAGAAACCGATGCGGCTAGTTGCGGCCCGAAGGATCGGATGTGGGGGGAGTATCCGGATAGAGTTTCTGCAGCCGATCGATCAACGGTTCTGCCGCAGGGCTGCTGGGGCGCGTGGGATTGCTGGGCGGATGGTCCCATGTCAGCGTCGAAATGCCCGCCTCCGCAAAAAGCTGTCGAATCGTCGCCACAAGGGCATCCAGCGTAAGCTCCGTGCCGGATCGCAAATCCAGCACCCGTTCACGCTCGTTGGTCGGTGGAGGATCCGTGCTGACCAGCGCCCAACAGGCATCGAACACCTTGCGCCGGAGATCTTCCGGGACATTCAAGGTTTCAAGACCTGACGTACATAGGGCTGAGACGACCAGCACAAATTGAAGGTCGGGCATTCCCGGACGCTGGATATTAAGGGATTGCATAATGGTAATATTAGTCGCGGCCGCGAGGGGGAGTCAATTTGCCTCCACACCAAAGCGGCACAACGAGCATCGAGTGCCTATCATCACAGAGGATACGTGTCGCATGATTACGATTACGCTGATGGGACAACTGCAAACGACAGATGGAGAACGGGACCTGGCCTGCGAATTGCCGGCCCCTGTCACAGTGCGCCAGGTGATTCAACGCCAGGGCCGCGGCCTTCGACACATGCTGCAACTCTTGCGGGAGAAAAAAGTACTCGTGACTATCAACAAACGCATCGCCAGCGAAGATTCGATGGTGCAGGATGGAGATGCGGTGCGTTTCGTGGGGCATGACGGCGCCGGGGGAAGCGGATTGGCACCGTCATTCTAAGACACACGGGTCACCACTACAGGCCGGTCTTGATCGACGGCGGATAATACAAGGGCCGGTGCCTTACAGACAGCACCGGCCCTGGCTCGAAAGAGGAACGAGGTGTATTACTTCTTTCCGAGGATCGAATCTTTGGCCATCTTCGCGACCCGGAACTTCACCACGCGCTTAGCGGGAATCTTGATGGGCTCACCGGTCTGCGGATTCCGGCCCATGCGCGCCTTCCGATTGGCAAGCACCAGCTTCCCGATGCCGGGAACCACGAAAGCATTCTTTGCTTCGCGATAGGCAAGGGCGGCGAAATCGTCCAGAAATTGGACAGCCGTTTTCTTCGTAATTCCCGCCTTTCCAGCAAGATGGTCAGCAATCTGCGATTTGGTCATCGACTTGGCCATGCGTTCCTCCCTTTGAACAACGAATGAAAGTGAACTGACGTGTGCGGTCTGCGATCTATAAACTCGTACGTACAGAGGTGGAGCCGGAAATCTGCGCGTGGTCTGCAGAATCAGTCCGAAAACAGGGCGAGAGTGTATCCAAAGCCCTGGGGGCTGTCAAGAGCCGACCGATGGAAACATGCGGCCCAGACTGGCGACACGCGCATTTGACGCCCTTGCGCGCCATGCAGATCACAGAGTAGAGTACACGGGCGCATCGTTAACTTCGCGTCATTCTCAGGAACAAGAGGCGTATTCATGGCCAAAGAACTTCCGATTCTCCCCTCGAATGCTCAACCCGCCGAAGGCACCGCACCGGAAGCGGTGATTTACTCACGGGTGTTTTGTAAAAATGAGAATGCCCCTCCCATTCGTCTGCTGGTGGAGTTTTTGAAGTCGCGGGGACAATCGCCGATCCTTCCACCAGACATGGACGACTCCATGCTGGATGACTGGGCATGGGTCCAGGTGATCCTCGGGTATGCACGCGACCGCAAACCGATCCAGGTGTTTTGCATCCGCGACCGCGGGACCTATCAAGACCTGTTCGAACAGGAGCAGAAACTGTTTCGAGAGGATCTGTCCTCCCATGACGACCTGGAAGCTAGCCTTGCGCAAGAACATGTCACACGCGCGCGCTTTATCCTCACCACACGCATGATTGAAGCCGACATCACGGAGGAAGGCTACGACTTTAACGGCTGGATCTTGGAGTTTTTCCAGGAGCACTGTAACGGGATTGTGCAGATCGATCAGCAGGGGTTTTTCTCTCCGAAGGGAGAACTCATCGTCGATCTCTCCCTGCCTGAAGAGTAGCCTGATGGGGATCGATGCACCAGCCCCTGCCGCTCTTTCAACAAGCCTCGTACTGGTTCCGACGCGCTCAGGCTTCGCTGCTTGACGCCCTCCCCTGCACTCAAGGCTGTTGCCAGTGCTGCATTGGCATCTTCCCCATTACCCAGCTCGATGTCCTGGAATTGCACCGGGGCCTCAGCCAGTTACCCTCCGACAATAGAACCGCCATCGTCAGGCGTGCGCGCGAGCAGATCGCCGCCCTCGAACTGGCGTACCCGGACCTTCGTTCCACGCCAAACCTTGATGAGTGGGAAGACAGCCGTATCGATGTCATAGTCGAACGCTTTGCGGACCTTCCCTGCCCCGCCCTGGCGATAGACGGACGTTGCAGCGTCTATGCGTTCAGGCCCATCACCTGCCGCACGGTGGGTGTTCCGGTCGAATCAGATGGAATGGTCCATGGCGCCTGCACGAGGCAGACCGCCGTACCGATTATCCGGCCCTCCCCTAGCGTAAGAACCGAGCTTGACCGATTGGCCGAGGACGAGGCAGTGGCGTTGTCGATCCTACGCCAGGCCCAGCCGGAGGCGGGTGACGAACGGCTCCTTCCCTATGGATTCGTCTAGATCGTGCAGCAACTCCCTAGACAGAAACCGAAACGCTATGCTAAGGTGCCTGGTCTGATCGACGGGAGCGCCTGTAGCTCAGCTGGATAGAGCATCAGCCTCCGGAGCTGAGGGCCACAGGTTCAAATCCTGTCAGGCGCACCAATCGCTCTGTCAGGCACGTCACGATCGATACATAGCACACACCGGTGGGGCCGTTAGCTCAGTTGGTAGAGCAGCTGACTCTTAATCAGCGGGCCGTAGGTTCGACCCCTACACGGCCCACCATTTTTTCAAATACTTACGCAGTTCACACCCGGTTCATGACCCGCCGACTGTGCTACTTTTGTGCTACCGGCGCGGCGACGGTCTAAGATCTCTACTCCATCCCGCAAACTTTCCGGATAATGGTCGGCATACCGTTGCGTCATGATGGGCGATTTATGCCCGAGCAACTGTTGCACCTTATAGAGATCGATTCCGCTCTGTACGAGGGTCGTCGCGAACGTATGACGAAAACCATACCAACCAAGGGGCCAAAATGCTGAGCTGGAAAATTTAAATTGGCTTGATCGAAAGCAAAAATGGCGGCAGAGTTGTTTCAACCCACAGAGCCCAGCGAATGTTGCAGCTTGTATGTCGCGATTGCCCCTAACAGAATCGTCGCAGCGAGAGGACATGATGTTTTGTCTCGTTTACGCCAGTTCTGCCACGAGACCGTTTTCACCATCTGAACTCACGGACCTGCTCGCCTTGTGCCACGCACACAACAGCCAATTAGGTATCACGGGGATGTTGCTGTATAAAAACGGGAATTTTATGCAAGCGCTCGAGGGCGAGGAACAGGCGGTATTGAACCTCTACGCAAAAATCTTCCAGGATGAGCGCCATAGCGGAGTCCTCACGCTCTTGCAGACCACCATACCCGCGCGACAATTTCCCAATTGGTCCATGGGATTTCGCGATCTCGACTCCCCAGAGGTACGATCGCTGCCAGGATATAATAAATTCTTAAATGTGCCGCTGACCGGGGCCGAGTTTTCCGCCGATCCCACGTATTGCCAAAAGCTGCTGACCATCTTCAAGCAAATGATGTAGCAGCACCCTGTCGCCTTAGCCCCCTCGCCCTGCCACCTCAATCCTCATGACCGAGCGTCGCTCGGAATTCAGTCGAGCTCGAAGCTCTTCACCAGCGAGCACCTAACGGATACGTCGCACCGTGATCCTACCTCCTTAAGTTCATAGGAAATTTAGACTGATTCTAGCTTTCGCTCGACGACAACCGATGCCTGTTCTAACGACCCGTTGCCTCGAATCGACTGCAACCTCCAGGACCTGAATGTCTTCCTGATTCAGGAAAGTGAACATTCCTCAAACGCCCGGCAGACGATACTATGATTGAGAGCTGCCCTGCTTCGATCTGCTGCGCACCCAGGACTTGAACGGTTGATAAAGTCCCGCGCATGAAGATGATACGGCGCTGACCATGCCCATCAGACCGGAGGAGTAGCGTGGTGATGAACCCGCTGGATGGGGAGGCGCAACCTGTTCTTTGCGGCCTCTCCATTCAGCGGCTTCCTGCGAAATGTTGCGAAAGGAGAGTGGAACGATGACGTGTTCCCGATGCGGAGGCTATTTGGCAATCGAGCCATCAAATGATTTTTATGATCCAGATGGCCGGTGGCGCTGCGTCAACTGCGGAGATCGGAAGGCTCTCCATGCGCACTACCCCACGAAGATCCCGAGCAAAATCACGGCACATGATTCTTGATCGGGGAACATCACGTCGCGGCCGTGTTGCCCTTTTGATCAGCACGATACCTTCACCATGCGTCCGATTGCTGCGAGAGGAGTTCACCAATGAAGATTTATGACTGCCCCCGATGCCGGCATCACAGTTTGGTCCCGACGGGAGGTTTTTTGCACTGCGGACAGTGCGACTACGCGATCACGGCCCATGCCTTGGCAGTCGAACAACGAGCACGCAACACCTCGTCGCACTCGTCGAAACACTGATCCTCTACTTGACGCACCGAAGCAACAACGGGAAACCACTTCCCATCCGCGACCCGGCATGGTCAGTCCATCTCGAGACCACTCCTTCCCCCGCGACTGATTGCGTGCTGGATGACATCAGAAACGGGTCAATGACTGGTGCGAGCTACCGTGATTATCTTTATGCACACCGCTCATAAACCGTGGACGCTCCAGTACAACCAATAGAATTGCGCACCTCCACCCCGCTGCTGCTCAGCTAGGCATATCCAGACTCATGTTCTGTCTGGTATCCAAATCGATTCGCGATTATCGGATTGGATACAGCGCCAAGTTGACGGACAACGAGAGCAGAGCATTCTGCAGCGGCACGAACGGTCAATACGAAGGAATTGAGACGGTCACACGCAGCCACAAGATGGACGCGCTGATGGTACGCGAGTTGCTAATGATCAGGGCATGGCATTTCACTGATGCGCCAGGATGACGCAAAAGAATCAGGAGGGGATCATGATCTGGGCCATTATCATTGCAGGAACCTATGTCGCCGGAATTTACGTGATTCGCTTGGTGTGGTGGCAGGAGTGATGCATCCCCCGGTGCAGCGCGGTCGAAGGGAACACGCAGCCTCCTCCTCTCGGTATCTGCCCACCATCCGCGTCCAACTGCCCCCGAAGTACATATCAACTATTGAGCGTACGCTTCCTAGCAACACATATGTCCATCGAAACTCCTACTGACAGCTCGCATTCCTGCCCTCTGTGTCCCGGAACGGTGCGCCGCTCAGGGCGCCGAGGGTGGCGCGATTTTCTTTGGCATCTGCTGGGTCGCTTTCCCTGGCGCTGCCGATCCTGCAGTTATCGCTTCTATGCCGCCAGCCGCCAGTAATTTGCGCCTCGACGATCCTGGCAATATTGCGAAATGAGCGACACCGGCGAAGCCCTCCTAAGGTGGGATGTAAGGAGTGCCTCTCTCGCTACTACAATGCCGACCATGCAGTCACATCTTTCAACAGTCCGAACGTCACGAATCCATCCCTCTTCATCACAAACCACTCTCACCTTTCAACGATCTCGCGACCGCCTGGGCATTGCCTTTCCGGTCATGTTTGCCGGAGCTCCATTCATTGGAGAAGGGACGGTTCTCAACCTCTCATCGGATGGATGCCTTCTCGAAGGTGAGCGAGCGGTGATGGAGGGCAGCTACCTGACCGTACGACTCCTGCTGCCAGACAATGCCCCGGCATTGGTCATCGACCTCGCCGCTGTCCGCTGGGTCCGCACACACTATTTCGGCCTCGAATTCCTCCGGCTACCCGCCTTGGAGCGTCACCGCCTGGAGCAATTCTTAACCGCTTATCGCCGCTGATACTCCCCATTAGCACCCTCTCCGGCCCAGACTCATCGCCCCTCATTGCATTCGAGCGGGCAGATTCATCTTCCTCCGAATGAACGCACATACATCAGCACCTGCCAAGCCTCTTCTTCGGTCAGCACTAAAGGAATAAACGGCGCCATATCTGTTCCTGGGCTCCCATTTTTTAGAATCCAGAACAATTCGCCGTCTGTGCGTGCCTGTTGCCACATCTTGTCCGTGAAATTTCGGGGTAGCGGGCCCTTAAAGGTGGAATAGTCCAGATCCATACCCAGGCCCTTCCCATCATTCCCGTGACAGGCACGACAAAAGGCCTTGCCTTCAAACAGGGCTCTTCCCTTCTCACGCATATCCGGCGTCACCGGAAATGGATTCGTGACCGCACGCGCCGCCTCCATCTGATCGACCGGCACGCGAGGGCGCAACACTTCTGAATCCGCAGACCAGGCTGTGGCCCCCACGACAACTAGTGCCAAGGCCAAAAGAAAGAGATATCCGACTTTCATCCCAGCTATTCCTCTCTCCAAAATAATGCAGGCGGAGAAGACGCCGAACGCGTCCTCTCCGCCCGATGATTTCAACCAGTCCGCTTATTCCGTCCGATGCTTATGGCCCACCGACTGCGGATGTCCCACTTCCCCGTTCGGCGCCTTCGCCCCGTCCGGCCAGAGATGGAAAATGATCCCGTCGGTCTTCGCCGCGACCGCAGCCACTTCCTTGGCCTGCGCGTCCGGCATGTCGAGGATTTGAACGCGGCCCGTCGCAATTTCCACTTCGTGATCGTGGTAGTACTTATTCCACGTTTCCAATGGAACATGGGCTCGCGACACAGATTTGGCCACGAAATACTCGATGTCAGTCAATAAGGCGTTCGAGTCCGTGGATTCAAACAACAAACACTGCAAGATCTCGGGGGAAATCGGCTTACAGTAATGGTGATAGGGACCATGCACCGTCCCGTCTTCAAATTTATGGGGAGCCATCACATGAATGGTATACCCCTGAGCCGGTGTCGGCATGGCCTTCGCCGCGGCTGCGGCCGGCGCAGCCGCGGCCGTAGACTTCATTTCATGAGACGTTTCCGCACAACCGGCAGCCGTGAGGACCGCCGCGCACAACCCGATCATCGCAATCGCACTTCGCATAATGGCCTCCTTACCATAGGTCTACAGATCGTCGATCGTTCACGAATGCGAGGTTATTCCGTCCTAGGCTTATGCCCCACCGACGTCGGATGACCAACCGATCCGTCAGGAGCTTTTGCACCTTTTGGCCATAAGTGAAAGATAATGCCGTCCGTCTTGGCTGCCGCTGCGGCCACTTCTTTCGCCTGCGCATCCGACATGTCCAGCACTTGAACACGACCGGTGGCGATTTCGACCTCATGATCGTGATAGAACTTGTTCCACACATCCAGCGGCACCGCCGATCGAGAGACGGGTTTCGCCACGAAGTACTCCACATCCGTCAACACGGCATTCGGCGCCGTGGATTCGAACAACAAACACTGCAAGACCTCCGGTTTGATGGCTTTGCAATAGTGATGGAAGGGACCGGCCACCGATCCGTCTTCCATCTTATGCGGAGCCATCACATGAATATCGAATCCGTCGGCCGGACCCGGCTTCATATCCGCGGCAAGTGCCGGCCCGCCCATGGCGAGCGCGAGCGTGCTCGCACCAAGCACGCAAAGTTGTCGAAACATAGAAGGCCTCCTCTGGTTGGGGTTGGAATGCATTGATGGGTCTTATCGACAGACCTATCCCTCGTGCCTCTCTGCCCGTAAGAGTCACCACTGTCCGAAAGGATTCGCGATTTATTTCGGCAACTGCGGCATGCTGAACTTTATCGGCTCTCCCGTCAGCGCCTTCAGAAACATCACCAGATCGGCTTTCTCCTCTGCGGTCAGACCGAGGGGACGCATCAGCGGGCTGAGAGTCGGATTGCTGCCGCCTCCCTGATCTAAAAATTCGACGACTTCCTCCAGTGTTTTGAAAGCGCCGTCATGCATATAGGGAGCAGTCTCCGTAATACTGCGAAGAGTGGGCGTTTTGAATGCCCCCTTGTCTTTATCGGCCCTGCTGACGTTGTATCGACCGAGATCTTCCTTCATCGGCCCGACTTGAGGAACCCCGAGATTGTGGAACTGGTTGTCGGTAAAGTTCGGCCCGTTGTGACACACAATACACCGCGCCTTTCCCTTAAAGAGGCCCAACCCTCGAACTGCGGCTTCATCCATGGCCTTTGCATCACCGAGCACGTATTTATCAAAGGCGGAATTCGTGGAGAGCACCGTACGCTCATAGGCAGCAATGGCCTCAGCAATTCCCTGCAGATTGACATCCGTCCCGAAGACGGCTCGGAATTGTTGTTGATACCCCTTGATCTTGCCCAGTTTTGCAACCACGTGTTCATGGGTCTCCGCCATTTCAACCGGGTTGTGGATGGGCCCGATCGCTTGTTCTTCTAACGACCGCGCACGACCATCCCAAAATTGCACATGATTGAAGCCGGTATTGTAGACCGTCGGCGATTGGCGACCACCAATTCCTCCACCGACGCCGATGGACGTCTGGCGCAAGTCCGCAAATCCCGTTCCCGGGTTATGACAAAACGCGCAGGAGATCGCGTTGTTTTTGGATAATCGTCCGTCGAAATACAGCTGCTTTCCCAGCTCGATTTTGGCGGCGTAATTCACGTTCGAAGACGGGATCGGCACCACAGTCGGCAGTGGCCCGATATCAGGCACCGTTACGTCGTCGACGGTCACCGTCCCATGAGGCGCGTGGCTGGCTGGTGAGGCACCGACCAGCCCTTCACCAATTCCGAAGGCAGAGACAGACAGCAGTACGAGGATGAAGCAGCGCGGCAAAACCGTTCGCACCATAGATATGACCTCCTTGTGGGCGTGGTGTCATCAAACCGATGGACTGACTGCTATCGTGCAGGCCATTGTACGCAGATTTAGCGATCATGCAAGGTGAGACGGTACCGACATATGCAGCCGTCGTCGATGGAGCGGTGATGCCACCGGTCCTTAGCGCACGGTGGAGCGCATCAGACTATCGGCTTGGGGAGGAAGAAACCCCTGATACCCCTGATGCCGTTCGGCAAGTTCCAGTACCGAAAACGGTTGTCCGTCGATCATCTCAGGCGCAGTAAAGATCTGCCGCAGCGGTCCTCCCCGGGCGCCGACGATTTCTCCGGCAAAGACCACACCCTTCGATTTCAGCTTCAGAATCGCTTGATCAATGTCCTCGACCCGGACCGCCACATGATGAAACACACGATCGCCGAATTTTTCGACCCAACGCGGAATGATACTGGTCTGACCGCGAGCGTCCGGATACGCCTGATCGACAAACAACGCCGGATAGCCGGCTTTCCTGAACACTTTGGCATACCAGTCGTCGTAGTATATCGTTTCGTCGTACGTGTACCCGAGGGCAATGAATTCCTCCGCACGGTGGTCGATGTCCATGGTTCGGATCGTCAAATGGTCCATCACCGGCACAAACCCCACGCCGATGTCGTCCAATGCGCGGCGAAGCATTCCAGCCGCGCTGTTCTGCGCGAGGAAGTCCGCCGTCATTCGAGCAATCACGGCATCCAGTTCAGCGGCTTGCCCCATGCTGTCCTCCTTCCGACCGCCCGAAAGTGATTCCTTGCGCCAGCGGCAATGCAGTCCCCCAATTGATTGTCGTGGTCTGACGCCGCATATAGGCCTTCCAGGCGTCAGATCCCGCTTCACGTCCGCCACCGGTTTGCTTCTCTCCGCCGAATGCTCCGCCGATCTCCGCGCCGGAGGTGCCGATGTTGATGTTGGCAATGCCGCAATCACTGCCCGCCGCCGACAGGAAAGCCTCGCTATGGCGGAGGTGAGTGGTAAACAACGCGGACGATAATCCTTGAGGAACCGCGTTCTGCATCTCGATGGCCTCATCGAGCGTTCGATAGGTCATGACGTACAGGATCGGTGCAAACGTTTCCTGCTGAACAATCTTCCAATGATTCTGGGCTCGCACAATCGTCGGTTCGACAAAATATCCCGAACGAGATAAGACCCGCCCCCCGCAGAGCACCTCGCCGCCGGCTTGCCTGACGTCATCGAGTGCCGATTGATACCGCGCCACGGCTTCGCCATCGATCAGCGGCCCCATCATGACATTCGGCTGAAGCGGATCTCCGATGGTCACCTGCCTATAGGCAAAGAGGAGGCGCGACACGAATGCGTCGTACCGGGATTCCTGCACAATCACCCGCCTGGTGCTGGTGCAACGTTGTCCGGCCGTGCCGACCGCGCCGAAGACAATCGCGCTGGTGGCCAATTCCAGATCGGCGGTCTCATCGACGATGATGGCGTTGTTTCCGCTCAGTTCCAACAGGCTCCGACCCAGGCGACGCCCCACCACCTCCGCCACATGCCTTCCCACCGGCACCGAACCGGTAAAGGAGATCAGCGGAAGCCGTTCATCTCGAACCATGCGCTCGGCCAGTTCGACCCGGTCCGTCGTACAAAGCGCGAAGACACCCGGGTGTCCGGCATCGTCCAAGACGCGATTGCAGAGATGCTGTATCCCTACCGCACAGAGCGGCGCCTTTGGGGAAGGTTTCCACAACACTGTATTGCCCGTCACAGCCGCGATGAATGCATTCCAGGCCCAGACCGCGACCGGAAAGTTAAACGCGGTGATGACACCTACCACGCCCAAGGGATGCCATTGTTCGTACATCCGGTGTTGCGGCCGTTCCGAATGCATGGTGCGCCCGTACAACATGCGGGAGAGCCCCACGGCAAAATCGGCCATGTCGATCATCTCCTGCACTTCGCCATCGCCCTCGGCTTTAATCTTTCCCACTTCGAGAGCAATCAGACTGCCGAGGGCATCTTTCTGTTCTCTCAGCGCCTGACCGATCCGGCGGATGACCTCGCCTCGTTTCGGCGCGGGCACCGTCCGCCATGACCGATGCGTGTCGTGCAAGCCGGTCACCAGGGCGTCGTAGTCGTCATCGGAGCACCCATAGACTCGGCCTAACGTGAGTCCTGTCGAGGGATTCCGGGATTCGATCACTCCTGCCTGCGTCGTACGCGTCCAGGTTGAGGAAGCAGAGCCTCCCCCCGATTGTTCCGGGGCCAAATCCAGCCGTGTGAAGACTTCTTCTATCGTCATGATTGACCTAGGATCGGAAACAGTCTCCGAAGCGATTGTCCAACACGTCCTGCAAGGAGAAATGTTCCTGCCTGATGAATCCCCGATAGGCGGATGGCTGCGCGAGCACCAGATCAAGCACACAACACAAGGATGACGCGGTGGTGACTTGAATCGCAGACCAAGTGCGGCGGAGCATCGTCCGAGGGTAGACTTTCTTCACGTAGGTCTCTTCAAACAACTCACCCTTTCGAGTTCCCGTCACCGCGGCGTACATCAACACCACGTCTTGATGCGTCTGCGGAATCGCCCGCTCCAGGATACGTTTGAGCGTCTCCCGGTCCTCATTCAGCTTGAGATCGTTCATGAGGAATTGGATCTTTTCGCAATGGCCGGGGTACCGCAGCGTCTTATAATTCATCGTCCGAACCCGGCCTCGATAGGTGTCTGCCAGGGTACCCAACCCGCCTGACGTGTTGAACGCCTCGTAGAGCAGGCCGTCCAATTCAATCGTCTCGTATCCCTCCAAGGGCCGCAGGTGAACCTCCTCTCCCCCTTCAATTCCGACGCAGATATTTCCATATTCGTTGAGCAACCCGTCGGTCGACCACGTCAGGGAATACTTCAACGCATTACTCGGGTTGACCGGAAGAGCGCCCACGCGCATCTTCACGTGATCAATGGATTCAAAATGGCCGATGAGGTCGTTGGTGACGATGCTGATGAAGCCGGGAGCCAACCCGCATTGGGGGAGAAACGCTCGATCGGCGCCTTCGCTGATCGCCTTGACGCGCCCGGTGACGGCCACGTCTTCGGTGAGGTCGAAATAGTGGAGATGATGGGCTCGGGCAATCTCCGCCACCGCCTCGTTATAAAAATACGGCAGACAGGAGATTACTGCGTCAAAGCGGTGCGCGGTGACATAGGCGACAACTGAATCGGGCCGCCGCACATCCAGCGCGCAGGCAGTGACTGTCGTCAGCGCCAGATCGTCGATCAAGCGTTTCGGCGCATCCAGGGTGAGATCGGCCAGATGGACCTGATACTGTCCCTTAGCCGACAGCAGCCCTGCAATGAGCGACCCGATTTTCCCGGATCCGAGCACCAGTACCTGAGGCATCCGTCACCTCACGGTCATTATACTCTTTCAGGCTGAAATGACGAGGCTTTCAACCCCCAAGTCGAAGAATCAGGTATCCGGCGTGATACGAGAGAAACCTGATCGGAACTAGGAAGAGGCCAAACGGGTACGAGCGGGATTGATGAGCGCGGAAGACTTAGATGACGAGGAGGACGGCTGACTTTCCATGGCTTCGAACAACAGACAACACTTGAGGCGGCCACAGACGCCCAGCAACTTGGGGTCATCCACCGGAAGCCCCATTCCACGGGCTTGCTTGACGGTCACCGGTTTGACCTCTGTCAGAAATGCGGCACAACAGAGCACGAGCCCGCAGGTATCGATTCCGCCTAATCGGCTGGCTTCGTCCCTGACTCCGACTTGACGCATTTCAATCCGCCCGCCGAACCGGCGAGCGAGCACACGAACTAACTCGCGGAAATCGATGCGATCCTCGGCCGTATACACGAAGGTCATCTGCCGGCGGTGAAACGAGCAGAACACCTCAACCAGTTTCATCCTGAGTCCCAGCGCTATGGCCTGTTCCCGGCACGCTTTCATGCCCTCTGAAGCCAGTCGCTCGTAGCGATCGATGGTCGTCGCATCCTCAGCGGTGGCTTTCCGGGCAATCGGCTGCAAGACACGCATGGGCGGGATAAACGGCATCGCCTGAGGAGCCCCGTACACGACTCCGTAGCTCAGCTCACCGGCAACATCGACCAAGACGCGATCGCCGACGGCGAGGCTGGCTTCCCCGGCATCGAATTTCTTGATCTCGCCGCGGTCACGGATCTTCACACCCACAATCCGGACGACCGACGGGTAGGGCTTCGCAAGCTCTTGCGCGAGAAGTTTATCGACCATGGCCGGATGATACACCATCCGATCTTTCAATTGAAATCCTCAACACCGCCTCCGTCCGGGGAGAGACAGAAGAGGCCTGGAGAAATAGTGGATGGGCCGATTAAGCATAACCGACTGATAAATATGAATTTATAATCGGGGAAGACAAAAGAGGAAATATGTTAGGCTAACCGGGAGCAGGAATTCGGCGCAGAGGGCGCCCAGAAGAAAGACAGTGAGGGCACGGTGCGCATACCAAATAAAGTCGTCCTTCCATTCGGCTATCACATCATGATCCGGCAGGTCACCGATTCAGAGATGGACCGCCAGGATGCCAACGCGGATGGGATTTGGGATAACGAAGCGAAAATCATCTATATCCGCAAGCGGCTTCCGGTCACGCGACGTCGTTATATTCTCGCCCATGAACTTGGCCATGCCTGGCTCGACTGGCAACATCGCTACCTGGACGACGGAAAGGCCCGCAGCTAGCCCTCACGTCAGAATAAAGAAAGGGCTACCTCTCCCCATTCAAGCCATGCTTCAGTCCCGATGAGTGCGCGCGAGTCGAAGGATTTCATTCCATTCAGACGGCTTCACCGGCTGTACCGACAGGCGCGATCCCTTTCGAAGTAATTCCATCCCGTTCAAACTCGCCTGGCCCCTGAGCAAGTCCAACGATAGCGGCACGTCAAACTTGCGCACGAACCGGATATCCACCACATCCCAGCGGGGCTGATCGGTGGGGCTGGCCGGATCATAGTGCGCATCGTGCGGATCGAACTGCGTCGGATCGGGATAGGCCGGCTTGACCACTTCGGCGACTCCCATGACACAAGGAGGCTGGGCGTTGCTGTGATAAAACAACACCTGGTCGCCGGTTTTCATCGTCCGCATGAAATTACGCGCTTGGTAATTCCTCACCCCATCCCAGGCCGTGGTCTGCTTTGGCGCCTGTGCCAGATCGTCGAGCGAAAATACGTTGGGCTCGGATTTCATCAACCAATAGTGCCGTCCCTCTGCCATGCCATCCTCCTGAACACTTGGTGTCCGTCACACCTCCGTGTATGCTGAGTATTCTTCCGGTCAACCGTGGAGCGCCTATGGATCTCACTCCCATGTGGTTCGCTGTCTATAAGACCTCAAAATGGCTTCTGTATCCCTTGTCCTGGATCGTCCTGTCGGGACTCTTGACCCTGGTCGTGGCCTGTCTACCCGTGACGCCCACACGAACCACCTGGGTCAGGCGCTTCGCCTTCAGCACCATTCTGCTCCTGCTCCTTACCGCCACTCCGGTTCTTTCAACCATCTATATTTCGCTGCTCGAAGAACGATATCCACCGTTCACCGCACCCCCCGCACCAAAATTCGACGCCGTGGTCATCCTGGCAGGGGGGGTCTTTCACAAAGGATCGCTGCGACCAGCAGACGAACCCTCCGAAGACTCACGACACCGCACGGCTTGTGGCGCGGAATTGTGGCTCCAGGGCCTGGCGCCTAAGGTGATACTCGCCGGCGGCGACGCAACTGTACGTCGAACCGGACCGCCTGAATCCCGTGAGATGAAACGGTGGGCGCTCCGCCTTGGTGTGCCGGAATCGGTCATCCAGGTCGAGGAACACTCCCGAACAACCTACGAAAACGCCGTGCAGACGAAGGCGCTTCTGGGGCCGGCCCGCATCCTCCTGGTCACCGCCGCCTATCATCTTCCCCGAGCCGTGGGCTTGTTTGAAAAGCAAGGCTTTACGGTCACCCCGGTGGGCTGTGGCTATGAAGCGACACACCACCCGCAACAGGCCTGGGAACAGAAAACCCTGTTCGACTTCATCCCCACGGTTCGGGCGCTGCTTGTCAGCACGGAGGCCATCGACGAAGTGGCCGGCATCCTGGTCTATTGGATCACCGGCAAGTGGCAGCCCTGACCCATCAGCGTCATGCGTCACGATGCGGCGGTGATTCTTCTGTTGCGGCATCCGATTCGAGATGTGTGATCAATGCGGCATACGTCAATTCTCGAATCCGGGCCTTGGATGCATCTGGCGGGCCGAGATTCGTTTCCAGCCATACTCGTTCCATGAACTGGCTGCGCGCCTCGTTACACTGCCGCCACATTTCATGCAGAAACTCAAGCGGCATGCCGACTTGCAGACCTTCCGATTCAATCCGATCATCTAAAATCGAGAGCAAATCCGCGATGGCATGATCCGGCTGATAGGGCGGTGCGGAAAAGCCAAACGCCTGCTGAGCCTGCGACTCCTGCCGAGCCTGCTCGACAAGATCTCGCATATACTCTTTTAACAAACCGATGATATGGCCGGAGACACGCATGGGCGACAGAGTAGCCGCAACCGTCCCCGGGGGGCAAGACCACGTCGGGCCCCCATCGGTTGACCGTGTATTCGCTGGTTCTCTATGATAGCTACGGCAACACCCAGACAGGCGTTCTCTTTGATCACGACCGCACGAAACGAGCTGACACCAGATCCGTGAGCCACCAGACAGCAGTGGAACACTTCGAAATTTCTCTGCAGACCCCCAGTGGTGAGGTCTCCACCGCCATCGGGGTTCCGACGAGCTTCGTGCCGGTGACGGCGATTCTTCCCCTCATGCGCAGCCTCGGCGAGGAGGTCCAGACGCTGGAACTTGCCCGGGTGCGTGAAGCGGGGCAGACCGTGTCCTGTCAGAAGGGCTGCGCGGCCTGTTGTCGCATGCTGGTGCCGATTTCCGCGCCAGAAGCCTTCGCCCTCACAAACAGCCTCGACCGCCTCGCTCCCCAGGAACGCGAGCGGCTTCTGTCAAAAATTGACGTGGCGCAGCAGCACCTGGCCCGAGCCGGAGTCCTGCCACAACTGTCCGCTCTCGCTGAATCGCCAGACCCGATCAGTGATGAAGCCATCGAACCGTTGAACCGGGCGTATTATGCGCTTCGCATGCCCTGCCCGTTTCTGGACCATGAGGTGTGCAGCATCTACGATGATCGACCGGCAGCCTGCCGGGAACTCGCCGTCACCTCTCCGGCCACAGACTGTCAAAACATGACGAATCCCACAATCCGGCCGGTTCCCGTGGCGGTTCGCATCAGTACGGCTCTGAGCCTCCTCTGGGCGGACCTCACTGCCACCACACCGAGGCTGATCCCGCTCCCGCTGGCCATCGACTGGGCCAAGCGGCATCATGCCGAGCAGGCCGGCCGATGGGCCGGCACAGAGTTGTTCGAAAAGGCGATCGATAAAATCGGGCGGTATCTCGGTCAGGAACGGGCGCGCCGCGGAACCGGCGGATAGAGAATAATGTTGAGTGCCGGGTCGCGAGTGCTGAATTGCGAGTGAGTGGCGCGGTATTCCACTCAGCATTCAAGACTCAGAAACCTTTTTAAGGAGGATCGATGCAGAACCCCGTCATTGTGTGTCTCGACCTGGAAGGCGTGTTAGTCCCTGAAATCTGGGTCAACTTCGCCATTAAGACCGGCATTGAAGAGCTCAAAATCACCACACGCGAAATGCCGGACTATGACGCCTTGATGACGCGCCGGCTGAAGATTCTCGATCAACACGGGTACACCCTGGCCGATATTCAATCGGTCATCGATGCCATGGGCCCCATGGAGGGGGCGGCCGAATTCATCGCCTGGCTGCGCGAACGCGCTCAGGTCATCATCCTGTCTGACACATTCTATGAATTTGCCCTCCCGCTGATGCGGCAACTGGGCTTCCCTACCATTTTTTGCAATCAACTGGAAATCGGCCCCAACGGCCGCATTGTCAGCTACAAACTCCGGCAACCCAACCAGAAGAAACACGCGGTTGCCGCACTGAAGAACCTGAATTTCCACGTCATGGCCGCCGGGGATGCCTACAACGATACCGCCATGCTGGGAGAGGCCCATGCGGGTTTCTTCTTTCGTCCGCCGGCCCATCTGCCGAAAGAATTCCCGCAGTTTCCGGTAACGACGACCTATCCAGAATTGCAGGAACAGTTCCGTAAAGCGGGCGGGTTAAAAGCGTAGGGGCATTAGGGAACGGTACAGAACGGACGGATCTGGGACAACAGAAATCTACCGGCACTCTTCGTTGACGATTCCGAGCACGCGTCGGCCGTAGCGCTCCACCTTGACCTCCCCGATGCCGGGAATCTCCAGCAGGGCGCTGAGCGTCACAGGTTTATGGCCGGCGATGGTACGGAGCGTTTTGTCGTGAAAAATCACGAACGGTGCCACCCCCTCCTCTTCCGCCAACTCTTTGCGCAGTTGTCGGAGCCGCTCGAACAAGTGCGGATCAACTGACGACGTGAGGGATGCGGCTGTGGAGTGATCCCGGCTACTGACCGGCGCCATGAACGCCGACGCGGCTGACGATGTCGCGGCCTGGCTCAGCTCAACAGAACCAAGGCCCTTCACCACCTCCTGCCCGCGTCGAGTCAGGTCAAGCGTGGGATATTCCAAGCCGTCTACCTGCAAATACCCCGAATCCATTAAGGATTTCACCAGGCGAGTCAGCGCCGTCTTCGTCCAGGCCTGATACATTCCATACCCCGGACAGTCTTCCCCCCCATAGGCCAGCAGATTTTTCGCTCGACTGCCACGCAGCAGTTCGACGATGCGAGTCACCCCGAATCGCCCTCCGCACCAGGATACTGCCGTGAGGATAGCCTTCGCGCACATCGACTCATCCCCCACGACGTCCACAGGCAACTGAACGGGCGTTTTACATCGATCACACAACCCACAAGGCCCCAGGGCTCGTTCCACCTCATCACTGAAATAGTCGAGGATGGCGAGTTGGCGGCAGGTCGTCACCGACACATACTCCAGCAGGTCCTGAAGTAACGTCTTCATGCGCTCCACACGCGCGGCATTGCCGGACTCTTTCGAAGCCTGTTGAATAAAGTATTCCTGCGTGGCCACATCCCGCTCATGGAACAACAGCAGGCAAGCGGCCGGTTGACCATCACGCCCGGCTCGTCCGACTTCCTGGTAGTACGCCTCCAGGCTTCCGGGTATATCAAAATGGACGACCAAACGAACATCCGACTTATCAATCCCCATGCCGAACGCGTTGGTCGCCGCCAAGATCCGGATCGTACCTACTCGAAACTCCTCGTGAACCGATCGCCGCTCGTCATCCGAGAGACCCGCATGGTAGTACCCGACGGACGGATTGGTGCGCCCCAGACAGGCCGCCACTTCTTCCACCGCGCGTCGCGTGGCGCAATAGATGAGCACCGTGCCCGTGGGGTACTCACGCACCACACGCTCCAACTGAGCCAGTTTCTCCTGGCGCGAACGGCACAGCCGAACCGAGAGGGCGAGATTCGGCCGGCGAAAACCCGTGACCAGCCGTAACGGATCGTGGAGCGACAGTCGCTCGCAGAGATCCGCTTGCACACGCGCCGTAGCCGTGGCCGTTAAAGCCAAACAGGGTGGATTTTCGAGTTCCCGGCGCAAGCGGCCGATGTTCAGGTAGTCCGGCCTGAAATCATGCCCCCATTGCGAAATGCAATGCGCTTCGTCCACGACCAGAAGAGAAACCCACAAGGATCGCAACAGGCGCAGAAATCGCTCGTGCTGCATCCGTTCAGGGGCGAGGTAGAGGAGCTGGAGCCGTCTCAATTTGAGGTTCAAGACGATCTTGTCGCGCTCCTGTTCAGACAGGCCGGAATGGAAGGCCGCGGCGGCAACGTGGCGAGCGTTCAGACTGTTCACCTGATCCTGCATCAGTGCGATCAAGGGAGAAATGACCAACGTCAGGCCAGGCAGGATCGTAGCCGGCAGCTGATAACACAATGACTTCCCCTGGCCGGTGGGCATCACCGCCATGGCATCGCGTCGGGACAACACGGCGTCGATCACCTCCCGTTGGCCGGGGCGAAACGACGAAAACCCGAATTGTTGGTGAAGTTGTTTGCTCAGATCATCCACGGGGAACACTCGAAGCGACCCATTCAGCCTATTGCAGACGGGCGAGTATAAGACGCCCGGCGAATCGCGGGCAAGCCGTCAGGAGTCGTCAGGGTCAGGTTGAAGAGAGAATCAGCCATCTGCTGCAGACCTCAGCGCACCATCGGTCGCCTAAAAGAGAAACCCCGCCGGGGATCACCCGGCGGGGTTTCAGACGTCGAGACAGACGGGGGATCTCCCCTCACACCTCGAAGGTCACCAGAGGGCTGGCTATGGCGCGGTGTAGCTGCCGAACTTCGGCGCGGTGTCGCAGCCAGGCCCTTGATCTTGATTCGCCACACACAGATGGCGCAAGGCACCCTGTGCGGACAAGCGAGCTTCCTTGTGCAGCCGCGCCTTGCCGTACTCCACCGCCAGCTTCAACTGGCGCATGGCATCGGCGCCGACTCCGCCGGACTGGGCCTTGCTGAGCCCATCCTGGAGCTTGGCCGTGGCGCTGTCGATAACGCTCACATCTGAACCCCATCGCTTCGTGACATCGACGGTCGTCCGCTTGCCGAGGCCTGGCGCGTCGGTCAACTCAACGATGGCATCGTTCACTGCTTGAATCGCATCCGCGACCTGGGCCTGCGCAGTGATCGGCTGGCTGCCGATCGCCAACGCCGCGACGCCCAGCGTGACGAACATGAGTTTTTTCATTGCGTGTCTCCTTTGTCTGGCCATAGCCATCAGCACAAACGCTGTCAGCTGATTGCCGTGAGCTGATTGCCTCGTCCTAGAAGTTCATCCACAACGACATATAGGCCCAGTGCTGATTCTGCGTCTGGTTCAAGGTGCTGGTCAAATACCCACCAGCGAAAATGGTGCCATACGCAGCCTGCAGGGCGACTTTGCCGTCGGCGAACATCCGGGTGTAGGCCACGTCGATTTCGTCGCCGATGTGGGTCTTCGTGTTGGCATTGTTGGAGAACACGTAGCAACCCTGTGAGGCACGATACCAACAGTCCTTCGAGTTGGCCAGGTTCAGATTCGTGTACCACAATTCGATATGGTCACGCGCCGAAGGGCGGGCCTGCAAGTTGACGGAAGGAGACAGCATGTTCTTCCAGGCTTGCACGTCCATATAGCCCATGTGGATGTGGTTCGTCGGGAAGAAGTTTTCAAATGTGTTAGCCGTCTTACAACCCATATTTCCACCAGCACCAGTGGGGCAATTGTTACGGCTATCGCCGGAGGCATAGTCGAGATTGAACGCCAGACGGGTCTTCCACGCCGTATCATAGAACGTATAGCCGATCCAGTTTCTGGTGGCCCAGGCATTGATGTGTAAGCATTTTTGCTCACCCGCACAAGCACCGACTTGGCCCATTTGACCAAACTGCCAGGCGATTTCGTTCGAGAAATCGAACCCGCCCTTGCGGACTTCGATCCGGTTTCCGATCATGTGCCGAGTCTGGTTGGAGTGCTTGGCCGTGCCGACGAACTGGGCCGCATTGTCCGCCGAACTGTAGTTATTTTTATAATAAACGTAGAACGGCTCGATGACCATTCCCGGAACCATTTTGATCTGGTTGTAGAAAATAAACATGTCCGCATCGCGGTTCGCATCGCCACCCACTAAATTGTTCGTACCTGCAACCGATCCACCAGCAACGTTGGGCGCCGCGCTACCAACCGCGGCAGCTTGACCCAGATCGCTCTCCGAATTGCGGAACCAGCCGAAGTAGCTGTCCCAGCTCTTCGTCTGATAGGCAAACATCACACCGTCATGTGAATAGCCGGTGTTGGCCCAATCGAAGTGACCGAACAGGGAGTGGTTGCCGAAGACCACATATTGACGACCGACCTTCATGCTGAGGCCCTGCACTCCAGCAAGGTTTCGCACCAACATATACGCTGCGCGGACGCCCAGGCGGCCTCCGTTGCCATTGGTGTTCGCTCCTTGTATAGCCCCACCATTATGATTCAAGGGGTCTCCGCCGTTTCCGGCGTTCGTGGCGCTTCCGTTACCGCCCCAGGTCGCGCTATCGATGATTTCCACATAGAAGTTCACATCCGGGGAGAGGTCGTAGCCAATGCCCAACCGCATCCACTGCTGCACGAACATGTCGTTGCCTTTATTCCCGCCAGTAGGATTAGCCCCACGGGTCCCAAACGAGTTACAGGTGCCCGCACCCCCCTGTGCCATACCGAAGCAGGCGTTGTTCCGCATTTCCGGACGCACACGCAGATCGGCGCGCATCCACAGGTTCTTAATGTCGAAATTCCGGCCGATGACCGGATCATAGAGTTCGTAGGCTTCTTTTTGCGGCATGTTGCGAGGGATTGCGGGGAGATTCGTGATGCGTTCGCCCGGGGGAAGTTCGAATCCGGCGAAGGCCGGGAGCGTCAGGCACTGCAGAGCTGAGATTGCCGCAGCGCCAAAGATGGCGGCCAACCGGCCCCATCTGGTCCGTCCATGGATGCTGTTCATAGCGTTCCTCCTGTGAATTGGATGGCAACCCTTCGTGTACCCATTCACTCTGGGTGCCGCCTAAAATCCAACCGCTATTGCACTACAAAGCTAACTCCTGTGTGCGGGTTTTGGTCTGCCGAACCAGAATGGTGCCCACCATCCGGCCATGACCTGCTTCAATCCCGAAGCGAGTCCCTCACACCGTCAGTCTTGTATTGTTACTGTGGTCACCTCCCTTCACAGTCGTAGAGCGAGTATGAAATGGTATTAGGCCTGCTTGGGCAAACCCGATTCCTCTGCCCCATGCTCTACGCCCGATGTTGCGTGGTTGATCTGTTCTTCTGCTTCTTTCATCGACGACTCGAAATCTTGCTCGACCATCTTCATTTCCTGCTGAATCATGTTGAGTTCCGGCTCAACCGTCTTCTTCAGGTCGTCAGCCGTCTCCTTGAATCCCTTGACGGCCTTGCCCACCTGACGCCCGATTTCTGGCAATTGCTTAGGCCCGAACAACAGGAACGCGATGACCAGGATGATGAGAATTTCTCCAGCGCCAAGACCGAACATGGTGTTCCTACTGAGGTGGTTGTGTGCAAGACCAGGCGGCGCAACCGTGAACGCCAATCGCCGTCACCCGGGCTGATCCTCAGTCTCGCAAGTTATCCCTGCGTCGTCCGTGGCGGTGGAGCCGCACCGGCCTGCTGCGCAGGCGGCGGTGTGGCCGACTGTCCGGTTTGCTGGATTTGTGCCGTCGGCTGAACCGCGGCCGGTTCCGTCTCGTTTGCTGTCACATCGATGGCATCCGCTTCGTGAACCGATTTCTTGAACCCTTTGATTGCTTTGCCTAATCCCTCACCGAGCTGGGGGATTTTCCCCGCTCCGAAGATGATGAGCACGATGATGAGAATCAGCAGCAGCTCCATCCAGCCGAACGAACCAAACATGGTACTGTATGCTCCTTGTTACAGCTGTGCGATTATTCGCACGACAGAATGTTCACGCACCGGCGACCGAACTGCCTCTCGTGAAGTATGTCGTCTGAGAAGGTCTTCCTGCGAACCCCATCGTCTTCTGAATTTTCGCCACGCAGGGCGAAGGACGGGGCGACTATCGGAAATCGCGGGAAAGGCTATAGAAACGACTGGAATTAGTCAAGCTCTTTCTCCTCCAGGTGCCCCCTTACGTCTCTTTCCCTCCAAGACGAAACCGGCGTCTACGGCCGAAACGCGAAGTGATAGTACTCGACCGGACTCGGAGGTGCGCCAAGCGCCATCAACCACGACTCCCGCTCGTATCCCAGTTCTTCCAATTCACCCTGGGCCTGACTCAACTCTTCTTCGGTGACGTAGGCGATGGTATCCGGAATCCCATTCGATTTCATCGAGAGCAGCGTACCCTGTGCCGCTTCACGTTCTTCTGCGGGCATTTCATTGCGCAGAGGGAACTCGATCTTGCGTTGATACGGGCTCTCGTAGATTGCATTCAGCGTGCGGATGGTTTTCAGCGTGAGCTGATCCAATTGCCATGGCTGAACCTTGGAACCCACCATCGGATGGCAGGCGAGCAAATCCATCAGCGTCATCACATTCGTCCCCAGTCGACTGCCCACAAACTCCCGCTGGGTCTCAATGATGGCGGTCGTGATCCCGAGGTGCTTCGCCACCGCTTGAATGAGGGCGAGATTCACCATGAAACTGTATTGGCCGCCGAATTGGCCATAACAGGGCTTCTCGGGATCGTTCAGCACCTGCATGTCCGCCGTGCCGGCATCGAAACTGCTGAATCCGACGGCATCCGGCGCCAGCACCCGCTTCGCTTCCTTGATCGACGCGCAGGCGCCCAGATTCACCGGCACCAACACTTCCTCGTCGATGGCTTTCATAAACTCGGTGAGGGTTTTGCGATAGGGCACGTCCTTCCAATCCACCTTGTGATATTCGCGCTCCCAAATCAGATCGTCCAGAAAGGGCGGGAACTGTTTCAGTTGTTCGATGTCCTTGGCGTCGAAGGCGCGCACAAACCCGGACCAGTCGGCAATCGCCGCGGCCTTGCGCTCATTGAGGTTTGGACGGAGATGCTCTTCCTCATACTCTCCACCCTTCTTCACAATGAGCTTGGTGGCCAATTCATTCCACATCTCATTACAGATGATCCGGTCGACCGTGCCGTCGGCGATGGTGGCCATGTGCTCGACATCGGCACAGAGGGACTCGACCTTGGAGAGATGTGGAATCAAATCCGGATGCGCGCGTGCCCGCTCGAGCGCAGGGGCGTGAGAATCAACCAGTACATACCGCACCCGTGGATAGACCTGACCCGTCTTGTCGAGACGCTGCAGATGGCTGAGAAAGCAGGCTGCGAGATTGCCGTTGCCGGGGCCCCACTCCATCACGGTCAACGATGACGTGGGAACGGCATCGCCGGACGCAGCCGATTTCGCCGCAGCGTGCTTGTCACGTTTGACCACCTGTTCGAAATAGTCGGCCGCCAACGCATGGGCCAACCGATAATCGGCGGAGGCAAAAGTCTGGTAGAAGCTGCGTTGCTGGTCCCCGCGCAGTTGGTAGAACAGAGTATTGATATGCGCCTGCCAATAATCGACCGGCTTGTATTCCCCGATGGGTTGCGGTAACGCGTCGGGATCCTCGACGGGTGTCATGAGGTGCTGTTCCATGCTGTCCCCCTGTAGAAAGAGCGAAAGTCTAACAGGAAGCAATTTTCACCCGCAACCTCTCCCGGACGAATCCCCCGTCATCGTCCTCGCTGCCGTTCGGCCGACTGCGCCGACCTAAGCTCTGGCCCCGGACCTTCCTTGACAGGCCTGTTGGGCGGAGTGTACCAAGACAGCATGAGATCGGTGCCTGCGCGTGTGTGTCTCATCGTTCTTCTCTCCGGCTCCCTGGCCTGGGCCGAAGACCTTCCCCTGACCCACAATGTCCCGGTCCCCGATTTTCAAAACCGGACCGAGAGCGCCAAACCCTACAATTTCGACGCCCCTCCGGAAGGGATGTTTCGTCGCATTGTGCTCGCCGAGGGGTTCGATGAAGAATTGGGCTTCCAACGGACCCATGAAATTGTTCCCGTCAAACCGACCGAACAATTCTCGGCCGCCGGCAAACCTGTTTTCATCGTGTTTGAGCTGCACCAGCATTACCAATCCTTTCAATTATTCGGACGATGCTATCCCGAGGAAGTACCCGGGCTGGATGGACGAACGATCGTGGCTGAAGATGCGATGTACATCGCGTTGGAAGATCAAACCGGCTATCTGAAGTTATTCCCTATGGACAGCGGCTGGAAACCAGGACGGTATAAGGTGGAAATCCACGCCGGTGAACAGATCAACGACATGAGCCTGATGGGCACCATGCGTTTCACGATTCTTGCCTCCGCTGAATCGGACATCCCGGCCAGGAGCCGGTAACCACACCCGCCCGTTTCAGCCCGATTGACGACCACTCCAGCGCTGGGCTATACCCGTCTACCGCCGCAAAGGCTGAGCGTCGGGCCGTTCGAGCGCAGTCGGGTCGAAAGGAGCGTTGTTGCCATGCAATGGGATATGCTCGCCACCATCCTCCTCACGGCCACCATTCAGTCGCTCTTCGGCGTGGGCGTGTTGCTCTTCGGCACCCCGATCCTTCTCATGCTGGGCTATGACTTCATCACCGCCCTGACCATTCTGCTTCCGATCTCACTGACGATCAATGTGCTGCAAGTGAGCAAGGACTACCGGTCCATTCACTGGCCGTTCTATTGTCAGATCCTGACGTTGTCCATCCCCTGCATGGTGCTCTGTCTGTTGTTGGTCACGACGCTCAAGCTGAACATCGGCAGCATTGTTGGCCTGTTCCTGATCGTCGCGGCGCTCAAGAGTGTCTATGGGCCGTTCAACCGATTGATCGAATCGCTGGTGCGATATGAACGCACGTATTTCACCGTGATGGGCATCGTCCACGGTCTGACCAATCTGGGTGGTTCGCTGCTGACGGCCATGATCCACAGCAAACCGTACGACAAGGATCAGACCCGCGCGACAACGGCGGTCTCCTATGGCACCTTCGCGCTGTTTCAGCTCATGACGCTGAGCATGTCCCTGGGACCTTCGGCCATTGTCACATCCACCACGGCCCTGTATATGGCCGTAGGGGTGAGCATGTTCCTGGCGACCGAGCTCTTGCTCTATAGCAAGATGAGCACGGAACGATACCGGGCCACGTTCGCCGCCTTTCTATTTGTGTCCGGCACGGCCTTGATCTTCAAATCTCTCTTCCTTCGCTGATCGGACGGGGAACAATTGCGCCGCCGGCATCCTGACGATCCCCGGATCGTCTCGTGCCCAAGGGACCTTGTGTTGACGACGGACCGGCTCTCGGTCTAGACTTCGCCCAGCTTTGCGCCTTTCTCAGGTGATGGAGTTCACCGAGAACCGCCGGTTGCGATCCCCGCACGGCTGATAACTCCTACCAGCGCCCACGCGGTAGGAGTTACTGTGCCCCAGTCCCCCACGACCACCCCGAGCTACCCTCAGTATCAGCGCACTGAAGTCCTCCGCGATATCTTCGCCCACCTCGGCATCTTGCTGAAACTGGAGCGCTCGATCCTGGGCATCATCGCCTCGTATGCGGTGGCCATTGGGTGCTTCCTGCTCTGCGTGCCCATCGCCGTCCAGGAACTCGTCAGTACGTTCTCCTTCGCCATGGAACCCCGCATGATCTTTACGCTGGCGCTGTTCGTCGCCAGTTCCTTGACCGGCGTCGCGGCCTTTCGGGTACTGCAGGCGCGCGCCGTGGAGACGCTGCAACAGCGGATCTACACGCGCGTTGCCATCGCCTTCACTCGCCTCCTGCCCCGTCTTCGGGACGACACGTTCGCCACGCCGCAAGCCTACCGGTTCATGGAGGCCGATCTGTTGACGCGCGCCCTGGTCGCAATGGTGGCGGATCTCTTTAATGTCGCTGTGGTCGGCACCATCGGGATGACTATGCTGATCCTGTTCCATCCCTACTTCGTGCTCTACATTTTGGTGCTGATCCTCGGGTTTGTGGGGTTGCTCACCCTCTTTGGGCGGGGTGGATTCTTTATCACGTTGGAAATGTCTCGCCTGCACTATGAGATCTTTGGCTGGATTCAAAATATCGCGCAGAATCTTCCGCACCTGCGGGCGGCCGGGGAGAGCCCGTACCTCTTGGACCGAACCGACATGCTGACTCGCCTCTATGCCCGAATCCGGCAGCGCCGTTCCGATACGCTCACCGGCCGGCAATACAAAGCGGCGGCGCTGTGGCAGGTTGCCGGGCACAGCGGGCTACTTATCACGGCAGGGCTCTTGGTCGTCGATGGAGAACTCACGGTCGGGCAATTTGCCGCCGCCGAGGTGCTGGTCGGCAACCTGCTGTTGAATATGGACACCTTGGCTCGGCGCATGGTCGCGATGTTTTTTACCTTCGTGTCCTGCCGCGAGATGGCTGCCGTGTTCTCTCTGCCGACCGAAGAGGACGGCGCGAAAGAAGACGTGCCGGCAACCCAATTCGGCGGCTCCGGCATTCGCCTGACGTGCCGGAGCCTTGCTTACAGCGGGCAGGATGGCCTGCCGATTTTTCGGAACGTGTCCCTGGAGGTGGCTCCGGGAGAGAGAGTCGCCATCCTGTGCGGCACCAACAGAGCCAAAACCGCCCTCGCGAAAGTCCTGGCCGGTCTCCACCCACCCTCGGCTGGATTTGTCCGGTACAACGATATGAACCTGGCCGAAGTGAGGCGCGACTCCATCAGCCGGGTGCGCGGCCTCATCCTGGATTCTCATCCCACGCTGCTCGACGGGACGCTGGAAGACAACATCACGCTGGGTCGGCCCGCGATCGAGTATCAGGATCTTCAATGGGCGCTGCGGTTTGTGGAGCTCGACCACGACATTGATGCGATGCCGCAGGGCCTCAATACCCGCGTCTCCGGTGGAGAGATCCACCTCTCGATGGGTCAGATTCTCCGCCTTCTGGTCGCCCGCGCAATCGTGAGCCGCCCGCAACTCTTAATTTTCGATGGCACCCTGCACAATATGCTGCCCGCCACAAGAGAACGACTGCTCCGTCGGCTCTGCGCGAAAGACGAGCCCTGGTCGGTCATCTTCGTCTCGAACGATCCGACCTTCTCGACTCATGTCGATCGGCAGACGATCATCGAATAGGGGGTCAGACCCACTTCCCAGGGCGGAACTGTTTGACCACCCCTCTACGCGTTCTGTAAAATGGCGCCGATGTTGACCGATAACCCGCGGCGTGAAGGACCTGTTCCCTCTCCATGACTGTAGCGACCCGCCCATGGGCTTCCGTTGTCATCCCCATCAAGGATGAGCGCGAGAATCTGGTTCCCCTGACAGAGCAACTCGTGAAAGCACTGGAGAGCCGGGAGGAATCCCGATCGGCCCCGTTCGAACTGCTGTTTATCGACGACGGCAGCACGGACGGGAGTTCGGAGATCCTTGATGGCCTGGCCGCGCAATATCGCTGGGTCAAGGTCTTTCACTTCGACCGCAATTACGGCCAGTCGGCGGCCTTCGATGCCGGGTTCAAACAATCGACCGGAGACCTGGTGATGACCATCGACGGCGACCTGCAGAACGATCCGGCGGACATCGCCACACTGCTTCCGCTGATCCGGCAGTACGACCTGGTCTGTGGCTGGCGTAAAGACCGGCACGACAATCTGACACGCAAAATTTCGTCCCGCATCGCCAACAGCGTCCGTAGCGCCGTCACCGGCGACCGGGTTCATGACACCGGTTGCTCACTCAAGCTGTTTCGACGAGCGGTGGTCGACAAGCTGCAACTCTTCGAGGGTATGCACCGGTTCTTTCCCGCCCTCGCCCTGATGCACGGATTCACCGTCACCGAAGTGCCGGTGCGCCATTATCCTCGCACCCGGGGCACGTCGAAATACGGCGTGGGCAACCGTCTCTTCAAGGGCCTCTATGACCTGGTGGCCGTGCGATGGATGCAGCACCGCTGCCTGCGCTACAAGTACCGCTCGACCGGAACACCACCAGCCCCCGCACGCCCATGACACTCGACACTATCTGGATCATTATTGGATTCCTCGGGCAGGGGATCTTCTTTATGCGCTGGGTTGTCCAGTGGATCGCCTCCGAACGCCATGCGGAAAGCCGCGTACCGACGGCATTCTGGTATATGAGCATGATCGGCGGGTTGATCACGCTTGCCTATGCGATCTATCGGCAGGACCCGGTCTTCATTGCCGGCCAGAGCATCGGCAGTATCGTCTACGTACGGAATCTCATGCTCATTCACCGTCCGAACCAGGGCGCCTCCGACGCCGCCTCTCCGGCAACCAAATCGTAATGGAACCACAGATGAACGGAGAGCTCCCCCCCTTGCAGGTGTCTGCGCCGATCGACCGGTCCGTCCAGCCGCTCGCACTCGTGCTGCTGCTGGCGATGGCTGCGGTGCTGTTCTTCGTCGGGCTCGGCTCCCTCGGGCTGACCGATCGGGATGAAGGGCGCAACGCGGAAGCCGGGCGGGAAATGTACGAAACCGGCAACTACATCAGCCCGACCTTCAACTACGAACCGCGCTTCGCCAAGCCGGTCTTCGTGTATTGGCTCATGACCGGATCGTACCACCTGTTCGGCGTCAACGAGTTCGCCGCGCGGTTCCCGTCCGCCCTGTTCGGTCTCGGATTGATCCTACTCCAATATCTGTTTCTGACCCGTTGCCGGGGACCGGTCATCGGCCTGTTCGGCGCGGCCATGCTGTTGCTGAATCTGGAAATCATCGGGCTCAGTCGCATGGCACTCACCGACAGCGTGTTGATCTTCTTTACCACACTGTCTCTCTACGGGTTCTGGCTCGGCCTCTACGGAGAGGGGCGTGAACGCCACTTGATCTGGTTCTTGTACATCGGCATGGCGCTGGCCACGTTGACGAAAGGCCCGATCGGTTTTCTGATTCCGCTGTTGGCGGTGGGACTCTATCTCTGGCTGACTCGCTCCTGGCCGCTCTTCCGTCGCGAGGGACGTCTCCTTCCAGGCCTGCTGCTCTTCGTCGCCCTGGCCCTCCCTTGGTATCTCATGATGTTGAACCTGCATGGGGAACGGTACACGACCTCCGCGCAAGGAGATACGATCGGTCGGTTCTTTGGCGCCATGGAAGGACACGGCGGGACGCTGCTGTTCTATTTGCCGGTGTTCCTCCTGGGATTTTTTCCTTGGAGCGGCCTCTTGCCCTTTGCCTGGTATCAAGTCTATCGAAGCTGGCGTGAGGCCAAACAAGCTGGAGCATTCACACCGGGTCCGAGTGCAGATTCCCCGTCGTCCTCACAGGCCCTCGAGTGGTTTGCCGCCGTCTGGGTGCTGGGGGGGCTCGTGTTCTTCAGCCTCTCCTCAACACGTCTGCCGCACTACATCGGCCCGTTGTTTCCCGCCGCGGCGATCTTGACGGCGTCGTTCTGGAATCGCTGCGTAACGGACCATGCCGCGCCGCACTTGCGCGGCGCCATCCACATGATGACGGCGGTCGGTTATATTCTGGCACTCGCGTTTGCGTCCCTGCCGCCCCTGTACGCCAAATTCGCCGTGAAGCTGGTGGATGAATTTCCTCTTGCCGGACAGGTCACACTCGGACCGGGGCCCTATACCATCGCTTCGATTTTTTTGGTGGGGATGGGTCTGGTCGCCTATTTCGGGCTCAGCGAGACTCGGAAGCCGGCCGCCTTCTGGGCCGCGGGAGGATCCTTAGCCCTGGTAGTCCTGGCCGTCACACAACTGACGTTTCCGCTGGTCCACCATTTTGTCATCGACCCGCCGCAGCGGCTGGCCGATGTCGCAGGGTTGAATCTCGGCCCGAGCGACCGGCTGATTCTCTATGGACAGCCGCGCCCCTCCCTGGTGTTCTATGCCAAACGAAAAGCCATCGTCGTGCCCAAAGGTGAAGAGGCCAACATTAAGCCCTATTTGACCCAGCCGGGTCGCACCTTGATTCTCCTGCCGGCGGCCATGCGAAATCGATTGCCGTTTGAAACCATGGAATATCCGGTCATGCTCGAGCGGTATGGCTACATTCTCCTGGCCAATCAATCCATGATTCATGTCCCCGAAGAGGCCGAGAAACCTCAGGTTCGGATTCCCGGCCACTGATCGTCCATCACTGTAACGGCACCAGGCCTTTCAAAAACTGAACGGCAATCACGCCCGCGAGACTTGCCGCCGCGTACAATCCATCCCTGCGCCAGGACGGCTGAGCAACCGCATCGAGACGGTGTGCCGCAACATTCCATCGGGCCAAACAGAGCAGACCGGTCAACGCGATGACGATCGGGGCTCCGGTCGCCACCCCGACCCCTGACAGCAACAACGCCTTCGAAGTCACGACCGCCGCGATACTCCCGCCGGTTGCCGGTCGCCACTGAGGCATCACCTGCAACGCCCACCCTACAAGGACCAGCAGCACCCCCGACGCTACCAGCACGTGATCTGTCATCGGATCAAGAATGCGATGCGTCAACACCCAGAACCAGCCGGCCAGCAACAACACGATGGGCGCGATGCGCACGAGCGCATGAGCGGAAGACCTGCCCCACCACCGCAACGGCCCGTTAAAGACTGATCCCACCATAAACCCCAACACCATCCCGCCTACCACATCGCCGGGGAAATGGGATCCTCTCCAGATCCGGCTGGTTCCCACCCATCCGGCCAGGGCAAATGGCACCCATGAAAGGCGAGGCAGCGCCCTCGCCAATACCGTCGCCACGGCGACCGTCGCCGAGGTATGGCCCGAGGGAAATGAATCCAACCCCGATTGCAACGAGGGCCACCATTGCCATCCGCCTGAATGGGTGAGGCGTGGCCTGGGACGGCCGATGATATGTTTGAGGCTGTTCACCACTAACGCCACCACTCCATGGGCAAGCAGGCTATCCACCGCCGTACGAATCCACGCCTGTCGTTTGAGCACATACCCGGTCCCCAGGAGCAGTACGCTGATGGTAATCAGCGTCCCCCCGTTGCCCAGCTTTTCGCCAAGATCACCCAAGGATTGGAGCGACGACAAATTGTGCGAGCGGAGTAAGAGCAAGATGGGAATATCGATGTGAAAAAGCGCGGCGAACGACCCGAGCACCACCAGCGCGGAGAGGATCACCGCCGGGACCGGCGGCCTGTCCGGCGGGGGAGCAGGCGGCGACGACATCGGCGCAGCCTGCCCGTCACCTGATTCGTTCATGGAACCCAGTCGGCAAGAAACACGTTGAATTCTCCCGGCTCTTTCGCATTCCGGTCGGACACCCAGACGAGGTGCTTTCCATCCGGAGAGAACATGGGAAAGCTGTTGAACTTGCCGTCCGCCGTCAATCGTTCCAGTCCGGAGCCGTCCTCATTGGTGAGGTACAAATGGAACTCGGGCCGCCCCCCTTCGTTGCGCGTCTCCACGTTCGACGAGAAGATGACACGGTGTCCATCCGGATGGAAGTAGGGAGAGAAGTTAGAGGCGCCGTTGCTCGTGACCTGCTGCTTGTTCGAGCCGTCGGCATTCATGATGAAGATTTCCAAGCGGCCCGGTTCCACCAGGTTTTGAGCGAGCAGAGCTTTGTACTGGTCCAGTTCCTCTTGATTACTCGGATGCTGGGCGCGATACACGATCCGCTTGCTGTCGGGCGAGAAAAACGCCCCGCCGTCGTACCCGATTTCCTGTGTCAGCCGACGGGGATGCGTTCCGTCCAGATCCATGGCGTAGATATCCAAATCTCCGTCACGCATCGAGGTCCAGACAATAGTCTTCCCGTTGGGAGCCACCGTGGCTTCGGCGTCATATCCGGGAGTATTCGTCAGTCGTTGCGGGTCCAGGCCGTCGATCCGAACGGAGAACAAATCGTAGTCGTCCAAGGCCCATCGGTAGGCGCCTCCCTCGCGTTTGGGCTTCGGTGGACAATTGGGGCCTCTCAGGTGAGTGGACGAGTACAAGACGCGTCGATCGCCGGGGAAGAAATACCCGCAGGTGGTCGTGCCGGAACCTGTGCTGACCATCCGGATCTTTTCACTGCCGAGATCCATCACGTACATTTGGTAACAGCCCAGCGGGATGTCGGCCGGGTGCATAGCCGCGGCAAACGTATCCTTCATCCAATTGTTGGTCGACTGGAAGATGAGTTTGTCGCCGCTGAACGAAAAATACGCCTCGGCATTTTGCCGACCAAACGTCAGCTGCTTGATATTGGTCAGATGCCGCTCGGTCGAAGCCGTCGGCGCGGCCGCCTTCGAAGCCGCGGCCGCGTGATTCGTCGCGGAGAGAGAGAGCACCAGCCCCAGCATTCCCGCCATCACCTGCTTAACGTGTTTCAATTCGCACCTCTGTAGTCATCCGATCCTCCCAATCGCCCCGTGCCACCACGGCGCCTTCGTGAAACACCACATAACTCTGCCATCCGTAAAAAAACAAGAGCCGAGCCACACGCGTCAGCGCCTGCGGCGTCACGCCGTAGAGGAGGGTCACCACGCTGCCCGGCTGATCGTCTCGCCGACACGAGACCAACAGCGCCATCGTGGCACCTTCATAGGGCTGTCCTTCCACCGCAAATCCCTTCTCGGAAAAACGAACATGGTCGCCGCAATAATGCAGTATGTCTGACGCGGCAGGATTCTCACCGGGCCCGCCCAACACCAGCACCGATCCCGCCGGCATACCCTTCATCTTGTCTTCCGGTTGTTTCACGGTGGTGCGCAACGGCTCGGGCTTCGACGCCTCCTGTGCGACGATCCGTTGAACAATGTCGCTGAAGGGACGCGGTTGTTGTGAGGACGCTGGGGGCACCAGCACCGTGCGGTGGGTATCTGTGACATACATATTCAACATCGGCGCCAACGCATGCCGTGCCACACGGCGAAACACATGGAGATCTGGATCCAGCCGAACCGCCAGCGGGCGTTCGGGCAACGGCACGATCACCTCCTGCCGGGACTCCGTCACGTGAATGCGCGTGCGGTGGGTGCGTCCTCCTTCCAGCACGAATTCCAGATCTACGGCCACGCGATAAGGGAGACCATGTTGGGCGATCTGCACCATCGCCTCAACCCTGTTCATTTCTCCGGGGGGTCCGGTGGACGACGGTACTCGGGAACCAGTCAGCTCAATGTCCGGCACGCCAGCCTGCTCGATCCACTGTGCGAAAAACCACCGAAGGTCGCGCCCCGCCGCCTCCTGGAATACTCGCTCCAAGTCACGCCACTCGGCCGCCATTCCGAGATACCGTTCCGGTATCTGCTTCAGGGCCTTCCAAAATACTGTCTCGCCGACTTCCTGCCGTAATGCATGGAAGACCATCGCGGCTTGTTGATAGCCGATGGCATTGTCCTTTTCATCGTGTTTCTGGGCGAACTGTATGACGGGATATTCCTCTCCGGGGCGCACATACACGGCATATCCCATGAGCATCAACCGCCGCTGTTCACGAGCTTGGGCCTCGTCGCCGATGAGCTCATGGTAGTAATAATTGGAGAGATAGGTGGTGAGCCCTTCCACCCAGTTGCCGCGATCGATCCGGTTAAACACGCCATTCCCGATCCACGAATGCACGATCTCATGGCCAAGCGCGTAGGGCTGCGTATAGTGCCGTTTGATGACTCCGCTCCCCAACAGGGTAAAGGACGGCATGCCTAGTCCGCTTGAAAAGAAATTTTCGACGACAGCGAATTGAGCAAACGGATAGGGACCGAGCAGAGGGATGTACGCATCGATGTAGCGGGCCGACGCGTCCAAGTATTCATCAGCTAAGGAGGCTTCGTCTGGAAAAAGATAGGTGGCCAGCCGAATAGCTTGCCCCGACTGTGCCGTCCAGGTTCGGGACTTCACCACGAAACGGTTCGCAACCACCGTCAAGGCTTCGCTCTTGGTGGGAACGATCCAGTGTGCCGGATCAGACTGGGGAGCGCCTTGCGTGACGGCCGTCCACCCTTCAGGCACGGCAATGGTCACATCATAGGTGGCGAGCGACCCATCCAGATCGGGATACCATTGGCTTTCACTGCTGAGATACACGCCCTCGGGGCCGATGTGGCCGGAGGTCTCGCTAGGCGTAACAAAACGCAGGTGCCGAGGGTCTCGTGGCGGATCATCGACCACACCTCGATAGGAAAACTTGAGGGTTACCGTGCCGTCTGTCCGATCTGTGGCCGGTGGCTTCAGGATCACCCGCTGCGGCTCGGATCGACCCGATGAGCCATCCCTCTCGAAGGCAAGCTCAGGAGCCATTTCGCAGGAGGCCTGACAGTGCGTGATATCCTGAATGCGCTCGATTTGAATCGTAGGGGCAAGGGAGAACGCCAATGTCCTCCCGGGAGATCCAGCAGAAAGCGTCACGCGATCCGTCGCGATGAGCTGGTGAGAATCCGGCAGCAGCTCGAGCGTCAGCTGGTGATGTGTGATAGTTGGGGGAGAGGAAACAGGCTCAGCAACTGCAAGCGCAGGAACGAGACAACCGGCAAGCAAACTGAAACGGATGAGGCGATGCAAACAATTCACCCTTCACCGGCACCCCGAGGTTGACGATGAAGGTTAACATTCCCGACAGACCATCACAAGCTGGATTGCCATCAAGGCGCGCTCCAAATCAAGCGGTTTATCCAGCACTTCTTGCGGCCCCAACGCCCAGGCGTCTTCCAGCAATGGCTCGTTTTGATGTCCACTCAAAATGATCGTCCGGCCAGCATAGTCACGCTCAGCCAAGACCTTCAACAATTCCACGCCGTTCATCTCCGGCATGACGAGATCAAGGATCACCAAATCCGGGGCGGACGCCTCAATCATCCGCAAGGCCTCGCGGCCATCCTTGGCCCCACGCACATGGTACCCGCGCAGACTGAGGAAACGCATCAGGAGATCACGCGCCATCACGTCGTCATCGACCACGAGGATCTGTTCCTCGGAAGGCTGATCGGTCTCACTAGCGGTCAAATTCTGCGTGTCCGACGCTTCCCGTCTCGCCTGCTGGGCGATCCGATGCACCGCGCCCACGAGCACATCGAGCGACAATCCTTTTCGAAAGAAATCCGTGACGCGTAATTTTCGCGCGAGATTTTCCAACTCCTCGGTAGCACCACCCCCCAACATGATCACTCCGGCGCGCGGATCATGCGTCCGAATCTCTTTGAGCACGGCCAGCCCGTCCATTTCCGGCATGCGCAGGTCGAGCAAGGTCACGGCCGGCCGAAGCTGCCGGAACAGGGCGACGCCCTCACGCCCGCTCGTCGCCGTGCTGACTCGATATCCATGGCGCGACAACGCCAGCTGGAGGAGATCACAGTGCAACCGGTCATCGTCGATGACTAATAGGGTGGTCATAGTCGATTCTCACACATATGCGATAGGCACTCCCCTCAGCCCACTTTCAGGCGAGAGTCTCAGAAAACAGCCTAGCATGAGGTTCGAGAGATGAGAAGGAATTGAAGGAAAGTGCAGGATCGGTGGCAGAGGGGTCGATCAAGCAGGCACGTTAAAACAATGCGTCAACAAAGGCCTTGGCGTTGAAGTCCTGGAGGTCTTCGACGGATTCCCCCACCCCAATCAACCGGACCGGAATCTTGAGGGTATCGGCAATCGCCACCACGATGCCGCCGCGGGCTGTGCCATCAAGCTTGGTCAACGCGATGCCGGTCACCCCGACCGCCTCGTGGAACTGCCGGGCTTGCGCGATGGCATTTTGCCCGACCGTGGCATCCAAGACCAACAGCACCTCATGGGGCGCACCCGGACATTCTTGCGCCACAATCCGTTTGATTTTGCGCAACTCATCCATCAAGTTGGTTTTCGTGTGTAGCCGCCCGGCAGTATCGATGAGGACCACATCGGACCCGCGCGCTTTGGCGGCCGTGATCCCGTCATAGGCCACGGCTGCGGGATCGGCGCCCGGTCGATGCCGGATGATGTCGACCTGAATGCGGTCCGCCCACACCTGCAGTTGATCAATAGCCGCCGCCCGGAATGTGTCGCCGGCCACCAGCAGCGCCGTGTGCCCTTGTTGGCGGAATCGTTGGGTCAATTTTGCAACGGTAGTGGTCTTCCCGACACCATTCACCCCCACGGCGAGAATCACGAAGGGACGCGGGCCTTGGGCGATGAGCTGGTCGATCGACACCCCTTGCGTTGGAAGCAGGATGTCCAAGACAGATTGCCGCAGCAACTCCCGCACCTTCTCGGCAGCCGAAAAGTTTCCCCCGCGCATCTGAGCGCGCAGGGCCTCCATCACACGTCCCACGACAGGCATACCCAAATCCGCGCTGATGAGGGCGACCTCCAACTCGTCTAACAGAGCGGGGTCCGCCGCGCGTCCCAGGAGTCGATCCAGCTGTCCGGTGACCGCCTGGCGTGTTTTTGAAAGCCCCTCGCTCAGTTTCTGAAACCAACCCACCGCTCACCTCATCCCTGTGTCGACGGTCGCGTTCCCGAACTATGCACTCACGTCACGCATCATACTGGATCTGAATCGCCAGATACCAATAGCCTCGGAACGGGGCCGATGCCACGTAACACGGCCCGTTCTCGCCGGGCCATTCGCCTGGCCTCGGGTTCGCTTCGCTCATGGTCATACCCGCACAAATGAAGAATGCCGTGAATCAGGAGGACGACCAATTCATGATCGATGCCCCGTGAGTGGCGGCGAGCCTGGCGGATGGCTTGCGGCAACGATATGACCACATCCCCAAGCAAAGCCGAAGGCGGACCAGGCCCTTCCCTGGTCGCAAACGCGAGCACATCGGTGGTTTTGTCACGATGACGAAAGGTTCGATTCAAGCGACGCATCCGGACGTCGCCTACGATTTCAAGGCTGAGAAGCGCCTCGCGTTCGCCGATGGATTGGAGAATACGATTAGCGAGCTTCCTGAGAGACGCGAGGCGCAGTGTCCTCCTCGTCAACCGCATGCCAACCACGACCGGCATTAGTGTGATTGGCCCCGGGAGTCTTTGGGAGGAGCTGATGGCCGAGCGTTCTTCGGATCAGAGCGCTGCCCCTTTCCGAGATGGTCGCCTTTTCTGGGGGAGCCGGGAGGTGCCGACGCAACCGAATGCCGATCGTACGCTTTGATAATCTCTTGGACGAGCCGATGCCGCACGACATCCCGTTCATCGAAATACACGAACTCAATACCAGCAATATCCTGAAGGATGTTCCGCACTTCAATCAGGCCGGAGACGCGGTCGGATGGTAAGTCGATCTGCGTGATATCGCCCGTCACGACGGCTTTGGAGTGAAAGCCAAGACGCGTGAGGAACATTTTCATCTGTTCGGCGGTGGCATTTTGAGCTTCGTCCAGAATCACGAACGAGTCGTTCAGGGTACGGCCACGCATGAACGCAAGCGGAGCGATCTCGATGTCCCCTCGATCGATCAGCCGGTTGGCCCGCTCCATGTCCATCATATCGAACAGCGCGTCGTACAAAGGACGAAGATACGGGTTCACCTTCGCATACATGTCTCCCGGCAGATAACCGAGTTTCTCTCCGGCTTCGACTGCCGGACGGGCCAGGATGATGCGGCTGACGTCCTTCTTCATCAAGGCGCTCACCGCCATAGCCATGGCCAAATACGTCTTACCTGTTCCGGCAGGCCCAATACCGATGACAATGTCATGCTTTTCGATCGCGTCGAGGTAGTATTTCTGTGTCGGGGTCTTAGGGACAATGAAGCGCTTCCTGGTGACGATCGGGGAGGCGCTGAAGAGCAGTTCCTTGAGAGAGGCGTCTTGATTATGGCGGAGGGCGGTCAGCGCATGGGTGACGTCATCTGACCTGAGATTATATCCTTCGTTGGTGAGCGACGCGAGTTCATTAAGGACACGCTCTGCTTGCTTCACGGCGTCGGCACTTCCCTCAACCGTGACCTCTTCGCCCCGTGCAGAACACCGTACCCCGAACTCTTCCTCAATTAATTTGAGGTGGCGATCATGGTGTCCAAACAGGACCGCTGTGTTCGTGCCTTCACGTAGTTTGATCTTGCGCACGCCTGTGTCGAAGACTCCTTTCGCCAAGCTGATGTCTAGATTCTAACAAACAGCGAAAGGGAGGAACAAGGTCGGAACAGGGGGGGCGGGGAAAAATGAGAACCGTTAGGTTTCGAGAGGCCAGTTATCCTTGAGACGGTAACGATGGCTGCGATTGCGCCGTGGAAGGAATCGATAGTTCAAACTCCTGCCAGGCAATCCCGCCCTGCCCGTCTTCCGCCATGATCTTCACTCGATGAGTCCCCGCCACCCCCGGAATGACCTTCCAGTTGACCTGGCCCGTTGTCTTGTCGATGGTCATCCCTGGGGGGCCGGTCTCCAAGCCATAGGTGACCGTATCGCCATCCACGTCCTTCGCCTGAACGACATACTCGTATTGTTCCCGATTTGTCAGTGCCGCCGGATTCGAGACAATTAACGGCGGTGAATTGCCCAACGCACTCGGGGTTGACCGTACTGGCGCAGCAGCGGCATCCTGATCCCGCGCCGTCACTTCGACCACCACCACATCTTTTCGCCCAAAGCCGGTAGTATCGAGGACACTTTCCTCGCCTTCTTTGACCTGTTTGTCGTTTCGCCACCAACGATAGCTGTAATGGATCTCATCTCGATCGGGATCAACGGCATCGACCTTGGCATGAACCCGATTGTTCTTTTCAGCATCTGCCTCGACGGTCACATGTGACACGAGAGGCGGGGTGTTCACCACAGGAATGGGGTCTGTGCGATAGGGGGCACTCTCCAACTCACCATCCAGGGCTACCACCTCGAGCGCAACCTGATCACCTCGCTTGGCATGCATCGAGTCTAATTCAGGCCCGGTTGCCCCTAAGACGGGCGCGCCATTGACGATCCACTGAAATCGTTTCGTGGGCTCGGTACCATCAGGATCATCGGCCATCACATGTGCCGTGATGGGGCCAGCGAGTATGAGTGGATTGGGGACAATGGTGACGAGGCGAACAGTGGGAGCGTGATTAGTCTTTGCCGCACCGCTGACACCCGATCCGTCTTGAGGCGAGGAAGAGCACCCTTCTGCGGCCGCCACAACCAACGCCGCTAATATCCAGCGAGCGGAGGAAGGTGTGCGAAGAGCACATCTCTTCGCACGTCTCCCAAACATGGTGCTCACATAGGGCTTCATTGATTCGTCCATGAGAAAAACCTACTCCGCGGGTCTATCGCGACAGGCACGCTGATATTGGAGCCGATGGTTCCACCACCTGTCGTACAGGTGGCGCAGTCTCCGAAATTGCCCTGACTCATGTTGATCAGCAATCCGAACGGGCTTCCACCATCCCGACCGGACCCCATATGCACCACGACACCGAAGGCCAGACCTTCCCCGAGGGACCCAAATTTATTCACCATCTGATTCGCACCCGACGCAGTTTTACCGAGGATCGGCTCTTGATAGGCGCTTCCGGTTTTATAGAACAAGGCCCAGAGGCGGCTGGTTCCCGATGAGACACAGATGTCGTTAGTCGGGATAAAGGTCGGGAAAAACACCACCCCTCCGAAGACCGTCGGGCTGCTCACGGCCCGTTCTCCAATGCCATACGGAGCCGGTTTCGTCGGCGGGTTGGCCGGTTCGACCAGTTTAGTCACCCACCCATCCTTGCTTTGGACAAGCCCGATCAGTCCGGTAAACGTCGTCGCGCCGGTCACCCCAGCAACCTGATTGGTGCCACTCGCGAGCCCGCAGTCGCCGACACCGACTACACAGACGGTGGCACTGGAGACATCCACAAGATCATTGTCCATGCAGTTCGTGATCCCGCTTGATTGATCGCATCCGGCATTGAGCACGGAATCTTTCAGGCCCACAAAATACTGGGTTGAGGTGTCGGTTTTGTCGGATTTGCTGTAATAACGCCCGCTCCCGACAAACACCCAGACATTCGCCGCATCGTCTGTCGTGACCGAAGGGGCACTCGCCACCGGCCCCATCTCCGCGCCGGAGGTAAATGTGTCCAACATTTCCGTCGGCACACGCGCGCTGCCGGACGCAATACCCCATTGCGCAGGATTCGTGACGGTACCGAACTTTGACGTCGCTCCGCCGGCCCCCATGGTCAGCCGGTAGACTTTTCCTCTCCAAGGAGGCGTGCCGTCATTGATGACCCGGCCGAAGTAGACGGCGTCGTGACGGTAATCGAGATCGCGATCGAATGCCGTGATGTCTCCAATATAGGAGTTCCACGACCCCACCAAATACGAGGTCACCAACGCATTGTTGCTGCCAGGCCCCGTCGCCAGATCGACCACAAAGACTTTCGCGCCCTGCGCCACACTGGCATCGTACCCGGTCGGACCGGACCCGACGACCATGTACCACTTGGCATTCGTATTGCTCGCCTTGGCATCAGCCGCTGGATTCACGCGCACCACCGCGGGAACGCTGGTGGACAATCCCAAATCTGCACTGTTGAATGACCACAACAGTTTGGGGCTATCGGGATTGGTGATATCCATCACGAAATAGGAACTGTAGAAATTGTAGTTCGTCCCGCCGATATTCACCGTCATCGGTGGCGCACCGGTTCCAGACACACAGGCGCCGCAACTGCCGCCCATCCGAAATCCGCCGATCAAGATGGTGCCCCATCCATTCGGATGGTCGGTGTCCGCGGTGAAGATCCGCACATCGGCCACCTTCAGCGGCAAATCGACATAGTAGGCATGTTGGTAGTCGGCACGACTTAAAAACTCGAGTTGCGGAAGGAGTTCATAGGGCACAAATCCCCACAACTCGTCACCCAGGGGGGCTCCGCTCGAATTGTCCGCAGGAGCTGTCGTGAACCAGCCGTGCTCAATGACGCCGGTACCGGAAGAGGCACTCGTATCGTCGCCGGGATGGTAATAGCCGGCATTGAAGGCGTGCAGCATGCCGTCGTTCCCGCCCACGTAGGCGACCTGTCGTCGGTTGTACCATTTCTGCAGGAACGCGGTGTAACTCTGGTCTCCGTAGATCGCATCGTGCCGATCTCGCGGCCCCGCGACCACGGTCGGTGTTGAGTGGATGACGTCTCCGAGCTTCCAGACTTTTAACGTTCCGCTCCCGGCAGGAACCTGGAGCCGGCGATCTCTGGTCGTCGCCTGTTCCGTACATGTGGTCGCGTCACATCCACGCACAAAATTGATGATTTTTGTTCCCTCCGCACTGGATGCGGCACGCAGATAGGGACGCAACGTCGGCTCGTTCGCGGTCGAAAACGCCATCTGCTCTCCGGAATCCACCATGCCGTCATGGTCCGAGTCGACCCAGGTGAGAATGGTGCGAGTGGAAGCATCCTTCAGCGCCAGCCGCTTCCCCGCTTCCCAGATCGGAACAATATCGCTCAACGATTGTCCACAAGGATTACAATCAGCCAAGGTCACCACGTGATCGCCGTTCTGGTCGTCCGGCAACCCATCGCCGTCAGTATCGACGTACTTATCGACCCTGACTTGGGTACCATCGAATCTCGTTTTGACGATCTTGTCGACCTTGTAGTCAAGCCGACCGTCTTGATTCGTGTCCTCTCGCGTATTGCCAAACGTATCGATAAACAACGCTTGGGTGTACCCTGTCCATTTCACGTCATTATTCGTAGAAATCTCCCCAATGCTCGGGTAGAAATAGGACTGATACAGCGCGCCTTCTCCGGTTGAGGCGGTAGCCAATACCGACACCGATGAACCTGACGAACTTCGCCTCAAAATACTCGCAATGGTGGCCAGCAACTTGTCTTGGAGGTCGTCGACATTGGACGATTCAAAATACGCATCGGGGATACCATCCGGGGTGGAGGCGCCGGAAAGGTTGTTCTCTTTATCCCACTCACTGACCTGAGGAATCCCGTCAGCATTCGAATCCTCAAACCCGCCCAATCGAGCCGTCTGCGCAAGAATGCCTCGTCCATTGATGTTGCCAAAAGCGAAGAACGTATAGACCGTCAGGTTTTGCGTGCCTGGAAGGCAGTGGCCAGTGACAGACAACACGGCGATGGTGCCATCGGCAGTTCCACTACAAGGCCGAAGGTCGTTCGTATGGGCCCAGTACGCCACGTCATCGAGGTAGTGACTGCCGCTGCTACCATAGTCAGTCTTATGTTCGGCAAGCAGGACACTGAAGGGTGTTGCATTATTGGTATTGCAGGTCCCATCAATTGGCCGTGGAGGGGAACTATTGTCGGTTCCAGTGCAATGAACCCCATGGTAGGCATGGGCATAGTCTTGAATGCCGGAAGGGATGTTCAGATCCTGTGTCGGCTCACCATCCGTAAAAATGATCACGAACGTCCGGCAACAATTCACGACCTGAGATGTCGAGGCCCAGGGCGGCGTATGGTTCTGGCCGAAGAAGTAGGGGTCTCGTCCGCACGCACTGCTGATATACCCGGCCGGGCAGGTCTCGCTCGCTCCCAGCGCCGTAATCTCACTCGTTCCGATAGATCCGACGCCGCTTGTCGCAAACGCAGCCCCGTTGGACACGCCACCCGAAAACGCGATCGGGTAGACGTAGGTGGTCGGCGCAAACGTGGAATTGATCTGCGCGACATAGCGCGCCATTTCGTACAGGGATTCGCTCAATGGCGTCCAGGTCGAGGGATAGGCCTCCTGCACCGCATCGACCATAGCCGCCGTATTGGTATTGAACGTCTCGACGCCGCTATCCTCGAAATTAATGGACTGACGCGAGCCGGCACCGACCAACATTTTGGCCCCATCTCCCGAACCAGTTTTCTTAAATACGAAAAGTCCAAATCGGGCCTTGCTACCGATCTGCTGAATAACGCCGGTCGGTTCCACCGCAGTGGCAATCTTCAATAAGTACGTTGTGCTGCAACTATAGGAGAACGACGAAGAAGTCTTGCTAAAACCAGTGCAGAAATACGGAGGCGCCCCGGTAGAAGCCTGCGGAGAGGCTAGCACAAAGAAATAGCCCGTTGACGCGGTATACGTACTCGACGGCACTCGGCCCACGTAGCTCGTGGTCATCACTCGTTGGTTATTAACACCAGCCCCTTGCGCAACAATTGTCTTCAGCGCGGGAGTTCCATTTGTCGGGCACGTCCCATCCGCCGCTCTGGTCGCAAAACAATCCCCGCCGTGCATCGCCTTCTTGACGGCATCGAATCGGCGCAACGTCGCCCAATTCAAAAAGTTTCCATCCCATTGCGTGGTGGAGCAAGAGTCGGCGAGTGTCGTCCTGACCGCAGCCGGTTCAAACCGTGTGTCGGTCGTGTCATAGGTATAACAAGTCAGGCTGTCGAAGTACCCAGCCCAGGTGGCCGTATTTGTGAATGCCTTATCTATTGGGCCAGTACCGAAATCGACACAGTCTCCGTCATCAGTCCCGTCGCAATTGCCCAAGTTGCTCATGCTGCCGGAATTATCCATCAAGATGATGATATTCGGCGTCGTTGCGCTGGACACAAAGGGCGGGACCGCAGTGTAATCCGCGTTGGAGACGACGGCTGCCGCATCGCCCGAACCACAGAGACCGGCACCGAGACTCCCAACAACGATCATCAGCGAAGCAAACGTTCGACGATTCATGCGTTTTTCCTCCTCATCTCAAGCAGGACAACAGCCGTTGCGTGTCGGCTACGAGTTGAGACAAGACCTTTCTGCCCTATTGCGGCAAGGTCACCATCATCTTGTCGATGTGGCCTTCTTTCAGATGGAATTTGATAAGCGAGGTCGGCACGATGCGTTCCACTTCCATGGGTCGGCTTCGGTGGTCGATCACCAAGACGTTCGCCTTCAACACATAACTTCGCCCATCGATCCGAATCGTCGATCCTTGCACCTCATCGATGACACCGGACTGAAAGCCGACCGTCGAAAACGAGATGGCCTCTTGAGCCTGTTCCGTTTCCGTCCCGGCCATGGATGCCGCAGGGTTGGCCGCCTGCGCCAACACCGACAGGCTCAGGACGACCAGAAGGATGAGATGATTCATCGCACGCCCCCTCTCAATTGACTTTTTTCACACACGTGTCCCCGTCCAGACAGCCATATACGGACACCACCGTACTACTCGAACCAGTCGTGGCATTCGTCGCGATGCATGTGATTCTGTAGACGAATTCCGTTGCGGTCACCCCGGTGCCTTGCCCGGCCTTCGGATGGGCGTAGAGCCGGTCGATGTCGCCCCGTACAGTAAACCCAGGCATATTCGTCATTTCAAAGTTCGGTTCCGTTGCCGCGGAATCGGCATAGTTCTCAGCCAATGTTCCGGTGGGCGCCGGCGACGGAAGCGGTGAGGAACCAATGATCTCCTGCCAGAGAATCGTCGCATTGGCTGCCGGAACAGGTCCCGTCGGGGCTACAAACGAGGCCGGCAGCACCCCAGGGGGCGACAAGGTCTGCTGAATGAGGTTGGCTGCCAAGCCTTCGCACGAATCGGCTGCTGCGACGACGGCTTCGGTGGTGCGAAAAAACCCGGCCATCCGGTTTTCCATGCTGGTCACCGTGATCGAGGCGATGCCCAGGATCGACAGAATCAGCAACATCAGCATGACAGTCAGCAGCGCAATGCCTCGCTGCCCGGTCATCCGATTCTCGTCGTGCACCGGTTGCCCGACCGTTGACGTGTGTCGCGCTTTCATCACGACGTCTCTCATTACAGATTCCTCGGCTGGATCGTGCGTATCACTACCCGTCGTCGTTGCTGCTGATAGGCCTGTGCGTTGTAACCGGTGTCGGCCGACGGGTTGTGATCGCCGACGATGACCGGCCCGGTCGTATTGACGGCCTTGGTCCCCTTCTCGTCTAACCCGGCGTCCGCGTTCGTCGGTCTGACCACGAGGCTCACCTGCGCCATTCTGATCTTGTCCGGAGTCCGTGGTGTGATCGCCCACGAACCGTTGGACATAAAGTCTCCCTGCGAAAAGGTTGGAAAGCCGCTGGACGAGGAGCCGTCTTGATCGTCGATGATTCCGTCCGGATAGAGCGGATTCGGCGCGGCCTGGTTGCATCCGTCACAGGCATACGTGATCTGCAGATCTTCAACGCCATCGACCAGTGGCACATTGTTTCTGACTAGGCAGGGGGCATTGCTCCCACACGTCGCTGGCGTATTCACCACCACTTGGTATTGGACGCACTGCAGCAAATACACCGGGGTACCGATGGGAAATTGTCCGCTCACATAATTCCCCGTGCCGAAACCGATTGACGTGGCATTCACAGACTTGACCGTCTTCGTCACCGCGCCTCCGATCGAAATGGTGGAATCGACTGCCAGGCCCTTGGCCACCATTTCAGTCATCGCCGTTCCTGAAAGACTAATGGAGTTGTCGAAGGTCGGCGCGTTGGCTGTGCCGCCTGCCGCTGCCGTTAAGGTCCACCCGGTGGTATTCATGACCGGCAACACCATCGACACACCATCGGGGCCTGTATCCGCCGTCGTTGGCGCCTGGTCCTGCGGGAGGAGTCCGACCGGCTTGGTTACGGCACCGATGGTCGCATTACAGGCACCCACCGCCATCGTGGCCGGGTCGGTGGCGTTATAGTTAAACCCGGCCAGTTTGATATCTCGACCGAGCAAATCGATGGCCAACCGAACATTCTGTTGCGTGTCCGCCACCTGGCTGTTCACAACATTGGCACGGTTGGAGGTGACGACCGTGGTCATTGTGGCCGCCACGATCACCACGGTGATCAACACTGCGGCCATCAACTCTACCAGCGTAAAGCCTCGTTGGTTCCCCATCACTCGACGCATAGTCGTGCTCCACCCATCTCTATTCAGGTGCAATGACTGTGGTGAACGCGGCGGTCTTGCTGCGAGAGGTGCTCACATCCGTCTTTCGTGTCTGCCAGTTCAAAGTAACCGTGACCAGAAAGCGATTCATCGTCACGGGGTTTGCCGTGGGATCCGGATCGAGACGCGTGGCTGAGACCGTACCAACGGCCGACAGCAGACCGGAATTGGCCACCAACGTTGACCATTGTGTACAGTCGCCCCACGCCATACGTTGCGTACTGACGCTCTGGGGACAGGCCATATTCGTCGCCGTGCCGTGATAATCCAGTACGCGCTGGCGGTTATTCTGAATACGTTCGGCCATGTCTGCCGCGAGGTTGGTAATGCGCGACATGTCGTTGGCGTCAACATTTTTCCCCAGCGACATTCCCGACAATCCTGCAAGTCCCAACAGTCCGACTGAAAGCACGCCTGCCGCGATCATCGCTTCCAGCAAGGTGAACCCTTGTTGACGGAGATCGACCATCCTTGACAGGGCCTTCGATTCTCTCGCGTGTTTCATGCAACCTCTAGGGGCACGTTGCGTGGGCACACCAGTTCACCTTGCCTGACGGAGTGACGACGAGTGAGTAGACCGTACCCTGCTGAGATACCAAGGTGAGGGGCACGTTTGCTGTCGATCCGCTCAACCCTTGTCGCGTGAATTGCACCGTCGGGCCACCGGTAAATCCAACAATTGCCTGAGGGAGCACGATGGGGGCGAGCGCATTGCCGAAATCGACGGTTACTCTGCCGGAGGCGAGCGCCAGCGTCACCGTGACGGCAAGATTGCGATTCATGGCCGCCATTCTGGCAAGCGTGAGACTGCCGGCCAATTCAGTCGTGCCTTGTTTCAGCTGATACCGGGCATTCCATTGCAGATAATTAGGGACGGCGACCATGGCCAAAATGCCGACAATCGCGACGGCGATCATCACTTCGATGAGCGTGAAGCCTCTCTGACAACGGACTACAGAAGACCGTTGGTGATCGGGAAAGACACACATAGCAACAGGCAGATGAGCAAGTGCCATGCCGATGGCTTTTCACGGGAACATTTATCTAACCATTTGATAACTCAGTTGCATTCATATCGCAGGCCGTACACTTCCGACCGTTTTATGATCTCTAAGATGACAATTTTCGTCTGATGTATGGCGATCTTTGCCCAATGGGGAAAGATCAATAGGAGGAGAAAGGGAGGTGTGATGAGCCAGCGACAAGGCGTTCAAGAGTGGAGAAAGAGGAATTCCATCCTGACAGCGGCCGAACGGACTGACACCGTCCTTCTACGGATGGAGTTGCTTCAAAGCCGGTTCTTCAGCACAACCGGCTGGTTTCACAGGGGAGAGACGACTTTCAACAGGGATTACTCGCAACGGCACTACTTAATAGCCACAGCGCGCACTTGCTTGTAGGTGGTGAGCCCTTGGAGCACCTTCTCAATGCCATCCTGAACCAGTGTCTGCATGCCCTCACTTTTCGCGAATGCCAGTAATTCTCCGGTACGAGTCCGGCCTTGGATGAGCGCTTTCATGCCGTCGGAGACCACCATTAACTCATGGATGGGAACTCGTCCGCGGTACCCGGTGTGATGACAGGCCTCGCAACCTCGACCGCGGAACAACGTGAATGCGCCATCATACGTCGGCCATCGAGACGCCCATTCGTTCTCCCCGAATGCTTGCACCAATTCCTCGTATTCGCTGTGGGTCGGGTGGTAGGACTCCCGACAGTGGGAACACAAACGCTTACACAGCCGCATCGCCAGCACACCCAACATGGCGTCCGAAAAATTGAATGGATCACAACCCATATCGAGCAACCGCACGACCGTTTCCACGGCGCTGTTGGTATGGATGGTGCTGAACACCAGATGGCCCGTTAACGAGGCTTCGATCGCAATGTCCGCCGTTTCCTTGTCGCGCATTTCTCCGATCATGATGACATCCGGATCGGCCCGCAAAAATGCCCGCATGGTGGCGGCAAACGTCAGGCCGATTTTGGGATGCACTTGCACCTGTCGCAGACCATCCTGCGTGATCTCTATCGGATCTTCCGCCGTCCAAATCTTCCGTTCGTCCGTATTGATCGATGCCAGAATGGCGTGCAATGTCGTCGTTTTTCCGGACCCGGTCGGACCGGCGCACAATACGATGCCGTGTGGTTTCTGAGCGAGCTGTTCCACCAGACGACGCGTCCCAGCACTGAATTCAAACTCTTCGAGTCGCCTCGGACCGTTGGCGCTCAGCAGACGAAGGACCACGTCTTCGTTGAATCCCGCAGTGGGAAGCGTCGCCACACGCAATTCAATCTCCTGCCCGGTCGTCAATTTGAAACGAATCTTGCCATCCTGAGGCTTCCGCCGTTCGGCAATATCAAGGCTGGCCATGATCTTCACGCGAGACACAATGGCCCGGCGATAGGCGGCGGGAATCTTCATGTACGTAAAACAGGTCCCATCCACACGGAAGCGCACCCCCGTTTCCTTACGATCCGCATAGGGTTCGATGTGGATGTCGGAGGCCCCCCGCCGATACGCTTCTGCAATGATCTGGTTTGCCAGGCGAACAATGGCCGAATCGTTTTCAGTGATCGACGCGATGGTGGCGTTTTGCTGTTCCTCTAACTGCGCTTCACTGACCAGCTCGCCCAGAATGTCCGTGATGGGATCGCCGACCTCACGCCCGCATGCGTCACTCAACAGGCGCTCGATATCTGCCCGCAGCCCAACGTGATAGACGACCGTTTGACCCGGAAAGGCCCGTCGCACATCGAAACGTTTATCAGGGTTATGGGGGTCATCGATCAAGACTTCCACCACCTGCCCCTGCCGTTTGAGAGGCACCCAATGATTCATTCTGAGGTAGTCGACGCTGAGATTTTTCAGCAACTCCGGCTCCACGAGGATCTGCTCGTCAGAGGCGAGAAACTGACACTCGTAGAACTTTGCGAGGGCTGCACCGAGCGCCGGTTTTGGAATGCGATAGCGGTCCATCAGCAGCGTGGCTACATCAAGCCGCCTTCGCAGCGCCTCTGATACGACAAGTGTCAGTTCCTCCTGTCGCAGAAATCCTTGATGCACGAGTGGCTCGTAGAGGCCAGCCGAATGGATCCGACTTGGACGTGTTTTTCCCGATGGGAGTCCGCTTGACGCTAATGCAGGTGAACTGGCGCGAATCATGATGCCTATTCCTTTCAACGACCTGACCGACTTGTTGATCACTCGAAATCGGAATCCGTTCTCACATTTTGGTTTGCCAACTGCCTGGGGCGGCAAAGACCACCGGTAAACCCTGCACAAGTCCTTCGCGAAGATCGTGGTTGTACCAAACCTCCAGCATGCCCGACCCATTGGCCGCTTCCATGATCGTCCCTTGTGCCACCACCCCGCCATACACTTTGAGATGGCCGGCAAATCGCACATCCCCTGCAGCATACACAACCCCTTGGAGATGAATACCGGACAGTTGCACCGGTACCCGTGCCCCAAGTGACTGCTGCCCTTCTGGCGGCGGGCTCAGCGCCGGCACGGCTCTTCCGGAACTTCCAGCCTTCCACAACACATGCGCGTTCACAAGAAAGGTGCCCTCGGCATAGTCCTGATCGAGCACAATCGTGCCCAAATTATCGAAGCGGGGTGGCATCCCATCGAGGGTATCCACAAATACAAGCCCTCGATGATCTCCCGGCCCCTTTGAAGCAAACACCTCGGATGCAGGACGTCCCATGCCTGGCTGAACGACGCCGCCCGCGTACAAGAGTCCCTCTCGGTCGATCCCATACACGTGACCAAATTGCATTGCCATTCGCTTCAAGCTCGCGTACTCCCACTGATCCACTTTGATGCCCGGAACCGGCTCTTGGTGCGGATGGACATTCAATGGCACGCCCGACCAGGCTTCGATCGGAAGTTGGGCAAAATAGGCCTCGCCTCCCAGCCGAATCGTCAGCCAGCGATCCTCACGTTGCCCCATTTCGTCATAGGCTTGTCCATTCACAGGAGCCATTCCGCTCTTGACCGGAATCTCTTCCGGCCGGGGGAAATAGGCCCGGCCACGCACCACCATTTCACCCCAATGCGCAAAAACCGAACCGGCGCGCGCCTGCACTGCCTCGCTGCCAAGGGCACCGCTCTGCAGCGGCGCATGAAGAGCCGGAATGGCATAGGCCCCGAATTCCATGCTCACTGTCTTGGTCACGCGCGAGGCAGGGCCAGCCCCGGCCGTCACTTCGACGGTGCAGAGCAAGCCCGGTCTCGTGGCCCCGTAGACTCGTAATTTGAGAATTTTCGCAAGACCCTTGAGCGATTTGAACCAACCTGTCTGCGGGTCGTTCAATAACCGGTCGTGCAGGAGGTTCGCTGCATCGAACACCACATCAGGCGCTGCGCTTGTCCCGACAAATTGTGCATGCCCCTGCGCATCGACATAGGAAGGATCCCCTTGAGCATTGACGAATCGTTTGGCAAACCAGGTTGTCCCGATCTCCTGTGGACGAAGTGTTGGATCATGAAACCACCCCATCACCAGATCTACGGCCGCCTCAGCAGCGTGATGCGCCACCCGCTCTTCCTGCAAGGCACTGGCCCCGACAACTTCCTGACCTGCGAGCTGCATGGACGTCATCCCTAAGAGGGTCAGGAGAAACACCACCATCAGCACCGCTAATAACGCCATTCCCCGTTCATCCCGCCGCTTCGTCTGCACTGGTCGCTCCACCCTTCTATTCATATGCCCTTATCCCCTTTTTCATGACATTCGGATCGCAATATCTCGCGAGAGTCTCAATCCTTGGCGGCTCACCTGTATCGTCACACGAACGCGCACCACATCACGCCCATCATTGACCACCCCTCCACTTCTGTTGAAATACTGCAATTGCAGATCACTCACATCGTTCAACACCGTACTTGCCACGCCGTCCACTTCACGCATCAATCGCTGGCCCCCTTCGTCAGAGCGCTTGACGTAGTAGCGAACCCGGTTCAGCAACACGACGGCGGTCTTCGGCTGATATTGTTCGAGCGTCGGGGTCATGAGTAGCAATGTTTGTTTTCGGCCCTCGGCAGCTAGACGATTCCAGACACAATGCGCTGCGGTGCACAGGAGCACCTGCTTGCCTTTCGGCCAATCCGCACCGCCCTCAACCGGCAGGTCCTGCCGGCCCGCTTCGACAAGCTGCGTGAGGAGTGTTGACGATCCGCTCAAGTTGGCAAAAAACTCAACTTCATCTAGCCCCGTCTTCACAAAGACCGTGTCTCCGACCAATAATCCTCCACCGGCCAATCGCAGTTCGCTACACAACACATCCATCCCTAACCGCAGGTCTTGATTCGCCGTCATGCTGGCATGCTGGGAACTCAACCGATGGCCGTATGCGGCAAACGCTTGAATGGCCGCCGAGACCGCGACGCTGCTGATCGCCAGCGCGATGAGAAGTTCGATGAGACTGACTCCCCTGGTATTAAGACGCCCTTCCAACCGCATCGGCTGCGCCTGTTGTGAAGCACCACGTCGTGTGTGTGTCATGACAAGACCATCGAGCCGGTAGCACGTGGGTTGGCCCGGATCGTACGCAGGCGCACTTCGCGCGTCTGGCCCCCGAGCGTTGTGAAACTCGCGCGCGCCTCAATCGTCGCCAGGCTTGCAGATCCAAGCTGTCCTCCGCGGTTGAGTTCCACCGTCCAGCTGAGTCGGATATTGGACCGCGTCAGGCTCCCCGTGAAGATACCGTCGCCATTGGTCTCATCACCCAGCAAACCGTCGTCGTGCATGAGAGATTCCAGTGTGCCGTTCTGATCGAGATCATCTGCCAGCAATTGATCCCACGGCAGACTTCGCTTCCCCTCCAGGCATGATTCAGCCAGAGCCAAGGCCGTTGTGGTCATCGCCCCGCGCTGAAGGCCACGCTGCGCCCATTCACACATTCCGATCGTCCCGCTGATTCCTATCGACAGGACCACCAAGGCCACCATGCTTTCCACCAACGTAAACCCTGCGGTACTCATCGTCGAACCTGGTTGTTTCGTCTGCTTCGTCACTAATCGTTTCATGACATCGATACCCGCCCCGTAATACTCACGGTGACCTGATGCGTCACTCGACTGGAATCAATCAGCACCATGGTCGTTGCCGTAGCGGACCGGCCGCTGGATTGGAAGAAGATCTCAGGCCTGGTGCTCATGGACTCGACCACCGTGCCGGTGTGCGCAAACTCATAACGACGCAGCACAGTCGTGTCACAGTCCACACATTCCGTGCGTAACTCGGATTGCGCCGTATTGACCACGACTCGAACGCGTTCGTGCCGCGCCATAGCTAATTGCCGGGCCATGCGTAATTCAGACGCAATCTCTGTCACCACTGCCCGCTGTCGATGTTTCGCAACAAGTGCCGTCCACCCTGGCACGCTGACTCCAACTACGATCGCCACGATGGCAAGCACTGTACACAGCTCTACAAGACTGACTCCGCGTTCGTTCATGTCCGCTCCTTTCTTCGAGCGCGTAGAGCATTTCCAAGTTCCGTGCCGTTGGATATTTGCGCGTAGCGTAAGGAATCCAACGGCAACCGGCTTGCTTAGAAACCTGGGATAAGATGCAGGGATGGCGGGATCTTGCGCGGATGGAGTCTGCACTCAGCGGGTGAAATGCCCAGTGCCAATGGGCGTGAACAATTCTGAACTGTTCCGAATCAGATACAGTGCTCCGACTATTCGGATACAGGCGGCGCAGTATCACTAGCTATAAACTGGCTCTGACAGACACTTTTCAGGGATTTACTGGGACAGGCTAATGAACGACCAATACCAGTTGAGGAGAGGCTGGTGAAACAGGAGCGCGAGAAGCGATCCCGCCGCGAGGAATGGTCCAAATGGAATGTATTGATCGCGCCTGGTGATCCCGGCAGCAATCAGCCCGACACCGACGAGGGAGCCTAGAAACGAGCCGATCATGATGGCTAACAACACCGGCTTCCATCCGATAAACGCCCCGACCATCGCCATGAGTTTTATGTCCCCGCCGCCCATGCCTTCTTTCCCGAAGACATAGGGGCTGACCCAGGCCAGGAACCACAGGATACCTCCACCCACGAGGATGCCCAGCAGGGAGTCGACCAGGCCGATCGGCAGAACCACAGCGGCACAGATTAGCCCCACGGCAATCCCCGGTAACGTCACGGCATCGGGAATCATCGTATGCGAAAGATCCGTCCCCGTAATCACAATCAGGGCCGAGAGTAAGGCCGCATATACGAACGCTTCGGCGGTGAAGTCGAACATCCAAAACATGAGCAGGTAGCCGATGGCATTGGCGGCCTCGACCAACGGATATTGGATGGAAATCGGCACCTGGCACGAACGGCACCGGCCACGCAGAAGCAGGTAGCTAACAATCGGAATGTTGTCGTACGCTGCGACGGGTTGGCGACAGGCGGGACAATGCGAGGCGGGCCAGGCGACAGACTCCTTTCGTGGCAATCGGTAGATACAGACGTTGAGAAAACTGCCGATGACTGCGCCAAACAACAGCAGTATCACATATGGAACCATCAAGCCTCCCGCCACGGCTCGTTCATGTTACGCTCACGGCCTTCCTCTAAGTATACGTAGACAATCCTAAGACAATAAGAGCATGCATTCGCCTCTCTGCACCTGCCTCTTTTCATTTACAAACGCCAGGAGCACTGCGTATAATCCGACAACGCTTTTGGCCCGATAATTCGAAGATTCAATCTGAGCATTGCCTTTATCCAAGCGGAGCGAGAAGTACATGCCGACAGCTGCCAGAACTACCAAAAGTCGAACCAAAGCCTCATTACCAGAGCCGATTCTTCCTGCGCGCAAGCGACGCCCGGAAGCACTCACCACACGCGAACAAGAAATCCTTGAGTTGATCTGGACTGGCTTCAAGAACAAGGAAATCGCCCAGCGGCTCAAAATCAGCGTGAAAACCGTCGAGGCGCACCGAGCCAATATGATGAAGAAAATTCGGGTCTCTAACACCGCCCAACTGCTCAAGGCTGCCATTCAGGGCAAAATGCTCAAGCTGAGGTAGACCGCCGTCTTTATGTTCCGGCCTACCCCTCTCTTCGTTCCCGACGCTGACGCACAGCCTCATACAGAACGATGGCCGCCGACGCCGAGACATTGAGCGAGCTGACCTTCCCAGACATAGGAATGTGCGCCGCATCATCGCAGGCACTGCGAACCCCTGGGCGGACACCCTTGCCTTCTCCGCCGAACACCAGCGCAACCGGCCCTCGAAAATCCAGTTCCGTGTACACCTTCGGCGCTCCGGCATCCAGCGCATACACCCAGACACCGGCCTGCTGCAGCCGCTCAATCCATCGCGACAGGTTGGGCACTCTGCCGACCGGCATATAATCCACCGCTCCGGCTGACGCCTTCGCCACCACACTCGTCAACCCGACCGCACGGCGTTCCGGAATGAACACGCCCTGTACCCCGGACGCTTCTGCCGTTCGGAGGATCGCCCCTAGATTGTGAGGATCTTCGACGCCGTCGAGCAGCACGAACAGAGGAGTCTGGCGAGGCGTCTGCACCGAAGCCAGAATGGCGTCCGGGTCGGCATAGGACTTGGCGGCGACGAGTCCGACCACACCCTGATGATGGCCGACAGGAACAAGCCGGTCGAAAGCCACACGTGGTTCGACATAGACGGGGATGCGCTTCTCCCTCGCCAACCGCACGATGTCTCCGAACTGCCGATCTGTCCCGAGCACGAGCAGCCGCTGAATAGGGCGGGACCCGGCACGCAGCGCTTCGCGCACGGCATGGAGACCGTAAATCAGCTCCGTCGAATTATCGTTTCCAGCGGCTGGTGCCATCCGGCCTGTCCTCGATGAGAATACCGTGGGACGCCAACTCGGCTCGGAGCTGATCCGCCCGCTTATAGTCCCTGGATTGTTTTGCAGCCAGTCGGGCGGCAATTCTGTCAGCGATTTCTTCATCGGACAGCGCGTTCACTGAGACCGCTGCGGTGCCATGGGATTCGCGCGACCCAGGACGACTGAACTGCCATCTGTCCTGCTGCAACAGCCCCAGCACCGCGCCCAACGAACGAAACTCCTCCCTCACGGCCTGCCGCATCTCAGCGGACAGCCCAGCATCCAGTGCCTTGTTCGCTTCCCCGCGCAACTTCTGTAACGCGGCCACCGCATTCGGCGTATTCACATCATCGTCCATGGCGTCGGCAAACGCCTGCCGTATTCGCATGCTGGTCTCACGCATCTGCTGATCGGCCGCGCCGTGGGCAGGAGCCGGCTCCTTCAATCGCTCAAAGAGGTCATACAATCCGTTGAGGGCGTTTTTGGCTTCCGCTACGCTGTGATCGGAAAAGTCCAACGGGCTGCGGTAGTGCGTAGACAGCAGAAAGTATCGCAACATCTCGCCGGTGACGGCATCAGGCCATTCAGATTTGTCAAAGATTTCGCGAATGGTAAAGAAGTTGCCCAACGACTTGGACATCTTCTCGTGGTTGATCTGCACAAAGCCGTTGTGCACCCAATAGCGCGCGAATTCTTTGCCGGTCGCACCGCATGATTGGGCAATCTCGTTTTCATGATGCGGGAAAATGAGATCCATGCCGCCGCCGTGAATGTCGAACGTTTCACCGAGATGCCGCATCGCCATCGCCGAACATTCGATATGCCAGCCAGGTCGACCCGGCCCCCATGGGCTGTCCCATGACGGTTCACCGGGTTTACTCCCTTTCCAGAGGGCAAAATCCATGGGGTGACGTTTGCGCTCGTCCACATCCACCCGGGCGCCGGCCTGTAAATCTTCGATCTTTCGTTTGGAAAGGCGACCATACACGGGATACCGGTCGACTTGGAAATAGACGTCTCCATCGACGCGATAGGCCATGCCTTTAGCCACTAAGGTCTCGACCAGGGCGACAATGTCGGCCATGTGCTCGGTGGCCTTGGGCTCAAGCGTGGCCCGTCGAACGCCGAGCCTGTCCATGTCGTCGTAGTAGGCCTTGATGTAGGTCGCCGTGATGCGGTCACAACTGACTCCCTGCTCATTCGCCCGCTTGATGATTTTGTCATCCACATCGGTGAAGTTCTTGGCAAATTCCACGGCAAAGCCGGTGTATTCCAAATAGCGTCGCAGCACATCAAAGACCAACGCGCTACGGGCATGCCCGATATGACAGTAGTCGTAGACCGTCACCCCGCAGACGTACATGCGGACTGTTCCTGGCACCATCGGCTCGAACGGTTCCTTGCTTCCGGTCAATGTATTATAGATACGCAACATGAGGCGTCATGACTCCATAGACGGGCGGCGCTTAGGCCAATGGGACCAGAGGAAATAGCCGAGGCCCGCGGCCAACAACACCCCGATCACCAGATCCGCGTGATGAAAATACTGGTGCAGTTCATTCCAATGCTCCCCCATCTTCACTCCCACATAGGCGAGCGCATAACAGAAGGGCACCGCCCCAATAAATGAATAGAGCACGAACTTTTTGACGTCCATGCGCGCAATTCCCGCCGGGAGCGAGATAAACGTCCGTACAACCGGCAACAGTCGGCCGATCAATACCGCCGCCTCTCCATGTTTCGCAAACCAGCGGTCGGCCAGCTCCATATCATGTTGAGACACGAGAAAGTACCGGCCGTACCGCTCGACAAATGGCCGCCCGCCCCAGACCCCGACATAGTAGGCGACCAATGAGCCAAGCACATTCCCAATGGCGCCGGCCAGCGTCACACCCACAATCGAAAACTGGCCGGTGAATACCAAGTACCCGGAGAATGGCATAATGATTTCACTTGGCAGGGGGATGCAGGCACTTTCGATCGCCATCGTGATCACGATGCCGGTATAGCCAAACGTAGAAATCGTCGCAATGACGAATCGGCCCAGCACCTCGATCAACCACTCGATCAGTCCGCTCACGCGCGAGACCTCCTAGATGAACGCCCTCTGGCCACACTCCCAGTCGCAGGCGGTTTGGAGAGCGGCTGTTCCCAAGCTCGAAAATGCTCCAGCATAGCGTGATGGGTCGTATCGAGATGGATCGGCGTCACAGACACCATGCGGCGCTCCAAGGCTTCATGGTCGGCGTCTTGCTGACGACTCCACGATTGACGGGTTCCCGCAATCCAGTAATATTTGCGCCCTCTCGGATCCACTTTCTCGACAATGGGATTGTTGAAACGGCGCCGACTCAAGCACGTGACCTTGACGCCTTGAATGGAGCGCAACGGGACATCGGGAATGTTCACATTCAAAATGGTTTCCGCCGGCAACCCGTGCTGCAACACTTCCGCAGCCACTCGGGCCGCATACCGCGCCCCCACCTCGAACCGGAACGTCTCCCCGCCTTCCTGCGACACCGCTACCGACGGAATGCCGAGAATTGTCCCTTCCAGGGCGCCTGACACAGTGCCGGAATACATGACGTCATCGCCGAGATTGACGCCGCGATTGATTCCCGAGAGGATCATCGCCGGCGGTCCCGGCAAGATTTTCACCAAGGCAAGATTGACACAATCCACGGGAGTTCCGTTCACCATAAACACGCGTGGCGCCATTTTGGTAATGCGGAGCGGCTTGTGCAAGGTCACCGCATGTCCCACGGCGGTTCGTTCACGGTCGGGGGCGACAATCCACACCTCTCCCAGCGCGCCGAGGGCAGCCGCCACGGCATGAATACCGGGAGACGCAATTCCATCGTCGTTGGTGACTAGAATCCGTACGCGCGCCACAGACACTCCTTCTGCATGGAATTCACCGGGAAGGGAGAGGACTGAACCCGTTGACTCACGAGGGGTGGGAAGGCAAGAAGGTTCACAGATAGGCGAAGATGGTTGGACAGTACGTGATGGACTACATCGTGCCGATGGTCGGGGCGGCGGGATTTGAACCCACGACCCCTCGCACCCCAAGCGAGTGCGCTACCGGGCTGCGCTACGCCCCGACACGACCGACATCGATGTTACCCACACGGTTGGACGCAGCCGCCCGCATCACCGGAACACGTCACGCTGAATGTGAATCGATCATCCGGATGATCGCCTGGAGATCGCCCCTGACCCGTTGTGCCAGTTCTTTCCGCGACCCGCTCTTTTTGACGGTTGCCCGTCCTCGACGAGCCCAGTACCGCTTCACTCCGGCCAGCGTATGCCCTTCATCATAGAGCATGCGTTTAATCTCCAGCACCGTATCCACATCGCGTTGCACATACAGTCGCTGATTGCCGCGGCTTTTCTTGGGCCTCAGGAAGCTAAACTCCGACTCCCAGAACCGCAAGACATAAGCCGGCAATTTAGAAATCTTGCTGACTTCGCCGATCTTATAAAACACCTTACTTCCCAGTCTGGGATCATTCCCCATGACCGTGTCTCATGCTGCGTGTGCTCGTGGCAAGGTGGCGACTAGGAATTCACGTACTTTTTAAAGACCTGACTCGGCCGAAACGTCACCACGCGACGGGGGGTAATGCCGATTTCTTCACCGGTTCGTGGATTCCGTCCTTTACGGGCCCCTTTACTTCGAACGACAAAATTCCCAAATCCTGCAATTTTGACTGCATCACCCTTCTGCAGCACTCCCTTCAGCAGATTGAGCACGAGTTCGACGATATCAGCTGCATCGTTTTTAGACACTCCAACCTGCTTGAAGATTTCGTTCGCGATATCCGCCTTTCTCATGCCTTTCCCCCCGCCATCCACTAGAGTCGTTCCTTAGGAAGTGCTTCTTGGTGTCGAGCGTCCAAGACAAAGAATTTCCCCATAAGTTACGTGAGGTTATCTGGCCTGTCAAGGATTATATGTGCCCAATGGAGGATAAACAGCGTCAGCGACCGGCTAGGAGCAATTTGTACTCGATGCTGTCCGCCAGCGCCTGCCAACTGGCTTCCATGATATTTTCGGAGACCCCGACCGTCCCCCACTTGTCTTTCTGATCCCCCGATTCAATCAGGACACGCACCTTCGATTCCGTCCCCTTGTCTGCAGACAACACGCGCACCTTGTAGTCGAGCAGTTTGACTTCGCGAAGCTGCGGGTAAAATTTCTCCAGGGCTTTCCGTAACGCATGGTCGAGCGCATTGACCGGTCCGGCACCCACCGCCGCGGTATGTTCGACCACCTCGCCGACCTTCACCATGACCGTCGCTTCCGACAACAGAAGCCCGTGTTCCTGCTTCTTTTCGACGATCACCCGGAAACCCAGCAACTGAAAAGACGGACGATGGTTCCCCATCGCTTTACGCATCAACAATTCAAACGACCCTTCGGCGCCTTCGAATTGATACCCCTGACTTTCACGCTCCTTCAGCGTCTCGACGAGTTCCTGCAGTTTCGCATGATTTTTAGTCAACGAAATCCCGTAGGCCTCGACCTTTTCCATCAATCCGCTGCGGCCCGCATAATCGGAGACCAGGATCCGTCGACGATTCCCGACGACAGCGGGATCGATGTGTTCGTAGGTCGCCGCATTCTTGAGGACGGCATGAATGTGCACGCCACCTTTGTGCGCAAACGCGGCATCCCCCACATAGGGCTGCCGTTTATTGGGCATCAAATTGGCGATCTCCGTCACAAATCCCGAGACATCTTTCAGTCTGGTCAGTTTGTTTCCCAGAGCCGGCCGCTGCATTTTCAATTGCAAGTTCGGGATGATGGAGCAGAGATTGGCATTGCCGCACCGCTCGCCGATGCCGTTGATCGTGCCCTGCACCTGAAGAATCCCGGACTCCACGGCGACCAGCGAATTGGCCACGGCCATTTCGCTGTCATTGTGGGCATGGATGCCCAAGGGGACCGGGCATTCCTGCTTCACCACTCGGCAGATTTCCCGAATTTCCCACGGCATGGTACCGCCGTTCGTGTCGCACAGAATGACCCGCTCGGCACCACCGGCAATGGCACGACGAATGGTCTGCAACGCATACTCGGGGTTGGCCTTATACCCGTCGAAAAAATGTTCCGCGTCATAGAAGACGCGCCGATCTTTGGAACGCAGATAATGAATGGAGTCTTCGATGAGTTCCAAATTCTTGGCGAGCGCAATGCCCAATGCATCCGTCACCTGGAACGACCAACTTTTGCCGAAGAGCGTGATGGTCGGGGTACCGGACTCCAGAAGCGCCTGCAGATTTTTGTCTTTCCGGACCGGATTGCTGGCTTTCCGCGTCGAGCCGAACGCGACAACCGTCGCATTCCGAAACGGCATGGTTTTGATCTGTCGGAAGAACTCAATGTCCTTGGGATTCGCTCCGGGCCATCCGCCCTCGATGAAATGCACACCAAGTTCATCGAGCTGATGCGCGACGCGAAGCTTATCCTCGACGGAGAAGCTGACGTCCTCCGCCTGGGCCCCATCCCGCAACGTCGTATCGTAGATCTCCAATGCGGAGGCTTGCGCGGCGGTGAGCGTCGGCACGCTGGTGGAGTCCGCAGCAGGAGACCGACGTGATGCTGTTGTTCGACGTTTCATAGATGTGAGAGTCAGGCGGCGCTTCGTGACGGGTCGAGGAAATCGCTCGCCCAGGGACGTTTCTCTTTCCGGCGATTAGCCTAAGGCCGGCGCCGACACGCGATCCAGACCAAACGCCGTATGCAGCGTGCGCATGGCCAATTCCAAATACTTTTCCTCGATGACACAGGAGATTTTGATTTCCGATGTGCTGATCATCATGATATTGACGCCTTCGCGCGACAGCACCTCGAACATTTTCGCCGCGACTCCGGAGTGGGATCGCATGCCGACTCCGATCAAAGACACCTTGGCAATAGACTCGGTCACAGCCACCGACCGCGCACCGATTTCCTGAGACAACCGCTGCACGAGATCGACGGCGTTGCGCAAGTCCGGCTTCGGCACCGTGAAGGAGATATCGGTCATCGATGCCTGGCTGACGTTTTGGATGATCATATCCACCACGATGTTGGCGTTCGCCACGGCTCCAAATACACGCGCGGCAATACCCGGACGATCCGGCACACCGACAATCGTAAGCTTGGCTTGATTGCGGTCTCCCGTCACACCGGACACCATGACCCCTTCCATATCGGCATCTTCACGTGTCACGAGCGTTCCCTTTCCTTCTTTGAAGCTGGAATTGACTTCCACCGGAACGGAATATTTCGCGGCAAATTCGACGGAGCGGCTCTGCAACACCTTGGCGCCCAGACTCGCCATTTCCAGCATCTCTTCGTATGAAATCTTATCGAGGCGACGCGCGGCCGGCACAATGTTGGGGTCGGCGGTGTACACCCCATCGACGTCCGTATAGATAATGCAGCGATCTGCCTTGAGTGCCGCAGCCAACGCGACAGCGGTCAAATCGGACCCTCCCCGCCCCAAGGTCGTCACATCCGAGCTGGCGTTGATGCCCTGAAATCCCGCGACCACCGGGATGACTCCTGCAGCGAGGGCGTCCTTGATCCGTTCGGCCGTCACGCGGGAAATTCTCGCCTTGGTATGAGCGCTGTCCGTATGAATGCCGACCTGCCGGCCCGTGAACGATCGCGCATTCACTCCTCGCCCGCGAAGCTCCATGGCCAACAAGGCGATGGTGACCCGCTCGCCCGTCGAGAGTAGCATGTCCAGTTCACGCTCATCCGGGGAGTGGGTCGCTTCATGCGCCAGCTTGAGCAATCGATCCGTTTCCCCGCTCATGGCCGATAACACCACGACGACCTGATGCCCGTCTTTTTGCGCACGCTCGACCCGTTCGGCGACGCGATGGATCCGCTCAATGTTCCCGACCGACGTGCCGCCGTATTTTTGAACGATCAGTGCCACAACCCTTATGCTCCTCGAGGAAATAATCGCATCATGAGTTTCGTGGCATCGCGAGGTGCAGATCCGGCGATGGTCTTGTCCTGTTCATGAAAGCGGGTTGATGAGCCAGCCGATGGTTGGGCGGCACCGTCGCATAAGGCATACAAAATCGGCGGGGCGTCTGCCCCCTGCCCCTTTGCCAGACCGGGATCGCATACCACGAGCAGACGGTAAGCCGGATACTTCGCCAGAGCCGCAAGAATCGGCCCGATCACCTGGGCATCGAAGCGTTCAATCGCCTGCACCTTGTGTTGAACATTGGTCGCGTGCAGCACATCATCCGATAGACCGGCATGGAGATAGACGAAATCTTTCTTCGTCAACTCGTGGACGACGGCCTTTACACAGTCAGCAAACGCTTCTGATTCATCGCCACTATCAGCCGGCAGCTCAGCCGCATCCAATCCGGCGCACAGACCGACGCCGCGGTGCACGTCACTGGCCGATACCACGACTCCCGAGACCTGATACCGTTCCGGCAATGGGGGCCACAATGGAGCGCGCCCCTGCCCCCACAACCACAGACAATTCGCCGGCTTCAGTCCTTCTTGTTCGCGCTCCTCATTGACCGGATGATCGCGCAGAATAAAAAAGGACGCGTCCATGATTTTTCGTAGGACATCGGCGCCATCACCGGACGGCAACGCCTCGGCAATCGAGTGGCCGACGAGCTGCTGAGGGTCGACACAGGTCGCGCGCGATTTTCCTCCGACCCACACCATTAAATGTCGATGACCTGAGCCAGGGTAAAATTGAATGCTCTCCGATCCCAGCTGTTCGTTGACGGCTTCAACTAACTCACGGGCCTGTTCCGTCTCGATGAGCCCGGCCGTCGCATCTTCCATGACCACATGCGGTCCCAACTTCTTGATGTCGGCCGCCCGGTCTTTTCCGCCGGAGGCGGACTCGCCCCGCACCGTGACCATCGTGCAACGGAACACGACGTCCTGGTCACCCACCGTCACCCCGAGGCCCGCGGCCTCCAGAGGACCTGGGCCCGGATAGTACTTCTTGGGATCATATCCCAGAACGGCGACACCGGTGACATCACTGCCCGCCGTTCCCGCATCGGAAGGAAGGCTCAAGAGCCCTACTTCGCCGCGTTGGGCGATTTGGTCGAGAAAGGGGGTCTTGGCCGCCTGAAGCGGGGTGCTCCCACCGAGTTCGGCACAGGCAAGGTCTGCCATCCCGTCGGCATGCAGGATCAAATATTTCATGCAATGTTCCTGAAGTAATCAGACATGAAGGAGGCGGGCCACATCATCGCGGGTGGCTTTCACCGTTTGAGGCTGACGTGAAATGCCGATCGCCGTATCGGCATCCTTCAAACCATGCCCGGTCAATGTACAGACGACCGTGGCACCTTCCTTTAAGTGTCCGGCTTGGCTCAACTTAATCACACCGGCCACAGAGGTGGCCGATGCTGGCTCACAAAAGACCCCTTCTTCCCTCGCGACCAAGGCGTACGCATGAAGAATTTCTTCATCCGTGACCATATCGATGGCGCCGGACGATTCTTTCACCGCAATAAGGGCCGACTGCCAGCTGGCCGGGTTGCCGATCCGTATCGCCGTCGCCACGGTCTGCGGCTCTGCGACGACATGCCCCAAGACAATCGGCGCAGCTCCTGCGGCTTGAAACCCCATCATGCGAGGCAACCGCGTCGTTTGATTGGCGGCACGATACTCCCGATACCCATTCCAATAGGCGGTGATATTACCCGCATTCCCTACAGGAAGTACATGGACGGTCGGCGCATCACCCAGATCGTCGCAAATCTCCATCGCGGCTGTTTTCTGTCCTTCGATCCGGAAGGGGTTGAGCGAATTCACCAACTCCACAGGATAGGTAGCCGACAGCTCCTTCACGATGGTCAACGCCTGGTCAAAATTTCCTTCAACCTGAATCACGGTGGCTTGATGCATCATGGCTTGCGACAACTTGCCGAGCGCAATTTTCCCAGCCGGGATCAGCACATACACCGCAATGCCAGCCCGGGCGCCATAGGCCGCTGCCGATGCGGAGGTATTGCCGGTGGAGGCGCAAATGACCGCTTTCGCCCCTCCTTCCACAGCCTTGGAAATGGCCATGGTCATGCCGCGATCCTTAAACGACCCGGTCGGGTTCATCCCTTCATACTTGAGGTAGAGATCCACACCAGGGGCGATCTTCTTGGCCAGCCGTGCCGCGCGGATGAGCGGGGTATTCCCCTCCCCCAGCGTGATAACCGGCGTCTGAGCCGTCACCGGGAGAAACTTCCGGTATTCTTCGATAATGCCGCGCCAACGTGTCATAACGATCTACTCAACCACCTTCTCATCAAGACGGGAAAAGCACCACTCATTCATCCCGCCCTTCAACTCTGATCAACGTTGTCGGTTCGGAGATGTAGGGCATCGGATTGATTTCGCGAAGCGCGTTTTGGATATCACGCTCTTTCGCCATATGCGTCATGATAACAACCGGCACGGTCTGCCCTTCTTTACGTCCCTGCTGCAGCACCGAGGAAATGCTGATGCTGTAGCGACCCAGCACCCCCGCGATCTGAGACAAAACGCCGGGCCGATCCAGAACCATGAAGCGAATGTAATATAACGAGGTGATTTCTTCCATCGGCCGGATGCGCAGCGGCCGCCGGTAGTCCGGCTGGTAGGACGCAGGTGGAACGCGACCCGTCGCGTTCTTGAGCAGATCGCGCGCGATGGACATCACATCGCTCACGACAGCGCTTCCCGTCGGCATCGATCCGGCGCCACGCCCATACAAGACGACATCTTCGACAGCATCACCCACCAACTGAATGGCATTGTACACGCCATCCACTTTTGCAATTTGCGAGGCCGACGGCACCATGGTGGGATGGACGCGTGCTTCAATTTCTCCATCGGAAAACTTCGCAATCGCCAGCAGCTTGATGGTAAAGCCAAACTCCTTGGCGTAGGCGATATCCAGCGGGGTAAGGCCGGTGATGCCTTCGGTATAAATTTCCTTGAAGTTCACCGGCGTGCCATAGGCCAGGCCCACCATGATCGTGAGCTTATGGGCCGAATCGGTACCTGCGACATCGAATGTAGGGTCGGCCTCGGCATAGCCGGCGCGTTTGGCTTCCTCCAACACAACCTCGAACCGCTGTCCTTCGCTGGTCATCCGGCTCAGAATATAATTCGACGTGCCGTTGATGATGCCGTAGATGGATTGAATATTGTTCGCAGCCAACCCTTCCATTAAGGCGCGGATGACTGGGATGCCGCCCCCCACGCTCGCCTCGAACCCGAGGTCGATCCCGCGACGAGAAGCGGCAGCGAAAATCTCTTCTCCATGCACGGCTAAGAGCGCCTTGTTCGCCGTCACGACGTGCTTGCCTCGTTGCACCGCATCGAGAATCACGCGTTTCGCAAGGTCATACCCGCCTATCAACTCGATGACAATATCCACACGCGGGTCTTCCAGTACTTGCTGGATATCCGTGGTTAACACACCCGACGGAATCGCCACGCCCCGGTCACGGGTAATGTCCAAATCCGCAATGCGCACCAGCTTAATGGGCACACCTACCCGCCGGCGGATCAATTCCGCATTGTCGATCAGCACTCGCGCCACGCCTGTCCCGACGGTGCCGAAGCCGATTAATCCTACTCCGATCTCAGTCTTCATGGTTCCTGATCATCCAGATTCAACACCTTCCGGATTCCGCGTAGCGCCTGCCGCGTACGGTGCTCATTTTCCACCAGCGCAAACCGCACGAATTCATCCCCGCCTTCTCCGAATCCGATGCCTGGCGATACCGCCACTTTGGCTTCCCGCAGCAGCAACTTTGAAAATTCCAATGACCCCATATGTCGGAACGGATCCGGAATACGAGCCCAGACGAACATCGTTGCCCGCGGCAAGGCCACGGGCCAACCAATACGATTCAGCCCGTTCACCAGCACATTCCGGCGGTTTTGATACCGTTGCACGACCTCTTTCACGCAGTCCTGCGGTCCATTCAATGCCACCGTACTGGCGATTTGGATCGGCTGAAAAATGCCGTAGTCGAGATAACTCTTCAGCTTCGCCAGGGCTCCCACCACTTCACGGTTGCCGACACAAAACCCGACGCGCCATCCCGGCATGTTATAGGCCTTGGACAACGTGTAAAACTCGACGCCCACGTCCTTTGCCTCTGGCACCTGCAGAAAACTCGGCGCCTTATAGCCATCGAATGCGATGTCTGCGTAGGCCAAGTCATGAATCACAATGACATCGTGCTCTTTGGCAAACGCGACGATTTTTTTAAAGAACTCAAGATCGACCACGGCGGTCGTGGGGTTGTGCGGAAAATTGATCACCAGAATTCGCGGACGCGGCAACGTCTGGCGATAGACCCGCAGCAGATCGTCGAAGAAATCGCTGTCCTGACGCAGTTCAATGCCACGTACCTCGCCACCCGCAATAATGAAACTGTACATGTGGATGGGATAGGTCGGCGTCGGCGTCAGCACCACATCGCCCGGCCCGATCGTGGCCAAGGCCAAATGGGCAAGACCTTCCTTCGAGCCGATTGTGACGATCGCCTCGGTCTCGGGATCCAAGTCCACATCATAGTTGCGCTTATACCACCCGGTAATTGCATGACGCAGTTTCGTGATGCCCCGCGAGGCTGAATAGCGATGATTTTTGGCTTTCTTGGAGGCCTCGATCAGTTTGTCGACGATGTGGGGCGGCGTGGGCTGATCCGGATTGCCCATCCCGAAATCGATGATATCCTCCCCCCGTTGACGGGCTTCGAGCTTCAGGGATTGTACCTGGGCAAATACGTAGGGAGGAAGTCGTTTGATGCGGTAAAAACCGTCGCTGATCGACATGGATGTGTCAGACTCCTACTGGCGGGTCCTCGGCTGAACCGGTTGCGTCGTCACGCCTCTGAAAGGGGCGTATTCTAATAGAGCCCTCAAAACGAGTCAATTTCACTATATTTCTATGGAGTTGCGGCTTCCCGCTCTGCCATGAATGTGAGAAAAACATGACGGCACATCGATCGGAGTCTTCTTGCTCCGCCCCACCGTCTTCTGTTAATAATGCCTCAGGAACAACAGAATTGTCTATGAATTTCGACCAGTTCCGAAATCTTTCTCCAGCGTCATCATGGTAGTTGCGGAGGCGTAATGGCTCGACTGGGCGTCAACATCGATCATGTAGCAACACTCAGGCAGGCGCGTGGCGGGACCGACCCCGATCCTCTGACGGCCGCCATCCTCGTTGAACTGGCCGGCGCAGACGGCCTGGTCGTGCATCTCCGGGAGGATCGCCGGCATATTCAAGACCGCGACCTCACCATGCTGCGGGAAATCGTTCGCACCAAATTAGATTTGGAAATGGCCGCCGATGACGCCATGGCCAAAATTGCCCTCAGCGTGAAGCCCGACCTCGTCACCTTGGTTCCCGAACGGCGCCAAGAGTTGACCACGGAAGGTGGCTTGGATGTCGCCAACCACCGCGAGCGTATCCAAAAGATCGTCGATTTGCTGAGAGATGGCGGGATCCCGACCAGTCTGTTCATTGAACCCAGTTTAGATCAAATCAAGGCCGCTCATAAAATCGGCGCGGCCTATGTCGAGTTGCACACAGGCCGGTACGCCAACGCCAAACGCTCCAAGGAAGAAGACGAAGAATTTGAAGCCATCACTCAGGCGGCAAAACTGGCTTACAAACTTGGCCTCGGAGTGAACGCCGGCCATGGCCTGACTTATAAAAATGTCAAACGACTGGCCAAACTTCCTGAGATCGTCGAATTCAATATCGGCCACAGTATTATTGCCCGCTCCGTCATGGTGGGGCTCGTTCAAGCTGTTCGTGAAATGAAAGAATTGGTGGCCTAGCGTGGCTCTGCCCGCGCCACGCCCCCACTTCAGGCCCTGGTCTGAGGCCCGATTGACGTCATGATACCGATCGTGACCGCCGAGCAAATGCGTGCGCTTGACCATCAGACGATAACCGAGGCGCAGGTACCGTCCCTTGTGCTGATGGAACGAGCGGGAACAGAGGTAGTCACGCACCTGGAGGCGCGGTACGGGCCGGTTGGAGGAAAAACAGTCGTCATCGTCTGTGGCAAGGGGAACAACGGCGGAGACGGCTTCGTCATCGCACGACTGCTGCGGCGAAAAAAATCTCGGATCCACGTGCTGTTATTAGCGCCAGTCGCCGAACTGAGTCGCGATGCAAAGGCGATGTATCAACGCTTTCACCGAACGGCAGGCCCCTCGGCCATTACACGTCCCCCTGATACGACCGCCCTTCAGCAACGGCTGGCTCCAAGCGACATCATTATCGATGCCATCTTAGGCACCGGACTCTCCACGCCTGTGAGCGGCTTGTACCGGGATGCGATCGACACGATCAATGCCGCCGGCCGTCCCACCGTCGCCGTAGATCTTCCGTCAGGCCTCCATGCCGATACCGGGGCTATCCTGGGCGCTGCGGTGAAAGCGGACCTCACCGTGACCTTTGGACTGCCAAAAGCAGGGCTGTATTGCGGAGCCGGCATCGATTGCGCCGGGTTGGTGCGACTGGCCGACATCGGAATTCCATCTTCGTTTGTCGATGCCATCGGGAGCCGGCTGCTGCTTCTGACCAGTGCCTCCGCGCAGGCGGCCCTGCCTCCGCGACGTCCATCCTCGCATAAAGGCACCTTTGGACATCTCGGCATCATCGCCGGATCGGTCGGCAAGACTGGCGCCGCGGCCATGGCAGCCCTGGCGGGCCTTCGAATCGGAACCGGTCTCGTCACGGCCGCCGTTCCTTCGAGCGTCAATGACATCCTGGAGGCAAAATTACTCGAAACCATGACCTTGCCGATGCCGGAAACAAAGGCACGGACCTTTGCCCGTTCAGGCCTGGATCGCCTACTCGCATTCGCGGGATCCCGCGATGCCGTCGCGATCGGGCCTGGGCTGACGACGCATCCGGAGACTGTCGATTTGGTCCAAGAATTCGTGAAGCGCATCGACAAGCCGTGCGTGCTCGATGCTGATGCGCTTAACGCCCTGGCGGGAAAGGCCTCCTTGCTGACGGAATGCCCTCGCCCCCCGATCATCACGCCTCATCCCGGAGAAATGGCCAGACTCGAAGCGGAGGCAACCACCCAGTCCGTGAATGAAGATCGCCTCGGCACGGCGACGCGCTTCGCGCGTGAACGCGGCGTGTTCGTCGTCCTCAAAGGAGCCCGAACCGTCATTGCCAGACCGGATGGAGTGGCGGCGATCTGTCCGACGGGTAATCCAGGAATGGCCACCGCAGGAACCGGAGATGTGCTGACCGGCATGGTCGGCGGGTTGCTCGCCCAAGGGGTGGCTCCCTGGGACGCCGCCTGTGCCGCCACCTACTTTCATGGCCTTGCCGGAGATCTCGCCGCACAGCAACTCGGCCAGGCCGGCATGATTGCCCGCGATCTGATTCGCCATATTTCCCATGCCATCGCCCCAACCACGCGCCCCTAAACGATCGACCGCTTCATCTGTCCGGCAGAAGAAGGCAGGGCCTCCCGTTGTCACCAAACCCTGGAAAACGGTACTTCGTTCCCGGCAACAGACTCATCGGCTGGGGCGATATCTGGGCCTTCTCTTTGAGGGTGGTGAAGTCGTGGCCCTATTCGGAGAGATGGGAACCGGAAAAACGTCACTGGTTCGAGGGATCGCCGATGGACTCGGTGCGGAACCAATGGCTGTGAGTAGTCCGACCTTTACCTTGATCCACGAATACCGGGGGCGCCTGCCCTTGATCCATACGGATTTATATCGGCTCACGGCCGCACAACTCGACAACACGGGGCTGGGTGACTACGTAGACGGATATGCCGTCCTTGCGATCGAATGGGCCGAACGCTGGGGCGCAGGGCTCCCGAATGACCGGCTCGAGATCCACCTCACACATCGCCCCCCATCTGCGCGACAGGCGGTGCTCACAGCCACAGGGCCGTCTGCGTCCCGCCTCCTTCTCGCCCTTCGCTCCCGCAGGTCGGCGCGTCGTCCCACTAGAGTGGTTTCACAAACCCGTGTACAATGACCCTCGGCCAAGGAGGGCCTCGCATTGATCCGCTTGATATTGGTCGGGACGGTACTGCTGCTTGCGCTGTCGTTCTTCCTTCAGAATCAAGAACAGGAGGTCACCCTCCGGTATTTCTTCGGCCTTCGATCGGCATCGATTCTGATCTATAAGCCGATCCTCGCTGCTTTCGGCGTCGGCCTGCTGGTGTCCGGCATTCTGCTTTTCCCCGCCTGGGTCCGCGGACGCATCGAACTCCGACGAAAAACCAAAGCCTTGCAGGAAGCCGAAGTCGATCTGGAACGGCTGCGCCAGGCGCTCGATAAAGCCGCCCGGCGCGTCGGGACCTCCTCAGACATCCCTGCTGAGGGAGAACCGGTCGATGGGTGAGGCTGACGGCACGCCGTTGATGCGGCAGTACCGCGAGATTAAACAGGCCTACCGTGATGCGATTCTGTTTTTCCGGGTGGGCGACTTCTATGAAATGTTTCAGGAAGACGCGATCGAAGCCTCCAAGCTTCTCTCGATTGCCCTGACATCCCGGGATAAATCCAGCGAAACTCCAATTCCACTGTGCGGCGTCCCGTATCATGCCGCAACCAATTATATCGCCAAGCTCCTGCGCGCGGGTCGAACGGTCGCCCTTTGCGAACAAGTCGAAGACCCGAAACTGGCCAAGGGACTAGTCCGACGGGAGGTCGTCCGTCTTTATACTCCCGGCACCCTGATTGATAGCGAATTCCTCCCCTCCTCGGAATCCAATGTCCTGGCAGCTGTGGCCACGCGCCTGCGCCCTGCGGGCCACGAACCCGCAGCCTGTTCGTTCGGACTCGCGACGCTTGAGGTCTCCACGGGAGAATACTGGCTCTGTGAATTTCATGGCTCACAAGCCAAGATCGCTCTCATGGACGAACTCGCTCGGCTTGACCCGAAAGAGTTGCTGTATGCCGAAGGGAGTACACCGGGTGAACAGTCCTGGATGGCTGAATTGACGGGACCTCGTTGTTGCGCACAACCGGCGCTTTGGTTTGAGTTGGACACCGGCCGCTCCATGCTTCAGGAACATTTTCATGTGCATTCGCTGGACGCCTTCGGGTGCCATCAGCTCACAGTAGGCATTCAAGCCGGAGCGGCCGTGTTGCGCTATGTCAGGGAGACGCAGCCCTCGGCCTCGCTTGATCATATCCGACAGCTGCGGGTGAGACAGTCCCACGACGCCATGCATCTGGATAGCGTCACCATCCGAAATTTGGAACTCGTCAAACCTGCAGGCCGCTGGGACGAAGCGCCAACTAGCCGCTCCCCGTACACATTGTTAGGCGTCCTCGATCGCACAATCACCGCTATGGGTAGCCGGCTGCTTCGCGAGTGGCTCCTGCGCCCATTGATCAGCTGTGCTCCTATCGAAGCGCGCCTCACCGCCGTTGATGAGCTCAAAAAGAGCATCGAGCCACGGGTTCGATTGCGAACCGCGCTACGAACCGTCCAGGATATTTCTCGACTGTGCAGCCGAATCTCTCTCGGAGTGGCGAATCCACGCGACCTGTTGGCCTTGAAACTCTCGTTATCCTCCCTGCCCGCCATTCAGGCTGAACTCTCTCCGCTTCAGGCCGCGCTTCTCGCAGATCTCGCGGCTTCCTGGGATAACGCACAAGATCTGTATGAGCGCATTGAGCAATCCATTCTTCCCGATGCTCCGATTTCACTCCGCGATGGGGGCATTTTGAAGGACGGATATCATCCGGACGTGGACGAACTTCGTAAAGCCAGTCGCGAAGGGAAGGGGTGGATTGCCGGACTAGAGGCCAAGGAACGCGACCGGACCGGGGTCGAGTCCCTGAAAATCCGCTACAACCAGGTCTTCGGATATTACATCGAGCTCACGAAGGCCAATCTGGGAAAGGTTCCACCCGACTATATTCGAAAGCAGACGCTAGTCAATGCCGAGCGCTTTATGACCGCTGAGCTGAAGGAACTGGAGGAACGGGTTACTGGAGCCGATGCCAAACTCATGGCACTTGAGCAATCGCTGTTCGAACAGCTCCGAACAGATCTCGCCGCTGAAACTGCGCGCATGCAAGACATCAGTCGCAGGCTGGCTGTTTTGGATGTCCTTACAGCGCTCGCAGAAATCGCCGGATTGAACCGGTATTCGCGGCCGACCATCGATGCGGGTGACGTACTCCACATCAAGCAAGGCCGCCACCCTGTCGTCGAGCGCCTCGATCTCTCCGGGGGATTTATTCCCAACGACACACACCTGGATCTACACACGAGCCACCTTCATATTTTGACAGGCCCCAATATGGCGGGAAAAAGCACCTATCTTCGGCAGGTGGCACTCATCACCTTGATGGCGCAGATCGGGAGCTTCGTTCCCGCAGCCGAGGCCAGGATCGGATTGGTTGATCGTATCTTTACGCGGGTGGGTGCGTCAGACAATCTTGCCGGCGGCCAAAGCACCTTTATGGTGGAGATGACCGAATCAGCTCATATCCTCAACTGTGCGACAGCGCGTAGCTTGATTCTGCTGGATGAAATCGGCCGCGGGACCAGCACCTACGACGGACTGAGCATTGCCTGGGCCATTGCGGAGTTCATCCAGGACCCCCAGCGTCTCGGAGCCCGCACGCTCTTCGCCACTCACTATCATGAAATGACCCAATTGGAAGGGCTGCGAACAGGGATTACGAATTATTCTGTGGCGGTGAAGGAACGCGAGGGAAAAGTCTTATTTCTTCGCAAGATCGTCCAGGGAGGGGCTGATCGTAGCTATGGCATCCATGTCGCTCAACTGGCGGGTCTTCCGGAGACGGTCATACAGCGAGCCAAGGCGGTCCTTGCCCAACTGGAGTCGACGACATCTCCGCGTCCCATTCTTGAAACTCAGCAGGCCCTTCAGTTTGATTCCACTTTGCCGGCACCTCATCCCATCCTGGAAGAAGTCCGACAGATGGACCTTTTCTCTATGACACCCCTCGATGCCCTGAACCGACTCGCTGCATTGCAACAACGGCTTCTGAGCGAATAGCGTTCTCCGTCAAACTGTTTAAGACCCACGAACCCGGATAAAGAAAAAGGCGACACCCCTTTCGGAGTGTCGCCTTCTTTCACGCGCAATAACGCGCTGGAACTTAGTGTTTGCTACCCTGATTGTACTTGGCAGTCCAAGGAATCAGGTTGGCCAGCGGCTTGCCATCCGGTAAGAGCACATCGTATTGAAGTGGCAACATGGCTCCATCTGGAGTCTTCGGCGAAGTGTTCAACAACGTCTTCGCAGCGTGGCAAGGAGCATCCACTTCCGTCTTCCCTTCACACTCCTTCAAACGCAGTGCGGAGATGCTCTTTGGCTTACCCATTTCGCCAGCATTGTCATTGAGCTTCTTCACCGACGTAATCACGCGATGATTCTGCTCGGTCTCCTGGGCCACAAACTCCACCAAGGTGGTCGGGGATCCAGGAGGAACTTCCTTCGCCGCAGCCGGGCCGGAATGAGCACGGGCCATGGACTTCAACTGCTCCCACACGTTTTTGTCCGCCGGATAGAACTTGAGGTTCTTTCCGGGATGGACTCGCTGCCACCACAATCCACTTTCGGCGTTGCCACCGAACACCGCGATGTTGAGCCACACTGCCTCATCATACGGGTCCAAAATGATCACACGGCCCTGCAACGTGGTGGGCTTGCTCAGATCTCCCCACTCAAATCTCTCC